>NZ_JBIAUQ010000004.1:0-745698 GCF_042893155.1 Streptomyces sp. NPDC001668
GGACGGCGCGCCCAGGGACACCCGATCCGGCGACGGACGACACCGCCCCGTGCACACCAGAGCGATGTGCACGGGCATCGGACCGTCCAGGCCGACCGGTATGCCCCTGGGCGCGAAGGACCCCGCCCTCCCGTTCCCGGACCACGCACCAGATACGTGCCGCCCGGACGCAGAGCGAAAGCGGGCAACCAGAACACCCAACACCGTTCGGGACGTTCGGCTGAGCACGAATCCTGGCAACAGGACTCACTCCCGCTCAGTCTCTGGGAACGGTACTGAGTACGTCGTCTGAGTATCTGTACGGATGTGCGTGCCCCGGTGCGATCGGCAGGCTGTCCCGCATGACGACGCACCGCATGACCCAGCGTTCCCCCAAGCCCCTCGCCGACCCGAACCGGCCCGTCGAGCGTGCCGTGACCGCCGCGCTGGTCCTCGGCGTGCTCGCGGGGCTCGGCTGGATCGCGGGGATGATCTACACGGTGGCCGGCTGGTCCTTCTGACGCGGGCTCATCGAGCCGATGCCACGCGGAAGGTGATCCCGGCCCGCCGCAGCCGCTCGATCAGCGCGTCCCCCATCGCCACCGCGGTCGTGACCTGACCGGACGTCTCCGGGAGGTCGTCGAAGGCCAGGGACAGCGCCGACTCGGCGAACATCTTGGCCGTCTCGTCGTACCCGGGGTCGCCGCCCCTGACCTCGGTGAACACCCGTCGGCCGCCCCCCTCGCCGACGAAGCGCACCGAGAACCAGCTCTTGGCCCGCTTCTCCGGGCTCGGCCCGTCACCCGGCCTGACGCGGCCGGACAGCCAGCGCCTTGCGGGTGGCACCTGGGCCGCCGCGAACAGCGCGCCCACGGCCGCGACCCCGCCCACCGCCACGGGCAGATGCCGTACGGCCGCGTAGTGGCGGTAGCGGAAATCGGGCCCGTAGCGGTCCAGGGCCTTCGCGGAGCGCCCGACGATCTGCGCGTCGATGGTCGGCAGCGGCAGGGCCCAGGCGCCGACCTCCTGGGCGTAGCGCGGGGTACCGGTCGGCGCGGAGGCCCGCCGGCCCACCAGGCGCGGCTCGTGCCGTCCCCGGTCCCGGGCGGCGGCGATCATCTGCCGGCCCCGGGCGAACTGGTTGAGGGCCGAGGCGAACGTCCCGCCGGAGAACATGCCGTCCGCGGTCACGAATCCGTCGACGGTGAGCGGCACGCCCTCCGGCAGCTGCCGGACCGTGAAGTACGCCCCGAGATCGTGCGGGATCGAGTCGAACCCGCACGCGTGCACCAGCCGTGCACCTGTCTCACGCGCGCGTGCGTCGTGCCGGACGTACATCAGGTCCACGAACTCCGGCTCCCCGGAGAGGTCGAGATAGTCCGTCCCCGCGTCCGCGCAGGCGGCGACGAGCTCCTCACCGTACGTCAGATAGGGCCCGACGGTGGTGGCGACCAGGCGCGCGTGCCCGGCGAGGGCGCGCAGCGACTCCGGGGCCGACACGTCGGCCGTGAGCACCCCGACCTCCGTGCCCTCCGGCAGCCGTTCGCGCAGCGCCCTGAGCTTGTCCTCGTTGCGGCCGGCGATCGCCCAGCGCAGATCCTTTGGACCGTGTGCGGCGAGGTACTCCGCGGTGAGCGCTCCCGCGAAACTGGTCGCTCCGAACAGCACGATGTCGTAGGGACGGTCCGCCCTCTTCAGCCTGCTCATGACACTCCAGATCCCGTCGCACGCGCCGTTGTCGGTGGCCGAGGCTAGCGTGAGGAGTGCGGAGCCCGACGAGGAGGCCGGAGGTGGGACGGTGGCCGTACCCAGGAACGCCCTGAAGAAGTGGGAGAAAGTGCGCGAGTTCGCCCTCGCGCTGCCGGGTGCCACCGAAGCCACGCGGCGGAGCCGCACATCGATACAGCCGTGGGGCGAGACCGTCGGCGCGATCGCTCCGAAACGGCTGATATCCGAGCTCGACGAGCGGTGACCGGCCGATAATTGGCTAAGCGCTTGCTCGTTCAGGTCTTGTGTCCACTGGAACGTGTTCTTAGCATCACTGGTGTTACATCGGTTGTGTCACGCCAATGGGGGCTGGATGACAACGGCAACGACGCCCGGGCACGGCCCGCTCACCGGCGTGCGCGTGGTCGAGCTGGCCGGTATCGGGCCGGGCCCGTTCGCCGCCATGCTCCTCGCCGACCTCGGGGCCGACGTCGTCCAGGTGTCCCGCCCGGGCGGCGCCGCCCTCTCGATCGACCCCGACCACGACATCACCAACCGCAACAAGCGCTCGGTGGTCGTCGATCTCAAGGCCCCCGAGGGACCCGCGCGCGTGCTCGGCCTCGCCGCCCGCGCCGACATCCTGATCGAGGGCAACCGCCCCGGTGTCGCCGAGCGCCTCGGCGTCGGCCCCGAGGACTGCCACGCCCGCAACCCCGCCCTCGTCTACGGCCGTATGACCGGCTGGGGCCAGGACGGACCGCTGGCCCAGCGCGCCGGGCACGACATCGCCTACATCGCCCTCACCGGCACCCTCGGCATGATCGGCGAACCGGGCCGTCCCCCGGCCGTCCCCGCCAACCTCCTCGGCGACTACGCGGGCGGTGCCCTCTACCTCGTCGTCGGCGTCCTCGCCGCCCTGCACCACGCGCGCGCGACCGGCACCGGCCAGGTCGTCGACGCCGCCATCGTCGACGGCACCTCCCACCTCGCCGCGATGATCCACGCCATGACCGCGGCCGGCGGCTGGCAGGACCGGCGCGGCGCCAACCTCCTCGACGGCGGCTGCCCGTACTACGGCACCTACGAGACCGCCGACGGCAAGTACATGGCGGTCGGCGCGCTGGAGCCGCGGTTCTACGACCTCTTCCTCGACCTGCTCGGCGTCCCGGACTTCGCGGACGCCCGCAAGGACTGGACCCGCTGGGGCGACCTGCGCGAGGCGGTCGCGGCCCGCTTCCGAAGCCGTACGCGAGACGAGTGGGCGGCCGTCTTCGCGGGCACCGACGCGTGCGTGGCGCCCGTCCTGTCGCTGCGCGAGGCCCCGCACCACCCGCACCTCGCCGCCCGCGGCACCTTCACCGACCACGGCGGCATCACCCAGCCCGCGCCCGCGCCCCGCTTCTCCGCCACCCCCACGGCCGTCCGCACCGGGCCCGCCCGGGCCGGCGCCGACACCGCGGACGTGGCACGCGACTGGGGTGTACCGGACCTCGTGAAAGACCAGGAACCCCGGAAAGGCCCCGAATGAAGCGGCAGCTCTTCGCCCCCGAGCACGACGCGTTCCGCGAGACCGTGCGCGCCTTCCTGGCCAGGGAGGTCCTGCCGCACTACGCGCAGTGGGAGAAGGACGGCATCGTCTCGCGCGAGGCCTGGCGGGCGGCCGGCAAGCAGGGGCTGCTCGGGCTCGCCGTGCCCGAGGAGTTCGGGGGCGGCGGCACCACCGACTTCCGCTACGCCACCGTCCTCGCCGAGGAGTTCACGCGCGCGGGCGCCCCCGGACTCGCGCTCGGCCTGCACAATGACGTCATCGGCCCCTACCTCACCGGCCTCGCCACGGAGGAGCAGAAGCGCCGCTGGCTGCCCGGCTTCTGCGACGGCTCGCTCGTCACCGCCATCGCCATGACCGAACCCGGCGCGGGCTCCGACCTCCAGGGCATCCGCACGCACGCGCAGGACCGGGGCGACCACTGGCTGCTGAACGGCTCCAAGACCTTCATCTCCAACGCGATCATCGCCGACCTGGTGATCGTCGTCGCGAGGACCACCCCCGAGGGCGGGGCCCGCGGACTGTCGCTGCTGGCCGTCGAGCGTGGCATGGAGGGCTTCGAGCGCGGCCGCAACCTCGACAAGATCGGCCAGAAGGCCCAGGACACCGCCGAGCTGTTCTTCCACGACGTACGCGTGCCCAAGGAGAACCTCCTCGGCGAGCGCGACGGCGCCTTCGGACACCTGATGACCAACCTCGCCCAGGAACGGCTGAGCATCGCCGTCTCCGCGATCGCCGCCGCCGAACACCTCCTGGAGATCACCACCGAGTACGTCAAGGAGCGCGAGGCCTTCGGCCGGCCGCTCGCCACCAAGCAGCACATCCGGTTCGAGATAGCCGAGATGGCCACCGAGTGCGCCGTCACGCGGACGTTCGTCGACCGCTGCGTCGAGGACCACTCGGACGGGGGACTGGACGCCGTCCACGCCTCCATGGCCAAGTGGTGGGCGACCGAGCTCCAGAAGCGGGTCGCGGACCGCTGCCTGCAACTGCACGGCGGCTACGGCTACATGAGCGAGTACCCGGTCGCCAAGGCCTTCACCGACGGCCGGATCCAGACCATCTACGGCGGCACGACCGAGATCATGAAAGAGATCATCGGCCGTTCCCTGCTGAGCTGACCCTCATTGAAAGGCTTCCTCGTGAGCACCGAAGCGTATGTGTACGACGCGATCCGCACCCCGCGCGGCCGCGGCAAGGCGAACGGCTCCCTGCACGGCACCAAGCCCATCGACCTGGTCGTGGGACTCATCCACGAGATCCGGGCCCGCTTCCCGGACCTGGACCCGGCGGCCGTCGACGACATCGTGCTCGGCGTCGTCGGCCCGGTCGGCGACCAGGGCTCCGACATCGCCCGCATCGCCGCGATCGCCGCGGGCCTGCCGGACACGGTCGCGGGCGTGCAGGAGAACCGCTTCTGTGCCTCGGGCCTGGAGGCCGTCAACATGGCCGCCGCCAAGGTGCGTTCGGGCTGGGAGGATCTGGTCCTCGCGGGCGGCGTCGAGTCGATGTCCCGGGTGCCGATGGCCTCCGACGGCGGCGCCTGGTTCAACGACCCGATGACCAACCTCGCCGTCAACTTCGTGCCGCAGGGCATCGGCGCCGACCTGATCGCCACCATCGAGGGCTTCTCCCGGCGTGACGTCGACGAGTACGCGGCTCTGTCGCAGGAGCGCGCGGCGACGGCCTGGAAGGAGGGCCGCTTCGACCGCTCGGTCGTCCCGGTGAAGGACCGGGCCGGTCTGACCGTCCTCGACCACGACGAGCACCTGCGCCCCGGCACCACCGCGGACTCCCTCGCGAAGCTCAAGCCGTCCTTCGCGGACATCGGCGACCTGGGTGGCTTCGACGCCGTGGCCCTGCAGAAGTACCACTGGGTCGAGAAGATCGACCACGTCCACCACGCGGGCAACTCCTCCGGCATCGTGGACGGCGCCTCGCTGGTCGCGATCGGCTCCAAGGAGGTCGGCGAGCGCTACGGCCTCACCCCCCGCGCGCGGATCGTCTCCGCCGCGGTCTCCGGCTCCGAGCCCACCATCATGCTCACCGGCCCGGCGCCCGCCACCCGCAAGGCCCTCGCCAAGGCCGGCCTGAGCATCGACGACATCGACCTCGTCGAGATCAACGAGGCCTTCGCGGCCGTCGTCCTGCGCTTCGTCAGGGACATGGGCCTCTCCCTGGACAAGGTCAACGTCAACGGCGGCGCGATCGCGCTCGGCCACCCGCTCGGCGCGACCGGCGCCATGATCCTCGGCAGCCTCATCGACGAACTGGAGCGCCAGGACAAGCGGTACGGCCTCGCGACGCTCTGTGTGGGCGGCGGCATGGGCATCGCCACCATCGTCGAGCGCATCTGACCCCCTCCCACGGATACGACGGATCACACGGAGCACTTCCACATGAGCACTCAGTCCACGACCATCCGCTGGGAACAGGACCGCACCGGCGTCGTCACCCTCGTCATCGACGACCCGAACCAGTCCGCCAACACCATGAACCAGGCGTTCCGCGACTCCCTCGCGGTGATCACCGACCGCCTGGAGGCCGAGAAGGACACCATCCGCGGTGTCATCATCACCTCCGCCAAGAAGACCTTCTTCGCCGGCGGCGACCTGCGCGACCTCATCCGGGTCACCCCCGAGACCGCGCAGGACCTCTTCGACGGCGGCCTCGCCATCAAGCGCAACCTGCGCCGCATCGAGACCCTCGGCAAGCCGGTCGTCGCCGCCATCAACGGCGCGGCCCTCGGCGGCGGTTACGAGATCGCCCTGGCCTGCCACCACCGCATCGCCCTGGACGCGCCCGGCTCCAAGATCGGCTGCCCCGAGGTCACGCTCGGCCTGCTGCCGGGCGGAGGCGGCGTGGTCCGCACCGTCCGCCTCCTCGGCATCACCGACGCCCTCCTGAAGGTCCTGCTCCAGGGCACGCAGTACGCCCCCCGGCGCGCCCTGCAGAACGGCCTGGTCGACGACGTGGCCACCACGCAGGACGAACTCCTCGCCAAGGCCCGCGCGTTCATCGAGGCCAACCCCGAGTCCCAGCAGCCCTGGGACAAGCCGGGCTACCGCATCCCCGGCGGCACGCCCGCCAACCCGAAGTTCGCGGCCAACCTCCCCGCCTTCCCGGCGAGCCTGCGCAAGCAGACCAACGGCGCGCCCTACCCGGCCCCGCGCAACATCCTCGCGGCCGCCGTGGAAGGCGCCCAGGTCGACTTCGAGACCGCGCAGATCATCGAGGCGCGCTACTTCGTCGAACTGGCCGCCGGTCAGACCTCGAAGAACATGATCCAGGCGTTCTTCTTCGACCTCCAGGCGGTGAACTCCGGCGCGAACCGCCCCAAGGGGATCGAGCCCCGCCAGGTCCGCAAGGTGGCCGTACTCGGTGCGGGGATGATGGGCGCGGGCATCGCGTACTCGTGCGCCCGCGCGGGCATCGACGTGGTCCTGAAGGACGTGTCCGCACAGGCGGCCGCCAAGGGCAAGGCGTACTCGGAGAAGCTCTGCGCGAAGGCGGTCTCCAGGGGCCGTACGACCCAGGAGAAGGCGGAAGCCCTCCTGGCCCGCATCACCCCGACCGCCGACCCCCAGGACCTCGCCGGCTGCGACGCGGTCATCGAGGCCGTCTTCGAGGACTCGTCGCTCAAGCACAAGGTCTTCCAGGAGATCCAGCACATCGTCGAACCGGACGCGCTGCTGTGCTCCAACACCTCGACGCTCCCCATCACCGCCCTCGCCGAAGGGGTGGAGCGCCAGAGCGACTTCATCGGCCTGCACTTCTTCTCGCCGGTCGACAAGATGCCGCTGGTCGAGATCATCAAGGGCGAGCGCACGGGCGAGGAGGCACTGGCCCGCGCCTTCGACCTGGTCCGGCAGATCAAGAAGACGCCGATCGTCGTCAACGACTCCCGCGGTTTCTTCACCTCCCGGGTGATCGGCCACTTCCTCAACGAGGGCGTGGCGATGGTCGGCGAGGGCATCGAGCCCGCGTCGGTCGAACAGGCGGCGGCACAGGCGGGCTACCCGGCGAAGGTCCTGTCCCTGATGGACGAGCTGACGCTGACGCTCCCGCGCAAGATCCGCAAGGAGACCAGGCAGGTGGTGGAGGAGTCGGGCGGCACCTGGACGCCCCACCCCGCCGAGGCGGTCATCGACCGCATGGTCGACGAGTTCGGCCGCACCGGGCGCAGCGGGGGAGGCGGCTTCTACGACTACGGCGACGACGGCAAGCGCGTCGCCCTCTGGCCGGGCCTGCGCGAGCACTTCACGCGCGAGGGCTCGGAGATCCCCTTCAGGGACATGCAGGAACGCATGCTCTTCTCCGAGGCCCTGGACACGGTCAGGCTCCTGGAGGAAGGCGTCCTGACCTCGGTGGCCGACGCCAACATCGGCTCCATCTTCGGCATCGGCTTCCCCGGCTGGACGGGCGGTGTCCTCCAGTACATCAACGGCTACGAGGGCGGCCTTCCGGGCTTCGTGGCACGCGCGCGTGAACTCGCCGACCACTACGGGGACCGCTTCACACCACCGGCCCTGCTGGTGGAGAAGGCGGAGAAGGGGGAGCGGTTCGGGGACGAGTGACGGGGGTTTTGAACGCCGGTCCAGGTATCTCAGCCCGTCCGGCGTGTGAGGGCGAGGCCCTTCGGGCCGATGGGGGTCTGGGGGCGCAGCCCCCAGGCCCGGGGTCGACGGGGCAGCGCCCCTGCTGATGGGACGGGCAGGGGCGGCGGGGGCGAAAACCTCCCCGCCGCCCCGTACTTCAGAGCGACACGCCCCCTTGCCCCGTACCCTCCACCTCCCCGACGCTGACCCACAAGCCGGTCACCAGGCCCCAGCGCTGCCCCCTCCGCCCCCGAGGAGCCCCCATGGGTCACCGCCCCGCCCTCGCCCTCCTGGACATCCTCCGAGACGAGGGCGTGGACCGTGTCTTCGGCAACCCGGGCACCACCGAACTCCCCTTCCTGGCAGCCCTCGCAGAGACAGCGGACGCCCCCGAATACGTCCTCGGCGTCCACGAGGGCTCGGTCGTGGCCATGGCCGACGGCTACGCCAGGGCCACCCGCCGCCCCGCCTTCGTCAGCCTGCACATCGCGGCCGGCCTCGCCAACGGCCTCATCGGCCTCCTCAACGCCCGCCGCTCCCGCACCCCCCTGGTCGTCACCGCGGGCCAGCAGGACCGCCGCCACCTCCAGCAGGACCCCATGCTCTCCGGCGACGTGATCGGCCTCGCGACCCCCGCCGTGAAGGCGACGTACGACATCCAGCACGCCCGGGACCTCCCCCTCGCCCTCCGCCGGGCCTTCGCCCTCGCCCAACGCCCGCCCGCAGGACCGGTGTTCCTCTCCGTCCCCACGGACCTCCTCCAGGAGGACACGGAACTGGAGATTCCGCCCCGCACCCCCACACCCCCGCCCGGCCCGGCCCCCGGTATCGAACGGGCCGCCGTACTCCTGGGATCGGCCGCCCGCCCCGCGATCGTCGCAGGCGACGGAGTGGCCCGCGAGGACGCCCTCGCCGCTCTCGTCCGCACCGCCGAGGCCTGCGGGGCCACCGTCCACCACCAGCCCATGGCGGACGCGCTCGACTTCCCGACCACACACCCCCTGTACGCGGGCATGCTCCCCCCGCGCCACGACGCGATCCGGGAGGCCCTCGCCCCCTACGACACCGTCCTGATCGCCGGCGCCCACGCCTTCACCCCCCACCACTACACCCCGGGCCCCGCCCTGCCCCCCGGCCTCACCGTCCTCCAACTCGACTCCGACCCGGACGAGATCGGCCGTAACTTCCCCGCGGACACCGGCTTGGTCGGCGCCCTCGCGCCCTCCCTGCACCGCCTCGCGGACCTGCTCCGCGACCGCGTACCCGAGCACACCGCGAAGACCCGCATCCTCCGCGCCGGCGAACAGCACGCCGGCGAACGCGACCGCGCCGAGTCCGTGGCCCGCGCCGCCTACTCCCCGGCACCGCTGGCTCCTCGGGCCGCCGCCCACGCCGTGGCGAGCGGCCTTCCGCCCAACGCCGTGGTCGTCGAGGAGGCCATCACCGTCGGCCTGCTGCTCCGCCAATACGTGCACCTGGAGAGTCCGGGCAGCTACACCCACACGGTCGGCGGCGGTCTCGGCTGGGGCATCGGCGCCGCCGTGGGCCGGTCACTCGCTGAACCGAACCGCCCCGTCGTCGCCGTCCTGGGCGACGGCTGCACCCTCTTCGGGCTCCAGGGACTGTGGAGCGCGGCCCGCCAGAACACCCCCGTCCTGTTCGTGGTGATGAACAACGGCGTCTACCGCACCGTCCAGGACACCTACCGGGCGATGGGCGCGCAAGGCACTTGCCCCGGCACCGAGTTGGGCCCACTCGACTTCACCCACGCCGCCCGCTTCTTCGGCGTCGACGCGATCCGGGCCGACAGCGCCGACCACGTGAAGGAACTGGTCTCCGGCGCGGGCCGACTCACCGGCCCGCTGCTCGTCGACGTACCACTGCGGCCGTAACGGACGCACGCGCACGCGTCTCGCGTCAGGACGCGCCACCCACCTCCGACGTCCACCCCCGCAGCTCCTCCTTCAGGGACCGCTGAAACGTCGTCAACAGGGCCTGCACGACCAGGGGTTCCATGTGCGCGGACAGTGATCGCACGTCCTCGGCGTCGCGTTGGGCCACCTCGCCCCGGAACAGCTGCGACAACTCGTGCGCGGCGGCCCGGGAGTGCTCGATGAGCACCTTCCGCGAGGCCAGGATCGCCTCCTGGGACAGCGGGACGTCGAGCAGTCCGACACCGAGCCGGAGCAGGCCCAGGTCGACCTGGTAACCGTCACCGTCCGGCCGTACGACGTCCATCGCGGCGAGCCTTTCCAGGTCGTCGTCGTCGAGGGCCCGCCCCGCCCGCCGCTGCAACTCCCCGCGCGTCACCCGTTCCACGACGTCCGGGGCCCAGGAGGCCACCACGGCACGGTGGATCGCGAGGTCGTGGGCGCTCAGGTCGGCGGGAAGCTGCTGCATGTACCGCTCGATCGCCGCGAGCGTCATCCCCTGGTGCTGGAGCTCCTCGATCAGCGCCAGTCGCGCCAGGTGCTCGCGGCCGTAGTGTCCGACCCGGCGCGGACCGATCACCGGCGGCGGCAGCAGCCCTCGCGTGCCGTAGAAGCGGACCGTGCGCACCGTGACCCCCGCCCGCGCGGCCAGCTCGTCGACGGTGAGGGTCGGCTCCGAGGCAGCGGGGGAGGGGTCGGTCGTCATGTGCAGCAGTATCGCTGTCTCACCACTGCTGTGACACCCGAACGGTCATGCGCGTGGTGGCCAGAAGTAACAGTACTTATATAAGCACTGTTACAGTACGGGTCATGGTTGACCCCCACGCACTCGATCCGACGCGGCAGAGCCGTTGGCGCCCCCTGCGTCTGCTCCAGGCGTCCATGGACGCCGACATCGCCCAGATCTACTCCGAGCGGCAGATCGACGGGCTCAAGCCCAGCTACGTCATGGAGCTGCTCAGGCTTCACGCCAGCGGGCCCATGACCATCGCGGAACTCGCCGAGTCGGTCCAGCGCACGCATTCGGCACTGAGTCAGAAAGTCGCCGCGATGCGCACGGCCGGCTGGGTCCAGACCGTCGTGGGCGACGACGCGCGGACCAGGAAGGTGACGCTCACCGACAAGGCCCGCCGCATCGTGGATCGCCTGGCGGCGGAATGGCGGGCCACCGAGGCTGCCGTCGCTGAACTGGATGCGGAGATTCCCTACCCGCTCACCCAGGTCGTCGCCGATATCGAGCGAGCGCTGGAGCGCAGGAGTTTCCACGACAGGATCGCTGCGAAGCTGGCGGAGGATCCCGCGTGGGGCTGAAACGGACGCTGATCGACGTGGCTCCGTTACGGTCCTCACCACCGTTCCGGCGGTTGTGGATCGGGGAGACCCTGTCCGGCTTCGGCAGTCAGATGACACGCGTCGCCGTCATGTTCCAGGTCTGGCAGATGACGAAGAGCACCACGTGGACGGGCGCCGTCGGGCTGGCCCAGGCGATTCCCCTCGTCGCGCTCGGGCTGTTCGCCGGCTCGCTCGCCGACCGCGTGGACCGCCGCAAGTTCTACCTGCTCACGATCGGCGGACAGGCCGCGTGTTCGCTCCTCTTCGCACTGCAGGGCTTCCTCGGGCACGTACCTGCGGTCGGCGTCCTGGGGCTGGTGGCACTCCAGTCCTGCTTCGGCGCAGGCAGCGGCCCCGCCTCGCGCACCTTCATTCCCCACCTCCTGCCCAAGCACCAACTGGCCGCGGGCCTGGCGCTGAGACGCATCGCCTTCCAGGGCGCCATGCTGCTCGGTCCCGCACTGGGCGGACTCATCGTGGGCGGGCCGGGAGTCGGCGCCTGCTACCTGATCGACGCCCTGACCTTCATCGCCGCGCTCTACGGAGCGTTCGGCCTGCCGAAGACGGCCCCTGGGGACGAGCCCGCGCGGCCCGGCCTGCGCGGAGTACTGGACGGTCTGGCCTTCCTGGCCCGCACCCCCGTCATCCGCGGGGCCCTGCTGACAGACCTGGCCACCACCGTGCTGTCCATGCCCATCAGCCTGTTCCCCCTGATCAACGCCGAACGGTTCGGAGGCGACCCCCGCACCCTCGGGCTGTTCCTCACCGCCATCGCCGTCGGCGGCGTCGCGGCGTCACTCCTCTCCGGAACCTTCACCCGGCTCCCCCGCCCCGGTCTGACCATGCTCGGCGGATCCGCCACCTGGGGCGCAGCACTCACATTCTTCGGCCTCTCGCCCAACCCATGGGCCGGTTTGACCTTCCTTGTCATCGCCGGCGCCGCCGACACCGTCTCCGTCGTCTCCCGGAGCACCGTCGTCCAGACGCACACCCCGCACGATCTGCTCGGCCGCGTCAGCGCGGCCGAACAGATCGTCGGGCAGGCGGGACCCGACCTCGGCAACATGCGCGGCGGTCTCGTCGCAGACGCCACCTCGGGAGCAGCCGCCCTCGTCAGCGGTGGCCTGCTCTGTCTCGGCGCCGTCGCCGTGGTGGGCGCCACCACGGCGGACCTGCGCAGTTCCTCCGCACCATCGCGTCCACACACAGCCGCAGCCGGCCCATGAGCCCGGCTGCGAGGCGCCCGGTCACCGGCTCCGACTCTCGTGGTCACAGGGGCCCCGCTGTGACGGCCGCCACCGCGTGCGGGGTCGTTTCCGGGGAAGGCGACCCCTCGGCCTGTGCCCTTCACCAGGAGGTACGGGCCGACGCACGTCCGGACACCCGAGCGGGACCCGCCGGGGCGCACCAGAGAGTGGAACCACTGTGAGCAAGGACGCCGTGCAATCGGCACAGGCCGCCTCCCGCACCGACGTGGCCCATGCGCCCGCCGACGCGGGCGACGCCGGCTACAGCAAGGACCTCAAGGCCCGCCACGTCAACATGATCGCCATCGGCGGCGCGATCGGCACCGGCCTCTTCCTGGGAGCCGGAGGGCGCCTGCACACCGCGGGCCCGGCGCTGGCGCTGGCCTACCTGGTCTGCGGCGTCTTCGCCTTCTTCGTCGTCCGCGCCCTGGGCGAGCTGGTCCTGTACCGCCCCTCCTCGGGCTCCTTCGTGTCGTACGCGCGCGAGTTCCTGGGCGAGAAGGGCGCGTACGTCGCCGGCTGGATGTACTTCCTGAACTGGTCGACGACCGGCATCGCCGACATCACCGCTATCGCGCTCTACACGCACTACTGGAGCCTGTTCACCGACATCCCGCAGTGGACGCTGGCCCTGATCGCCCTTGCCGTGGTCCTCGCCGTGAACCTGATCTCGGTGAAGATCTTCGGCGAGATGGAGTTCTGGTTCGCGATCATCAAGGTCGCCACGCTCGTCGGCTTCCTGCTGATCGGCATCTTCCTCCTGGCCACCCAGCACGAGGTGGGCGGCCGGACCCCCGGCCCCTCGGTGATCACCGACAACGGCGGCGTCTTCCCGTACGGCGTCATGCCGGTCGTCCTCGTCGTGCAGGGCGTGATCTTCGCGTACGCAGCGCTGGAGCTGGTCGGTGTCGCGGCGGGGGAGACGGCGGAGCCGGAGAAGGTCGTCCCGCGCGCGGTGAACTCGATCATGTGGCGGGTGGGCGTCTTCTACGTCGGCTCGGTCGTCCTCCTCGCCTTGCTGCTTCCCGGCTCGGTCTACTCGGCCGACGAGAGCCCCTTCGTCACGGTCCTGTCGAAGATCGGCGTCCCGGCGGCCGGTGACGTGATGAACCTGGTCGTCCTGACGGCGGCGATGTCCTCGCTGAACTCCGGCCTGTACTCCACGGGCCGCATCCTGCGCTCGATGGCTACGGCGGGCTCGGCCCCGAAGTTCACGGCCCGTATGAACCGCAGCCAGGTCCCCTACGGCGGCATCCTTCTCACCTGCGCGGTCTGCGTCCTCGGCGTGGGCCTGAACTACCTCATGCCGAGCCAGGCCTTCGAGATCGTGCTGAACGTCGCCTCCCTCGGCGTCATCAGCACCTGGGTGATCATCATGATCTGCCACCTGGTCTTCGTCCGCCGCGCCCGGTCGGGCGGGCTCACCCGCCCCTCCTTCCGCCTCCCCTTCAGCCCGGCCACCGAGATCACCACGATCGCCTTCCTCCTGGCCTGCCTGGGCATGATGTGGAACGACCCGGAGGTCGGCCGCAGGACGCTCCTGCTGATCCCGTTGATCGCGGCACTCCTGGTGGGCGGCTGGTTCGCCGTCCGCCGCAGGGTCGAACACACCACAGACCACGAACTGACCGACCTCACGGACTGACCGACCTCGCGCACTGGGGAGGGCCCATTGTCAGTGGCGCCCTCTACGGTGGCGTCATGGGGGAGATCACGTACATCCGAGGCGACGCCACCGCTCCGTCCGTCAAGGGCACCAAGCTGATCGCACACGTCTGCAACGACATCGGCGGCTGGGGCAAGGGCTTCGTTGTGGCGGTGTCACGCCGCTGGCCCGAGCCGGAGGCCGCCTACCGGGCCTGGTACCGAGGGCGCGCGTCGAACGACTTCGCACTCGGGGCCGCCCAGTTCGTGCAGGTCGAGCCATACGTGTGGGTGGCCAACATGATCGGGCAGCGGGGCATACGGAGGGGCAGCAGGGGCGTCCCGGTCCGCTACGACGCGATCGACGAGGCCCTGGGACGGCTGGCCGACAAGGCAAGGGAACTTGACGCGTCCGTGCACATGCCCCGAATAGGGTGTGGACTGGCCGGCGGGACGTGGTCCCGAACAGAGCCGCTGATCATGGAGCGGCTGGTGAAGCGGGGCCTCTCCGTCACCGTCTACGACCACGACTGACCCCGGCTGAATCGGGAGGAAACGGGTACCCGGCCCGGGTGAGAACGCCGCACCGGATCAGCGCGCTGATCCTCCTGGCCCTGCTGGGACTGGTCCTCGCGGGCTGCGGCAGCGTCGCAGAGCGCCGATCGGACGCCGAGTCCGCGGCCGCCGGGTTCGAGCGACTGCTGCGCGCCGACGACCCCGCAGGCCTGTGCACCGCCCTCGCACCGGACACCCGCAGCGAACTTGAGGACTCCGAGAAGGCGAGCTGCGAGAAGGCGATCGCCTCCCAGGACATCCCCCGCGGCGGCACCGCCCACCGAGTGGACCTCTACGGCCGGCAGGCCCGCGTCGTCCTGGACGCGGACACCCTCTTCCTCTCCCTGTTCCCCGACGGCTGGAAGGTCGTCGCCGCCGGCTGCACCCCCCGCCCGGGCCGGCCGTACCAGTGCACGCTCCAGGGAGGCTGAGGGCGTATGCGGACCCTGTTCACGCTCTGTCTGGTCGTCGTCCTCAGCGGCCTCGTCTACTTCACCGCCATGGGGCTGATGCACCGATGACCACACGCACCCGCGGCTTCCTGCGCGACAACGGCCTCGGCCTCGCCTTCGGCATCGGGTTCCTGCTGGCCCTCGCCGGACAGGCGATCGCGGGCTACGCGGAGTTCAACAACCAGCTCACCACCGACGGTCTCGCCCAGGTCGGCTTCGGCGAGTACCTGATGTCCTCCGACTTCGCCGTCGACGTCACGGAGAACTGGCAGTCGGAGTACCTCCAGTTCTTCCTCTACATCACGGCGACCGTCTGGCTCCTCCAGCGGGGCTCACCCGAGTCCAAGGAGATGCACAAGGCCGGAACGGAGTCGGACCGGGACCAGCAGGTCGGACAGTACGCCCACCGGGACTCCCCCCGCTGGGCCCGGGCCGGTGGACTGCGCCAGGGCCTCTACTCCCACTCCCTCGGACTGGTCATGGGCGCCATCTTCGTCTTCTCCTGGCTGGCCCAGTCGATCGGCGGAGTCGCCGCCTACAACGAAGAGCAACTCCGTCAGCTCCAGGCCCCCATGAGCTGGAGCGGTTACCTGGGCTCCGCGGACTTCTGGAGCCGCACCCTGCAGAACTGGCAGTCCGAACTCCTGGCCGTGGCCTCCATGGCCATCCTCTCCGTCTACCTCAGACAGCGCGGCTCCCCGGAGTCCAAACCGGTCGGGGCGGCCCACACCTCGACCGGGGCCGAAGGATAGGGCCGCCCTGGCGCCCTATCCGGCGTGTACGTCGTCCGTCGCCGCGATCTTCTTCCACGACTTCGGCCGCACAGGCGCGACCGGCGCCTCCGCGATCGACGCCCCCCGCGCGGCCGGCACCCCCGGCTTCGACGGCTGGAACAGCCACGTGTCGAACAGCGCGGCCAGCGGCCGCCCCGACACCTCCTCGGCGTACTTCTGGAAGTCGGCCACCGACGCGTTGCCGTAGGCGTACCTCTGCGGCCAGCCCTTCAGCACCGCGAAGAACGCCTCGTCGCCGATCTCGTTCCGCAGCGCCTGCAGGGCCAGCGCGCCCCGGTCGTAGACGGCGATGTCGAACTGGTTCTCCGGCCCGGGGTCACCGGGCTTCACCGTCCAGAACGGGTCGTCGGCCGGGTGCGAGGCGTACACGTAGTCGGCGAGCTCCTGCGCGGTCCCCTCGTCCTCGTGCTCGGACCACAGCCACTGCGCGTACCGTGCGAACCCCTCGTTGATCCAGATGTCCTTCCACCCGCGCACGGACACCAGGTCGCCGTACCACTGGTGGGCCAACTCATGCACGACCACGGAGGTGTTGGACCCGTTCGCGAACTGCCGGGGGCTGTAGAAGGGCCGGGTCTGGGTCTCCAGCGCGTAGCCGGTGTTCGTGTTCGGCACATAGCCGCCGAGCGCGTCGAAGGGATACGGCCCGAAGTAGCCGCTCAGCCAGTCGGCGATCTCCCCGGTCCGCTCGACGCTCGCCCGCGCGGCACCGGCGTCGGGCCCGAGGTCCTTGCTGTAGGCGTTGACGACCGGGATGCCGCCGTCGGTCGTCCCGGTCGTGAGGTCGAAGCGGCCGACGGCGAGCGTCGCGAGATACGTGGCCTGCGGCTTGTCCGAGCGCCAGTTCCAGCGGGTCCAGCCGAGGCGTGAACTCGTCGACTGGAGTGTCCCGTTGGAGATGGCCTGGCTGCCGTCCGGCACCAGGACCGACATGTCGTAGGTGGCCTTGTCGAGCGGGTGGTCGTTGCTCGGGAACCACCACCAGGCCGCCTCGGGTTCGTTCGCCCCGACCCCGCCGTCCGCGGTGCGGTGCCAGCTCGTGAAGCCGTACGCCTGCTTGGACGACGGGACCCCGCTGTAACGGACCACCACGGTCACGGAAGTCCCCTTGGGCAGGGGCGACTTCGGCGTGATCTCCAGCTCGTGCTCTCCCGAGGTGCTGAACGACGCCTCGGCGCCGTTGACGCGCACCTCGCTCACGTCGAGGAGAAAGTCCAGATCGAAGCGCGACAGATCCTGCGTGGTGCGCGCGAGAAGAGTCGCCGTACCCTCCAACTCGTCTGTCGCGGGCTGGTACTTCAGCCGCAGGTCGTAGTGGGAGACGTCGTATCCGCCGTTGCCGTAGGCCGGGTAGTAGGGGTCGCCGATACCCGGCGCGCCGGGGGAGAAGGCCGCCGCCGACGCCGGGATCGCCAGCATCAGGGAGGCCGCCGCGAACGCGCCCGGTGCGATGAGTCTGCGGTGCACGAAAGCTCCATCCAAGTCGTGGGGGGACCAAGTCTGTTCGGACCCTATTCACCATCTGTGAGCCGGATGTGTCCACGGCCACCCCTGGCACACGATCGCCATTCGGCCGTCATGACCCCAAGAGGCCCTCTTTTGTGCGGGAGTTCACCGCAGTACCGTCCGCGCATGTCGATACGCACGCGCTTCACGACCTGGAGACCGCTCGCGACCGCCACCGCGGCCACCGCCGCCCTGCTGGCGACCTTCCTCGCGCCCGCGACCGCGCAGGCACAGGCACGCACGACCCCGCGGGAGAGCCAACCGATCTACTCCTACGAGAACGCCGTCCGCGAGGCCGTCTGGGTGGACACCCGGCTCGACGGGGACGGCGACGGACGGACCGACCGCGTCGCCGTCGACATCGTCCGGCCCCGCGAACCGGCCCAGAAGGGCCGCAAGGTCCCGGTCATCATGGACGCGAGCCCGTACTACTCCTGCTGCGGGCGCGGCAACGAGAGCCAGCTGAAGACCTACGACGCGAACGGCGACGTCGTCCAGATGCCGCTGTTCTACGACAACTACTTCGTGCCCCGCGGCTACGCCTTCGTCGGCGTCGACCTCGCCGGCACCAACCGCTCCGACGGCTGTGTGGACGTCGGTGGCCGTTCCGACATCCAGTCCGCGAAAGCGGTGGTCGACTGGCTGAACGGCCGGGCCACCGCCTACACGAGCCGCACGGGAACCCAGAAGACCAAGGCCACCTGGACCAACGGCAAAACGGGCATGATCGGCAAGAGCTGGGACGGCACCATCGCCAACGGCGTCGCCGCCACCGGCGTCAAGGGCCTGAGGACCGTCGTCCCGATCAGCGCCATCTCCAGCTGGTACGACTACTACTTCTCCCAGGGCGCCCCGCTCTACGACTCAGGGCCCGACTGGCTCTCCGACTACGTCGACAGCCCGGACGCCCGCGCCAAGTGCGCCGCCGTCCAGCGGAAACTCGTCGACCAGGCGCCCCGCACCGGTGACCGGACCCCGCTGTGGACCGAGCGCGACTACGTGAAGGACGCGAAGAAGGTCAAGGCCAGCGTCTTCCTCGTGCACGGCATGCAGGACCTCAACGTCCGCCTCCAGCACGTCGGTCCCTGGTGGGACGCGCTCGCGAAGAACGGCGTCGAGCGCAAGATCTGGCTCTCCCAGACCGGCCACGTCGACCCCTTCGACTTCCGCCGCTCGGCCTGGGTCGACACCCTGCACCGCTGGTTCGACCACGAACTCCTCGGCTACGACAACGGCGTCGACCGCGAGCCCATGGCCGACATCGAGCGCCACCCCGACCAGTGGGTCACCTCGAAGACCTGGCCCCCGCGCGGCACGTCCGCGGCGACCCTGCGCCCCGCGAAGGGCTCGCTGCCGGGCGTCGGCACCCTCGGCCTCACCAGGGCCAAGGGCGCCGAGACCGTCACCGACGACCCGGCGCTGAGCGAGACCGACTGGGCCGCCAGGATCGACACGCCGACCCCCGACAAGGCGGGCTTCACGACGGGGACCCTCACCAAGGACCTCCGCCTGTCCGGCCCCTCCGAGGTCACGGTCACCGCGACCCCGACCACCTCGACGGCCCACCTCTCCGCCGTCCTCGTGGACCTCGGCCCCGACACCATCCGCGACTACGCGGCGAGCGGCGAAGGGATCAGCACCCTCGCCGACCGCACCTGCTGGGGTCTGAGCACCGCCGGCGACAGCGCCTGCTTCAAGCAGACCCGGGCGAAGACCGCCGCCGTCGACTACACCGTGGTCAGCCGCGGCTGGGCCGACCTCGGCAACTACGCCGACCCAGGCAAGGGCGTCCCGCTCACCCCGGGCAGGGCCTACACGATCACCCTCGACCTGGGCGCCACCGACCACGTCGTGCCGGCGGGCCACCGTCTCGCCCTGATCGTCGCGGGCACCGACAAGGACCTCATCGACCCGCCGTCCACCAAGCCGACGCTGACGATCGATCTGTCCCGTACGTCGGCCCGGGTCCCGCTGGTCGGCGGCGCCTCCGCCTTCGCGCAGGCGACGAAGGGCGCCGGGACAGCCGTACCGGACGAGACCGCGGCCCTCGACGGGGTCCGCGCTCCGCGCACCGTCCACCGGATCCCGGAGGGGGGATGAGGACCCGAACCGTCACCGCAGCAGGCGCGGCGGCCCTGGTCGCATCCCTGGTCGCCGCGCCCGCCCACGCGGCCGAGGCCCCGCCCCGCACCGGTTTCGAACGAACCGAGGGCGCCCGCTGGACGAGCGAGTCCGAGGAGCGGGACTTCCTCACCCAGGTCGGCCGGAGCGACCGGGCCTCCCTCACCCGCATCGGTACGACGAAACAGGGCCGCCCCCTCCACCTCGTCCAGGTCGGCGCCCGCCACGCCCCCACCAAGGTGCTCCTCGTGTGCAGCCAGCACGGCGACGAGCCCTCGGGCCGCGAGGCCTGTCTCACCAAGGTCCGCGACCTGGCGTACGCCAAGGACGCCCGCACCCGGCGCTTCCTCGACCGCACCACCGTGCTCGTCGTGCCCACCGCCAACCCGGACGGCCGGGCCGCCGACACCCGCGGCAACAGCGACGGCGTCGACATCAACCGCGACCACCTCGCCCTCGCCACCGCCGAGGCCCGCGCCATGGCGAGGGTCGTGCGGGACCGGCGACCGGACGTGATCTACGACCTGCACGAGTACACGGCCACGCCCCGGTACTACGACAAGGACCTCTTCGACCTCTGGCCCCGCAACCTCAACACCGACCAGGCCGTCCACGACGAGGCCGAGACCCTGTCCCGGGCGTATGTACGCCCCGCCGCCGAACAGGCCGGATACTCGACCGGCACGTACGGCATCTGGACCGACCCGGTCACCGGCGATCCCGTCAAACAGGTCGCGGGAGACGGCCAGGAACGCATCCTGCGCAACATGTCCGGCGTCAAGCACGCGATCGGCCTGCTGATCGAGAGCCGCGTCGAGCCCTTGAGGGACACGGACGAGGCGGGCAACAACCGTCGCCGGGTGAACTCCCAACTGGCCGCTCTGAAGGGCCTGTTCGGATACGCCGACACCCGTCGCGAACAGATCGGGAGGGCCACCACCGAGGCCCGTCACAAGCCCACCGCGGGCCCGGTCTTCCTCGGCGGCGCCGACAACGACCCGCCCGAACCGGCCGAGGTGATCCCGGACCCGCCCTGCGGGTACCGGCTCACCGACGCCCAGTACACGGAGGTGAAGGACGAACTCGCCCTGCACGGAGTGCGGACGAAGGGCACCTACGTCTCCTTGAACCAGCCCCTGCGCGCCCTCGTCCCGCTGCTCCTCGACGAACGCGCGCCGTATCACCTGGCGGCCGGGGAGCCCGACACCGGCTGCTGAATCGGTCGAGATCTGCGGCACCTGTGGTAGGTCCTGGGGAACTGCGTGAAAACCGGTGTATCCACCGCCCCAGGGGAAGGTGCCGCAGATGACTGAAGACCTGAAGAAGAGAGGCGGCCGGAGAGATCCCGCCGGCATTCTCGGCTACGAGACCGACCGGGTGGTGTTCGGTGTCACCGCCGTCATCACCCTGGCCTTCGTGATCTGGGGCTGGGCGGCGACGGACTCCCTGGAGGACGTCTCCACGAGCATGCTCAACGGGCTGATCCACAACGGCGGCTGGGCCTTCATGCTGGCCGCCTCGTGTTTCGTGGTGTTCGCCCTGTGGCTCGCGATGAGCCGCTACGGCCGCATCCACCTCGGCGCCGAGGGCGAGGAGCCCGAGTTCAAGACGGTGTCG
This sequence comes from Streptomyces sp. NPDC001668, assembly GCF_042893155.1. NCBI lineage: Bacteria > Bacillati > Actinomycetota > Actinomycetes > Kitasatosporales > Streptomycetaceae > Streptomyces > Streptomyces sp. NPDC001668. The sequence continues at coordinate 21,030 of NZ_JBIAUQ010000004.1, forward strand.
TGGGTCGCGATGATGTTCAGCGCCGGCATGGGCATCGGCCTGATGTTCTACGGCGTCAGCGAGCCCCTCTCGCACTACACGACCCCGCCCCCGGGCACGAACCCCGCCAACTCCGGTGAACGCATGGAGACGGCGATGGCCACCACCCTCTTCCACTGGACGCTGCACCCGTGGGCGATCTACGCGGTGGTGGGCCTCGGCATCGCCTACAGCACCTTCCGCAAGCGCAGGCGCCAGACCATCAGCGCCGTGTTCACCCCGCTCATCGGGGAGAAGCACGCGAACGGCACCGTCGGCCGGGTGATCGACATCCTCGCGATCATCGCGACCGTCTTCGGCTCCGCGGCCTCCCTGGGCCTCGGCGCCCTCCAGATCGGCTCCGGCTTCCGGGAACTGGACTGGATGGACGACGTCAGCACCGGCCTGCTCGTCACGATCATCGCCGTACTGACCCTGGCCTTCGTCCTCTCGGCCGTCTCCGGCATCGAGCGGGGCATCCAGTGGCTGTCCAACACCAACATGGTGCTCGCCCTGATCCTCGCGGTGTTCGTGTTCATCGCGGGCCCCACGATCATCGTGCTCGACCTGCTGCCCACCTCGGTCTTCTCCTACCTCGGCGAACTGCCCCAGCTCGCCGGCCGCACCGAGGCCAGCGGCGGCAAGGGCGTCGCGGACTGGCTGGGCAGCTGGACCGTCTTCTACTGGGCCTGGTGGATCTCCTGGACGCCCTTCGTCGGCATGTTCATCGCCCGCATCAGCCGCGGCCGCACCATCCGCCAGTTCATCGGCGGCGTCATCCTCGTGCCCAGCACGGTCAGCCTCGTCTGGTTCGCGATCTTCGGCGGTACGGCCATGAAGCTGAAGGAGGGCGGCGCGCTCGGCGGCGAGAACACCCCGGAGGGCCAACTCTTCGGCGTCCTCCAGGAGTTCCCCGCCGCGACCGTCACCAGCCTCCTGGTGATGATCCTGGTCGGCATCTTCTTCGTCTCGGGCGCCGACGCCGCGTCCATCGTGATGGGCACGCTCTCCCAGCGGGGCGCCCTCGAACCCGGCCGTTTCGTCGTCGTGTTCTGGGGCGTGGTCACCGGAGCGGTCGGCGCGATCATGCTGCTCGTCGGCAGCGGCCAGGGCGACGCGCTCACCGGCCTGCAGAACCTCACGATCCTGGCCGCCGCGCCCTTCGTGCTCGTGATGATCGGCATGTGCGTGGCCCTGATGCGCGATCTGCGCCGGGACCCGCTGATCGTGCGGGGCGAGATGGGGTCCGAGGCCGTCGAACTGGCCGTGATCGAGGGACACAAGAAGTACGACGGCGACTTCGGGATCCAGATCGGCCCGGGCCCCGGCACCGAGACGGAGGGCGACCCGCTGGGCCACGACCACAGCTGAGTACGGCACCCGCAGGGGAGGAGGCGAACCCGGCCGCCTCCTCCCCGCCGCCCGTCCAGCTCGGCCGGGTCCGCTACTTCTTCGACCACGCGTACGCCGACAAGGCCGGGGCGGACGCCGACTCCTCGCCCGCGTGGGGCGATCCGGCACCCGCTGTGAGCGGAATGCCCCATGCCGTGCTCAGACCGCCCCAAAGGCGGGAATACTCACACCATGTCTGCCGCATACGCGACCTTCGGCCTGGCACCGGCGATGCGTGCCGGTGGAGTCCTCGCCAACGGTGACTTCCAGATACACCGGGACTTCATGGACTTCATCGTCGACGGCCGCCCGCTCCTCTTCCAGCTCTCCGACCTCGACGCCGTCTCCCCACTCGCCTCCGACATCCCACCCGCGATCTTCACCGCCCAGGTCCGCAGCCTCCTGGGCGAGTCGGACGCCCCGCTTCCGGGCGGCCGCTACGTCATCTACGGCTGCCCCGAGTGCGAGGACCTCGCCTGCGGAGCCGTCACCGCCGCCATCGAACGGGACGGCGACGACTTCATCTGGCGGGACTTCGCCTGGCAGACCGACGACGCCGTGGACCTCCACCTCAACGGCTACCACGGCATCGGGCCCTTCCGCTTCCGCGGCGCCGAGTACCGCGCGGCCCTCGACTCCCTGCTCCGAAGCGGCGGCGACCCGGAGAGCACCCGTCGCCGTGTCCTGCTCATCGGCGCCCGCGTCGCCGTCCTCGCCAAACTCGCTGCCGCCCTGCGCACCATCGGCATCGGCGCCGACATCACCCACGGTGTGGTGGACGTCCCCGCCGACGAACTGCGCGGCTACGGCGCCGTCGCCTACGGCCGCGCGGTCACCGAGGAGGAACGTGCCGCCGTACGCCGCTCCTTCGAACGCGCGGGCGTCGACGTGGTCTACGTCGACGGGCTCGCCCCGATCGTCCCGCTGCTCGTGGCCCAGATCGAGCACGCCCTGGACCGCAGCCCCGTCGAACAGCGCCGTCTGACCCGCCTGGTCGCCGCCGACGGCGAGGCGGGCGTCGAGGTCACCTCACCGTGCCGGGTGCGCCTGACGACGTACCGTCTTGACCGGCTGTACCGCACCCACGCCCGGGAGGTCTTCGACGGTGTCCTGGAGGCGGGCCGGCACCGGATCGCCCTGGACGCCAAGGCGGTGCGAGGAGAATCGTTCGTGGTGGCGCGGACCTCGGGAAGTGTCCTGGTGGAGGCGATGGCCCGCTGAGAAACCGAAACGCCGGCCGTCCGCCACGGCCATTAGGATCGACGGTCTGATGACTGCCACCCTCGTCGCCAAGAACCTCGCCGCCGGCCACGGCGACCGTTCCCTGTTCAGCGGGCTCGACCTCGTCGTCGCGCCCGGAGATGTGATCGGCCTGGTCGGGGCCAACGGCGCGGGCAAGTCCACGCTGCTCAGGATGCTCGCGGGCCTGCTCGCACCGGAGGAGGGGGAGCTCAGGCTCTCCCCGCCGACGGCCACCGTCGGACACCTCCCGCAGGAGCCGGAGCGGCGCCCGGACGAGAGCGTGCGCGAGTTCCTCGCCCGCCGCACCGGAGTCGCCGAGGCCCAGCGGGTGATGGACGAGGCGACCCAGGCCCTGGTCGACGGGGCCCCCGGCGCGGACGACGCGTACGCCACCAGCCTGGAGCGCTGGCTGGACCTCGGCGGCGCCGACCTCGACGAACGCGCCGAGGAGGTCGCCGACTCCCTGGGCCTCGCGGTCGACCTGGACCAGCCGATGACATCCCTGTCGGGCGGCCAGGCGGCCAGGGCGGGCCTCGCCTCCCTCCTCCTCTCCCGCTACGACGTCTTCCTCCTCGACGAGCCGACCAACGACCTCGACCTGGACGGCCTGGAGCGCCTGGAGCGGTTCGTGAAGGGCCTGCGGGCCGGCACGGTGGTGGTCAGCCACGACCGCGAGTTCCTCACCCGCACGGTCACCAAGGTCCTCGAACTCGACCTGGCCCAGCAGCAGATCACCCTCTACGGCGGCGGCTACGAGGCCTACCTGGAGGAGCGCGAGGTCGCCCGCCGGCACGCCAGGGACGACTACGAGGAGTACGCCGACAAGCGGGCCGCCCTCCAGGACCGGGCACAGATGCAGCGCTCCTGGATGGACAAGGGTGTGAAGAACGCCCGCCGCAAGGCGAGCAACGACAACGACAAGATCGGCCGCAAGTTCCGCAGCGAGGCCAGCGAGAAGCAGGCCGCCAAGGCCCGCCAGACCCAGCGCATGATCGAACGCCTCGACGTCGTCGACGAGCCGCGCAAGGAGTGGGAACTGCGCATGGAGATCGCCTCGGCCCCCCGCTCCGGCGCGGTCGTCGCGACGCTGCGGGACGCCGAGGTACGCCAGGGCGACTTCGTCCTCGGCCCGGTCTCCCTCCAGATCGACTGGGCGGACCGGGTGGCGGTCACGGGCGCGAACGGCGCCGGCAAGTCGACCCTCCTCGGGGCCCTGCTCGGCCGCGTCCCCCTGACCGCCGGCCAGTCCTCCCTGGGCTCCGGCGTCCTGGTCGGCGAGGTCGACCAGGCCCGCAAGCTGTTTCACGGCGAGGAGTCCCTGCTGGACGCCTTCTGCGCGGCGGTCCCCGACACGGAACCGGCGGAGGTCCGCACCCTCCTGGCCAAGTTCGGCCTGAAGTCCGACCACGTCACCCGCTCCGCGGCGACGCTGTCACCGGGGGAGCGGACGAGGGCGGCGCTGGCGCTCCTCCAGGGCAGGGGCGTCAACCTCCTGGTCCTGGACGAACCGACCAACCACCTGGACCTGCCGGCGATCGAACAGCTGGAATCGGCGCTGGACGCCTACGAGGGCACGCTGCTGCTGGTCACTCACGACCGCAGAATGCTGGACGCGGTCCACGTGACCCGACGACTGGAGGTCTCAGCAGGCAAGGTAACGGAACGCTGACCTACCCAGGGGCGCGGCGAACTGCGCGACCAGCCACAGGCGGCCCGCAGTTCCCCACAACCGCTACCGCCCCTTTTTCTTGGATTCGAGCAACCCGGCCTTGCGCAGAGCATCAGCCATCGCACTGTTGGCCGGAGCAGGTGCCTGCCGCTGAGGCTGTTGCCGCTGCTGAGGCGGCCGCCCACCCCGCTGCTGTCGCCGCTCCCCACCGGAGGTCTTCGCCTGGGCCTCGTCGTCGAGCCGCAGCGTCAAAGAAATCCGCTTCCGCGGAATGTCGACCTCCAGCACCTTCACCTTGACGATGTCGCCCGGCTTCACCACATCCCGCGGATCCTTGACGAACGTCTTCGACAGCGCGGAGACATGTGCCAGACCGTCCTGGTGGACACCGACGTCGATGAACGCCCCGAAGGCCGCCACGTTCGTCACGACCCCTTCGAGGACCATCCCGGCGACCAGGTCGGAGATCTTCTCGACGCCCTCCTTGAAGGTCGCTGTCTTGAACGCGGGCCGAGGATCGCGCCCCGGCTTCTCCAGCTCCTTGAGGATGTCGGTCACGGTCGGCAGACCGAACGTCTCGTCCACGAAGTCCTGCGGCCGCAGCGACCGCAGCACACCGGTGTTGCCGATGAGGGAGGCGACTTCCTGCCCCGCGGTCTTCACCATCCGCCGCACCACCGGGTACGCCTCGGGGTGCACGCTGGAGGAGTCCAGCGGATCGACACCGCCGCGGATCCGCAGGAACCCGGCGCACTGCTCGTACGCCTTGGGGCCCAGCCGGGCCACCTTCTTCAGCTCGGTGCGGGACTTGAACGGGCCGTTGGCGTCGCGGTGCGACACGATGTTCTCCGCCAGCCCGGAGGTGATCCCGGAGACCCGGGCGAGCAGCGGGGCGGAGGCGGTGTTGACGTCGACCCCCACGCCGTTCACACAGTCCTCCACCACCGCGTCCAGTGAACGCGACAGCTTCACCTCGGACAGGTCGTGCTGGTACTGGCCGACACCGATCGACTTCGGGTCGATCTTCACCAGCTCCGCGAGGGGATCCTGGAGCCGGCGCGCGATGGAGACCGCGCCGCGCAGCGACACGTCCATGTCCGGCAGCTCCTGCGAGGCGAACGCGGACGCCGAGTACACGGAGGCGCCCGCCTCGGACACCATCACCTTGGTGAGCTTCAGCTCCGGGTGCTTGGTGATCAGTTCCCCGGCGAGCTTGTCGGTCTCGCGGGACGCCGTGCCGTTGCCGATCGCGATCAGCTCGACCGCGTGCTCCTTGGCGAGACGGGCCAGCTTGGCGATCGCCTCGTCCCACCGGTTGGCCGGGACGTGCGGGTGGATGACGTCGGTGGCGACGACCTTGCCGGTCGCGTCGACCACGGCGACCTTCACGCCCGTACGGAACCCGGGGTCCAGGCCCAGCGTGGCGCGCGTGCCGGCCGGGGCGGCGAGCAGCAGGTCGCGGAGGTTGGCCGCGAACACGTTGACCGCCTCGTCCTCGGCGGCCGTCCGCAGGCGCAGCCTGAGGTCGATGCCGAGGTGGACGAGGATGCGGGTCCGCCAGGCCCAGCGGACCGTGTCCGTCAGCCACTTGTCGCCGGGACGGCCGCGCTCGGCGATCCCGAACCGCGAGGCGATGATCCCCTCGTACGAGGACGGGCCGGGCTGCTCGGAAGGCTCCTCGGGCTCCAGGACGAGGTCGAGGACCTCCTCCTTCTCGCCGCGCAGCATCGCCAGGATCCGGTGCGAGGGCAGGTCGGTGAAGGGCTCGGCGAAGTCGAAGTAGTCGGCGAACTTGGCGCCGGCCTCCTCCTTGCCCTCGCGCACCTTGGCGGCCAGCCGTCCGCGCACCCACATGCGCTCGCGGAGCTCGCCGATCAGGTCGGCGTCCTCCGAGAAGCGCTCGGTCAGGATCGCCCGGGCGCCGTCCAGCGCGGCCTGCGCGTCCGGCACGCCCTTGTCGGCGTCGACGAACGCGGCGGCCGCGGCGAGCGGTGCGACACCCGGGTCACCGAGCAGGCCCTCGGCGAGCGGCTCCAGACCGGCCTCGCGGGCGATCTGGGCCTTGGTGCGGCGCTTCGGCTTGAACGGCAGATAGATGTCCTCCAGGCGCGCCTTGGTCTCCGCGCCCCGGATCCGCGCCTCCAGTTCCTCGGTGAGCTTGCCCTGCTCGCGCACCGAGTCGAGGATGGCCGTCCGCCGCTCCTCCAGCTCCCGCAGATACCGCAACCGCTCCTCGAGCGTGCGCAGCTGCGCGTCGTCGAGCATCTCGGTCGCTTCCTTGCGGTAGCGGGCGATGAAGGGAACCGTGGAACCGCCGTCGAGCAGTTCCACGGCAGCCTTGACCTGCCGCTCCCGTACGCCGAGTTCCTCGGCGATCCTGCTTTCGATCGACCCTGCGCTGCTGGACCCGCTGGACCCGGGTGTCGTCACGATCCCGTACCGCCTTCTCACTGAGGTTGCGCGGCAATTGTGGCAGGCGGCACCGACAGTGGGGGATCAGGGCGCGGTCATCGGGCCGTGGACATCAGGCCCTGCGGCTCCGCGTGGAGCCGGACGCACCGCCGAAGAGCCGGGCCAGTGCCCGGAAGGGCAGGGTCACCACGGTGGCGATGGCGCCACCGACCTGGCGCAGGACGTCTGCGATCGCGCGGAACATGTGAATCCCCTTTCCTCTCCCGGCCACGACGACCGGGAAAGGAACGGGTACCTCCCAGACGGCCCGGCAATCTTCGGGGCGCCGAAAGATCGGCGCTTGCCGATCAGGTCCGCGGGCCGGGCCCCCGCGGCCGTCCGTCTCCGCCTCGATCCCGTCCCGCACGGCGACGCCCCGCCCGGTCAGCTCGCCGTCGGCGTCCAGGACCCCGCGTGCGCGGGGCCGTCCGACGGCCGCGTCCCCTTCCTGCCGGGGCCCGGTGGGCTGCGTCCGGCATGGCAGGAAAGGTGGGGAACCCGTCATTGCGGCCATCGGGTCCCGGCCCAAGAATCGGGGACATGGCGCAGCGAACCGTTCTCTTCGTCCTCTTCGACGGCGTGCAGAGTCTCGACGTCACCGGCCCCCTGGAGGTCTTCGCCGGGGCCGAGAAGCACACCCCGGGCATCTACCGCATCCGGACGGCGTCGCTGGACGGCGCTGCCGTGCGCACCTCCGGCGGCCTGACCGTCGTACCGGACGAATCCCTTACGCGGGCCGACGCCCCGCACACCCTCCTCGTGCCCGGCGGCCAGGGCACCCGGCGCCCCGACGCCCGCCTCACCGACTGGCTGCGGGAGCACGGGCCCCGGGCCGAGCGCCTGGTCTCGGTGTGCACCGGTGCCATCCGGCTCGCCGAGGCGGGGCTGCTGGACGGCCGCCGGGTCACCACGCACTGGGCGTACTGCGACAGGCTCGCCCGCGACCACCCGGCCGTCGAGGTGGACCCCGACCCGATCTATGTGCGCGACGGAGCGGTGTCGACCTCCGCCGGCGTCACCTCGGGCATCGACCTCGCGCTCGCCCTGGTCGAGGAGGACCTGGGCCGGGACACCGCCCTCGCCATCGCCCGCCACCTGGTCGTCTTCCTGCGCCGCCCCGGCAACCAGGCCCAGTTCAGCGCCCAGCTCGCCGCCCAGACCGCGCGGCGCGAGCCGCTGCGCGAGGTCCAGCTGGGGGCACCTCCCACGCCCTTAAGGCAGTGGGGGAGGATCACCGAGCATCCCGCCGACGACCTGAGCGTCGAGGCCCTCGCCGCGCGGGCCCGCCTCTCGCCCCGCCACTTCGCCCGCGCCTTCCAGTCCGAGACCGGCATGACACCGGGCCGCTACGTCGACCGGGTCCGCCTGGAGCACGCCCGTCGCCTCCTGGAGGACACCTCCGACGGCATCGAGGAGATCTCCCGCGCCAGCGGCTACGGCACCCCGGAAGGCATGCGCCGCGCCTTCGTCAAAGCCCTCGGCACCGCCCCGTCCGAGTACCGCCGCCGCTTCCACCCGACCCCGGCCCGCTGAAGGGACCTCCCGTGCAGATCGCCATCGTCCTCTACGACCGTTTCACCGCCCTGGACGCCGTAGGACCGTACGAGACACTCGGCCGCCTCCCCGACTCGGAGGTCGTCTTCGTCGCCGAGGAGGCAGGACCCGTCCGCAGCGACAGCGGAAACCTCACGCTGATCGCCGACCGGAGCCTGGCCGAAGTACCGGGCCCCGAGCTCGTGGTCGTCCCGGGCGGCCCGGGCCAGACGCCGCAGATGACGAACAGGGCCCTCCTCGACTGGATCCGCGCCGCCGACGCCACCAGCACCTGGACCACCTCCGTGTGCACCGGCTCCCTGCTGCTCGCCGCCGCCGGCCTCCTCGAAGGGCGCCGCGCGACCTCGCACTGGCTGGCGCTCGACGAACTGAGGAAGTTCGGGGCGAAGCCGACGGGGGAGCGGGTCGTCACGGACGGCAAGTACGTGACGGCGGCCGGGGTCTCCTCCGGCATCGACATGGGGCTCGCCCTGCTCGGCCGGATCTCCGGCGACTTCGTGGCCCAGACCGTACAGCTGGGCATCGAGTACGACCCGCAGCCGCCCTACGACGCCGGAGCCCCGCAGAAGGCGCCCGCGGAGGTGGTCGAGCTGCTCCGGTCGAGGAGCCGGTTCATCCTCGGCCAGGAACCGACCACGTGAACCGCGGCCGGCGGCGCTCCAGGAACGCGGCGACCCCCTCCGCCGTGTCGCCGCTGCTCCGCGCCTGTCCGGTCCAGTACTCGTCCCGGTCCGTGCGGCCGTTCGCGAACTCCTTCGCCGCGGCCTGCGTCAGCCGCGAGCGGGACACCAGGATCCGGCTGAACTCGCCGACCCGCTTGGCGAGTTCACCCTCGGGCAGCACCTCGTCGACCAGCCCCGTGCGCAGCGCCCGCTCCGCGTCGATCAACTCACCGGAGAACAGCAGGTACTTGGCGGTGGCCGGCCCGACCAGAGACACCAACCGCCGGGTGGAGGAGGCCGCATAGACGATCCCGAGCTTCGCCGGAGTCACCCCGAACAGCGCGCCCTCCTCGGCGAACCGCAGATCGCACGCCGCCGCGAGCTGCGACCCGCCGCCCACGCAGTGCCCCCGGATCGCCGCCAGCGTCGGCTTCGGAAACGCGGCGAGGGCCTCCTCGGCGTCCACCGCGAGCCCCTGCGCCTCCTCGGACGACCCGCGCAGCGTGGAGATGTCGGCACCCGCGCAGAACGTCCCGCCCTCCCCGGTCAGCACCAGCGCCCGGACATCCGGATCGGCGGCCAGCGTGTCCAGCAGCGGCGGCAGCGCCCGCCACATCGCGGCCGTCATGGCATTGCGCTTGGCCGGATGGTGGACCACGACGGTGGCGACCGAGTCGACGACGGTGTGCAGCAGCTGCGGCTCCGAGAGCTCCATGCCTCGGATGCTAGCCGCAGGCCTCGACCGTACTGAACGCAAGATCCTCGATACGGTCATCGAACAGCAGGAGGCCGTCGCCAAATCGGCACGACTCGAATGGTTCCGCACGGAATCGGTCAGGGGCATTCGATATGCGCTGACTTCTGTTCAGGCATCCGGAGCGGAGCGACGCGCTGCCAACACTCGACACGTGGTGACAATCGAGCGCAAGGGTGGCGACCGAAGAATGGACGACCAGGGGCGCGGGTTCGGCCCTCGCCCGACGGACAGCGGAGAGGATCCACCCGAACCGGACCCCCTCGGGCCGGCCCCCCTCGATCCGGGCACACCGGACCCACTGCCGTACGAGGGCGTGTGGCGGTTCACCGCCCCCGCCGTGGACGCGTCGGTCCCGCAGGCGCGACACGCCGTACGGGACCTGCTGTACCGCCAGGGGGTGCCCGTCTCGGACGACCTCGTCCAGGGCCTCCTGCTGATCGTGTCCGAGCTCGTCACGAACGCCGTCCGGCACGCGGCCCTGCTCTCGCCGATGCTCGCCGTGGAGGTCGCCGTCGGCGCGGAGTGGGTGCGGGTGTCCGTCGAGGACAACCACCCCTACCGCCCGACCGCCCTGGAGGCCGCGCACAGCGAGACCGGGGGCCGGGGGCTGCTGCTGGTGCGCGAGATCACCCGGGAGGCGGGCGGGGCCTGCGACGTGGAGCACACGTCCAGCGGCGGCAAGGTGATCTGGGCCGCGCTGCCGCTCAAGGCCGTCCGCGTGTCCTGAGGGCCCGAGGGCCCCTCACCAGCCGGCGGACGGGCCCGTCAGCTCCCTGACCGCGGGACGGGCCGCGTCCAGCACCGTCATGAACCAGGCCGAGAAGGTGTCCTTGGCGTGCCGCTCCGCCAGCTCGGCCGGGGTCACGAAGGCGGTCGTGGCGACCTCCTCCGGGTCCGGGCCGAGCGGGGACTGGACCATGCCGACGAACAGGTGGTTGTACTCCTGCTCGACCAGGCCCGAGTCCGGGTCCGGGTGGTTGTAACGGACCGTGCCCGCCTCGGCGAGCAGCGACGGAGAGACGCCCAGCTCCTCGTACGTCCGCCGGGCGGCGGCCGCGAAGGGTGCCTCGCCCGGGTAGGGGTGGCCGCAGCAGGTGTTGGACCACACACCGGGGGAGTGGTACTTGCCGAGCGCGCGCTGCTGGAGGAGCAGCCGGCCCCGCTCGTCGAAGAGGAACACCGAGAAGGCGCGGTGCAGCTGCCCCGGCGGCTGGTGGGCGGCGAGCTTCTCCGCTGTGCCGATCGTCACACCGTGCTCGTCGACCAGTTCCAGCAGGATCGCGTTCGCGGCGCCGTTCGACGGTGTGTGCGTCGTGGTGGCAGGTGTGGTCGGCATACCCATCCTTCACATCGGTCTTCGCGCCCCAAGTGTGCCGTACGAATCAGGCACTCCCGGCAGTTGATCGTGCCCGGCGCGGCGGGCGGGGAACCGCTCGGGGCGGGACTGTGGGGTGGAGGACGCTCAGGTGCGCCGGATCGCTGCATTCCGCCAGAACGAGCGTTTCATGCACCGTACACGTGTATCACTGCGCGGAAGCGTTCAGTGGCACAGGTGCGCCTCGTGCTCCGCGTGCCCGCTCGGCTCCAGCTGGAAGGTGCAGTGCTCCACGTCGAAGTGGTCGCCCAGGCAGTTCTGGAGCTCGTGCAGCATCTTCTCGTGGCCGATGGCGCTGAGGACGTCGGTGCGCACGACCACGTGCGCGGACAGCACCGGCATCCCCGAGGTGATGGTCCAGGCGTGCAGGTCGTGGACGTCCTCCACGCCGTCCAGGGCCAGGATGTGGGTGCGCACCTCCGTCATGTCGACGTCCTTGGGCGCCGCCTCCAGCAGGACGTCGAGGGTCTCGCGCAGCAGCTTGAAGGTGCGCGGCACGATCATCAGGCCGATCACGAGCGAGGCGATCGGGTCGGCGGCCTGCCAGCCCGTGGTCAGGATCACCGCCGCCGAGATGATCACCGCGAGCGAGCCCAGCGCGTCGGCCGCGACCTCCAGGAACGCCCCGCGCACGTTGAGGCTCTCCTTCTGGCCGCGCATCAGGAGGGTCAGCGAGATCATGTTGGCGACCAGGCCGATCGCGCCGAAGACGATGGTGAGCCCGCCCTCGGTGTCGGCGGGGGTGACGAACCGCTGGATCGCCTCGTACAGGACGTAGCCGCCGACGCCGAGCAACAGCAGACAGTTGGCGAGGGCGGCGAGGATCTCGGCGCGGGCGTATCCGTAGGTGCGGTTGCCGGTCGCGGGGCGGTTCGCGAAGTGGATCGCGAGGAGGGCCATGCCGAGGCCCAGCGCGTCCGTCGCCATGTGGGCCGCGTCGGCGACCAGGGCGAGGGAGTCCGCGACGACGCCGCCGACGATCTCGACCACCATGACGGTGAGCGTGATCGACAGCGCCACCCGCAGCCTGCCGACGTACGCCGCGGTCGCCGTACCGCCGGCCGGCGCATGCGAGTGCGCGTGCCCGTGGTCGTGCCCTGCCCCCATGGAAGCCGCCTCCTACGCGTTGACCCGGAACGGCCGGACAGCCCGCCCGGGATCACAGTGAACTACGGGCGGGGGGTATCGGGCAACGCGGCACTGAACACCGTTGTCATGTGCCCTGACCTGCGGAAACGAACCGCAGGTCAGGGGGACCTCAGCGGTGGTGCAGCAGCCAGCCCCGCCAGGCGGAGTCGATCATCTCGCGCACTCCGCGCCGCGCGCTCCAGCCGAGGGCCTCGGCTGCGCGGGCGGCCGAGGCCACCGACACGGGCGCGTCCCCGGGCCGCCGGGGCTCCACGACGGCCGGGCGCCGGTCCCCGGTCACCTCGCCGATGACCGTGACCATCTCGCGCACGGAAACGCCCTCGCCGCGACCGATGTTGACCGTCAGATCACCGCTCAGGTCGCCCTCGGACAGCCGCCGGGCCGCCGCCAGGTGCGCCTCGGCCAGGTCGGACACATGGATGTAGTCACGGACGCAGGTGCCGTCCGGCGTCGGATAGTCGTCGCCGAAGATCCGCGGAGCCTCGTCGCGGGTGAGCCGGTCGAAGACCATCGGCACGATGTTGAAGACACCGGTGTCGGCGAGTTCCGGCGCCGCGGCCCCGGCGACGTTGAAATAGCGCAGGCAGACGGTGGAGATCCCGTGCGCCTGTCCGGCCGCCCGCACCAGCCACTCCCCGGCGAGCTTCGTCTCGCCGTACGGGTTCACGGGGGCGCAGGGCGTCTCCTCCGTGATCAGGCCCACATCGGGGTTGCCGTAGACGGCCGCCGACGAGGAGAAGAGGAAACGCTCCACACCGGCTTCCGCGACCGCCTCCAGGAGCGTCGCGAGACCGCCGACGTTCTCCTGGTAGTAGCGGGCCGGCTGCGCCACCGACTCGGCGACCTGCTTGCGCGCCGCGAGATGCACCACACCCGTCACCGCGTGCTCGGCCAGCACCCGCTCGAGCAGGCCGCCGTCCAGCGCGGAGCCCCGCACCAGCGGCACGTCGGCGGGGAGCCGCGCGGGCACGCCCGCCGAGAGGTCGTCGAGGACGAGCACCCGCTCCCCGGCCCCCGTCATGGCCCGCGCCACATGCGCCCCTATGTACCCGGCACCGCCGGTGATCAGCCACGTCATGGTCGCCCACCCTATGCCGACGCCCCGCGGCCCCTCGATGTCCTGGATGTCCGCTCTGTGGAGCGCGGTTTGTGGGCGGGGCCCCGAATCACACATGATGATCGCGGCAAAGGCCGGGGGAGACGCTGTTGATCGGTCCGTTAACGGGCGGTGAACGCCGCCTTCTTGGCATCCGATAGCCTCTGCCGACATGCCGCCCGCCTGGTCCAGCCAAGGGGCGCCCCCATCGTGCACATGACCGGCGCCCGCGCGTCGGCACCCAGGGAGTGAGTTCGGTTGTCGACCGCCATCCTCACCGGTCAGCCGGTCCCCGGATCGTCGATCGAGGGTGATCTGCGGTCCCTCGGCTTCGACGTGCGGGTCGCCGTGGACGCCGCCGACGCCGAGCGACTGGTCGCCGAGGCGCCCGGGGAGCAGCGCGTCGCCCTCGTCGACGCCCGCTTCGTCGGCCACGTGCACGCCCTGCGCCTGGGCCTCACCGACCCCCGCTTCTCCCTCGCCGCCGTGCCGGGCGCGGTCACCGCGCAGCCCGACGGCCGCGTGCGCCTCACCCGGGCGCTGGCCCGCGAGAACGCCACGGGCGGCGGCACCGCGATCGCCGTGGACAGCCTCCCGGACCGCATCGTCACCGCGCTGGCCGAGGACGGCGCCGAGGTGCACCGCCCCGAGCTCGGCAGCCTGGTCGCCGCCGTCCCCGCCGACCCCCAGGCCCGCAACGAGGCGCGGCAGGCCGTGGCGGACGTCGACGACGAGGCCGTACGCCTGAAGTCCGCGGTGAAGTCCCGCGACGGCTTCTTCACCACGCACTTCATCAGCCCCTACTCCCGCTACATCGCCCGCTGGTGCGCCCGCCGCGGTCTGACCCCGAACCAGGTCACCACCGCCTCCCTGATCACCGCCCTGATCGCGGCGGCCTGCGCGGCCACGGGTACCCGCGGCGGCTTCATCGCGGCGGGCGTCCTGCTGATCGCCTCGTTCGTCCTGGACTGCACCGACGGCCAGCTCGCCCGCTACTCCCTCCAGTACTCCACGCTCGGCGCCTGGCTCGACGCAACCTTCGACCGGGCCAAGGAATACGCCTACTACGCGGGCCTCGCCCTCGGAGCGGCCCGGGGCGGCGACGACGTATGGGCGTTGGCTCTCGGCGCGATGATCCTCCAGACCTGCCGGCACGTCGTCGACTTCTCCTTCAACGAGGCCAACCACGACGCCACCGCCAACACCAGCCCCACGGCGGCCCTTTCGGACAAGCTCGACAGCGTCGGCTGGACGGTGTGGGTGCGACGGATGATCGTCCTGCCCATCGGCGAGCGCTGGGCGATGATCGCGGTGCTGACCGCGGTGACGACTCCGCGGATCACCTTCTACGCCCTGCTCATCGGGTGCGCCTTCGCCGCGACGTACACCACGGCGGGCCGGGTGCTGCGGTCGCTGACCCGCAAGGCACAGCGGACGGACCGGGCTGCGCAGGCACTGGCGGACCTCGCGGACAACGGACCGCTGGCCGGACTCCTCGCGAAGCCCGCGCGCGCCCCTCTCGGAGGCCCGCTCCCGGCGGCGGTGGCCGGCGTCGCCATCCTGACCGTCGCCCTGTTCTCGGGCGTGACCTGGGCTCCTGTCGCCGGTGCCTTCGTCTACGCGGTTGCCGCCGGTCAGGCCCTGTACCGCCCCCTCAAGGGCTCCCTCGACTGGCTCGTCCCCCCGCTCTTCCGCGCCGCCGAATACTGCACGGTTCTCGTTCTGGCGGCCAAAGCGGATGTGAACGGAGCCCTTCCTGCGGCTTTCGGCCTGGTAGGGGCAGTCGCCTACCATCACTACGACACGGTGTACCGCATCCGCGGCAACGCCGGAGCGCCGCCGGCCTGGCTGGTGCGCGCTGTCGGGGGACACGAGGGACGGACGCTGCTCGTCACCGTCCTGGCCGCCGCGCTCACCGCCTCGCAGTTCACGGTCGCGCTCACGGCCCTGGCGGTGGCCGTGGCCCTGGTGGTGGTCGTCGAGAGCATCCGTTTCTGGGTGTCCGCTGGGGCGCCCGCCGTACACGACGAAGGAGAAACCGCATGATCGGCCTCGTGCTGGCGGCCGGCGCCGGACGCCGTCTGCGCCCCTACACCGACAGCCTCCCCAAGGCTCTGGTGCCGGTGGGCCCCGCGGGCATAGAGGGCGAACCCACGGTTCTCGACCTGACCCTCGGCAACTTCGCCGAGATCGGCCTGACCGAGGTCGCGGTCATCGTCGGCTACCGCAAGGAAGCCGTGTACGAGCGCAAGGCCGCCCTGGAGCAGAAGTACGGCCTCAAGCTCACCCTCATCGACAACGACAAGGCCGAGGAGTGGAACAACGCCTACTCCCTGTGGTGCGGCCGTGACGCCCTCAAGGACGGCGTGATCCTCGCCAACGGCGACACCGTGCACCCGGTCTCCGTCGAGAAGACGCTGCTCGCCGCCCGCGGTGAGGGCCGTCGCATCATCCTCGCGCTGGACACGGTGAAGAATCTCGCCGACGAGGAGATGAAGGTCGTCGTCGACCCCGAGAAGGGCATGACGAAGATCACCAAGCTGATGGACCCGGCCGAGGCCACCGGCGAGTACATCGGCGTCACCCTCATCGAGGGCGACGCCGCCCCCGAACTGGCCGACGCGCTGAAGACGGTCTGGGAGACCGACCCGCAGCAGTTCTACGAGCACGGCTACCAGGAGCTGGTGAACCGCGGCTTCCGCATCGACGTCGCGCCGATCGGCGACGTCCCGTGGGTGGAGATCGACAACCACGACGACCTCGCCCGTGGACGGGAGATCGCGTGCCAGTACTGACCCGGCTGATCCCCTCACCGCTGGTCGTGGACATCCGCCCGGGTGCCCTCGACGACCTCGGCTGTGTCCTCGCCGACGAACGCATCTCGCAGTCCGGCAAGCTCGCCGTCGCCGTCAGCGGCGGCTCGGGTGCCAGGCTGCGCGAGCGGATCGCGCCGAGTCTGCCCGGGGCCACCTGGTTCGAGGTCGACGGCGGCACGATCGACGACGCGGTCCGGCTGGCGAACGACATAAAGGCCGGCCACTACGATGCGATCGTCGGCCTCGGCGGCGGGAAGATCATCGACTGCGCGAAGTTCGCGGCCGCCCGGGTGGGCCTGCCGCTGGTCGCCGTGGCCACCAACCTCGCGCACGACGGTCTCTGCTCGCCGGTCGCGACCCTCGACAACGACGCCGGCCGCGGCTCGTACGGGGTGCCGAACCCGATCGCCGTGGTCATCGACCTCAACGTGATCCGTGAGGCCCCCGTCCGCTTCGTGCGCTCCGGCATCGGCGACGTCATCTCCAACATCTCCGCGGTCGCGGACTGGGAACTGGCCAACCGCGTCAACGGCGAGAAGATCGACGGTCTCGCCGCGGCGATGGCCCGCCAGGCCGGCGAGGCGGTGCTCCGCCACCCCGGCGGAGTCGGCGACGACAACTTCCTCCAGGTGCTGGCCGAGGCACTGGTCCTCACCGGTATCGCCATGTCGGTGTCGGGCGACTCCCGCCCGTCCTCCGGTGCCTGCCACGAGATCAACCACGCGTTCGACCTGCTCTACCCCAAGCGCGCCGCCGCCCACGGCGAGCAGTGCGGCCTGGGCGCGGCCTTCGCGATGTACCTGCGCGGAGCCCACGAGGAATCGGCGTACATGGCCGAGGTGCTGCGTAGGCACGGACTTCCGGTGCTGCCGGAGGAGATCGGCTTCACGCCCGCGGAGTTCGTGCGCGCCGTGGAGTTCGCCCCGCAGACCCGCCCCGGCCGCTACACCATCCTCGAACACCTCGACCTCAAGACCGACCAGATCAAGGACATCTACACCGACTATGTCAAGGCCATCGGTAGCTGAACTCCGTCCGGTCGTCCACCCCGCGGGGGTCAAGGACCGGCGCAGCGGTGAGCACTGGATGGGACGCCTCTACATGCGTGAGGTGTCCCTGCGGGTGGACCGCTACCTGGTGAACACCAGGGTCACGCCCAACCAGCTCACGTACCTGATGACCGTCTTCGGCGTCCTCGCGGCCCCGGCCCTCCTGGTGCCGGGGATCCCGGGAGCCGTGCTCGGCGTGGTGTGCGTCCAGATGTACCTGCTGCTCGACTGCGTCGACGGCGAGATCGCGCGCTGGAAGAAGCAGTACTCCCTCAACGGCGTCTACCTGGACCGCGTCGGCGCCTACCTGACCGACGCTGCCGTGCTGGTGGGCTTCGGCCTGCGCGCCGCCGACCTGTTCGGCGGCGGCCGTATCGACTGGCTGTGGGCCTTCCTCGGCACCCTCGCCGCCCTGGGCGCGATCCTCATCAAGGCCGAGACCGACCTCGTGGGCGTCGCCCGGCACCAGGCCGGCAAGCCGCCCGTGCAGGAGGCGGCCGCCGAGATGCGCTCCTCCGGCATGGCACTGGCCCGCCGGGCCGCCGCCGCGTTCAAGTTCCACCGGCTGATCCTCGGCATCGAGGCGTCCCTGGTGATCCTGGTCCTCGCGGTCGTGGACCAGATGCGCGACGACCTGTTCTTCTCTCGGCTGGGTGTCGCGGTGATGGCCGGGATCGCCCTGCTCCAGACCCTGCTGCACCTCGTGTCGATCCTCGCCTCCAGCAGGCTGAAGTGAGCACCGGCATGAAGGTCGGCGCCGTCATCATCACCATGGGCAACCGGCCCGAGGAGCTGCGTGCCCTGCTCGACTCGGTCGCCAAGCAGGACGGCGACCCGGTCGAGGTGGTCGTCGTCGGAAACGGCTCGCCCGTCCCGGACGTCCCCGACGGTGTCCGGACCATCGAGCTGCCCGAGAACCTCGGCATCCCCGGCGGCCGCAACGTCGGCATCGAGGCCTTCGGCCCCAGCGGCCGCGACGTCGACATATTGCTCTTCCTGGACGACGACGGCCTCCTGCCGAACCACGACACCGCCGAACTGTGCCGCCAGGCCTTCGCCGCCGACCCGAAACTCGGCATCGTCAGCTTCCGCATCGCCGACCCCGACACCGGGGTCACCCAGCGCCGGCACGTCCCCCGGCTGCGGGCCGCCGACCCGATGCGCTCCTCCCGGGTCACCACCTTCCTCGGCGGCGCCAACGCCGTACGCACCCAGGTCTTCGCCGAAGTCGGCGGCCTCCCGGACGAGTTCTTCTACGCGCATGAGGAAACCGATCTGGCGTGGCGGGCCCTCGACGCGGGCTGGATGATCGACTACCGGTCCGACATGGTGCTGTACCACCCGACGACCGCGCCCTCGCGGCACGCGGTCTACCACCGCATGGTCGCCCGCAACCGCGTCTGGCTCGCCCGCCGCAACCTGCCCGCGCTCCTCGTCCCGGTCTACCTGGGCGTCTGGATGCTGCTGACCCTGCTGCGCCGCCCCTCGCGGCCGGCCCTGAAGGCCTGGTTCGGCGGCTTCCGGGAGGGCTGGAGCACGCCGTGCGGTCCGCGCAGGCCGATGAAGTGGCGTACCGTCTGGCGCCTGACCCGACTGGGCCGGCCCCCGGTCATCTGACAAGCTCGGTCCTGAGAGCGGCCGGGCCGCACCACGGCCCCCGCTCCTGCCCTGCCCGTACAGGCCGCGCATCCCGAAGCATCCCGAAGAGGAAAGCTATCCATCAGTGAGTGAGACAACGCACGACGGCACGGTCGCGGTGAGCGCGCCCGCGTCGCCCGACGAGGGCCTCACGGCGGCACAGCTCGCCGGCCGGTACGGCCTGACCGTGAGCGGCGCCAGGCCCTCACTCGTCGAGTACGTCCGCCAGCTCTGGGACCGGCGCCACTTCATCCTCGCGTTCTCGCGGGCGAAGCTGACCGCCCAGTACAGCCAGGCCAAGCTCGGCCAGCTGTGGCAGGTGGCGACGCCGCTGCTGAACGCGGGCGTCTACTTCTTCATCTTCGGCGTCATCCTGAACGCCAGCCGGGGCATGTCGAAGGACGTGTACATCCCGTTCCTGGTCACGGGTGTCTTCGTCTTCACCTTCACGCAGAGCTCCGTGATGGCGGGCGTCCGCGCGATCTCCGGCAACCTCGGCCTGGTGCGCGCGCTGCACTTCCCGCGGGCCTCCCTGCCGATCTCCTTCGCGCTCCAGCAGCTCCAGCAGCTGCTGTTCTCGATGGTCGTGCTGTTCGCCGTGGCGGTCGGCTTCGGCCACTACCCGGACCTGTCCTGGGCCCTGATCGTCCCGGTGCTGATCCTCCAGTTCCTCTTCAACACGGGCCTCGCGCTGATCATGGCCCGCGCCGGGGCCAGGACCCCGGACCTGGCCCAGCTCATGCCGTTCGTGATGCGTACGTGGATGTACGCGTCCGGCGTGATGTTCTCGATCCCGATCATGCTGGCCGACAAGCCGCAGTGGCTCGCCACGGTGCTCCAGTGGAACCCGGCGGCCATCTACATGGACCTCATGCGCTTCGCCCTGATCGACGAGTACGGCGCCGAGAACCTGCCCGACCACGTCTGGGCGGCCGCGGGCGGCTGGGCCGCGCTCTTCGCGCTCGGCGGCTTCGTGTACTTCTGGAAGGCGGAGGAAAGGTACGGCCGTGGCTGAGGACCCCAGGGACGAGAAGACCCCCACCGTCATCGCGGACGACCTGCACATCGTCTACCGCGTCAACGGCGCCAAGACCGGCAAGGGCAGCGCGACCGCCGCGCTGAGCCGCATCCTCAAGCGCGGCGAGGAGCGCGGTGTGCGCAAGGTGCACGCCGTGCGGGGCGTGTCCTTCGTCGCCTACAAGGGCGAGGCGATCGGCCTGATCGGCTCCAACGGCTCCGGCAAGTCGACCCTCCTGCGCGCGATCGCCGGCCTGCTGCCCGCCGAGAGCGGCAAGGTCTACACCCACGGCCAGCCGTCCCTGCTCGGCGTCAACGCGGCCCTGATGAACGACCTGACCGGCGAACGCAACGTCATCCTGGGCGGGCTCGCCATGGGCATGTCCCGCGAGCAGATCAAGGAGCGCTACCAGGAGATCGTCGACTTCTCCGGGATCAACGAGAAGGGCGACTTCATCACCCTTCCGATGCGCACCTACTCCTCCGGCATGGCGGCCCGGCTGCGCTTCTCCATCGCCGCCGCCAAGGACCACGACGTCCTCATGATCGACGAGGCGCTGGCGACCGGTGACCGGAAGTTCCAGAAGCGTTCCGAGGAACGCATCCGCGAACTGCGCAAGGAGGCCGGCACGGTGTTCCTCGTCAGTCACAACAACAAGTCGATCCGTGACACCTGCGACCGCGTCCTGTGGCTGGAGCGCGGCGAGCTGCGCATGGACGGCCCGACCGACGAGGTCATCAAGGAGTACGAGAAGTTCACGGGCAAGTAGTCCACCCGCCCCGGACGAAAGACACCGCTCCGCTTGACCGGGCCCCGCCGGAACTGTTCCGGCGGGGCCCCGCGTCTGCAAAGGAAACGTCAACTTCGGCGCCCCTTAGGAATCTTGGGGCCAATCGGTGTGTTGTTGTGATGTGCAGGACACCCCGACGATCCTTGCCGCGTTGTACAACGTAAGCTGTACCGGTGCCGAATCGCTCCAAGTAGGGCGATAATGCGCGACACCCGATCACTGGGACGCCGTGCGGACGGCCGGGCGGCGTGTCCGAAATAGTGGGTATTGGGTCGGCGGTGTAGAACGGGAGATGTGACGGCGATGGCTACGGAAACTCCCCAGCTCAACGCAGCACGTGCCGTCCCCGCCCCGGGCAGGCCGCGATGACGGAGACCGGCACGACGCGCCCCGGCACAACGGAGCGCGGAACGCTCGACAAGGCCGCGGCGGAGAACTTCCCCGTGGCTCCGTTCTTCCTGCCCAAGGACTGGCGCACCGACCTCATGGCGGTCTACGGCTTCGCGCGCCTCGTCGACGACATCGGTGACGGCGATCTCGCCCCCGGCGGTGCCGACGCCCGGCTGCTCGGCGTGTCGCCCGAGGAGGCCGAGGACCGGCTGGCCCTGCTGGACGCCTTCGAGGCCGACCTGCACCGCGTCTTCTCCGGAGAGCCCCGCCACCCGCTGTTGCGCCGCCTCCAGCCCACGGTCCGCCGCCGCTCCCTCACCCCCGAGCCCTTCCTCGGCCTGATCGCCGCCAACCGCCAGGACCAGCTCGTCACCCGCTACGAGACCTACGACGACCTGCTCGCCTACTGCGAGCTGTCCGCCAACCCCGTGGGCCGTCTCGTGCTCGCCGTCACCGGCACCTCGACGCCCGAGCGGATCCGCCTCTCGGACGCGATCTGTACGGCCCTCCAGATCGTCGAGCACCTCCAGGACGTCGCCGAGGACCTCGGCCGCGACCGCATCTATCTGCCCGCCGCGGACATGAAGCGCTTTCACGTCCAGGAGGCGGATCTCGCCGCGAAAAGCGCGGGCGCATCGGTGCGCGCTCTGGTTGCATACGAAGCACAACGCGCCCGCGAACTCCTGAATGAAGGCGCCCCCCTGGTGGGTAGCGTCCACGGCAGACTGAAGCTGCTGCTCGCAGGGTTCGTGGCGGGGGGAAGGGCGGCGCTCCGCGCGATCGCCGCCGCAGAACACGACGTACTTCCCGGCCCGCCCAAGCCCGGCAAGCTCCAGCTGCTGCGCGAGGTGGGCGTCACTCTGCGAGGAGAGGGGTGATCCGGACGGTGGAGGCACCACCACACGCGTCCGCACCGGTACTCGCCGCCTACAGCTACTGCGAGGCAGTGACCGGACAGCAGGCCCGTAACTTCGCGTACGGCATCAGGCTGCTGCCGACGTCCAAGCGGCGTGCGATGTCGGCGCTCTACGCGTTCTCACGGCGCGTCGACGACATCGGAGACGGCGCGCTGGCGGACGACGTCAAGGCGGCGAGACTCGAGGACACCCGGGCGATGCTGACCCGGGTGCGGGAGGGCTCGGTCGACGAGGACGACACCGATCCGGTGGCCGTCGCCCTCGCCCACGCCGCCGAGACCTTCCCGATCCCGCTGGGCGGCCTGGACGAGCTGATCGACGGCGTCCTGATGGACGTACGCGGTGAGACCTACGAGACCTGGGACGACCTGAAGGTGTACTGCCGCTGTGTGGCGGGCGCCATCGGCCGGCTCTCGCTGGGTGTGTTCGGTACGGAACCCGGGGCGCGCGCCGCCGAACGCGCGCCGGAGTATGCCGACACGCTCGGTCTCGCGCTCCAGCTCACCAACATCCTCAGGGACGTCCGGGAGGACGCCGAGGGCGGGCGGATCTATCTGCCCGCCGACGACCTCGCGAAGTTCGGCTGCTCGGCCGGCTTCAAGGGGCCGAAACCACCGGAGGGCGCCGACTTCGCGGGCCTCGTGCACTTCGAAGTGCGACGGGCCCGCGCCCTTTTCGCCGAGGGCTACCGGCTGCTCCCCATGCTCGACCGGCGCAGCGGCGCCTGTGTCGCCGCCATGGCCGGCATCTACCGCCGTCTGCTCGACCGCATCGAGCGCGACCCCGAGGCGGTGCTGCGCGGCCGGGTCTCGCTGCCCGGTCGCGAGAAGGCGTACGTCGCCGCCCGCGGCCTGTCCGGTCTGGACGCGCGGCATGTGACGCGGCAGACCCTCAGGAGGCGTGCCTGATGGACGAGGTGGACAATTCGGTCCAAGGTGATGCTGCCGGAGGAAAGTGGCACGCAACCCTCCAGCCGGGGACGGCGTCCCTGACTGCAACGGCCGGCCGTGCACCGATCAAGTACCACGGCGTCCGGGCAGGGGAGGGTGCGCGATGACCGACGGGCAGCAGTCCGGGCGGGACGCCGTCGTGATCGGCGGTGGGCTCGCCGGGATCACCGCCGCGCTCGCGCTCGCCGACGCCGGAGTGCGCGTCACCCTGCTCGAAGGCAGACCACGCCTGGGCGGACTCGCCTTCTCCTTCCAGCGCGGCGAACTGACCGTCGACAACGGACAGCACGTCTACCTGCGCTGCTGCACCGCCTACCGCTGGTTCCTCGACCGCATCGAGGGGACGGCGCTGGCACCGCTGCAGGATCGTCTCGACGTGCCCGTGCTCGACGTGGCCCGGCCCGAGGGCCGGCGGCTCGGCAGACTGCGGCGCGACGCGCTGCCGGTGCCCCTGCATCTGGGGCGCAGCCTCGCCACGTACCCGCATCTCTCGCTCGCCGAGCGGGCCGCTGTGGGGCGTGCCGCGCTCGCGCTCAAGGGTCTCGACCTCGCCGATCCGAGCCTGGACGCACAGGACTTCGGCAGCTGGCTGACCGCGCACGGTCAGTCGGCGCGTGCCGTCGAGGCCCTGTGGGACCTGGTCGGGGTCGCCACCCTCAACGCGGTCGCGGGCGACGCCTCGCTGGGGCTCGCCGCGATGGTGTTCAAGACCGGTCTGCTGTCCGACCCGGGAGCGGCCGACATCGGCTGGGCGCATGTCCCGCTGGGTGAACTGCATGACCGGCTGGCCCGCAAGGCGCTCGACTCCGCGGGCGTGCGTACCGAGGTCCGTACACGCGTCACCTCCATCTCTACTGACGAGAACGGCACTTGGAGCGTTCAGGTTCCCGGGGAGACACTCCGGGCCGACGCGGTGGTGCTCGCCGTGGCCCAGGGCGAGGCGTGTGACCTGCTGCCGGAGGGCGCGCTCGACGCCCCGGAAAATCTTCGGGAGATCGGCACCGCGCCGATCCTCAACGTCCATGTCGTCTACGACCGCAAGGTCCTCGACAAGCCGTTCTTCGCGGCCCTCGGCACCCCCGTGCAGTGGGTCTTCGACCGCACCGCCGCCTCCGGGCTGCGCGCGGGCCAGTACCTCGCCCTGTCCCAGTCGGCCGCCCACGACGAGATCGACGAGCCGGTGGCCGCGCTGCGCGAGCGGTATCTGCCCGAGCTGGAGCGGCTGCTGCCCCTCGCGCGCGGCGCCGAGGTGAAGGACTTCTTCGTGACCAGGGAGCGCACGGCGACGTTCGCCCCCACCCCCGGCGTCGGACGGCTGCGGCCCGGCGCCCGTACGAAAGCCCCCGGCCTCTACCTGGCCGGCGCGTGGACCGCCACAGGGTGGCCCGCGACCATGGAGAGTGCGGTCCGCAGTGGTGTGAGTGCGGCGGACGCCGCCCTCGCCGCCCTGGGCCGGCCCCGCCCCGCCCGTCTCTTCGAGTTCGAGGAGGCCGCGTGATGCTCGACCAGCACGGCGTATCCGGCCCCAGCACCTCCGGTACCGCGACAAGAGGAGAGACTGTGCCCACTGTGCCCCCGGCCGAGACGGCCGCTGCGAGGTCCGCGGTGGACGTGACCGCGCTCCTGGAGCGCGGCCGGACCCTGGCCACTCCGGTGCTGAAGGCGGCCGTCGACCGCCTCGCATCCCCGATGGACACCGTTTCCGCCTATCACTTCGGCTGGATCGACGCCCAGGGCAACCCCGCGGACGGGGACGGCGGCAAGGCCGTGCGCCCCGCCCTCGCCGTCCTGTCGGCCGAGGTCACCGGCGCCGCGCCCGAGACCGGCATCCCCGGTGCGGTCGCCGTCGAACTGGTCCACAACTTCTCACTGCTGCACGACGACCTGATGGACGGCGACGAGCAGCGCCGCCACCGCGACACCGTGTGGAAGGTGCACGGCCCGGCTCAGGCCATCCTGGTCGGCGACGCCCTGTTCGCCCTGGCCAACGAGGTCCTGCTGGAGCTCGGCACTGTCGAGGCCGGCCGCGCCACCCGCCGTCTGACCACCGCCACTCGCGCCCTGATCGACGGCCAGGCGCAGGACATCTCCTACGAGCACCGCGACCGCGTCAGCGTCGAGGAGTGCCTGGAGATGGAGGGCAACAAGACCGGCGCCCTGCTCGCCTGCGCCAGCTCCATCGGCGCCGTGCTCGGCGGCGCGGACGACCGCACCGCCGACACCCTGGAGAAGTACGGCTACCACCTGGGCCTCGCCTTCCAGGCCGTCGACGACCTCCTCGGCATCTGGGGCGACCCGGTCTCCACCGGCAAGCAGACCTGGAGCGACCTGCGCCAGCGCAAGAAGTCCCTGCCGGTCGTGGCCGCGCTCGCGGCGGGCGGCGCCGCCTCCGAGCGGCTCGGTGAGATCCTCGCCGCCGACGCCAAGAGCAGCGACTTCGAGAACTTCTCCGAGGAGGAGTTCGCGGCCCGCGCCGCCCTCATCGAGGAGGCCGGCGGCCGAGAGTGGACGGCCGCGGAGGCCCGCCGTCAGCACACCATCGCCATCGAAGCCCTGAACGCCGTCGACATGCCCGACCGGGTGCGGGACCAGTTCACGGCGCTCGCCGACTTCGTCGTCGTACGAAAGAGATGATCACTATCGGTCGAATAGCCCTCGCGTAGTCGCCGGCCGGTGCTGCGAGGAAAGGAAAGGCACCGGCCGACGGCGGACCCACAGCAGAGCACCACATTGCACACTGCACGAAGGGGAAGCCATGACAGCGACGACCGACGGAAGCACCGGGGCACTGCCGCCCCGCGCTGCCGCGGCCAGCGAAACCCACCTCGACACCCCCGTGGCGGCCGGGATACAAGAAGCCGCCGTGCGTGCCGTCCAGCGCGCCACCGACCACCTGCTCGCCCGGCAGGACGCCGAAGGCTGGTGGAAGGGCGACCTCGAGACCAACGTCACGATGGACGCCGAGGACCTGCTGCTCCGTCAGTTCCTGGGCATCCGCGACGAGTCGACCACCCGGGCCGCCGCCAAGTTCATCCGCGGCGAGCAGCGCGAGGACGGCACCTGGGCCAGCTTCTACGGCGGGCCCGGCGAACTCTCCACCACCATCGAGGCATACGTCGCCCTCCGCATGGACGGCGACGCGCCCGACGCCCCGCACATGGCGAAGGCCTCCGCCTGGATCCGCGCCCAGGGCGGTATCGCCGCCGCCCGGGTGTTCACCCGGATCTGGCTCGCCCTGTTCGGCTGGTGGAAGTGGGAGGACCTGCCCGAACTCCCGCCGGAACTCATCTACTTCCCCAAGTGGGTCCCGCTCAACATCTACGACTTCGGCTGCTGGGCCCGCCAGACCATCGTCCCGCTGACGATCGTGTCCGCGAAGCGCCCGGTCCGGCCCGCGCCCTTCCCGCTCGACGAACTGCACATCGACCCGGCCGACCCGAACCCGGCCAAACCCCTCGCCCCCGTGGCGAGTTGGGACGGCGCCTTCCAGCGTCTCGACAAGGCCCTGCACCAGCTGCGCAAGGTCGCCCCGCGCAGACTCCGCAGAGCGGCGATGAACAGCGCGGCCCGCTGGATCATCGAACGGCAGGAGAACGACGGCTGCTGGGGCGGGATCCAGCCCCCGGCCGTGTACTCGGTGATCGCCCTGCATCTGCTCGGCTACGACCTCCAGCACCCGGTCATGCGGGCCGGTCTGGAGTCGCTGGACCGCTTCGCCATCTGGCGCGAGGACGGGTCCCGGATGATCGAGGCCTGCCAGTCGCCGGTGTGGGACACCTGCCTCGCCACCATCGCGCTCGCCGACGCGGGCGTGCCCGCCGACCACCCGCAGCTCGTCAAGGCCGCGGACTGGATGCTCGGCGAGGAGATCGTGCGGCCGGGGGACTGGTCGGTCAAGCGACCCCAACTCCCGCCGGGCGGCTGGGCGTTCGAGTTCCACAACGACAACTACCCCGACATCGACGACACCGCCGAGGTCGTCCTCGCGCTGCGCCGGGTCCGGCACCACGACCCCGAGCGGGTGGAGAAGGCCATCGGGCGCGGGGTGCGCTGGAACCTGGGGATGCAGTCGAAGAACGGGGCGTGGGCGGCGTTCGACGTCGACAACACCAGCCCGTTCCCCAACCGGCTGCCGTTCTGCGACTTCGGTGAGGTCATCGACCCGCCGTCCGCCGACGTCACCGCCCACGTGGTGGAGATGCTCGCCTTCGAGGGGCTCTCCCATGACCCGCGCACCCGGCGCGGCATCGAGTGGCTGCTCGCCGAACAGGAGCCGGACGGCTCGTGGTTCGGGCGCTGGGGCGTCAACTACATCTACGGCACGGGGTCGGTGGTGCCCGCGCTGACGGCCGCCGGGCTGCCGGCCTCGCACCCGGCGATCCGGCGGGCGGTGGCCTGGCTGGAGAAGGTGCAGAACGACGACGGCGGCTGGGGCGAGGACCTGCGCTCCTACAAGTACGTCAAGGAGTGGAGCGGCCGCGGCGCCTCCACCGCCTCCCAGACGGCCTGGGCGCTGATGGCGCTGCTGGCCGCGGGGGAGAGGGACTCCAAGGCGGTCGAGCGCGGTATCGAGTGGCTCGCGAGCACCCAGCGCGAGGACGGCTCCTGGGACGAGCCCTACTTCACCGGCACCGGCTTCCCCTGGAACTTCTCCATCAACTACCACCTCTACCGGCAGGTCTTCCCGCTCACCGCCCTGGGCCGTTACGTCCATGGAGAACCGTTCTCCCGGACCGAGGCCCTCTGATGAGCACCCAGCCCGCCACCGCCCCGCTGCTGATCGCCTGCGCTCTCGGCATCGAGCACCTCGCCCTGCGCACCGGCGACCGCGGCGGGGCCGGCGGGCCGGTCACCCTGCTCAGGACCGGCATGGGCCCCAAGGCGGCGGAACGCTCCGTCACCCGGCGCCTGGCCGACCCGGCCCTCGCCGGGGCCGCCGTACTGGCCACCGGCTTCTGTGCGGGGCTCGCCCCCGGTATGCACCCCGGCGATCTGGTGGTCGCCGAGGAGACCCGGGATCCGGACGGAACCGTTCCCTGTGTGGAGACCGACCTGCTCGTCAAGGAGCTCGTACGGGCCGTACCGGGACGTACCGTGCACACCGGACCCCTCACCGGCTCCGATCATGTCGTCCGCGGTCACGAACGGTCGGAGCTGTTCGCCACCGGCGCGATCGCGGTCGACATGGAGTCCGCGGCCACGCTCCTGAGCGCCGTGCGCGCGGGCGAGCGCCCCGTTGCGGCCGTCCGGGTGGTCGTGGACGCTCCACAACATGAACTCGTCCGGATCGGCACGGTACGCGGTGGAATATCAGCCTTCCGCGTTCTTCGTTCCGTCCTTCCCGCTTTTTATGAATGGCACCGTTCCTTGCTGCTCCCCAGGAGGTGAGCCAGATGGCCATGCCGCTGCGTCAGTCCATCAAGGTCGCTACATACTTGGCCGAACAGAAGCTCCGCAAGCGGGACAAGTTCCCGCTGATCGTGGAGCTGGAGCCCCTCTTCGCGTGCAACCTCAAGTGCGAGGGCTGCGGCAAGATCCAGCATCCCGCGGGCGTCCTCAAGCAGCGCATGCCGGTGGCGCAGGCCGTCGGAGCGGTGCTCGAGTCCGGTGCGCCGATGGTGTCCATCGCCGGCGGTGAGCCGCTGATGCACCCTCAGATCGACGAGATCGTGCGGCAGTTGGTGGCGAAGAAGAAGTACGTCTTCCTCTGCACCAACGCCATGCTGCTGCGCAAGAAGATGGACAAGTTCACGCCCTCTCCCTATTTCGCCTTCGCGGTGCACATCGACGGGCTGCGGGAGCGGCACGACGAGTCGGTGGCGAAGGAGGGCGTGTTCGACGAGGCGGTGGAGGCGATCAAGGAGGCCAAGAAGCGCGGCTTCCGGGTCACCACCAACTCGACCTTCTTCAACACGGACACCCCGCAGACCATCATCGAGGTGCTCAACTTCCTCAACGACGACCTCAAGGTCGACGAGATGATGATCTCGCCCGCCTACGCCTACGAGAAGGCGCCCGACCAGGAGCACTTCCTGGGCGTGGAGCAGACCCGCGAACTCTTCAAGAAGGCCTTCGCGGGCGGCAACCGCAAGAAGTGGCGGCTCAACCACTCCCCGCTCTTCCTGGACTTCCTGGAGGGCAAGGTCGACTTCCCGTGCACGGCCTGGGCGATCCCGAACTACTCCCTGTTCGGCTGGCAGCGCCCCTGCTACCTGATGAGCGACGGGTACGTGCCGACGTACCGCGAACTCATCGAGGAGACCGACTGGGACAAGTACGGCCGCGGCAAGGACCCGCGCTGCGCCAACTGCATGGCGCACTGCGGCTACGAGCCCACCGCCGTCCTCGCCACCATGGGCTCCCTCAAGGAGTCCCTGCGGGCCATGCGCGAGACCGTCAACGGAAACCGAGAGTAACGCCATGACCGCCATCTCCTTGGGCGTCCCCGAGGTACCGGTCCGGCCGATCGCCGAGCGGCGCCTGTCGCGGCAGATCCACGTCGGGCCGGTGGCGGTCGGGGGCGGGGCCCCGGTGTCGGTGCAGTCGATGACGACCACCCGTACCTCCGACATCGGTGCCACGCTCCAGCAGATCGCCGAGCTCACCGCGTCCGGCTGCCAGATCGTCCGCGTCGCCTGTCCCACCCAGGACGACGCGGACGCCCTGGCGACCATCGCCCGCAAGTCGCAGATCCCGGTGATCGCGGACATCCACTTCCAGCCCAAGTACGTGTTCGCGGCGATCGAGGCGGGCTGTGCTGCCGTACGCGTCAATCCCGGGAACATCAAGCAGTTCGACGACAAGGTGAAGGAGATCGCGCGGGCCGCGAAGGACCACGGCACGCCGATCAGGATCGGGGTGAACGCCGGTTCGCTGGACCGGCGGCTGCTCCAGAAGTACGGGAAGGCGACTCCTGAGGCTTTGGTGGAGAGCGCGCTGTGGGAGGCCTCGCTCTTCGAGGAGCACGGCTTCCGGGACATCAAGATCTCCGTCAAGCACAACGACCCCGTGGTGATGGTGGCCGCCTACCAGCAGCTCGCCGAGCAGTGCGACTACCCGCTGCACCTCGGGGTCACCGAGGCCGGGCCCGCCTTCCAGGGGACGATCAAGTCGGCGGTGGCCTTCGGGGCGCTGCTCAGCAGGGGGATCGGCGACACCATCCGGGTGTCGCTGTCCGCCCCGCCCGCCGAGGAGGTCAAGGTCGGCATCCAGATCCTGGAGGCGCTGAACCTGCGGCAGCGGCGCCTGGAGATCGTCTCCTGTCCGTCCTGCGGGCGCGCACAGGTCGACGTCTACAAGCTGGCCGACGAGGTCACCGCGGGCCTGGAGGGCATGGAAGTACCCCTGCGGGTCGCGGTGATGGGGTGTGTGGTCAACGGTCCCGGCGAGGCGCGGGAGGCGGACCTGGGGGTCGCCTCCGGCAACGGCAAGGGGCAGATCTTCGTCAAGGGAGAGGTCATCAAGACCGTGCCGGAGTCGAAGATCGTGGAGACCCTCATCGAGGAGGCGATGAAGATCGCCGAACAGATGGAGCAGGACGGCGTCGCGTCGGGGGAGCCGGCCGTCACCGTGAGTTGAACAGCACGGACCGAAGGGGGCCCGAGCGTGACGATGCTGGAGAACATCCGGGGACCACGCGACCTGAAGGCGCTGTCCGAGTCGGATCTCAGTGAACTGTCCGAGGAGATCAGGGAGTTCCTGGTGCACTCGGTCGCCAGGACCGGTGGCCACCTCGGGCCCAACCTGGGGGTGGTGGAACTCTCCATCGCCCTCCACCGGGTCTTCGAGTCGCCGGTCGACCGCATCGTGTGGGACACCGGCCATCAGAGCTATGTGCACAAGATCCTGACGGGACGTCAGGACTTCTCCAAGCTGCGCTCCAAGGGCGGCCTGTCCGGCTACCCCTCGCGCGCCGAGTCCGAGCACGACATCGTCGAGAACAGCCACGCCTCCACCGCGCTCGGCTGGGCCGACGGTCTCGCCAAGGCCCGCCAGGTGCAGGGCGAGAAGGGCCACGTGGTCGCCGTCATCGGTGACGGCGCGCTCACCGGCGGGATGGCCTGGGAGGCGCTGAACAACATCGCGGCCGCCAAGGACCGGCCGCTGATCATCGTCGTCAACGACAACGAGCGCTCGTACTCGCCGACCATCGGGGGCCTGGCCAACCACCTGGCCACCCTGCGCACGACCGACGGCTACGAGAAGGTGCTGGCCTGGGGGAAGGACGTACTCCTCAAGACCCCGCTCGTCGGCAACACCGTCTACGAGTCCCTGCACGGCGCGAAGAAGGGCTTCAAGGACGCCTTCGCGCCGCAGGGCATGTTCGAGGACCTCGGGCTGAAGTACGTCGGCCCGATCGACGGACACGACATCGGGGCCGTCGAGTCGGCGCTGCGGCGGGCGAAACGCTTCCACGGCCCGGTGCTCGTCCACTGCCTGACCGAGAAGGGGCGCGGTTACGAGCCCGCCCTCGCCCACGAGGAGGACCACTTCCACACCGTCGGGGTGATGGACCCCCTCACCTGCGAGCCGCTCGCCCCCTCCAACGGGCCTTCCTGGACCTCGGTGTTCGGCGACGAGATGGCGGCGATCGGGGAGGAGCGCGAGGACGTCGTGGCGATCACGGCGGCCATGCTGCACCCGGTGGGGCTCGGGAAGTTCGCGGCGCGGTTCCCCGACCGGGTGTGGGACGTCGGGATCGCCGAGCAGCACGCGGCGGTGTCGGCGGCGGGGCTCGCGACGGGCGGGCTCCATCCCGTCGTCGCCGTCTACGCGACCTTCCTGAACCGGGCCTTCGACCAGCTCCTGATGGACGTCGCCCTGCACCGCTGCGGGGTCACGTTCGTCCTGGACCGGGCCGGGATCACCGGTGTGGACGGGGCCTCCCACAACGGCATGTGGGACATGTCGATCCTCCAGGTCGTCCCCGGCCTCAGGATCGCCGCACCCCGAGACGCCGATCAACTGCGCGCGCAGCTGCGGGAGGCGGTCGCCGTGGACGACGCGCCGACGCTGGTGCGGTTCCCGAAGGAGTCGGTGGGTCCCGCGGTGCCGGCGATCGACCGGGTGGGGGGTCTGGACGTCCTGCACCGTTCCCCGGACGCGCCGGACGTCCTCCTGGTCGCCGTCGGTGTGATGGCCCCGGTCTGCCTCCAGGCCGCCGAGCTGCTGGCAGCGCGGGGCATCAACTGCACGGTGGTGGACCCGCGTTGGGTCAAGCCCGTCGACCCCGCGCTGCCGGTACTCGCCGCGGAACACCGGCTGGTGGCCGTCGTCGAGGACAACAGCCGTGCCGCCGGGGTGGGTTCCGCCGTGGCCCTGGCCCTCGGCGACGCCGAAGTCGACGTGCCCGTACGGCGGTTCGGGATCCCGGAACAGTTCCTCGCGCACGCCAAGCGGGGCGAGGTGCTCGCCGACATCGGTCTGACGCCGGTCGAGGTGGCGGGGCGGATCAGCGCGAGCCTGGCCGTGAAGGAAGCAGCGCGGGAACAGGTCGAAGTCGGCACG
Source organism: Streptomyces sp. NPDC001668 (assembly GCF_042893155.1). Lineage (NCBI taxonomy): Bacteria > Bacillati > Actinomycetota > Actinomycetes > Kitasatosporales > Streptomycetaceae > Streptomyces > Streptomyces sp. NPDC001668. The sequence goes on from NZ_JBIAUQ010000004.1 coordinate 53,470, forward strand.
CGGGAACAGGCCGAAGTCAAGGAGAAAGCTGAATGAGCACGGAGTTCGACCTCGGCAGACTCCTGGCCGAGCGCGGAGCCGAGCGCTACGAGCTGCACGGGAAGTACCTGAACCACCAGCTCCCGCGCATGCTGCACACCATCGGCTTCGACAAGGTCTACGAGCGCGGCGAGGGCGCCTACTTCTGGGACGCGGACGGCAACGACTACCTGGACATGCTCGCCGGGTTCGGGGTGATGGGCCTGGGGCGCCACCACCCCGTCGTCCGCAAGGCACTGCACGACGTCCTCGACGCCCAGCTCGCCGACCTGACCCGCTTCGACTGCCAGCCGCTGCCCGGGCTGCTCGCGGAGAAGCTGCTCACCCACAGCCCGCACCTGGACCGGGTGTTCTTCGGCAACAGCGGCACCGAGGCGGTGGAGACCGCGCTCAAGTTCGCCCGGTACGCGACCGGGAAGCCCCGGGTCCTGTACTGCGACCACGCCTTCCACGGGCTGACCACGGGCTCGCTCTCGGTCAACGGCGAGTCCGGCTTTCGTGACGGGTTCGCGCCCCTGCTGCCCGACACCGCCGTACCCCTCGGCGATCTCGACGCGCTGGCCAGGGAGTTGAAGAAGGGGGACGTCGCCGCCCTGGTCGTCGAGCCGATCCAGGGCAAGGGCGTGCACGAGCCGCCGCCCGGGTATCTGCGGTCCGCACAGGAGCTGCTGCGCAGGCACAAGGCGCTGCTCATCGCCGACGAGGTGCAGACCGGGCTCGGCCGGACCGGGGACTTCTACGCCTACCAGCACGAGGACGGGGTCGAGCCCGACCTGGTGTGTGTGGCCAAGGCGCTCTCCGGCGGCTACGTCCCGGTCGGCGCCACCCTCGGCAAGGACTGGATCTTCAAGAAGGTCTACTCGTCGATGGACCGGGTGCTGGTGCACTCGGCGAGCTTCGGGTCCAACGCCCAGGCGATGGCGGCCGGGCTCGCCGTCCTGTCGGTCATGGAGAACGAGCAGATCGTCGCGAACGCCCGCGCCACCGGCGACCTGCTGAGGTCCCGGCTCGCTGCACTGATCGACAAGTACGAGCTGCTCGCCGACGTCCGCGGCCGGGGCCTGATGATCGGTATCGAGTTCGGCAGGCCGAAGTCACTGAAGCTGCGCAGCCGCTGGACGATGCTCCAGGCCGCGCGCAAGGGCCTGTTCGCGCAGATGGTCGTCGTCCCCCTCCTCCAGCGGCACCGGATCCTCACCCAGGTCTCCGGCGACCACCTGGAGGTCATCAAGCTCATCCCGCCGCTCGTCGTCGGGGAGAAGGAGGTGGACCGGTTCGTCGACGCCTTCACCGAGGTCATGGACGACGCGCACAGCGGCGGCGGGCTGATGTGGGACTTCGGCAAGACGCTGGTGAAGCAGGCGGTGGCCAACCGCTGACCAGCTGATTTGCCTCTGGGGCAAGAAAATTGCCGCAGGGGCAAATCTGCGACTCAATGGAGGTATGACCTCCCCGGAAGCCTTCGCGGAGCTGCCCTCGGTGGCTCCCCAGCTTCGCGCCCTGCGCCGCCGCGCCTCCCTCACCCTGGAGGCCGCGGCCGGTGCCGCGGGACTCTCCCCCGCCCACCTCTCCCGGCTGGAGACCGGGCAGCGCCAGCCCTCGCTGCCGATGCTGCTCGCGCTCGCCCGTATCTACGGTACGACGGTCTCGGAACTGCTCGGCGAGACGGTCGCCGAACGGGACGCCGTGGTGCGCGGCGCCGACATGGAACCGACCGCGGCGGGCGGCTGGACCTACTTCCAGGCGGGCGCGCCGGGACGCGGCATGCAGGCCCTGCGGGTGCGGGTGCCGCACGGCTCCCAGGGCGACATCGTGCGGGTGCACCCCGGCGAGGAATGGCTGTACGTCCTCAGGGGACGGCTCAGGCTCCGCCTCGGCGACACCACGCACCGGCTCGGCCCGGGCGACAGCGCGCACTTCGACTCGCTGACCCCGCACCGCATCGCAGCCCAGGACCCCGACGGCGTCGAGCTCCTGTTCGTCCACACCCTGCTGCAGAGTCCCACGGCCACGCTGTGCCTGGGTCCCACTCCTGGAGAGACGCCATGAGCGACATGGAAGAGAAGTTCCCCCGTGCGGTGTGGGTGCGCCTCATCATCTACCTGGTCGTCGGCCACGTCTTCGCGGCCTTCATCTTCCTGCTCTTCGAGGTGGGAGCCGGGCAGTAGCCGCCGTACGGCTCAGTCGAGCAGGCGCTCCCGCAGCCGCTCGCGGATCTCGGGGGTCACACCGAGGCCCTCCCTCAGATACTCCTCGACGCCGCCCCACGTCTCCTCGATGGTGTCGAAGGCCGCCGACAGATACTCGGCGCGCGCCTCGAACAGCGGGCTGAGCAGCTCCATCACCTCGGGGGAGTAGGCGTCGGCCGAGGTGCTGGTGCGGCGCACCTTGTAGCGGCGGTGCTTGGCGTTCGACTCCAGGTAGTCGGCGACGATCGCCTCACGCTCCACGCCCAGGGCGAGCAGGGTCACCGCGACGGACAGACCCGCGCGGTCCTTGCCGGCCGCGCAGTGCATGAGGGCGGGCACGCTGTCCTCGGCGAGGGAGCGCAGCACCTGGGAGTGCTCGACGGTGCGCTCCTTGACCATCGTGCGGTAGGAGTTGGTCATGCGCTTGGCGGCCCTGCCGTCGCCGAGGAGCTCACGCAGCTGCTCTATGTCGCCGTCGCGGACCATCTTCCAGAACCAGGTGCCCTCCGCCGGGTCGCTCAGCGGCAGGTTCACATTGGTGACGCCCGGCAGCTCGACGTCCGGGCCCTCCAGCTTCTGGTCCGCCGCGTTGCGGAAGTCGAAGATCGTGTGCAGCCCCAGGGACGCCAGGAAGGCCGCGTCCTCCTCGGTCGCGTGCGCGAGGTGACCGCTGCGGAACAGCACCCCGTACCGCACCCGCCGTCCGTCCGCCGTCGGCAGTCCGCCCACATCGCGGAAGTTGCGGACACCTGACAGCTCGGGTTCGGTCGACGGGATCTGCTGCGTCACGGGGGCTCCTCCCAGCCGGGCTCCGCCGACGCGGCTCGTCGACGGGGCACGCTCTCGACGATACGACATGGATTCCTGGGGCAATGAGTTGTCCACAGGGCCGTCAACGAGTTGTCCACAGCCGTTGCAGCCGAGGCTCGAAGCGGCTGATGATGTTGGCGCCTGAGCGCACCTGTGGGCACCTGTCGCCACCTGTTCGAACCTGTGAGGGAACCCCGATGCTGGAGATCGCCGAGAACGGCCGTACGTGGATTCTGTCCGGGCCGGCCAGCAGTTACGCCCTGCACCTCACCGCCGACGACGAGCTGGTGCACCTGCACTGGGGCCCGAGGATCGCCCTCGCCGACGCCGAGGCCCTCGCCGTGAGGCCGCTGCCGGAGTACCGGCCCTTCGAGGCCACGCTCGACGGGCGCGAGGAGTACCCCGTGGAGGGCGGCCCCCGCTTCACCCGCCCCGCCCTGTCCGTGCGCACCGACGAGCGGCGCGGCACCGAGTGGATCTTCGAGGACTACGCCGGCGAGGGCGACGAGCTGCGGCTGCGGTTCCGCGACGGCGGGCTGACCATCACCCTGCACTACCGGATGCGCGACGACGTCCTGGAGCGCTGGGTGACCCTGGACAACGAGAGCCCGGCACCGGTCGAGCTGCTGCGCGCCGACTCCGCCACCTGGACCCTGCCCGACCGCGAGGACGGCTGGCGGCTGTCCCAGCTGCACGGCCGCTGGGCCGCCGAGTCCCTGCTCACCCAGACCCCCCTCACCTACGGCGAGAAGATCATCGGCAGCCGCCGCGGCCACACCGGGCACCAGCACCTGCCGTGGGTCGCCCTCGACACCGACGCCACCGAGGAGCGCGGCGAGGTCTACGGCTGCGCCCTCGGCTGGTCGGGGTCCTGGCGGATCGCGGTCGCGCAACTGCCCGACGCGCGGGTGCAGATCACCGGCGGTGCCGGATACGACGACTCGGGTCTGCTCCGGCTGGCGGCGGGGGAGTCCTTCAGGACGCCCGTCTTCGCGGGCCTGTGGAGCGACGGCGGCTTCGGCGGCGCCAGCCGCGCCTGGCACGCCTACCAGCGGGCGTACGTCATCCCGGACGCGGACCAGGACCGGCCCGTGCTGTTCAACTCCTGGGAGGCCACGAACTTCGACATCTCCGAGGAGCAGCAGGGCACCCTCGCCCGGCGGGCCGCGGCGATGGGTGTCGAGCTGTTCGTGGTCGACGACGGCTGGTTCGGTGCCCGCACCAGCGACCGGGCCGGGCTCGGCGACTGGACGCCGAACCCCGACCGCTTCCCCTCGGGCCTGAAGCCGCTCGGCGACTACGTGCGCGCGCTCGGCATGCAGTTCGGCATCTGGGTCGAGCCCGAGATGATCAACCCGGACAGCGAGCTGTACCGCGCCCACCCGGACTGGGTGCAGTACCAGGCGGGACGGAAGCGGACGGAGTTCCGCAACCAGCTCGTGCTGAACCTCGCGCGTGAGGACGTCCAGGAGTATCTGTGGGAGCAGCTCGACACCCTGCTCTCCTCGGCCCCGATCGACTATGTGAAGTGGGACTTCAACCGCTGCTTCACGGACGCGGGCTGGCCCGGTGAGCCCTACCCGCAGCGCCTGTGGGTCGACCACGTACGCGGCTTCTATGACCTTTTGGACCGGTTGCGCCACGCCCACCCGGGCGTCGCCTTCGAGTCCTGCTCGGGCGGCGGCGGCCGGATCGACCTCGGAGTGCTCAGCCGTACCGACCAGGTGTGGACCTCGGACAACACCGACCCGCTGGACCGGCTCGCCATCCAGCACGGTTTCAGCCAGGTCCATCCCGCGCGCGTGATGGCCGCCTGGGTCACCGACAGTCCCAACACCCAGCTCAACGACCGGGTGAGCTCGCTGCGGTTCCGGTTCGTCAGCGCGATGGCCGGGGTGCTCGGAGTCGGCGGGGACCTCGCCGAGTGGACCGAGGAGGAGCTCGCCGAGGCGGGGCGCTGGGTGGGTCTCTACAAGGAAATCCGGCCCCTGGTGCAGCGTGGCGACCTCTACCGGCTGCGGCCTCCGCGGGGCGGGCTGAGCGCGGTGCAGTACGTCCTCGGGGACGAGGCGGTCGTCCTCGCCTGGCTCCAGGCGCAGAAGTACGGCGAGCCCGTCCCCTCGCTGCGGCTGCGCGGACTCGACCCGACAGCATCGTACGAATGCCCCGAAACGGGCGAAGTCCACCGAGGGGCCGTACTGCTGCATCACGGACTTCGCACCGGTTTGCACGGGGACCTCGATGCCGCGGTTATCCGACTGCGTCGTATCTAGGGCTTCTGTCCGAATTAATAGCTTCCTTCCAACTCCGCCCGGGATTGGGGTTCCTGTGAATTCGTGACGTGAGGAGCGTCATATCCGTGACGGTGAGTCGCACGTCATGTTCACGTAATTCACAGGTTCCGCAAGGGGATTCGGGTCGGATGGCGGGCGTCCGATTCACACAGGGTGACCGGTAATTCTCATACCCGATCAATGGGAACGCATGCACAGGGAACCTCTCACTTGTCCCTTTGCGTCTTGCTCGTTTACGTTCGCCACCGATCCGGTCGGACGCCCAATCCTGCCGCCGAACGGATTCCCCACACACACTCACCCGTGCACGGCAGGAGCGGGGGACCCACAGGTAGTACCGCCTGTTCCGGTCTCCGGAACGGCTTGGGGTTTAGCCGCGTCCCGACGCGGCCGGGCATCTCCAGCCCGCACCCGACAGCTCACCTCGCAGGCGCCGGAGAGGAATTCGTCATGCCCGCGAAGGGTAAGCACCGCCGTCCGAAGTCCCAGCGCTTCACCCGCTCGATCGCCGTCGCCGGAACCGGGGGCGCCGCGCTCGCCCTCCCGCTCATGGGGGCCACCGGCGCTCACGCCGCCACCCCGCAGTCCGTTTCGGAAAAGGCCGTTCAGTCCCTTCCGGTCACGCAGAAGTCCGCCGAAAAGACGGCCGCGAAGAAGGCTGCCGCCAAGACCTCGACCGTGCGCACTTATTCGGTGCGGGTCGGCGACTATCTTTCGAAGATCGCCGATGAGCAGAATGTCAGCGGTGGCTGGAAGAAGCTGTACGCCGACAACCGCGCGGCCGTCGGCGACGACCCGTCGCTGATCCACCCCGGTCTGAAGCTCTCCATCGGCAGGAAGGCGAAGGCGAGCACGACGAGGACCGACACCTCCGGCCTGAAGCCGTCTTCCCCGAAGTCGTCCTCGGCGACGGTGGAGAAGGCGGAGTCGAAGTCGTCCGCGAAGTCGACGACCGCGACCCAGAGCTCCGACACCACCAGCTCCAGCGGCTACACCCTCCCGGTCAGCGGCGCCACCATCGGCACCGGCTACCGCGTCGCGGGCAGCATGTGGTCCAGCGGCTACCACACCGGCGTCGACTTCGTCGTCCCGACCGGCACCTCGCTCAAGGCCGTGGCCGCGGGCACGGTCGTCTCCGCGGGCTGGGGCGGCGCCTACGGCAACCAGGTCGTCATCAAGCTGAACGACGGCTACTACGCGCAGTACGCGCACCTGTCCCAGCTCTCCGTCTCGGCCGGCCAGACCGTGACCGAGGGCCAGCAGATCGGCCTCTCCGGCGCGACCGGCAATGTGACAGGACCGCACCTGCACTTCGAGATCCGCACCACGCCGGACTACGGCTCCGACGTGGACCCCGTGTCCTACCTCCGCTCGAAGGGCGTCGCCGTCGGCTGACGTCCCCTGTACCACCGAAGGCCGGACCCCGATCCCCGGGTCCGGCCTTCGGTGTTTCTCGGCAGCTCCCACGTGCGGATGTTTGCGCCTTCATGATCACTTCATTGCGATCTTGTGGCGGGTGTGCTCAGAGCGTCGACAGGGAGGGGAGGGCCGGGACACAGTGAACTCCGTTGCCGCGTAAGCGCTTTCCACGACCTTCGGAGGTCACCGTGTCCGGCGTCGACCGACGCACCGTCTTCAAGGGCGCCGCAGCCGCGGCCGCCCTCACCCAGTTCTCCTGGGCCCAGTCCCGTACGGCCGCCGCGGTGGCCGGTGACGACGACACCGAGCTCCACTGGCTGGAGGGCTCTGCGCCCGACGTCCACGCCGGCGCCACCTGGGGCGTGCCGTGGGCGCGCGGCACCCACCGCCCGGAGCAGCGGTTCCGGCTCGCCACCACCGGTGGCGACGAGGTTCCGGTGCAGAGCTGGCCCACCGCCTACTGGCCCGACGGCTCGGTGAAGTGGACCGCGCACGCGATCGCCCCCGACGCACCGCGGGCCGACCGCTATGTGCTGAGCGCGGGCAGTCCGGCCGAGCCCGCCCACCGGGTCACCGTCGGCCGGGGCGACGGCGGCCGGATCGAGGTGTCGACCGGCGTGATCACCGCCGTCTTCGGGGCCAAGGGCTCCGACACCGTCGTACGCGGCATCCGGCGCGGCACGACCGAGATCGCCCGCGACGGACGGCTGGTGGCCCTGCGCCAGGACTCCGTTCGGGAGGGCGCGGACCTCGACAGCTTCGCGGGCCGGATCGAGAAGATCACGGTCGAGCAGGACGGACCCGTCCGTGCCGTCATCCGGGTCGAAGGGCGACACCGGCACGGCGGCAGGGCCTGGCTGCCGTTCGTGCTGCGGTTCGCCTTCTTCGCCGGTGCGGAATCCTTCCGCCTGGTGCACACCTTCGTCTGGGACGGCGAGCAGCGGCCCGGCTCCGACCAGGGCGACTTCCTGCGCGGACTCGGCGTCCGCTTCACCGTGCCGCTGAGCGACCAGCCCTACGACCGCCATGTGCGGTTCGCCGACTCGGGCGGCGGCCTGTTCAGCGAGGCCGTCCAGGGAGTCACGGGGCTGCGGCGCGACCCGGGCGCGGCGGTGCGGGCCGCGCAGATCGCCGGCGAACGGCTGCCGGACACCGCCGGCTGGGACACCCGGGTGGCGAGCAGGCTGGCGTACATCCCGCGGTGGGGCGACTACACGCTCACCCAGCCGACCGCCGACGGCTACCAGATCCGCAAGCGCACCACGGCGGGCTACGGCTGGATCCCGGCCGCGGCCGGACAGCGCGCGGCCGGCTTCGGATACGTCGGCGGCCCGAGCGGCGGACTCTCCTTCGGCCTGCGGGACTTCTGGCAGCGGCACCCCGCCCAACTCGATGTGCGCGGCGCCGAGTCCGCGGCCGCCGAGGTCACCCTCTGGCTCTACTCACCCGAGGCCCAGCCCCTCGACCTGCGCTTCTATCACGACGGCCTCGGTCAGGACACCTACGAGGAACAGTCCGACGGCGGTCTGGAGATCACGTACGAGGACTATCAGCCGGGCTTCGGCACCCCGTACGGCATCGCCCGCACCAGTGAACTGACCTTCTGGGCCGTGGAGAAGACCCCGCCCGCCGATGTCCTGGCGGCCCAGGCGAAGGCGGTGGCCGCTCCTCCGCTGCTCGCCGCGACTCCCCAACGGCTGCGCTCCGCAGGCGTGTTCGGCGACTGGGCGCCCGTGGACCGCTCCTCGAAAGCCCGCGCGGCGATCGAGGACCACCTCGACGACCTCTTCGCCTACTACCGCGACCAGCGCGAGGAGCGCCGCTGGTACGGCTTCCTCGACTACGGCGACGTCCAGCACACCTACGACAACGACCGGCACGTCTGGCGCTACGACATCGGCGGATTCGCCTGGGACAACTCGGAGTTGGGCACCGACCTCTGGCTCTGGTACCACTTCCTGCGGACCGGCTCCGCGGAGGTGTTCCGGTTCGCGGAGGCGATGACCCGGCACACCGGCGAGGTCGACGTCTACCACCTCGGCAAGTGGGCGGGCCTCGGCACCCGGCACGGAGTGCAGCACTGGGCGGACAGCGCCAAGCAGGTCCGCATCTCCACGGCCGCCAACCGCCGCTTCCACTACTACCTCACCGGCGACGAGCGCACCGGGGACCTGCTGAGCGAACTCGCCGACGTGGAGCTGACGTTCCTCGAGGTCGACCCGCAGCGCAAGGTCCGCACCGACGGCTACGAGCCCGGCGACCGGCACGCCCTGTCGGTCGGCTTCGGCACCGACTGGGGAGGGATCTCGGCGGCCTGGCTCACGGAATGGGAGCGGGGCGGCCCGGGGGCGACCAGGGCGAAGGCCAAGCTCCTCAACTCGCTGCGGACCATCGCCGCACAGCCCAACGGCTTCTTCACGGGGACGGGTCTGCTCGACGCCGACACCGGGAAGTTCGCCGTGACGACCGACACGGCCGTCAACGTGTCCCATCTCAGTGCCGTGTTCGGCCTCGTCGAGACCAATAGCGAGATCGTCTCGTTGCTGGGCGAGGAGGTACCGGAGTTCCGAACGGCGTGGCTGAACTACGCGCAGTACTACAACGCCACCGACGCCCAGAAGCGTCAGCTCACCGGCTCCACCTGGAAGTCGGCGCTCCCGGCCGCGCATTCGCGCATCACCGCCTACGCGGCCCAGCGCAAGAACGACCCGACGCTCGCCACGCGCGCGTGGAACGAGTTCTTCACCGGCAGCGACACCTACTTCCCGTCCAACGACTGGAACCCGGTCACGATCAAGACCCCGGCGGTCCTGCGGACCACGCGGGAGATCCCCTGGATCTCCACCAACTCCTCCGCCCAGTGGGCCCTCGCGGCGATCCAGAACCTGGCCCTGATCGGAGACCGGATCCCGTCATGAGACGCACCCTTGCGACCGCGGCCACCGTCGTGGGTCTGCTCGCCGGCGCGATGCCGCCCGCCCTGGCGTCCGGTGCCTCGACCGTCGTAGGCCCCGACGACGGACGTATCGCCTACGAGGGGCACTGGGGCCGGACCGCCGAAGCCGCCGTCACCGTCAACTCCGGTTCCCGGCTCCGCTTCCGCTTCACCGGCCGGTCCGTCCACGCCCTCTTCGACATCTCGTCCGTCACCGTCCCCGCACAGATCCACGTGTCGGTCGACGGCGGCCCCGGGCAGGTGCACTCCGTCGACCGGGCGGACCTGGCGATCACGGCAAGCGGCAGCGGACCGCACTCCGTCGAGATCTCCGTCAAGGACGTCTTCTCGCGGGTCAACCGGTGGATCCCGCCACTGGAGACGGGGGTGGCGCTGACCGGGATCCGGGGGCAGCTGCTGCCGCAACCCCCCGCCAAGAAGCGTGAATTGGTGTTCTACGGCGACTCGATCACCCAGGGCGTCATGGCCCTGTGCGAGGAGAACACCTCCGACTGCGCGGACGGTACGGCCGCCTACCCCACGCTGGTCGCCGATGCCCTGCACGCCTCGCTCACCCAGGTCGGGTTCGGACGGCAGGGGGTGATCCGGACCGGCAACGGGGGAGTGCCCGCCGCGTCCGACGCGTACGGCTGGAACTACGCGGGCTCCAGGGCGGATTCGGACCACAGGGCCGATGTGATCGTGGTGAACCAGGGCACCAACGACGCCGCGTCCGGCTCCACCGAGTTCCGCGCCGCCTACCGCGCCTATCTGACCCGGCTCCGGGCCGCCGCGCCACACGCCCGCATCCTCGCCCTGCGCCCCTTCGACGGCAGCCATGCCACCGACATAGCCTTCGTCGTCGACGAACTCGCCGATCGACGCGTCGAGTTCGTCGACACGACCGGCTGGCTCGATGCCACGCGGGGCGACTTCAACGGCACGGTCCATCCCAGTGCCCAGGGCCACCGCAAGGTGGCCGACCGGCTGATCGGCCTCCTCTCGAGGCGGCACCCCGAAGCCTTGAATCGGTACCCGGAATCCTCGGAGCAGTGCCCGGAATCCTCGAAGCAGTCCCCCGAAAGGAACCCCCTGACGTGACGACCACCCGCAGAGCCTTCGGAGCCCTCGCCGCAGGTGCCGCCCTGGCCGCCCTCGTCCCCGCGGGCACCGCGAGCGCCTCACCCCGCCACCGGCGCCTCCTCGCCCACGACGACTTCCGCCACGGCCTCGGCCGTTGGGCCGTCGAACTGGAGCAGGGCGGCACCGTCACCGCGGAGCGCGGGGTCCTGGAGGTCGACGTGCCCGCCGGTGCGACGATCTGGTTCAGGCAGGCGCTCCAGGGGCCGTACGTCCTGGAGTACACCGCCACGCCCGTGTCCGAGGGCGGGGTCAACGACCGGGTGTCCGACCTGAACAACTTCTGGAACGCGGTCGACGTCCGGTCCCCCGACGACCTCTTCGCCACCCACCGGGGCGGGGCACTCGCGGAGTACGACTACCTGAAGACCTACTACGCCGGCTACGGGGCGAACTACAACACCACGACACGACTGCGCCGGTACGTCGGAGAACCGGGTGTGCGGCCGTTGATCTACGACTACACCGCGCCGCTGCTCGTCGCGAACCAGCCGAACCGGGTGCGGATCGTCTCCGACGGTTCCACGGTCCAGTGGTGGAACAACGGCCGGCTCGTGTTCGACTACACCGACCCGGAGCCGTACACCAGCGGGCACTTCGCGTTCCGGACCACTTGGAGCCACTTCCGGATCAGGGACTTCAGGGTGTGGCGGTCGCAGCGTCAACACTCCTGATGAGAGGCGTATTCCTGGCTTGGCCAACACTTTAGGAGTGGCTTATCTCACCGCCCGTCAAGTCCTCCCTACGGTCGCGTAGGTCACATTCGAAGGTGAATCATGAACGGTTGTGGCAGACGATTCGAAGAATGACAGCAGCTCAGTGATCGGGTCGTACGTGGCGGTGGGGGACAGCTTCACCGAGGGCGTCGGCGACCCCGGCCCCGACGGGGCGTTCGTCGGCTGGGCCGACCGGTTCGCGGTGCTTCTCGCGGACCGGCGGCCCGAGGGCGACTTCAGGTACAGCAATCTCGCCGTACGCGGGAAGCTGCTCGACCAGATCGTCGAGGACCAGCTTCCGCAGGCCGTCGACATGGCACCGGACCTGGTGTCGTTCTGCGCCGGCGGCAACGACATCATCCGGCCCGGTACCGATCCCGACGAGGTCGCCGAGCGCTTCGAGCGGGCCGTCGCCCGGCTCACCGAGGTGTGCGGCACGGTCATGGTGACGACCGGCTTCGACACCCGTGGTGTGCCCGTGCTCAAGCATCTGCGCGGCAAGATCGCCACGTACAACGGGCATGTGCGGGCCGTCGCCGACCGCTACGGCTGCCCGGTGCTCGACCTGTGGTCCCTGAAGACCATCCAGGACCGGCGGGCCTGGGACGGCGACCGGCTGCACCTGTCTCCGGAGGGGCACACGCGCGTGGCGCTCCGGGCGGGCCAGGTCCTCGGTCTGGAGGTGCCGGCGGATCCGGACCAGCCCTGGCCGCCACTTCCCCCGCGCGGCCCGCTGGACGTGCGGCGGGACGACGTGCACTGGGCCCGGGAGTACCTGGTGCCGTGGATCGGACGCCGGCTGCGCGGGGAGTCCTCCGGGGACCATGTGACGGCCAAGGGCGTGCTGTCGCCGGACGACATCAAGACGCGGATCGCTTCGGTGGCCTGAGCCGCGGGCGGAACGCGGGTAGGGCGGCGGGGCTGGGCAGACGGAGCTCGGGAGGCCGGGCCGGGGACGGGGCCTGTGGATTGGGCACGTGGACGGATGCGGTGGCCGGGTTACGCGGTCGGGGGTGAGTGGCTGGGCCGCGCGGGCGGGGATGGATGGCCGGGCGGGGGACGGGCGCGGTGGCTGGGTCTCGTGGACGGATGCGGTGGCTGGGTCTCGCGGACGGGTGCGGTGGCCGGGTTACGCGGTCGGGGGTGAGTGGCTGCCGCCCGGGCGGGGATGGATGGCTGGGCCGGGGGGACAGCGCCGATGGCCGGGCGGAGGACGGGCGCGGTGGCTGGGTCACGTGGAGATGGATGGGCCCGGGACAGGGCCGGTGGCCGGGCGGAGGAGGGCGCGGTGGCTGGGTCACGTGGATGGATGCGGTGGCCGGGTTGCGCGGACGGGGGTGAGTGGCTGGGCCGCGCGGGCGGGGATGGATGGCTGGGCCGGGGACGGGCGCGGTGGCTGGGTCACGTGGAGATGGATGGGCCCGGGACAGGGCCGATGGCCGGGCGGAGGACGGGCGCGGTGGCTGGGTCACGTGGATGGATGCGGTGGCCGGGTTGCGCGGACGGGGGTGAGTGGCCGCCGCCCGGGCGGGGACGGATGGCTGGGCCGGGCGGACGGGGATGGACGGCTGAGCCCCGGACAGGGCCGGTGGCCGGGTCCGACGGGCGCGGTGGCGCGGCCACGCGTACGGGGGTGAGTGGCTGGGGCGGGCGGACGCGGATGGACGGCTGAGCCGCGGACGGGGTTGGGCGGCGGAGGCGGGTGGTCGAGGTCGGGCGGGGCGGGTTCCGGCCGACCCGGCCGTTACGCGGGTCCCGGGCCTTCCAGCCCGAGTTCGCGCGCCAGGGCCTCGTCCACCCACTCCTGGGCCCGGGACCTGGGTACCGCGCCCGCGTAGGACGTGAGTTGGACGGCCAGGCCGTCCAGGAGGGCCGTGAGGCGCAGAGCCGTGGCCTGCGGGTCCGGGCAGCGGAACTCGCCCGCGGCCACGCCTTCGGCGATCACCTCCGTGAGCGCCGCCTTCCAGCGCCGGTCGAGGTCGCGGGTGAGCTCCTGGAGCGCCGGTTCGCGCAAGGCCACCGCCCAGCCCTCGATCCACAGCCGCCACCCCTTGGCCTGGCCCGTCGGGGCGTACCAGCGCACGGCGGACCGGAGCCGGCGCAGGGCGCTGGTGCGGCGGCCGAGGAGCTTGCGCAGATGGGCCAGGTCGTCCTCGGCGGCGTAGGTGAACGCGGCGGCGACCAGCTTCTCCTTCGTGGAGAAGTGATAGAGCACCAGGGCGTTGCTCACCCCGAGCGCCGAGGCCACGTCGGCGATCCTGACGGCCGCCACGCCCCGCGCCTCGATCTGCTCGATGGCCGCCCGCAGCAACTCCTCGCGCCGCTCGGCCACTGTCAACCGCACTCTCGCCACGGGATCACCCTAATCCGTCCCGCGTGGGCCACCGCCCGGCGAGCCAGGTCAGCGGTACTGGCCGAACCGCTCCGCGATCACCGGCAACCGGTCGGCGGCCAGTGCGTGGGCGGCGGCGCGCGGCGAGGTGCCGTCCGTCTCCGCGCGCGCCAGCAACTGCTCGACCAGGGCGCGCATGGAACGTCGTAGGTGTGCGAAGGCCTCGTCCGCGTCCGCGCCGATGTCGCCGAACAGGGTCCACCACCACCAGGCGTTCGTCCCGGAGTTGACCACCACGTCCGGCAGGACGGTCACCCCGCGCGCGGCCAGCAGCGCCTCCGCCGCGGGCAGGACGGGCATGTTGGCCGCCTCGACGATCCAACGGGCCCGGATACGCTCCTGGTTGCCGGTGTCGATCGCGTACGAGACCGCCGCGGGCACCAGTACCTCCGCGTCGAGCGACAGCCAGGCGTCACCGGGCAGTTCGCGGTCGGCGGGGCGCAGGGCGGAGCGGTCCACGGTGCCGTGGGTGTCCCGGGCGGCCAGCAGTGCCTCGACGTCGAGTCCCGCCGGGTTGAAGACCGTGCCCTTGATGTCGGCGACGGCCACGACCGTGAGTCCCGCGCGCGTGAGGAAGCGGGCCGTGGCCCCGCCCATCGTGCCGAGTCCCTGGACGGCCACGCGCGTGCCCGCGTACGGCACCCCGGCCGCGTCCAGGGCGGCGAGCGCCGACTCCGCCACCCCGCAGCCGCCCGCGAGCTCGTCGAGTCCGATCCCGTCCACCTCGACGGCGAACGCGTCCGCGAGCCGCCGCCGGGCCGCGGCCTCGTCGTCCAGCAGCGGATAGACCGCCTGGATCGAGGAGACCAGACCGGCCTCCACGACCGCCCGGTCCACCAGGTCCTGGCTGAGACCGAGGTCCTCGCCGGTCGTCCAGAAGTTCTCGATGTACGGCCGCACGGCGCGCAGGTAGCGCACGAGCAGACCGTACGCCTCCGGGTCCCGGGGGTCGCAGTCGATGCCGCCCTTCGCCCCGCCCAGCGGGACGTACCGTGCCGCGGGGTCGTAGTGCAGGGCCTCCTTCATGGTCATGCCGCGGGCGAGGCCGGTGACCTCGTCCAGTGTGCAGCCGGGGCGCATCCGCAGGCCGCCGCTGGCGACACCGCGCACGAGCCGGTCGACGACCAGGAAGCCCTGGCGGCCGGTGACGTGGTCGGTCCAGGTGAGCGACAGCAAGGGGGTGGTCACGCGGGCTCCGGTGCGGTCGGTGGCTACTGAATGGGGGGTCAGTATTGGCACCCGGGTGCACCCTGTCAACGTGATCCGCTCCGGCTGCGTCCTTCCCCGTGTGACCGGACAGACGCCGGCGCTGTCAGCGGGGCGGACCATAATGGATGCCTCAGCGACTCCACCTGGAGGTACCGTGACCGGCTTCCGTCCCCTGAGCTCCGGGCTCCGCGCGTTGCAGCCCGCGGCCTTCGGTGCGGACCCGAGCGGTGAGCGCATGGCGCGTATCCGCAGATCCCCTCACTTCAAGGACGGTGTCTTCCAGAACCCCGACGGAGACGTGCGGATCCGGCCCGAAGGGCTGATGGAGTTCGCCAAGGTCTTCTTCGACCGGGACAGCCGGTCCCGCCGGGTCCCCGAAGGCCGGATCCCGGTACATGCCACGACGCTCGCCGACCTGTCCAAGCCGCCCGCCACCGGGCTGCGACTGACCTGGATGGGACACGCCAGCGTGCTCGCCGAGATCGACGGGCGGCGAGTGCTGTTCGATCCCGTATGGGGTGAGCGGTGCTCCCCGTTCCCCTTCGCCGGGCCCAAGCGGCTGCACCCCGTGCCGCTGCCGCTCGCCGCGCTCGGGCCGGTCGACGTGGTCGTCATCTCCCACGACCACTACGACCACCTGGACATGCCCACGATCAAGGCACTGGCCGGGACGGACACCGTCTTCGCCGTGCCGCTCGGGGTGGGGGCCCACCTCGAGCACTGGGGTGTGTCCGCGGACCGGCTGCGTGAGCTGGACTGGCACGAGTCGACGCAGGTCGCCGGGCTGACGCTGACGGCCACCCCGGCGCGGCACTTCTGCGGACGGGGGCTGCGGAACACCCAGCACACGCTGTGGGCGTCCTGGGTCGTCGCCGGCGGGGAGCACCGGATCTTCCACAGCGGAGACACCGGGTACTTCGAGGGGTTCAAGGACATCGGCGCGGCCTTCGGGCCCTTCGACGCCACGATGATCCAGCTCGGCGCCTACTCGGAATTCTGGCCCGACATCCACATGACGCCCGAGGAGGCCGTGCGGTCCCATCTGGACCTGCAGGGCGGGGACGCTGCGGAGGGGGTGCTGCTGCCGATCCACTGGGGTTCATTCAATCTCGCGCAGCATCCTTGGGTGGAGCCCGCGGAGCAGACGATGCTGCTCTCTCACAAGGCGGGGATCGCCATGGCGTCGCCGCGACCGGGAGAGCCGTTCGAGCCGGGGGCGGTGCCGGTGGTCGATCCCTGGTGGCGGGGCGTGGCGAAGGCTCCGGTCGGGGGCTGGGCCGTGCTGCCGACGGTTGCGGACGAGCCGGGGGTCGTGGTCGAGGGCTGAGTGGGGGGCCGGTCCCGCAGTTCCATGGGCCCCTGGGTGGGTGGGGCCGGGGGGGGGGAGTCCTGACAGGCAGGCGATCAGGGATCGCCTGCCTGTTCCCGTTGGTACGCGGATGCCTCTTTTCGTGATGGGTCTCGACACGCTCAGTGACAATGCGGAAGGCTCGGGCCAAGGCTCCGGAGGGGTGCCGGTGGGTCTGCCGTACGCCGAGCGCGGGTCGGCGTGGTGATCCGGCGCCGTGTGTCACCCGAGCCTCGGCGGTCGCGCCTGACCGCTTCTGACCAGGGATGATCGGTATTCACTCATCCGGGTGGGCTCCGTCTGTCGATGTGTCGGTCTGCTGTGCGAGGGCTCATACCAGAGCGGGACGCTCCGCGGAGGAGTTTGTCAACTGCCGCTCGCACATGATGCGTTGGCGACTACTGTGAGTGTCCGCCGGGCGACGAGGGGTTGAAGTCTTCGGTCTCTCGACCGGTACGTCATGACGCATGCCCACGGCGCACAGCCGAGGCGCGGGGAGGAGGGAGGCGACGCGCCGGTGACCGACGACCATGCCGCCGCGCGAGCCGCCCGGCAACCCGCCCCGAAACCCGTAGGGACACGTGCCGGAGCCCGCCGATACGGGCCGGCCGGCCCGGGGCCCTCCGGCCAACAGGACCGACGGACCACTACAAGGACACCGATGTCTCACCTCCGCGCACCGGCCGCACGCGCAGACCGCCGTGAGGGCGGGCGGCACGGGCGGCCGGTCGCCCGCCCCGCCCCCTCGCTGCCTGAGACGCACATACGGCCGCAACTGCTGCGACTGGCCGTGCTCCCGCCGATCGCGGTCGCCCTCAGCGGCTGCGCGGCCGTCCTGTTCACCGTCCGTTCCACCGGGGCACAGCCCGGCCTCATCCTGTGGGGTGTGCTGGCCGGGGCGGTCTCGGTGACCCTGGCGGGCATCCTCATCGCCGCCGTGGCGGCCGACCGTGCCGCCAAGGCGGTGAGCGATCGCGTCGGCGCCCTGCGCCGCAGCAGCGCGCGCCGCGAGGCCGACCTGCGGACCCTGGTCGAGGGGCTGCGCCGTGGCGAGGTCCCTCCGGGGCTCAGCCCGCGCAGCGGACCGCCCGACGACGCCGACGACTTCGACCTGCTCGCCGCCGACCTCGCCCGTGCCCACGACGGGGCCGTCACCGCCGTCGTCCAGGCCGCCCAGCTCTCCAGCCAGGCCGGCAGCGAACAGAAACTGGAGGTCTTCGTCAACCTCGCGCGGCGGCTTCAGTCGCTGGTGCACCGCGAGATCTCGATCCTCGACGAGCTGGAGAACGAGATCGAGGACCCCGACCTGCTCAAGGGGCTCTTCCACGTCGACCACCTCGCCACCCGGATCCGCCGGCACGCCGAGAACCTCGCCGTCCTCGGCGGTGCCGTCTCGCGCCGCCAGTGGAGCAACCCCGTCTCGATGACCGAGGTGCTGCGCTCGGCCATCGCGGAGGTCGAGCAGTACTCGCGGGTCAAACTGGTGCCACCGATCGACGGAACCCTGCGGGGCCACGCCGTCGCCGACGTCATCCACCTGCTGGCCGAACTGGTCGAGAACGCCACGGTGTTCTCCGCACCGCACACCCAAGTGCTGCTGCGCGCCAACCTCGTGACCTCCGGGCTCGCCGTCGAGGTGGAGGACCGGGGGCTCGGCATGCCGGTCGCCGAACAGCACCGGATGAACGCCCTGTTGGCGGACCCGGACCAGGTCAACGTCGCGAGTCTGCTGGCGGACGGGCGCATCGGGCTCTTCGTGGTCTCGCAGCTCGCGAAGCGGCACGGCATCCACGTCCGGCTCCAGACCAACATCTACGGCGGCGTCCAGGCCGTCCTCGTGGTGCCGCAGGCCCTGCTGGGCTCGGCGCCGGGGGCGGTCGGTGCGCAGCCGCCGGAAGCCGCGGTGACGGGCGGGGGCGCGGGGGCCGCCGTATCCCCGGCGGGCCCGGGCAACCCACCGCCGGGCCACGAGCCGCGCCACCGGGGAGCGCCCGCGGAGCCACGGCCCGGGGCCGACCCGCAGCGGCGAACGTCGCGGGGCACGGAGCCCGGTCTCAACGGCAGTGCGGCGCCGAGGGACAAGAACGGCGCGGCGGTTTCGCAGGGCGCCCGGCACGTACGGAACGGTCTTGGGCCGGGACAGAACGGCAATGGCCGCGCGCCGGATGACACGGGCCGTGCGCCGGGTGGCGGCGGTGGCAGCGGCATTCCCGACGGCGAGGGAACGGTGACCGACCGGCAGCCCGCTGTGGGAGGCGGGCCGAACGGCGGGGGAGCGCCGACCGGGCGTCCCGCGCCGTTGCCGGTCCGTGGGGCCGGTGTCTCCCGGCCCACCCCCGCCGAGGCCGTGCCCGGGATCAGGCCCGACGACCGGCGACTGGTCGCCGAGCACGCGGCCGCGCCGCCCACCCCACGCACCGGGACCGTGCGCGGCACCATGGGCAAGCCCCAACTGCCCCGGCGCCGCGCCCAGGAGCACATCGCACCCCAGCTCCGCGGCGGCCCGGCGCCACGGCAGGACACCGAGCACGTGGCCGGCCACGACCCCGGACTCATGGCGGCCTTCCAGCGCGGGATCAGCCTCGCCGAGGCCCAGCAGAACCTGGAGCCGGAGCACAGCGAACCGACCACACCGTTGCCGGGGCCGCGCAGGGAGTCCGGCCACATGGACCCGGCCCACCTGAATCACCCGGACACGGCCGCAGCGGGCCGTGCGCACATGGACACCGCCCACACCGGAACGGCCACGACCGACCCCGCCGCCATCGACGTAACCCCCATGGAGCGGCCCCGCATATCCGAGGCGTACGGCCTCGATCACGACCGCACCACCCCCCGGCACGACGGGAGCGCACCCGCCGGATGACCATCCCCGCGTTCAACCCACCCCCCAGCGCTCCCGCAGACCTTCGTACCTCAAGGAGTCGATCCACCATGGCGAGCGAAGCGCCGACCGGCCATGTATCCGACCTCGACTGGCTGATGAGCGGCCTCGTGCAGCGTGTGCCGCACACCAGCAGCGCGGTCCTGCTGTCCTGCGACGGTCTCGTGAAGTCGGTCCACGGGCTCGACGGGGACAGCGCCGACCACATGGCGGCCCTGGCCTCCGGCCTCTACTCCCTCGGCCGCAGCGCGGGCGTCCGCTTCGGCGACGGCGGAGAAGTCCGCCAGGTCGTCGTCGAGCTCGACTCGACGCTGCTGTTCGTGACCACCGCCGGTTCCGGCACCTGTCTCGCCGTGCTGGCGGGACGCGAGGCCGACGCCGCCGTGCTCGGCTACGAGATGGCGATGCTCGTCAAGAGCGTCCGCCCCTACCTGGTGACCGCGCCCCGGCAGCACGCCGTCGAATCCACGGCGATGAGGCCTTGAGCGTGGCGGCGGCCGGCGACGGGCCCTGGCTCGACGACGCGGCCGGGCGGCTGGTGCGGCCCTTCACGGTCAGCAACGGCCGCACCCGGCCGTCCATCACGTTCGACCTGCTGTCGCACGTGATGGCCACCGGTGCCACCCCCATCGGCTACCTCGGCCCGGAGCACGCGCAGGCGCTCGACCTGTGCCGCGCGCCGGTCTCGGTCGCCGAGGTCGCCGCCCATCTCAAGCTGCCGGCGGTGGTCACCAAGGTGCTGCTGTCCGACCTCGTGGACTGCGGGGCGCTGACCACCAAGCCCCCCGAGTTCACCCACAACCCGACTGACCGGGCTCTTCTGGAGGCAGTGCTCGATGGACTACGACGACAACTCTGACCCGTTCCCCACCGCACTCAAGATCCTTGTGGCGGGCGGGTTCGGAGTCGGCAAGACGACCTTCGTGGGCGCGGTCAGCGAGATCGCCCCCCTCAGCACGGAGGAACTGCTCACCACGGTCAGCGCCGCCACCGACAGTCTCGACGGCATCGAGAACAAGGTCGAGACGACGGTGGCCATGGACTTCGGCCGCATCACCCTCGATCCGGAACACGTCCTGTACCTGTTCGGCACGCCGGGGCAGGAGCGGTTCTGGTTCATGTGGGACGAGCTCTCCGAGGGGGCGCTCGGAGCGGTGATCCTCGCCGACACCCGCCGACTGGAGGACTGCTTCGCGGCCGTGGACTTCTTCGAGCAGCGCGGCCTCGGATTCATCGTCGCGATCAACGAGTTCGACGGAGGCTACCGCTACGACCCCGAGGAGGTCCGCGCCGCCATCGACCTTCCCCCGGAGATCCCGATCGTGCGCTGCGACGCCCGGATCTCCAGTTCCGGTGTACAGACCCTGCTCACCCTCGTACGGCATCTCATCGCCCACAGCCCGGCGCCCGCGCCGAGCCACGGCGCCCACATGTGATCCCCGCATACACCTCCACGGAGCCGCATATGACCGACGTCTACAGCGACGGCCGCCCATGAGCTATGACCCACCACGCCCGGCCGGTCGTCTGCTGCTCACGCCGGAGGACAAGGAGGCCCCGGACCGCGCCAGACGGCTTCGCCAGCTGGGCCTCGGGGACTATCCGGAGCCCGCACTGGACGCCTTCGCCGAGCGGCTCGCCGAGCGCGCGGGGGCGCCGTACGGCATGGTCAACTTCCTCGGCGAGCACCGGCAGTTCTTCGCCGGTCTCAGGATTCCCGCGGCCCGGCCTCCGGTGGACGGCGCCGAGGCCAAGCCGGAAGTGGGCCGTTATATGGCGCGCGACCATGGGTTCTGCCCCCATGTGGTCGTCCGCCGCAAAGCGCTGGTTCTGGAGGATGTGCGCGACTACCCGCGGTTCGCGGGCAATCCGGTGGTCGACGAGTACGGCATCCGCTCCTATCTGGGCGCACCGCTCATCGACTCCACGGGGATGGTGCTGGGCACGGTGTGCGTGGTGGACGTGGAGCCGCGGATCTGGGGGAAGGCAGGCCTGGAGACCATCAAGTCGTCGGCGGCGGAACTGGTCGCGCGGCTGGAGCGACGGCAGGCCGACGGGCTCCCGGTGCTGTGACGGGCGAGACGGCGAAAGCGAGGGGACCCTCGCGCTCGCCGTCGCCGACGAGCACGGGACGTGCCGACGGCAGGACTCGACTGCCGTACCCCGCTGGGTGACAGCGCTGCCTAGTAACCGCGCCAGACGTTGTCGAACGCGGCGTTCTCGATGACCTTGCGCTGGCGTACGGCCTCCAGCTCCATCACCGCGTCCCCGACGGCGGCGAGCACGGTGACCGCCTCGTCGGGGAGTTCGTCGGTCGGTTCGTCGCCGATCCCGGCGGCGGACGCCAGGGCGGCGAGGACGGGTTCGCCCGCCGCCCGGCGCTCCTCGGCCTCCCGGCGGGCAGGCGAGTCGACCAGTTCCGTCCGTCCCGTCCGCAGCGGGATCCGGCGGCCCCGGGAACGGGTCGTCACCCCGGTCCGCTCCATGTCGTCGACGTAGGCCGCGGACAGCCCGCGGCCCCGGCGCCACAGCCAGTCCTCGACCGACTCGTACGGTTCCTGGCGTACGACAGCCTCGGCCGCCTCGTCCAACAGGCGGTCACCCGTGGGGGATTGAGCCTGGGGGAGGATGCGGTCGCCGTCCAGGACGAGGGCGCGGGCGTCGAGGAGGTCGAGCAGCTCGGCCCCCGCGAGCGCGAGCGAGAGATCGCCCTGCTCCACCGGCTTGTCGGCGGCCCTGTCGAGGGCGACGATCGCGAGGTCCCGGGCGGTGGTCATCAGCGGCTCCACATCAGTCGGCCGTACGGCGGTCAATGCTCGGGGCGGCCGCGGCGGGCCGGGCGTCCCAGGACGATTCTCGCTGCTGCCCGGGCACCGTGTGGTCATCTACGAGCATGTGGTGCGTTTGACGGCGTCGCCGTCGGCGTGGAGCGGTGGCCAGGTGTGAAGCGGAGCTGTGGCACCGCTTAAGAAATCCTCGATGGACCAGGACGGTGCCGTACGGCAGATTGCTGGACGTTTCCACCCCTCGCACCCACAGGAGCCGTAGCGTGAAGGCGCTGGTCAAGGAGAAGGCGGAGCCCGGGCTGTGGCTCGCGGACGTGCCGGAGCCCGCCGTCGGACCCGGCGACGTACTGATCAAGGTGCTGCGCACCGGGATCTGCGGCACCGATCTGCACATCCGGTCCTGGGACGGCTGGGCGCAGCAGGCGATCCGGACGCCGCTGGTGCTCGGACACGAGTTCGTCGGCGAGGTCGTGGAGACCGGGCGCGGTGTCACGGAGATCAAGCCCGGCGACCGGGTGAGCGGTGAGGGGCACCTCGTGTGCGGCAAGTGCCGTAACTGCCTGGCCGGGCGGCGGCACCTGTGCCGGGCCACGGTCGGGCTCGGCGTCGGACGGGACGGGGCCTTCGCGGAGTACGTCGCCCTGCCCGCCGCGAATGTGTGGGTGCACCGCGTCCCCGTGGAACTCGACGTGGCCGCGATCTTCGACCCGTTCGGCAACGCCGTGCACACCGCGCTGTCCTTCCCGCTGGTCGGTGAGGACGTGCTGATCACCGGGGCCGGCCCGATCGGGCTGATGGCGGCGGCGGTCGCCCGGCACGCGGGGGCCCGCAACGTCGTCGTCACCGACGTCAGCGAGGAGCGCCTGGAGTTGGCCCGCAAGATCGGGGTGAGCCTGGCGCTGAACGTGTCGGAGGCCGGGATCGCCGACGGACAGCGGGAGTTGGGGCTGCGGGAGGGCTTCGACATCGGCCTGGAGATGTCGGGGCGCCCCGAGGCCCTGCGCGACATGATCGCCAACATGACGCACGGCGGCCGGATCGCGATGCTGGGACTGCCGGCCGCGGAGTTCCCGGTCGACTGGGCCCGGATCGTCACCTCGATGATCACCATCAAGGGCATCTACGGCCGTGAGATGTTCGAGACCTGGTACGCGATGTCGGTCCTCCTGGAGGGCGGCCTCGACCTCGCCCCCGTGATCACCGGCCGGTACGGCTACCGCGACTTCGAGGCGGCGTTCGCCGACGCGGCGAGCGGCCGCGGCGGCAAGGTCATCCTCGACTGGACCAACTGACCTAGGGACTGACGATGTTCGACTCCGTGCGCGACGACCTGCGCGCCACCCTCGACGAGATCCGCGCCGCCGGACTGCACAAGCCCGAGCGGGTGATCGACACCCCGCAGTCGGCGACCGTGAACGTGTCCGCGGGCGGCCGCCCCGGCGAGGTCCTCAACTTCTGCGCCAACAACTACCTCGGCCTTGCCGACCACCCCGAGGTGATCGCCGCCGCCCACGAGGCCCTGGACCGCTGGGGCTACGGCATGGCCTCGGTCCGCTTCATCTGCGGCACCCAGGAGGTCCACAAGGAGCTGGAGGCGCGCCTTTCCACGTTCCTCGGCCAGGAGGACACGATCCTGTACTCCTCCTGCTTCGACGCCAACGGCGGTGTCTTCGAGACCCTCCTCGGCCCCGAGGACGCGGTGATCTCCGACGCCCTGAACCATGCGTCGATCATCGACGGCATCCGGCTGTCGAAGGCCCGCCGCTTCCGCTACGCCAACCGTGATCTCGCCGATCTGGAACGGCAGTTGAAGGAGGCCGCGGGCGCCCGCCGCAGGCTGGTCGTCACCGACGGCGTCTTCTCGATGGACGGCTACGTGGCGCCGTTGAAGGAGATCTGCGACCTCGCCGACCGTTACGACGCCATGGTCATGGTCGACGACTCCCACGCGGTCGGCTTCGTCGGCCCCGGCGGCCGCGGCACCCCCGAGCTGCACGGCGTCATGGACCGCGTCGACATCATCACGGGCACCCTCGGCAAGGCGCTCGGCGGCGCCTCCGGCGGCTACGTCGCCGCCCGCGCCGAGATCGTGGCGCTGCTGCGCCAGCGCTCACGGCCGTACCTCTTCTCGAACACGCTCGCCCCGGTGATCGCCGCGGCCTCCCTCAAGGTCCTCGACCTGCTGGAGTCGGCGGACGACCTGAGGGTGCGGCTGCGCGAGAACACCGCGCTGTTCCGGCGCCGGATGACGGAGGAGGGCTTCGACGTCCTGCCCGGCGACCACGCCATCGCCCCGGTGATGATCGGCGACGCGGCCAAGGCGGCCCGCCTCGCGGAGCTGCTCCTGGAGCGGGGCGTGTACGTGATCGGCTTCTCGTACCCCGTGGTACCGCAGGGGCAGGCGCGCATCCGTGTGCAGCTGTCGGCCGCGCACTCCACGGAGGACGTGAACCGCGCGGTCGACGCCTTCGTCGCGGCCAGGGCCGAGCTGACGGCGTAGCCCGGGCTCACGGCGACGGACATCTTGCGATAATCGATCTCATGATCGAAGCGCGGCGGCTCCACATCCTCCGTGCGGTGGCCGACCACCGCACGGTCACGGCGGCTGCCGCCGCGCTGTATCTCACGCCCTCGGCGGTCTCCCAGCAGCTCACGGCCCTGGAGCAGGAGACCGGACACCGCCTGGTGGAGCGCGGTGCCAAGGGCGTACGGCTGACCCCGGCGGGCGAGATCCTGCTCAGCCACACCAACGCGGTCCTCGCCCAGCTGGAGCGGGCCGAGGCCGAGCTGGCCGCCTACAGCTCGGGCGCCGCCGGCACGGTCACCGTCGCCTCCTTCGCGACCGGTATCGCCCTGGTCGTGGCGCCCGCGGTGGCCCGCCTCGCCTCCACCGCCCCCGGCATCCGCATCCGGGTCCTGGACGCCGAGGGCGACGCCAGCCTGCCGATGGTCCTGGACCGGCAGGTCGACGTGGCGGTCGCGGTGGAGTACCGCGGGGCCCCGCCCGCCGACGACCCCCGTCTGACGCATGTGCCCCTGTACGCCGAGCCCTTCGACGCGGTCGTGCCGGTGAGTCACCGGCTGGCCGACGCGGGGGAGGTGCCGCTGGCGGAGCTCGCCAAGGACCCGTGGATCGGCCCCTACCCGGGCAACCCCTGCCATGACGTCGTGGTCCTCGCCTGCGAGCACGCCGGGTTCCAGCCACGCCTCGAGCACTCCTCGGACGACTTCCGCGCGGTGGTCGCCCTGGCCTCGGCGGACGCGGGGGTGGCGCTGGTGCCGCGCTCGGCACTGATCGGGATGGACCTCGCCGGGGTGGTCGTACGCCCGGTCGACGGGGTGGCCCCGACCCGCCGGGTCTTCGCGGCCGTACGGCGGGGAGCCGAGGAGCACCCCCTGATCCGTCCCGTCCTCGACGCGCTCGCGGCCGTCTCCGAGGGGTAGGGAGGTAAAGGGGCAAGAAGGTAGACGGGCAAGGGGTAGAGGGGTTCTCGTATCTGGGATAGTGTCCCGAATGTGAGACAGGATGACTCCGGACCCGACCCCGTCGACACCCGCCTCGGCGTTCGGCTCGCCGAGCTGCGGGCCGAACGCGGCTGGTCCCTGGGTGAGTTGGCCGACCGCAGCGGGGTGAGCAAGTCCACCCTCTCCCGTGCCGAGCGGGCCGAGATCAGCCCCACCGCCTCGCTGCTGAACCGGCTGTGCGGGGTGTACGGACGGACCATGTCCCAGCTGCTCAGCGAGGTCGAGGCCGAGCCCGC
Organism: Streptomyces sp. NPDC001668; assembly: GCF_042893155.1. NCBI lineage: Bacteria > Bacillati > Actinomycetota > Actinomycetes > Kitasatosporales > Streptomycetaceae > Streptomyces > Streptomyces sp. NPDC001668. Next base: position 79,392 of record NZ_JBIAUQ010000004.1, read on the forward strand.
GCCGCTGGTCCGGGGCGCCGACCAGCAGGTGTGGGAGGACCGGGTCTCCGGGTTCGTACGGCGGTCCGTGTCGCCGCCGCACCCCGGGCTGCGCGGTGAACTCGTCGAGGGACGGCTCGCCGCCGGTGCCGACATCGCGTACGACCGGCCGCCCGTGCCCGGCCTGGAGCAGCACATCTGGGTGCTGGAGGGCACACTCGACGTCACCGCGCAGGACGTCGAACACCGCCTCGGCACCGGGGACTGCCTGCGGCTGCGGGTGTGGGGACCGACGCGGTTCCGGTGCGGGGGCCCCGACATGGCGCGGTATGTGCTGGCGGTGGTCCTCCCGTGATCATCACCCGCCTCGACCGGACCCAACTGCCCGAACGCGTCGACAAGTTGGCCGATCTGCTGGTCGACACCGTGGACGGCGGCGCCTCCATCGGCTTCCTCGCTCCCATGGACCGCACGGCGGCCGTCGCCTGGTGGCGGGAGCGAGGGCGCGCCGTGGCCGCGGGACACCTCGCGGTGTGGGCGGCGTACGACGGTCACCGCGTGGTCGGCACCGTCAGCCTGGCCTTCCCCGACAAGCCCAACTCCCGCCACCGTGCCGAGCTGGTCAAGCTGATGGTGCACCGGGACGCGCGCGGTCAGGGTCTCGGGCGCCGGCTCCTCGACACCGCGGAGGAGACCGCCCGCTCGGCCGGCATCACCCTGCTCCACCTGGACACCGAGACCGACAGCCCCGCCGAGCGCCTCTACGGCTCGGCCGGCTGGATCCGTGCCGGGGTCATCCCCGACTACGCGGCCGATCCCGCCGGGGTCCTGCGGCCGACGACCCTGTACTACAAGCGGCTCGGAGAAACCGCTCCGACCAGGTGATTGTCAGTGGCAGCCGCTACGGTGCCTGTCATGCCGGACGCCGAAGACGTACGCCGTATCGCCCTGTCCCTGCCGGACACGACGGAGAAGATCGCCTGGAGCATGCCCACGTTCCGGGTCGCGGACAAGATGTTCGCCACGCTGCCCGAGGACGAGACGTCCATCGCCGTGCGCTGCCCCAAGGAGGAGCGCGACGAGCTGGTGCTGGCCGAGCCGGGGAAGTTCTGGATCGCCGGGCATGAGGCGCAGTTCGCGTGGGTGCGCGCCCGTCTCGCGGCGATCGAGGACGAGGGCGAACTGCGGGACATCCTTGCCGACTCCTGGCGGCAGGCGGCCCCGCCCCGGCTGCTCGACGCGTACCCGGAGCTGGGGCTGCCCAGGGGGTGAGGAAGGCGCCGATGCGCTCCCGCGGCGTTGGGCAACCTCAACCAAACTTGAGGTCAAGCGGAGAAAGGAGTGCGCGACCACCGACCCGAGTGCGGTATGGTTTCTGTGCGCGTTCGGCCAGGGGAAACCCCAGGTCAGACGGCACCGGGACGTGGCGCAGCTTGGTAGCGCACTTGACTGGGGGTCAAGGGGTCGCAGGTTCAAATCCTGTCGTCCCGACGGTGCGAAGGGTCTTCGCAGGCGAGAGCCTGCGGGGGCCCTTTTCGTGTGCGCTGCTGCGGGTGCTCCCACCCGGCGGCCCCGCTCGTCGGACGCCCCGCAGGCCCGCTTGTCAGGCGACCCGCGGACCTCCGTACTCGCTCATCGCGTCCATGAGCCAGCGGGCCAGGTAGTCGGCGAAGGAGGATCGCGGCAGCAGGCGGTACGTCGGAGTGTCGTCGGTCTGCCAGAGCAGTACCGCGATCGGGCCGACCGTGGTCGACACCGCGTGGCCGGGGCCGAAGGCGCGCGGGTGGAGGTCCAGGGGGCAGCCCTTCTCCAGCACCTCGCGGGCGGCCGGGCCGGTCAGCTCCAGCGTGGTGCGGTTCGCCGAGACGTCCACCACCGAACCGGGGTCGCCGGCGAGTGCCTCCAGCAGCTGCGTGGTCACCGCGCTCGCGTCGGCCCGGGACAGGACGAGCCACTCGTCGGGGCCGAGCCACACGGTCGTGTGGGGGCCGTGGGCCGCGGTGTCACCGCACCGGCCGGGGAGCGGCGCTCCCAGAACCCGCCCGATCCGGTGGGCCGCCTCGGACGCGGGCGCGACCCGTACGTTCACCATCGTGAGGAACGGCAGCTCGGCGAGCGTGACGCCCCGGGCGCCGGTGACGGCGGCGGCGCGCATCCGCTCCTCCAGGTGCGACAGGGGGCTGGTGCGCAGAGCCACCGGCCCCGCCATGATCGGTTCAGCCATCTCGCCGGGTCCCTTCGGGGTCGTAGAGGACGAAGTCGGTCACCTCGACCGGCACCAGTGCCTCGCCCACCGGGGCGAGCAGGGTCTGGCCCTTCCGCGCCTGTCCGTCGGCGACGAGGGCGAGGGCGAAGGGGCGGCCGAGGGCCGGGCTGTGGTAACTGGAGGTGACATGGCCGAGCATCGGCACCGGCACCGTCCCCAGGTCGACGTCCGGCGCGACGAGTTGGGTGCCCTCGGGGAGCCGGGTCGTACGGTCCGCCGGGAGCAGGCCGACCAGTTGCTTGCGGTCGCCGCGGGAGGTGTCGGCACGGGCGAAGGACCGCTTGCCGATGAACTCCTTCTGCTTGGAGACCACCCAGCTCATGCCCGCGTCCTGCGGGGTGATCGTGCCGTCGGTGTCCTGGCCGACGATGATGTAGCCCTTCTCGGCCCGCAGGACGTGCATCGTCTCGGTGCCGTACGGGGTGATGCCGTACGGCCGTCCGACCGCGTCCACCTCCTCCCAGACCGAAAGGCCGTACCAGGCCGAGACGTTGATCTCGTAGGCGAGTTCGCCGGAGAAGGAGATCCGGCAGATGCGGGCCGGGATGCCGGAGGCCAGGGTCGTCTCGCGGAAGGCCATGAACGGGAAGGCCTCGTTCGACAGGTCGACGTCCGGGGCAAGATGGGCGAGGACCGCGCGCGACTGCGGACCGACGACGGCGATCGTCGCCCACTGCTCGGTCACCGAGGTGCAGTGGACGTCGAGTTCGGGCCACTCGGTCTGAAGCCACTCCTCCAGCCAGTCCAGGACGTTCGCGGCACCGCCCGTCGTAGTGGTCATGAAGTAGCGGTGGTCGTCGAGGCGCAGGGTCACACCGTCGTCGAAGATCATGCCGTCGGGCTTGCACATCACGCCGTAGCGGCCCGTGCCGGGCTTCAGCTTCTTGAAGGCGTTCGTGTAGATCCGGTTGAGGAACTCGCCCGCGTCCGCGCCCCAGATCTCGATCTTGCCGAGGGTGGACGCGTCCATGAAGGCCACGCCCTCCCGGGCCGCCCGGCACTCGCGCGCCACGGCCGCGTCCATGTCCTCACCGGCCTGGGGGTAGTACCGGGGGCGCTTCCACTGCCCGACGTCCTCGAACTCCGCGCCGTGCGCCACATGCCAGGCGTGGATCGACGTGGTCCGCTCCGGGTCGAACAGCTCGCCGCGCTCGCGTCCCGCCAGGGCGGCGAAGGCGATCGGCGTGTACGGCGCGCGGTAGGCCGTGGTGCCGATCTCGCCCAGCGAACCGCCGAGGGCCTCGGCGATCACGCCGATCGCGTTGACGCCGGACGTCTTGCCCTGGTCGTTCGCCGTGCCGAGCGAGGTGTACCGCTTGACGTGCTCGACCCCGCGCATGCCGGCGCCGGTGGAGCGCCAGACGTCGGCGACCGTGACATCGCGCTGGAGGTCGACGAAGTGACCGTCCCAGGCGCCGGGTTCGCCCTCGGGGGCGGGCACCAGCCACAGGGCACGGGTCGGCGCGGGTGGGTGTCCCGCGCTCTCGTCCGGTACGGTCACCGGGAACCCCGCCGCGGTCGCCGCCAGCGCTCCGGCCCGTGCCCCCTCGGCCACACAGCCGTCGAGGTCGTACGTTCCCCGGGCCGCCCCGACGACCTGCTGGTCCCGTACGGCCCCGTCCGGTACGAACGCGACGAGCCCGGAGTCCCAGCGCAGCGTGCCCTGACGCTGGCTGTGCAGATGCACCACGGGGCTCCAGCCGCCCGAGACGGCGAGCAGGTCGCAGTCGAACGACTCGGGTTCACCGGTGAGTTGACCCTCGGCATCGAGGGCCCGCACGGTGACGCCGGTCAGCCGCCGGTCGCCGGAGGTGTCGACCACCGTGCTGCCCGTCAGCACCCGCACGCCCGTCGCCGCGGTCACCTCGGCGGCCCGGTCGGAGAGTTCGGGGCGGGCGTCCACGACGACGGCGACGGGGATGCCGGCGGCACACAGTTCGGCGACCGTGTCGTACGCGCTGTCGTTGGTCGTGCTCACCACCGCTCGTGAACCGGGCGCCACGGCATACCGGTTGAGGTAGGTGCGCACGGCCCCCGCGAGCATCACGCCGGGCCGGTCGTTGCCCGCGAAGACCAGCGGACGCTCGTGCGCGCCGGTCGCCAGCACGACCTGCCGGGCCCGGATGTGCCACAGCCGCTGCCGCGAGACGCCTTCGGGGGCGTCCGCGCCGAGATGGTCGGTGCGCCGCTGCAACGCCAGCACGTAGTTGTCGTCGTACGACCCGAAGGCCGTGGTCCGATGCAGTACGACGGCCTCGGGGGCGGCGTCGAGGGCCGCGCGCAGCTCGTCGGACCGCTCCCAGTCGGCGGGCTCGGGCTGTTCGTCGACGAGGATCACGCGGGCGCCGGAGGCGGCGGCCGTGGCGGCCGCCGTGAGGCCCGCGGGTCCGGCGCCGACGACCAGGACGTCGGTGTGGACGTACTTCTTGTCGTAGACGGCGGGGTCCGGGGTGGGGTCGAGCCGGCCCATCCCGGAGAGCGTGGTGGCGGACAGACCGTCGTACAGCTCGACGGTCGTGGCAGGCAGCATTCCCTCCGAGCACGGACCGCCCAGCTGCACCAGGGCGTTGGGCTCCTCGACGCCAGCGGCGACGATGCCGCGCGGGCGGTCGCGGTACAGCGAGGGGGCGACCTCGACCAGCCCGTTCGCCAGCATCGCCGAGGCGAGGGTGTCGCCGGGGTGGCCGCTCAACTCCCGTCCGTCGACGGTGAAGCGCAGCAGGGTGCCCCGGTCGACACGGCCGCCTCGCGGCAGCCGGAAGTGCTGGTCGGTCATCGGGTCCCTCCGGGCTGGGGTGTCTCGGGGCGTGGCTCGTCGGGCCGGTACGAGGTCAGCACCTCGTGGGTGGCGGTGTCGCGCAGGACGTTGAACCAGCGGCGGCAGCCGATGCTGTGCATCCACCGTTCCGCGAAGGGGCCCTTGGGGTTGTCGCGGTAGAAGACGTACTCGGCCCACTGCTCGTCGGTCAGGTCGGCGGGGGACTCGGGGTGGGGGACATGGGCCTGTCCGCCGTAGCGGTACTCGGTCTCGTTGCGCGGACCGCACCAGGGGCAGGTGATCAGCAGCATGGGGTTCTCCTCAATGCCTCAGCCTCGATGCCTCAGTGGGCCACTGCCGCGGCGCCGTGCTCGTCGATCAACGCCCCGGTCGTGAAACGGTCGAGGGCGAAGGGGGCGTTCAGCGGATGCGGTTCGCCCGTGGCGATGGTGTGCGCGAAGGTCCAGCCGGCCGCCGGAGTGGCCTTGAAACCGCCGGTGCCCCAGCCGCAGTTGACGTACAGACCCGGTACCGGGGTGCTGCCGATGATCGGCGAGGCATCCGGAGTGACGTCGACGATGCCTCCCCAGGTGCGCAGCACATGCGCCCGCGCGAAGACCGGGAACAGCTCGACGGCGGCGGCCATCTGCTGCTCGATCACATGGAACGAGCCGCGCTGGCCGTAGCCGTTGTACGAGTCGACGCCCGCGCCCATCACCAACTCGCCCTTGTGGGCCTGGGACACGTACACGTGCACGTGGTTCGACATGACGACCGTCGGATGCACCGGTTCGTGCAGCTCGGAGACCAGGGCCTGGAGCGGGTGGGACTGCACCGGCAGCCGTACGCCCGCGCGCTCGGCCAGCACGCTGCTGTGTCCGGCGGCCGCGAGACCGACCCGGCCGGCGTGGATGCGGCCCCGGTTGGTGTCGACGCCCACGATCCGGTCGCCGTCCTTGAGGAAGCCGGTGACCTCGCAGCCCTGGATCAGGTCCACGCCCAGCTCGTCGGCGCGGCGGGCCAGCGCCCAGGCGACGTGGTCGTGCTTGGCGATGCCGGCCCGGGGCTGGAAGGTGGCGCCGAGCACGGGATACCGGGTGCGGGACGAGACGTTGAGGATGGGGCAGACCTTGGCGACCTCGTCCGGCTCCAGCCACTCGGCGTCCACCCCGTTGAGCCGGTTGGCGTTCACGCGGCGCACGCCCTCGCGGACGTCCTGGAGGGTGTGCGCGAGGTTGAGGACCCCGCGCTGGCTGAACAGGAAGTCGTAGTCCAGCTCCTCCGGCAGGCCCTCCCACAGCTTCAGGGCGTGCTCGTAGATCGCCGCGCTCTCGTCCCACAGGTAGTTGGAGCGGATGATCGTGGTGTTGCGGGCCATGTTGCCGCCCGCGAGCCAGCCTTTCTCCAGGACGGCCACGTCGGTGATGCCGTGGTTCTTGGCGAGGTAGTAGGCGGTGGCGAGGCCGTGGCCGCCCGCGCCGACGATGACGACGTCGTACGACCGCTTCGGGTCGGGGTTGCGCCAGAGGAAGTCCGGGTGTTCCGGCAGCGGTTCGGCGGTCATGCCGCGCCTCCGTCGAGGTGGGGGTAGAGGGGGAAGGCAGCGGCGAGCTTCTCGACCCGGGCACGCAGTTCGTCCTCGGGGCGTTCGCCCTTCAGGCTCTCGGCGATGATGTCGGCGACCTCGCGGAACTCCGTCTCGCCGAAGCCGCGGGTGGCCAGGGCCGGGGTGCCGATCCGCAGGCCCGACGACACCATCGGCGGGCGTGGGTCGAACGGCACGGCGTTGCGGTTGACGGTGATCCCGATGCGGTGCAGCCGGTCCTCGGCCTGCTTTCCGTCGAGCTCGGACTTCCTCAGGTCGACCAGGATCAGGTGGACTTCGGTGCCGCCGGTCAGCACGGTGATCCCGGCCTCGGCCACGTCGTCGGACAGCAGCCGTCCGGCGAGGATCTTCGCACCCCGCAGCGTGCGCCGCTGGCGCTCCTTGAACTCGTCCGAGGAAGCCACCTTGAAGGCCACCGCCTTCGCCGCGATCACATGCTCCAGCGGGCCGCCCTGCTGGCCGGGGAAGACCGCGGAGTTGATCTTCTTGGCCAGGTCGGCGCGGCTGAGGATGACACCGCCGCGCGGGCCGCCGAGGGTCTTGTGGGTGGTGGTCGTGACGACGTCTGCGTACGGCACCGGGCTGGGGTGCAGGCCCGCGGCCACCAGGCCCGCGAAGTGCGCCATGTCCACCAGCAGATACGCGCCCACCGCGTCGGCGATCCGGCGGAACCGGGCGAAGTCCAGCTGCCGTGGATAGGCCGACCAGCCGGCGACGATCATCTTCGGCCGGTGGGCGAGGGCGAGCCGCTCGACCTCGTCCATGTCGATCCGCAGATCGGACTCGCGCACGTGGTACGGCACGACGTCGTACAGCTTGCCCGAGTAGTTCAGGCGCATGCCGTGGGTCAGGTGCCCGCCGTGCGCCAGGTCGAGGCCGAGGATCGTGTCGCCGGGCTTCAACAGGGCGAACATCGCGGCCGCGTTGGCCTGGGCGCCCGAGTGCGGCTGGACGTTCGCGGCCTCGGCGCCGAAGAGCTCCTTCACCCGGGCGATGGCCAACTGCTCGACCACGTCGACGTGTTCGCAGCCGCCGTAGTAGCGGCGTCCCGGGTAGCCCTCGGCGTACTTGTTGGTCAGGACCGAGCCCTGGGCCTCCATCACCGCGGCCGGGGCGAAGTTCTCCGAGGCGATCATCTCTAGCGTGGACTGCTGGCGACGCAGCTCGGCGGCCACCGCCTCGGCGACGTCCGGGTCGATTTCGCTGAGCGGGAGAGAGAGCGGCGAGGTGGGTGTGGTGAGCGGCGAGGTGGGCGACGTGCTCGTTGCCATCGGTGCACCATCCTGAGAGCCAGCTAATGAGCAACTGATATATCAGCCTGTGCGGTAAGGTATGGGAGCTCGCCGCACAGGTCAAGGGGGCATCCATGCAGCAGACCGCGACCGAGATCGAGGAGCTGTCGCTCGCCGAGCGCGCGTACCGCGCCATCCGGGACCGGCTCGTCATGCTGGAGATCCGCCCGGGCGCGCCGATCAACGAGGAGCAGCTGGGGCAGTTGCTCGGCGTCGGACGCACGCCCGTGCGCGAGGCGCTCAAGCGGCTCCAGTACGAGCGCCTGATCACGACCTACCCTCGGCGCGGCACCTTCGCCACCGAGGTCAACATCACCGACCTCGCCCACATCTCCGAGGTCCGCCAGGAACTGGAACCCCTGGCCGCGGCACAGGCCGCCCGGCGTGCCACGGCCACCGACCGGGCGAACCTGACGGCGCTGCGCCGGGAACTCGACACCGCCGGGGGTCCCGGCCGGAACTCCACCGAGCTCATGCACCTGGACCTCCAGGTCCACCGTGCCATCTACACGGCCACCCACAACCCGTACCTGGAGGACACCCTCGTCCGCCACGACAACCTGGCCACCCGCATCTGGTGCCTGTTCGTGGACCGGCTGTCCGACATGGCCGGCCATGTCGAGGAGCACGGACCGCTGATCGAGGCGATCGTGGCCGGTGACCCCGAGAAGGCGGCGCGGCTCGCGCGCAGCCACGTGGAGGGTTTCGAACAGGCGATCCGCGAGGCGATCTGAGGCCGGTGGGGCGGGGTGCCGTCGGGGTTCCAGGTGAATCTCTGGGCCCTGGCGGTGCGGGGCGACTTGAAGAAGCCGTGGTGGCCGGGGCCGTACACACCGTTGGCGTCGGACCGCTGGAACACCGGGTTCGGCGACTCGACCCACGAGGACGAGCCGAGCGGATCGCCGCCGTACGCGTGGACACGGCCGTGGAACCGGTGGACGGACCGGACGGCACGGTCGTGGCGCCGGGGGAACTCGCCGGGCCGCGCGGCGCTGACGGAACCGGTGGCCGGGCTGTCGACAACTGCCGAACGGGGCCGGGTGATCGGCGCCGCGCAGAACCGGACCTCAGGCACCGGTCCCGTCGCCGTCGAGGTCGGTGCACTGCCGCAGCACCCGCAGTTCGTCACCCTCGATCCGCATCTCGTACAGCTTTCCGCGCGCGTTCTCGAAGGGATGGTGGAGGATCATCATCAGCCGGCCGTCGAAGGCCCGGAACAGCATGCCGTGCCCGCTGTCGTCCCGGACCAGCGGCCGACGCTGCTCCCAAGGGCCGGTCAGCTCACCGGACTTGGAGACGGCGTAGGTCTGCACATAGCCGCCGCTGACGGTGCCGTCCGCACCGGCGGTGTTCTTCTCGTACGTCGACCACAGCATGAGGAGGGCGCCGTCGGGGGTGCGGTGGAGCTGCGGGCCGTCGGTGACGTACGGCGCGAGCTGGTGCGGTACGCCCGCGGGGATCTGCTCACTCAGCCAGAACGCGTCCGAGCCCTTGAACAGGAAGACGGGCTCTCCGACCGTCCCGGTCAGATCGGGAGCGAGCCGGACGGCCTCCATCGTCCCGTCGACGGTCTGGAGCCACTCGTGCGCGTACACCATCCAGGGCTGCCCGGCCGGATCGACGTACAGCGTGCCGTCGAGAGTCATCAGACCTGCGGGCGGAGTGGGCCCGGACGGGTCGACGGCGGTGAAGGGCCCGAGCAGCGAGTCGGACACGGCGGTGATCGTGCCGCGTGCGTGGTTGGGCACCTGGAACGGCGTACCCCAGCGCCCGGCCGGCGGCACCGGCAGGGGCCGGCTCTCGTCGTGCACGGTGGTGAACAGGTAGTACCTGCCGCCCCACGCGTGCACCTCCGGCGCCCACCCGCCCGCCCGCGCCCAGATCCCGTCCTGGTCGTCCGTCCGGAACACCACGACGGGCCGCGTCCAGTCCCGCAGGTCCCGGCTGCGGTACACCATGGTCCCGACCCCCTCCACACCGGAGACGGACGGCTCGTTGGACGTGTAGAGGAAGTACGTCCGCGTCCCCCGGTCCGCGACGACGAACGGATCGTGCAACGGCATGTCGGGCAGCCGCAGGGGCTCGGTCTCGGTCACGGCTGAACGATACGTGGACGTGAGCGGACGGACGTCCAGGGCCGTGAGGGGCCGCGCTCCACTAGAAGCGGACCGTCATCTCCACCCGCACGTCGTCGCCCGCGCCGAGCCCTTCCGGCTTGCGCACCGCGTTCTTGAGCGGCAGCAGACAGCCGCCGTCCTTCGGGAACAGCGAGGTCGTGAAGGTGACCTCGCCGATCCGGGCCTCGACGGGGATCACGCCCCAGCCGTACGTGGCCATCCGGGCCACCTCGCCGATGTCGGCGGACTCCTGGTCCGGCACGGGCACGAAGTAGTAGGGGGCCGGGCCGCGCCATTCGATCACCCGGCCGGTGAAGGTGAGCCGCATGAGACCGCCATTGCGCCGAGGATGTCAGGGTCCGTTGTATCGCGCCGCGATGTCTGTCAGATAGCCGCGCAGCAGGATCTTCGCCTCCTCCAGCAGCGCGGTGTCCCCCTTCGTGTCCTGGCGGAAGGCCTCCTGGGCGAGGGCGTCGGCGGCGAGGATCGCGGCGTGGCAGACCCGGGCCAGGGTCTCGTCGTCCTCGGCGAGACGCAGGGCGAGCAGGATGCGGCGGATCCCGTCGGCCATCCGGTGCTTGTGCTCACGGTCCGCGGCCCGGGTCCGCTCGGTCAGTCCGCTGCCGAACCACAGGGCGCGGAAGCCGTGTTCGCTGCGGTAGATCTCGGCGTACGCGTCGATGAGGACCCCGACCGGGTCCTCCCACTGCTCGGTGGCCGCGGCCTCCACGAGTGCGTCCATCGCCGCTTCCAGCTTCGCGAAGTAACCGGCCGCGAGCGCCTCGATGATCGCCCCGCGGTCGGGCAGGTACTGGTAGAGCGAGCCGACCGACACCCGCGCCTCGGAGGCGATCCGGGTCGTGGTGAGCGACTCGACGCCCTCCTCGACCAGGATGCGCTCCGCGGCTTCCAGCACCCTCGCCAACCGGGCCCGGCTGCGGGCCTGTTGGGGAGTGCGGCGCAGGGAGGCCATCCATCCGGCCGGGTCGCTGCCCGGGTCCGGCTCAGCCACGGCACGACCTCCGCTCACCCACGTGACAACCTCACGGGACGACCTCCGAACGTGAACGTGACTTTGTTTCAGGTTTAGGTTAGCGTCGCGCGCATGACCGACTCAAGCCCGGTGCTGAGCGAGGAGCGGGCCGCCGTGGCGGACGCCTGCCGCCGTCTGGGAGCCGAGGGACTGCTCATCGGTACGGCGGGCAACGTCAGCCTACGCGTCGAGGACCGCGTGGCGATCACCGCGACCGGCGCGACCCTGGCCGAGCTCACCCCGGAGCAGGTGACCGTCGTGGACCTCGACGGCGAGATCGTGGCCGGAAGCCTGCTGCCGACCTCGGAGCTCGATCTCCACCTGGGCGTCTACCGCCGCTACGGCACCACCGCCGTCGTGCACACCCACGCCCCGATGGCCACCGCCCTCTCCCTCGTGCTCGACGAACTGCCCTGCGTCCACTACCAGTTGCTGGCCCTCGGCGGCACCGTCCGGGTCGCTCCCTACGCCACCTTCGGCACCCCGGAACTCGCCGAGTCGGTCCTCACCGCACTGGAGGGCCGGGGCGCCGCCCTGATGGCCAACCACGGGGCCGTCACCCACGCCCCGACTCTCGACAAGGCGGTCGAGCACGCGCTGCTCCTGGAGTGGGCCTGCGGTGTGTACCAGCGCGCGGCCGCCCTCGGCACCCCGCGCTTCCTCGACGAACAGCAGCAGATCGCGGTGATCGAGGCCGCCCTCGCCCGCAACTACGGCACCACGCAATCCGCACAGGAGGGGAATCGATGAACGTCGTCACGCTGGGCGTGCACGTGCTGGACGTCCTGGTCCGGCCGGTCGAGGAGATACCCGAGGGTCAGGGCGCGACCCTGGTCGAGGACATCCGCATGACCGCCGCCGGCACGGCCGCGGGCACCGCCCTCACCCTCGCCAAACTGGGTGCCTCGGTGCGCACCGCGGGAGCGATCGGCACGGACCCGACGGGCGACCTGCTCACCCAGCTCCTCGACAAGGCGGGGATCGACACCTCCCTGCTCGTCCGCCGCATCGACACCTCCACCTCCGCGACGGTCCTGCCCATCCGCCCCAACGGCGACCGCCCCACCCTCCACCTGCTCGGCGCCAACATCACCTACGGCCTCGACGACGTCCCCTGGGACGCGCTCGCCGAGGCGAGTCACCTGCACCTCGGCGGCCCCGAGCTGATCGGCGCCGACGTCGCCGCCCGCATCCTGGCGCACGCCAAGGAGCAGGGCGTGGTGACGTCGGTGGACCTCCTCGCCCCGGGCGCGCTCGGCACCTTCGACCAGATCGAACCGCTGCTCCCGTACGTCGACTTCCTGCTCCCCAACGAGGACCAGGTCCTCGGCTTCAGCGAGGAACAGGACGTCGTCACCGGCGCGAAGAAGCTCCTGGCCGGCGGGGTGGGCCTGGTCGCGGTCACCCGCGGCGGCGACGGCGCCCTCCTGGTCACCGCCGAAGGCACGGAGACGGTCCCCGCCTTCGAGGTCGAGGTCGTCGACACCACCGGCTGCGGCGACGCCTTCTCGGCGGGCTTCCTGCGCGGGATGAGCCTGGGCCGGACGCCGCGCGAGGCGGCGATCCTGGGCAGCGCCGCGGCGGCACTGGTGGCGCAGGGCCTGGGCAGCGACCACGGCGACTTCGACCTGGCGGAGGCCGACGAGTTCTCCATGACGAACAAGGCCCGCGCGTAGGGCGCACGCATACGTTGCGGTGTGCGAGGGGTGCGGAATGGGTGCGGGGCGCCCGGCGTTGCGGCAGCATCGGGTCCGTACCGTGCCACCGCACTCCTGGGAGTACCCGTGCCCCGCTCCGAAGCCCGCGTCGCCACCGACCGCCCGCACCGCTACGCCAAGCAGCTCGCCGCACACCTCGGCCGTCGGCTTCAGACCAGCTGGGACGAGGACAGCGGTGAGGGCACCCTGCTCTTCCCGAACGGAGGCAAGGGCTCCCTCACCGCGGCCGAGGGCGCGCTGCTGCTGACCCTGGAGACGGAGTCCGAGCACCTCGATCTCTTGGAGACCGCCGTCGGCAGCCACCTGGTCCGCTTCGGCAGCAAACTCGTCGTCGAGTGGACGCGGGACGGCGGCGCGCCCGGTACCACGCAGCGCAAGGAGACCGACTGACCGGGGCCTCAGATCGCGCAGCCCACGTGGGCCAGCGCCTGCTTGAGCAGAACTCCGTGACCACCGGGCATCTCGCTCGACACCGCCGGTGACAGGGCCTCCTGCGGACTGAACCACACCAGGTCCAGGGCGTCCTGCCGCGGCCGGCAGTCGCCGGCCACCGGGACGACGTAGGCGAGGGACACCGCGTGCTGACGCGGGTCGTGGAACGGCGTGACGCCCTGGGTGGGGAAGTACTCCGCCACCGTGAACGGCTGGAGCGAGGACGGGATCCTGGGCAGCGCCACGGGGCCCAGGTCCTTCTCCAGGTGCCGCAACAGCGCGTCCCGGACCCGCTCGTGGTGCAGAACGCGGCCGGAGACCAGAGTCCGGCTGACCGTTCCGTCGGGTCCGATGCGCAGCAGCAGGCCGACGCTGGTGACTTCGCCGTTGTCGTCGACGCGCACGGGCACGGCCTCGACGTACAGGATGGGCATCCGGGCGCGCGCCTGCTCGAGATCGTCGGCGCTCAGCCAGCCGGGCGTGGTATCCGTCAAGTCAGACATTGCTAGATCATACTTTCCGGGGACGGCGGGCGCTCAGTCGCGCCCGCCTGGTGGGACGGGGACGGGGCGGGAAGTCCGTAGAGGCGGCGGGCGTTGTCCCCGCTCGTCCAGGCCGCGATGCGCAACGCGTCCGCCAGGCTCAGCTCGTCGGCGTCCACCCGCTCCTGGAGCAGTCCGGCGAGGCCCTGCCGGAAGGACAGCGCGCCGAGCAGATGGAACTCGGCCACCCCGTACGCGTCGGAGCTGTACAGCAGCTTGCGGAAGGGCGTGATCTCCAGCGCCTCCGCCAGGATGGCCCGGGACCGCGCGGGGCCGACGTGGTGCAGGGTGAGGCCCACGTCCAGGTACACCTGCTCGAACACCGCGGCCAGATAGGCGGCCTGCCGCTGGTACGGCCAGCAGTGCAGCAGCAGGACCGGGACGGTGCCCGCGGTCAGGTGCAGCCAGTCCGTGAGGTGGGTCGGGTCCACACGGTGCATCCGGATGTCGCTGTCGCCGAACCCGGTGTGCAGCTGGAGCGGCAGCCCCAGATCCACGGCGGTCCACAGCAGATGCCGTACGAGCACCGGATCGGCCAGCCGGCCGCCGCGGGCCAGCCAGTCGGCGGCGGCACGGGTGACCTCCGCGTCCGAGGGGCGCACCGGGTCCAGGTCGAAGCCGGTGCGATAGGCGGCGACCGACTTCACGGCCACCACACCCGGCCGCCCCACGGCCTCCAGGGCGGCCGCCCGGAACACGTCGGCGTACGCGCGCGGCGCCACGCCCCGCGCGGCCACCTCCTCGGCGACGCTCTCCAGCCGTACGACCTCGTAGGCCGTCCCGCCCGCGATCCGGGCCAGCTCCCCGGGCGAGGTGATGCGGTCCGGTGTGTACCCCGTGTCGACGCAGAACACGTCCGTGCCCGCGGCGGTCAGGAAGCGGCGGCTGACCTCCAGAGGGCCGAGTTCGGCACGGCGGGCCAGGTAGGCGTCGGGCGGCGCGTGGCGGGGGAGGTCCAGCAGGGGTGCGCAGTGGCGGCGGACCGCGACACCGACGGGGGTGTCGAATGGGGAGATCCCGGGCCAGACCGCGCCCTCGGTGAGCAGCGACTCGAAGCCCGTCCGGTCGAGTCCGTCGGTGACGACCCCGTGGCAGTGGTGGTCCACCAGCCGGGTGGCGGCGAGGGCCTCGTGGACGCGTCCGCTCATGCTCAGTACTTCCACCGGTACGCCGCCGCGATCTGCTCGTCGTCCAGCTCGGCGACACAGTCGCTCTCCGCGAACCGCACGGCGACCACGGCGTCGGCGAGGACCGGGCCCAGCGCCGCCCGCAGCTGTTCGTCGGCGCGGAACGCCCTGACCGCCTGGGAGAGGGAGGTCGGCAGCCGGCGTACGCCCATCGCTGCGGCTCTCTCGGGGGCGAGCAGGGCCGGGTCGCCGGTGACCTCCGCGGGCAGCGGCATGGCCGAGGTCAGCCCGTCGAGCCCGGCGGCGATCAGACCGGTGAGGGCGAGATACGGGTTCGCGGCCAGGTCGACCGGCTTCAGCTCCAGGTTCGCGGCCCGGTCGGTCAGGCCCGCCGTGCCGGTGACGATCCGGACGGCCGCCTCCCGGGTCTCGCGGCCCCAGGTGGTGAACACCCCGGCCCACTGGGAGGGCTTGAGGCGCAGATAGCTCGCCGGGCTCGGCGCGGTCAGGGCCGCGAGCGCGTGCAGATGGGCGAGGACACCGGCGACGAACGACTCGGCCTCGCGGGTCATGCCGTACCGGCCCTTGCCGCCCGAGTGCAGGTTCACGCCCTCGCGCCAGGCGGAGAGGTGGAGATGGCCGCCGTTGCCGACGCCCTCCGCGAAGACCGCCGGGGCGAAGGAGACGACCAGCCCGTGCCGCTGGGCCACCGCCCGGATCGTCTGCCGTACCAGGACGCTGACATCGGCCGCCGCCACCGGGTCCAGGGCAGCCGTCGAGATCTCGAACTGCCCGGCCGCGTACTCGGGATGGAGCTGCTCGACCTCGATGCCCTGCGCGGCGCAGGCCGCCAGCAGATCGGCCGCGTAGTCGCTGAGCTCCACCTGCCGGGTGGCGCCGTACGCCGGTCCCGACACCGCGGGCACGAAGTCACCGTCCGCCGCCGGGCCCCGTCCCACCGCCCACTCGATCTCGACGCCCGCCTGGAAGGTGATCCCGTGCCGCTGGGCGGCGTCGGTGACGATCCGCCTGAGGACGGTGCGGGAGCAGCCCGGATGCCGCTCGCCCTCCTGGGTGATCCGGTCGACCGGCGCCCACGCCCAGCCGGGCTGCCCGGCCAGGGCCACGAGCCGGTCGAGATCGGGATAGAGGCGCAGATCGCCGTCGGGGGAGCCCAGGCCGTCGGTGGTGACGATCGAGTCGTTCGCCAGGAACGTGTCGAACACCGGCGACATGCCCACGCCCCAGGCCGCGGCGGAGGCCAGCTTGGCCGTCGGGACCGTCTTCACCCGGCAGACGCCCGCCGTGTCGACATAGGCCAGGACCACGCCGTGCACGCCCTTGGCGGACAGCTCCTCGCCCATCGCGATCGCCCGGTCCACGTCCCCGGGACGGCCGCCGGGGACGGGGTCGGCAAGGGTGGTCATACGTCCTCCACGACGGGCTCGGCCGGAACGGGTCCCGCGTCAGCGTTTCACGGCCACCGCGCCGAACTGCGGTACCACGGCCGGGGAGTCGGACTCGGCACGCCACTGCGAGCAGGAGACCAGGCCCGGTTCGAGGAGGTCGAGCCCCTCGAAGAACATGGCGATGTCCTCACCGCTGCGGGCCGTGATCGGCGGAGTGGCGTTCTCGTTCCAGAACTTCATGGCGGGGATCTGGCCCTCGCCGCCGAGCTCGGCGTCGAACGTGGGGTGCGTCAGGGCGAGATGGCTGCCGGCCGGCATGGCGGCCATGACCTCGCGTGCGATCCTGCGCGCCTCGTCGGTGTCGAGGACGAAGTTGAGGATGCCGAGCATCATCACCGCGACCGGCTTGCTGAAGTCCAGGGTCCGTGAGGCGCGTTCGAGGATGGCGGCCGGGTCGTGGACGTCGGCGTCGATGTAGTCGGTGACGCCCTCGTGGGTGCTGGTCAGCAGGGTGCGGGCGTGGACGAGGACGATCGGGTCGTTGTCCACATAGACGATCCGCGCGTCGGGTGTGATGCGCTGGGCGATCTCGTGGGTGTTGTCCACCGTCGGCAGTCCGGTGCCGATGTCGAGGAACTGCCGGATGCCCTGCTCCTCGGCGAGGAAGCGCACCGAGCGGCCCAGGAACCAGCGGTCCGCGCGGGCGATCTCCCGGATGATCGGGAACATCCCGGCGACATGATCGCCGACCGCCTGGTCGACCTCGTAGTTGTCCTTGCCGCCGATCCAGTAGTTCCACACGCGCGCGTTGTGCGCCACACCTGTGTTCAGCCTCGCCGATGCGCCCGACGGGGTGTGGCTCTCACTCACGACTGTGCTCCTTCTCGCGCCTGTGGCCGTTGCCGCCATTGTGCCGCCCGATGATCAGCTTGTCCCGGAAACGGCGACCTGAACGCCCCGTCCGAGATGCTTCCGACTCCCGGGGCGGCGAAACTTGCCGGGTACGGACCCCTTGGCGCGAGGAGTGCACATGCTGCCCGGATTCCTCACCAGGGCGGTCGCGTTGCTGCTGGGCCGGGAAGGGCGCTCGCTCCATCTGAAGGCGGCGGGCGGTGCGACGGCCGTACTGCTCGTCGTCATGCTCATCGGGTCCTGGGCCGTCCTCGGCGCCGAGGACGGGGCACGGGGCGCCAATCTGACCTCCTACCCGAAGGCCCTGTGGTGGTCGGTGGAGACGGCGACCACTGTCGGCTACGGCGACTTCTTCCCGGTGACCTGGTGGGGCCGGGCCGTCGGCACGGTCGTCATGGTCGTCGGGATCACGACGTACGGCATGGTCACCGCGGCCCTCGCGACATGGTTCGTGGCGCGGGAGCAGAAGCGGCGGCACGGACTCCACCAGGTCGGCGCGGAGACCCTGCACGCCCTGCACGAGCGCTTCGACCGGCTGGAGGAACTGCTGGGAGGGGCCAAGAAGAAGAGCTGACTCAGCTGTCCGGCCGCACGAGTCCGCGCTGCCACGCCCACGCCGCGATCTCCACCCGGTTCCGTGCGGCGAGCTTCAGCTGGACGCTGGAGAGGTGGGTCTTGACCGTGGAGAGCGAGACGTACAGCTCCGCGGCGATCTCCGCGTTCGTACGGCCGAGGGCGACCAGGCGGACCACGTCGAGTTCGCGGTCGGTGAGGGGCTCGGTGGCCGGCGGCGCGGGGCGGGCCGCGACGGCCGGCGCGGGCGGCGGGTCTTCCGTGACGTGCCGGAGCAGCCGCACGGTCACCGACGGGGAGACCAGCGAGTCACCGGCCGCGGCCGCACGGACCGCCTCCGCGAGGAGGGTGGGCCCGGAGTCCTTCAGCAGAAACCCGCAGGCACCTCCGCGGAGAGCGCCGTAGACGTACTCGTCGAGGTCGAACGTGGTGACCACGACCACCCGCAGGGGGTCCGCGACATCGGGCCCCGCCAGCAGCCGGGTGGCCTCCAGGCCGTCCAGCTTCGGCATCCGGATGTCCAGCAGGCACACATCGGGCCGCACCTCCCGGGCCAGCCGCACCGCCGTCTCCCCGTCGGCGGCCTCGGCGACCACGGTCATGTCGGGCTGCGCGTCCAGGAAGAAGCGGAAACCGGTACGGACCATGTCCTGGTCGTCGGCGATCAGCACCCGGATGGGCACAGCCGGCGGGGAGGGGCTCGTCATGGGTCGATCATGCCTCAGGGGAGTTCGGGGGCGGACGGTGTGCGGGGGCGGACGGTGCGGGTGCGGACGGTGTGCGGTGGATGGGCAGTGACGGCTCGGGCGGGTGCGGCCCGGAACGGCCGGGCTCGACGGCGGCCCGGGGGCTGGACGGTGAGGGCCGGGCTCGGTGTCGGTCCGGGGGCTGGACGGTGACGGTCGGGCTCGGCGTCGGTCCGAGGGCCCGGTTCAGTCCGCGCTGCGCGCCGCGTCCTCCGTCACCCTGCGCAGCAACGGCCTGCTGCCCCCGATCGCCGCGAACATCGCCAACGCGCCCACGGCCACGCACACGGCCAGCTCCAGCGCGCCCGACGCGTTGATCGAGGCACCGAAGGCCTTGTTGAGGCGGTAGGAGGTGTAGACGCCGACGGCCGTGGTGCCCCCGGCCAGGGCGACCAGCGGGATGACGGTCTCGCGGACGCGGGCTCCGTCCAGCACCTTCAGCGGTGTGCCGGCCAGGCGGAGGAGTCCGTAGACCCGGCGCCGGTCCAGGAGTCCCGCGGCGGCGGTGAGGCCTGCGGAGGCCGTGGCGACCAGGAAGCTCAGGGCCAGAGTCGCCGTGCTGACCTCGGCGAAGCGGCCGATGCCGGTGCGGTCGCCCGCCGTCGCGTAGTCCTGGGTGAAGGGCGGCCGTGCCGGGTTCGCGGGCGTCAACGCGGTGACGGCCGTGTCCAGACGGGCCTGACCGCCGCCGGACATGTGGACGATCACGCCCGCGGTGCCGTTCAGCAGCCCGTCCCAGTCGTCCTCGCCGACCGCCTCGACGGTGGCGGGGACACCGGCGTCCCGCAGGAGCGCGCGGACCTCGGACGCATGCGCGCCGGCCACCGCGACCTGGTCCCGGTAGGCCGAACCGTCCATGCCCACCATGCTCACGGCGAAGAATCCCGCCGCGAACCCGGCCAGCACCAGACCGCTGACCGTACGCCAGGCACCCCGGGGATCATCGCTCAGACGACGGCCCGCCAGCAGGGTCGCCGGGCCCCGCGCGAAGCGGCTGACCAGTCGGCCCAGCCGGTCCACCACCCACGGCCCGAACAGCCAGAACGCCCCGTAGAACAGCAGCAGGAGACCGAGCACCTGACGGGTCGACAACTGTCCGCCGCCGGCAGAACTCCACAGGTGGAGCAGGACCGCCACGAACACCACGAGCCGGATGACCCGGGTTCGCCGGGGGGCCGCCTGCTGGGCCACGCCCAACGGCGAGGTCGCGACCTGACGCAGCATCGACACCGCGCTGACCGTGATCAGTGCGGTGACCGCCACCACGACCGCCGCCAGCCACGGCAGTCCCACCCACAGCTGACTCACGTACCAGCCGCCGATGCCGTACGGGATCTCGGCGAGCAGCGGCAGCAGCACCACATACAGCGCCGCACCGGTCAAGGCACCGGCCGCGCCGAGCGCCGCGGTCTCCAGTGCCGTCATGCCGATGATCTGGCGCGGGGTCGCCCCGGCCAGGCGCAGCGCGGCCAGTTGCTGCTCGCGCCGGGCCGCGCCCAGCCGTCCGGAGGCCGCCGCGAGGACCACCACCGGCATCACGAGCAACGCCACGCCCACCAGCGCGGTCTGCTGGTCGTAGGAGGTGAACAGACTCGCGTGCGTCCCGGAGAAGCCGGTGATCTCGGCCCGGGCGGCCTGACCGATGTCGGACACCGTGGAGCCCTCGGCCTCTGCCGACACCGCTGGATCGGTCGGTGCGCGTCCGACGACGGCCACCAGCTCGTCCGGCGAGGCCAGACCGGCGGCGCCGATCGTGCCGTACGACGACACCTTCGGGAAGCGGTCGGCCAGCCGGCTCGTCGGCAGCTCGTGCAGCAACGAGGCGAGGGCGGGGGAGACGTACACCTCGCCCTTCCCGGGGAAGGCGGCGAGGCCGGGCGGCGCGGGGGTCCCGGGGCGCCCGGGGAGCTGGGCGAGGGAGACCACGGTGATGGGCTCGTGCCGCACATATGTCGTCGCGAGCGCCTGAATCGCCGTGCCGTGGCGGGCGGTCTCGGGGGTGCGCCAGGCGGTGCGGTCGGCTCGGGCGCCGGAGCCGAGGGCGGCCGCGACCATCACCAGCAGGACGAACGCGCCGACGGCGGCCGCACCGGCCGCGAGCAGCCGGCTCTGGAGTCCGCGGCGGCCGGACGACCGGATGAGGTGCCAGGTCAGGGGCAGAACGGGGGAACGCATGTCATCTCCTGCCGCTCAGGCGACCGTGTACTGGCTGTGGCCGCTGATCCGGCCGTCGCGGACCTGAAGGACGCGGTCGCAGTGCGCGGCGACATCCGCGTCGTGGGTGACCATCACCAGGGCGGCTCCCTGTTCGCGCGTGACCGACGTCAGCAGCCGGACCACCTCCGCGCTGGTGGCCTGGTCCAGGGCGCCGGTCGGTTCGTCGGCGAAGACCACGTCCGGTTCGACGGCCAGGGCCCGGGCGATCGCCACACGCTGGGCCTGACCGCCGGAGAGCTGTCCGGGCCTGCGGTGCGCGAGACCGTCGAGGCCCAGCGGCGCGAACCAGCGGCGGGCCCGCTCGACGGCCTGTCTGCGGGGGACGCCTTCCAGCATCAGCGGCAGCGCCACGTTCTCCTCGGCGGGCAGCTCCGGGAGCAGTTGGCCCGACTGGAAGACGAACCCGAACCGCCTGCGGCGCAACGCGCTCAGTCTGTTCTCGCCGAGCCGGTCGATGCGCCCCCAGCCTTCGGCCGGGAGGACCCCCCTCTCGCTTCGCTCGCCGCGCAGCAGGACCTCGCCGCCGTCCGGGCGGACGATCCCCGCGAGGGTGTGCAGCAGGGTGGACTTCCCCGAGCCGGACGGTCCCATGATCGCCAGCGAGTCGCGCTCGCGGACCTCGACGTCCACCCCGGCGAGAGCGGTGGTGGAGCCGTACTTCTTGACGAGGCCGTAACCGGCCAGGACGGTGTTCATGACGTGGGCGGGTCCTCTGCTAGCGGTCGAACTTCCAGGTGACGGACGTGGCCGAGGCCTTGACCACGGTGACGGGTATGTCGACGGTCCCGCCGCCGCTCTTCGTGCCGGTGCAGGTCAGGGTGGCGCCGGTGACGGCCTTGAGCCCGCTCGGGCAGGAGACGTCGGTGACCTTCACACCGACCCACGGCAGCGGGTGGTACTTGCCCTGGGTGCGACCCTCGACGACATACGCGGCCAGCGCCTTGTGGCCGCCGACGGAAGCCGTGCTCCGTGTGTCCAGTGCCGTGGTCGACTCGGTGCCGGCGAGGAAGTGGGTGCCGAGCCCGAAGACGGCGGCCGCGCCGGCCACCGCGCCGACGGCGGTGACGAGGGTCTTGCGTCGCATCGCGTGCTCCTGAGGACAGTGAGGGGCCTTCCGGGTGGAGGACTCCTGGCGGGGAAGTGGCTCCACTCTCCCCCGCGGGCACGAGCGCCCGCCTCGGCCGAACGGCCAAGGTCCGCAGGCCCGGAACAGGGCCTTCCTCGACCGTTCGGCCGATCCCGGCGACGGCGGCTGCGCATACCGTGAGCGGCATGAAGTCCGTATCTGCCCGGGGCTGCGCGGGCGGCGCCGGTGTCGGTGCGCTGTTCGCCGCCGTGTTCGTCGATGTGACCTACGCGAACGAGGGCGACGCTCCCTCCTGGCCGCTGGCCGCGACCCTGCTGCTCGGCGGTGTCGCCGTCCTGTGGCCGGGCGCCCGGCACCCCCGCTGGCTGACGCCGCAGTTGCGCACCATCGTCCCGGCCGCCGCCTCCCTGGTCTGCACGGTGGACTCGGTGGCGCGCTCCGGCGTCCTGTTCGGCCCCGGCGAGTTGGCGATCCTGCTGTGCCTGCTGTTCCTCGCCGTTCGGCACTGCCCGCGCACCTGGGTCGTGGCCTGCGCCGGACTCGACGGGGGTGCCGTGCTGGCGCTTCCGGTACGGCCCTATGCGGCCGAGCAGGAGACCATGCTCGGGTTCATGCTGATCGGGCTCCTCCTGGTCGGCCTCACCGTGGCGTTGGCCGCCTATCTGCGCTCGCAGGACTACCGGCGGACCGTCGCCGTCAGCGAGACCCGGCGGACGGAACGCCTGGCCATCGCCGCCGACCTGCACGACTTCGTCGCCCACCATGTCACCGGCATCCTGGTGCAGACGCAGATGGCCCGCATGATGGCCGACACCGGCGCCGACGAACTCGACCCCGTCCTCGCCGGAATCGAGCGGGCCGCGACCGAGGCGCTGGCGTCGATGCGCCGCACCGTCGGCGTGCTGCGCGACACCGAGGACGCGGCCGACCGCCGCCCGGTGGGCGACCTCGCGGGAATCGCCGATCTCGTCGACGGCTTCGCGAGCCCCATCCAGAAGGCCACCCTGCACCGCGGGAGGGGGGTGCCCGACGACCTTCCGCACGAGGTCCAGGCGGCCGCCTTCCGGGTGGTGCAGGAAGCCCTGACCAACGTACGGCGGCACGCGGGCGACGCCACCGAGGTCACCGTCGGACTGCGCTACGAGCGGGCCCGCCTGGAGGTGTCCGTGTCGGACGACGGGCGCGGCGGCAGCCAGTTGCCTGCGGCGGCGCACGGGGGCGGCTTCGGGCTCGTCGGCCTGAAGGAACGGGTGACGGCCCTGGGCGGCGAGCTGTACGCGGGGCCGCGGGCGGAGTACGGGTGGGAGGTGCGGGCGCTGTTTCCGGGGTGACACGGGAGTGCTGCTCCGGGGGTGTCACAGGGGTGCTGCTCCGGGGGTGTCACGGGAGTGCTGCCCCGGGGGTGTCACAGGGGTGCTGCTCCGGGGGTGTCACGGGAGTGCTGCCCCGGAGGCGTCACGGGGGTGCTGCTCCGGGGGTGTCACAGGGGTGCTGCTCCGGGGGTGTCACGGGAGTGCTGCTCCGGGGGTGTCACGGGAGTGCTGCCCCGGAGGCGTCACGGGGGTGCTGCTCCGGCGGTGTCACGTGGGTGCTGTCGGGGGGCACGGCAGTGCTGCTCCAGGGGTGACACCGAAGTGCTCTTCCGGGGGCGTCACGGGGATGCTGCTCCGGGGGCGGGGTGGTCTGCGCTGCGGGAGGGGGTGCGGTCGGGTCCGGGGGTGCCGTGGTCTGTTCCGGGGGACGCGGAGGCTCTGCCCCGGGGCACGCCGGCCTTTCCCCGGTGACGACCCGGGTTGTTCAATGGGGCTGCACACGAGAGGAGTCCGCCCGTGTCCCCTGCCCCCGTGCCGTCCGTCGGTGCGCGCATCCGGCAGGCGCGTCTGGAGCGCGGCCTGGGACTGCGCGCCCTGGCCCGCGAGGTCGGTGTCTCCGCGAGCCTGGTCTCGCAGATAGAGACCGGAAAGAGCCAGCCGTCGGTCAGCACCCTGTACGCCATCACCACCGCGCTCGGCATCTCCGTCGAAGCCCTCTTCGAGATGCCGGAGACCGCCGCGGCGCCGAGTGAGGCCACCGTCGTACACGCCCTGGCCGCCTTCTCCGCCGACCCCGGCCGACGCATCGGCCCCCTGGTCACGCCTGGTGAGCGGGACGTGCTGGAACTGGACTCCGGTGTCGTGTGGGAACGCCTCGGGCACGTCCCCGGTACCGACGTCGACTTCCTGCTCGTCACGTACCGGCCCGGTGGCTCCTCCTCGACCTCGGGCGGCCTGATGCGGCACCCCGGCACCGAGTACGGCTACCTCACCTCCGGCGAACTCGTCCTCACCCTCGGCTTCGACGAGCAGGTCCTGCACCCCGGCGACGCCGTCTGCTTCGAGTCCACGACCCCCCACCGCTACCGCAACGACGGCGAGGAACCGGCCGTGGGCGTCTGGTTCGTGGCAAGCCAATGTGTTCAGTGACACTTGACACTCCCCGCGACCGGTCGTTGACTCGATGGTGGGGGTGGTCGCGATGGCGATCCGCACTTACGGCCCCAATGCCGTCGACTGGGAACAGCGCGTAGACCTGGACCGGCTGCGCGGACAGCGCCTGGCCAGGCTCCACGAGACCCTGAACCGCTCGGAGCTGGGCGCGGTGCTCAGCTTCGACTTCGCCAACATCCGCTACATGACCGCCACGCACATCGGCACCTGGGCGATGGACAAGCTGATCCGCTTCGCCCTGCTGGTCCGCGGCGGCGAACCGGTCGTCTGGGACTTCGGCTCCGCGGCCCGCCACCACCAGCTCTACAACCCGTGGCTCGACTACAGCGACGGCAAGGGCGGCCCTCCCACCGGGGCCCGCGCCGGCATCTCCACCCTGCGCGGTGCCTTCCACCCGGACGCCGGCATCGCGGAGGACGTCGCCGCGAAGATCGCCGCCGAACTCCGCGCCCACGGCCTGGCCGGCGAACCGCTCGGCATCGACGTGGCCGAGATGCCCGTCCTCGCCGCCCTGCGCGCCGAGGGCATCGACGTCGTGGACGGACAGCAGGTCTTTCTGGAGGCCCGCCGCATCAAGACCGGCGACGAGATCTCCCTGCTCGCCCAGGCCTGCGCGATGGTCGACGCGGCCTACGAGGAGCTCTACGGCCACCTCCGCCCCGGAGTCCGCGAGAACGAGTGCGTCGGACTGGTCAGCAAGGTGCTCTACGACCTGGGCAGCGAGTACGTCGAAGGTGTCAACGCCATCTCCGGAGAGCGCTGTTCACCGCACCCGCACGTCTACAGCGACCGTCTGATCCGCCCCGGCGACCCCGCCTTCTTCGACATCCTGCACAGCCACCTCGGCTATCGCACCTGTTACTACCGCACCTTCGCCGTCGGCAGCGCCTCCCGCGCGCAACGGGACGCGTACGTGCGGTGCCGTGAGTATATGGACCAGGCGATAGCCCTCGTACGGCCGGGCGCCACCACCGCCGACATCGTCCAGGTGTGGCCGCGTGCCGAGGAGTTCGGCTTCGCGGACGAGACCGCCGCCTTCGCGCTCCAGTACGGCCACGGGGTGGGACTGTCGATCTGGGAGAAGCCCATCTTCAGCCGTCTGGTCTCCCTCGACCATCCCGAAGTCCTCGAAGAGGGCATGGTGTTCGCCCTGGAGACCTACTGGCCCGCCGCCGACGGCTGGTCCGCCGCCCGGATCGAGGAGGAACTGGTCGTCACCGCCGACGGCTGCGAGGTCATCACCAAGTTCCCCGCCGAGGAGCTCCTGGTCGCGGGCCGCAAGTACTGGACGGTGGGCGGCGAGCTCAACACCGCCCGGGAGGCGCAGTCCCATCTCAACCGGAGCGCGTCCGATGACCCGTCCTGACGAACTCCTCACGCTCTACGAGCAGATGGTCCTCATCCGCCGTACCGAGAAGGCCGCCCACGACCTGTTCCTCCAGGGCCTCGTCAAAGGCACCACCCATCTCGCGGCCGGCCACGAGGCGATCGCCGTCGGCGCGAGCGCCGCCCTGCGCGACGACGACTACGTCTTCGCCACCTACCGCGGCCACCACCACGCGATGGCCCGCGGCGCCACCCCCGAGGAGTGCCTGGCCGAACTCATGAGCCGGGCAACGGGGTTGTGCGGTGCCAAGGGCGGCTCCATGCACCTCACCAAGGCCTCCGCCAACATGCTCGGCTCCTACGCCATCGTCGGCGCCCACCTCCCGATGGCGGTCGGCGCCGCCTGGTCGGCGAAGATGCGCGGCACCGGACAGCTCGCGGTCGCCTTCTTCGGGGACGGCGCCACCAACATCGGCGCCTTCCACGAGGCGCTGAACCTGGCGGCCGTATGGAAGCTGCCCGTGCTGTTCGTCTGCGAGAACAACCTGTACATGGAGTACACGCCGATCGCGGACGTCACCGCGGTGCCCCGGCCCGCCGCCGACCGGGCGCCCGCGTACGGCATCCCCGGCGAGGTCGTCGACGGCAACGACGTCGTCTCGGTGCGGGAGGCGGTGGCACGGCTGGCGCGGCGGGCCCGGGCCGGAGACGGGCCCGCCGTGCTGGAGGCCGAGACCTACCGGCACTTCGGGCACAGCAGGGCCGACCCGGCGGCCTACCGCCCGGCCGAGGAGGTCGAACGCTGGCTCAAGCACGACCCCTTGGACATCGCGCGGGGGCGGCTCGTCGAGGCCGGGGTGCCCGAGGAGACGCTCACCGCGGCCGACGAGCGCGCGCAGGCGGTCGTACGGCAGGCGATCGAGGCGGCGAAGAACGCGCCGCCGCCGGATCCGCGCGAGGCCTTCACCGACGTGTGGGCGGACGGAGGTGCGGCATGGCGGACGTGATCACGTACCGGGAGGCGGTCGCCGAGGGCATCGCGCGGGAGATGCGGCGCGATCCGTCGGTGGTCTGTCTGGGGGAGGACATCGGCGGAGCGGGCGGGGTGTTCAAGACGACCGTCGGGCTGCACAAGGAGTTCGGGCCCGAGCGGGTGTGGGACACGCCGATCTCCGAACAGGCCATCGTGGGCGCGGCGATGGGGGCCGCGATGACCGGGATGCGGCCCGTCGCGGAGATCATGTTCGCGGACTTTTTGGCCTGTTGTTGGGACTACCTCGCCAACGAGATACCCAAGGTGCGTTACATGACGGGCGGTCAGGTCACCGTGCCCCTCGTCGTTCGCACCGCCAACGGCGGTGGGCTCGGTTTCGGCGCCCAGCACTCGCAGGCCACCGAGAACTGGGCACTGACCGTCCCCGGGTTGAAGATCGCGGCCCCCTCCACTCCCGCGGACGTCGTCGGGATGATGGCGGCGGCGATCCGCAGCGACGACCCGGTCGTGTTCTTCGAGCACAAGGGTCTGCTGGCCACCAAGGGCCCGCCCCCGCCGCCCGGCCACGTGGTCGAGCTGGGGCGTGCCGCCGTCGTGCGCGAGGGGGCCGACGTGACGCTGGTGGCGCTCGCCTCGATGGTGCCGGTCGCCCTCGCGGCCGCGGCACGGCTCGCCGAGGAGGACATCGACGTCGAGGTCGTCGACCTGCGCTCCCTCGTGCCCCTCGACATGGCCACCGTCCTCGCCTCGCTCGGGCGGACCTCCCGCCTGGTCACCGTCGAGGAGAACCCCTACCAGGGCGGCTGGGGCGCGACGGTCGTCTCCGTCGTCGCCGACGAGGGCTTCGGTCTGCTGGACGCGCCGGTGCGGCGGGTGGCGGGGGAGTGCGTGCCGCTGCCGTTCGCGGACGCGCTGGAGGAACAGGTCATCCCCACCGTCGACAAGGTCGTGGCGGCCGTCAGGAGCCTGGCCGCGTACTGAACACCCCTCAGGAGGAAGCGCCATGACCCATCGGATACTCCTTCGCGCCGGGCATGTGCTCTCGATGGATCCCGCGGTCGGGGACCTGCCGAGGGGGGACGTTCTGATCGAGGACGGGAAGATCGCGGCGGTGGAGCGCGAGATCAGCGCGGACGCCGAAGTCCTCGACATGAGCGGCCGGATCGTCATCCCCGGCTTCGTCGACACCCACCGCCACACCTGGGAGGCGTCGATCCGCAACGTGGCCCCCGACGCCACCCTCGACGACTACTTCGTCGACATCCTCGACACCTTCGCCCCCCTCTACACCCCCGAGGACGTCTATGCGGCCAACCTCGCGGGCGCGCTCGAGTGCCTCAACGCCGGCATCACCACCCTCGTGGACTGGTCCCACATCAACAACACGCCCGAGCACCCCGACGCCGCGATCCGGGCCCTCGCAGAGACCGGCATCCGCGCCCAGTACGCCTACGGCAGCGCCAACACCTCCCTCGCCGACTACTGGTTCGAGAGCAAGATCGCGATCCCCGGCGACGACGTACGCCGTATCCGCAGCGAGTACTTCTCCGCCGACTCCGACGACGGCCTGCTCACCCTCGCCCTCGCCACCCGCGGCCCCGGTTTCTGCGTCAACGACGTCGTCAGCTCCGAGTGGGCCCTCGCCCGCGAGCTCGACATCCCGATCACCGTGCACGTGGCCATGGGACGGCTCGCCGGCCGCTTCGGCATGGTCAAGCAACTCCACGACCTCGGACTCCTCGGCCCCGACACCACCTACATCCACTGCTGCTACCTCAGCGAGGAGGAGTGGCGGCTGGTCGCCGACAGCGGCGGTACGGTCTCCATCGCGCCGCAGGTGGAGACGCAGATGGGGCACGGCTGGCCGCCGGTGATGAAGGCGATCGAGCACGGCCTGCGCCCCTCGCTCAGCATCGACGTCGTCACCACGGTGCCCGGCGACATGTTCACCCAGATCCGCGCGGCCTTCGGCGCCGAGCGCGCCCGCGTCAACGCGGACAGCTGGCAGGCCGACACACCGGTCCCCGACACCATGTTGACGGCACGTCAGATGCTGGAGATCGCCACCCGCAACGGCGCGCATGTCGCCGGCCTGGAGGACCGCACCGGATCCCTCACCCCCGGCAAGCGCGCGGATGTCGTCGCCATCGACGCAACCGCCCTGAACGTGGCCCCCGTTCACGACGCGGCCGCCGCGGTGGCCCTGAGCGCCGACGTGTCCAACGTGGAGACGGTCATCGTCGACGGCGTCGTCCGCAAGCGCGACGGCAGGCTCACGGCCGACGTGACCCGCGCCCTGCGCCTGGTCGAGGAGTCCCGCGACCGGCTGCTGGCCGCGAAGGAGGCCCGGGCGTGACACGGCACCTGGTCCGCCGGGCCGCCGACCAGCCGCAGCCGTCGTACGACGAACACGGCTACCGGCGACGGGAGTTGGTCGGCGAGGCCGACGGCAGCTCGCACACCGGTTTCGGGGTGTGCGAGCTGCGCCCCGACGGGAGCGTCGCGGCCCATGTGCACTCGTACGAGGAGAGCTTCCACGTCCTCGACGGGACCGTGGTCCTCAATGTGCCCGAGGGGTCGTATCTGCTGGAGGAAGGCGACTACGGCCTCCTGCCGACCGGGGTCCCGCACGCCTGGCGCGGCGCCGGGGACGGTGTCGCCCGCTGGGCGGACATGCTCGCGCCGGTACCGCGGGCCCGGTACGGCTACGACACCCAGACGGTCCCCGCCTGGCCCTCGCGCCCGCCCGTCCGTGTCGACGTACGCGACCCCCGCACCCGGTCCTTCGGTCACTTCGAGCCCGCGCAGATGGACCCGGGCAAGCAGTCGCAGGACCTGCTGGCGGTGTCGGCGAGCATGCGGACCGCGCTGCTCGTCTACAGCGGGATCACCGTGAAGATGATGGTCGACGGCGACCTGGGCGCGGTGGCCTCGACGATGTTCATGGTGCAGTACGCGCCCGACGGCGTCGCGGGCACGCACGACCACCCCTTCGAGGAGACCTATCTGTTCCTCGAAGGGGAGGCGGACGCGGTCTTCGACGGCACCCGCTACCGGCTCGGTCCGGGCGACTGCGCCTGGGCGGGCGCCGGTTGTGTGCACGGCTTCTCCAACGCCGGTGACGGGCCGCTGCGTTGGCTGGAGACACAGGCGCCGCAGCCGCCGGTACGGCACTCCTACCGGTTCACGCGGGACTGGGACTACCTGAGGGAGGCTTCACGATGAGCGCCGTGGTGGTGATCGGCGGAACCTCGGGCATCGGGCGGGAGTTCGCCCGGGTGCGTGCGGAGCGCGGCGACGAGGTGGTGATCACCGGACGGGACACCCACCGCACCGGCACCGCGGCCAAGGAGATCGGCGCCCGCGAACTCGCCCTGGACCTCGCGCGGCCGAAGGAGATCGCCGAGGCACTGGACGAGGTGGGCACCGTCGACCACCTGGTGATCGCGGGCATCTCCCGCGACGACAACCGGGTGACCGACTACGACATCGACGCCGCCGTCCACCTCGTCACGCTCAAGCTCGTCGGATACACCGCCGTCGTGCACGCGCTGCGGTCCCGGCTGCACGACGACAGCGCCATCGTCCTGTTCGGCGGCCAGGCCAAGGAGCGGCCCTACCCGGGCGCGACGACCGTGGCCACCGTCAACGCCGGGGTGGCCGGGCTGATGCACACCCTGGCCGTCGAACTCGCCCCCGTCCGCGTGAACGCCGTCCATCCCGGTGTGGTGGGGGACAGCCCCTACTGGCGGGACAAGCCGGAGCAGGTCCTGGCGGGACTGCGGGCCAGGACCCCGACCGGGCGGCTCGCGACCATGGCGGACGTGGTGGACGCCGTGGACTTCCTGCTGCGCAACGGCTCGATCAACGGGGTGGAGTTGAGCGTGGACGGAGGATGGCTGCTGGGCTGAGGGTCTTTCCCGCGGATGCCGGGCGAGCGGATCTCAGCGCTTGACGCCGACCGCCCCGTACAGCGACACGAGCTCGCCGTCCTCCCGCTCGTCCGGACGCCAGCGGGACAGGGACACGATCCCCGGCTCCAGCAGCTCAAGTCCCTTGAAGAGACCGCTCACTTCGTCGTGGGTGCGTGCCACCAGGGTCACCCCGCCGGCCGTGTAGGCCGCGATGCCCGCGTTCACCTTCTCCGGTTCGAAGTCCGCCGTCATCGCCGAGAGCACCAGACAACTACCCGGCGCCAGCGCGTCGACCAGCGTGTCCACCAGCTCCTGGGCGCCGTCCTCGTCGGGGATGAAGTGCAGCAGCGCGACCAGCGACAGCGCGACGGGCTGGTCGAAGTCCAGTACGGCGGAGGCTCCTTGCAGGATCCGCTGCGGATCGCGGGCGTCGGCCTGGAGGTAGTGGGTCGCCCCCTCCGGGGTGCCGTGCAGCAGGGCCGCGGCGTGGGCGAGGACGATCGGGTCGTTGTCGACGTACACGATCCGGGCGTCCGGTACGGCGGACTGGGCGATCTGGTGGAGGTTGGGCTCGGTGGGGATGCCGGAGCCGATGTCGAGGAACTGGCGGATTCCCGCCTCCCGTACGACGACCCGGGTGGCCCGCTCCATGAACCGGCGGTTGGCGCGAGCCTGCCGGGGGGCGTCACCCTGTGCCGTGATCTGCCGTCCGAGCTCCTCGTCGACGGGGTAGTTGTCCTTCCCGCCGAGGAACCAGTCGTACACCCGGGCCGGATGCGGCCTGCTCGTGTCGATCCGCCGGCCGGCCGACTCGGTCCCGGTCACACAACACTCCTCTGCTCGACAAGATGTGCGAGCAGTGTGCCATGTCACCCGGCGCGGCGGAGGCTGTCTTCGGCCACCTCGTCGTCGATGGCCGCCCGCACCAACGCGGCTGCCAGGACGTCCGGTTGGGCGTCCCCGGCCAGGGACAGCAGCCGGTCGGGATCCTTCGGCAGGCCGAGCCGCTCGGCACCCGCCAGCGTCCTGCGGTCCAGGTAGGGCGAGACCTCCGGCCAGACGCCCTGGACCTCGCGGAGGAAGATGTCGGCACCGGCGGGCCCGATGCCGGGGAACTCCTGGAGCAGGCGCCGCAGTTCGGCGACGTCACCGTCCGCCTCCGCGCGCAGCCGGCGCAGGTCACCGCCCCATCGCTCGGTCAACAGCTCGGCGCCCTTGCCGAGTTGGGTCGCCGTACGTTCGTCGTAGCGCCGGTAGCCGCCGCGGCCCAGCGCGTTCACGCGCTCCTGCCAGGTGGCGCGGGCCATGCTGCGGGGATCGCGCAGGCCGGCCCGGTGCAGCTCGCGAGCGGTGGCGACCGCGACGGAGCCGCGGATGCGGGCACTGAGCAGAAGGGACAGCACCAGCAGCCGGTACAGGGGCTGCGGGGTGTCCTTGAGCGTGATGCCCGCCTCCCCGGCGTACGTCCGTCCGTGCGCGCCGACGAGTTCCCGTACGACGCGCTCCGCCCTGGTCACCGCCTGAGCGGGTCGTGTCCGACGGACATCAGACGCTGCCTGCGGACACTGTCCTCGGCCTGCGGTTCGTCCTCCAGGTCGGCATCCGCGGTCACGGTGTCCACGACCTCGTACATGACTTCGATGTCGTCGTCGGTCAGGTCCGTGCGCCGCTTCTGGAGGATCGCGAGAACGTGCTGCCCGGTCGGCTCACCCGCGTGCTCCGGCAGCGGTTCGGCGGACTCGTCGGCGTCGCTGATCCGCAGCCAGGCGGCCAGTTCCTGCGAGGTCATGTTCACCGCGCGGTGGAAGTCCTCCCACAGCGCGTCGAGTTCGAGAGCGTCGGTCATCGCATGCGCCTTTCCGTGGGAATCGCGGGCCGGTCAGTCCTTGGGCCAGTTCTCGGCCTCGAACATCCAGCGCTGCTTCTCCAGCTCGGCGGTGATGCCGATCAGCAGGTCCTGGGTGACCGGATCGGCCTTCTCGGTGGCCTCGATGCGCTCGCGCAGCCGGCCGATGGCCGCCTCCAGCGTCTCCACGATCAGCCGGACGACGTCGTCGTCCCGGATCCAGCCGTTCTTCGAGCCGGGCAGCGTGTAGGCGGCGGCGATCGTCTCGGGCCGGCCGTCCGGCGGCACACCCAGGGCCGAGGCGCGCTCCGCCACCGTGTCGGAGAACGTCCGGGCCGTCGACACCACCTCGTCCAGCTGGAGATGGATGGACCGGAAACGCGGGCCCACGATGTTCCAGTGCGCCTGCTTTCCGATCAGCGACAGGCCGATCAGATCCACCAGGGTGCTCTGCAGGGCGTCCCCGGCCGTCTCGCGGGCCGAGTCGGACAGAGTGCTCCTGACCACAGTCATACCGTGCTCCTCCTTCTGGCATGGTCAATGCCGGTACGGAGCAGTTCGTCGCGTTCCTGCTCGCAGGTTCCGCCCCACACGCCGGACGTCTGCCCATTGCTGAGCGCCATCTCGAGGCACTCCGTGGAGACCGGGCAGCGGGCGCAGACGCGCTTCGCCGCCGCGATCTCCCGCAGCGCGGGTCCTTGCGTGCCCACAGGGAAGAACAGCTCAGGGTCCTCTCCCACGCAGGCCGCTCGACGCAACCACTCCATGGGGGCGCGAGTGCCCCGGGCGTACTCGTGCAAACAGGGGTGTCTCAGCTCATGAGCACCCCGTCGAGGAAGTCCGTCACATCTGCGAAGACCGCCGCCTTGTTCGTCTCGTTGAACACCTCGTGCCGGGCGCCGGCGTAGATCCGCTCGGTGAACCTCTCGCCCCTGATCTCCTCGACACCGACACGGCTCCCGGCGAGCGGGACAAGGCGGTCGTCGTCGCCGTGCAGCCACAGCAAGGGGAGCGGGCCGAGGCCGCCGCCCTCGGACACGGTCTTGAGGGTGCGGGCGAACGCCTCCACCGTGGGCCTCTTCATCGGCCCGTGCCAGACCAGCGGATCCGCCAGGTACGCGGCGCCCACCGCCGGGTCACGGGAGAGCGAGGCCGGGCTGATCGGGGTGTCCGGGATCTCGTCGAGGGCGAGCAGCGCGCCCGGCAGCTCCCAGGCGCCGATCACCGGGCCCGACAGCACGAGGGCGGCGAGCTCGGTGCCGTGGCGCTGTGCGAGGCGGGCGGCGATCAGCCCGCCCATGGAATGCCCGATCACGACGAGGGGCACGCCGGGATGGGCTCCCCGGGCCAGCTCGGCCACCGCGTGCACATCCGTGACCACGTCCTCGAAGTCCTCGATCAGGACCCGCTCGCCGGCCGACTTCCCGTGCCCGGTGTGATCGGGGCCGAAGACGGCCGCGCCGTGCGCCCCGAGCACTCCGGCGAGCTCCTCGTACCGGCCGATGTGCTCGCCGTATCCGTGCACCAGGAGGGCCACGTAGCGGGGGCTGTCGTGCGGCCACTCGCGCACGGTGAGGGTCCCGCGGGTTCCGGTGAGGACGTGCTCGGTCATGTCTCCTCCAGCTGCGCTATAGTCCGAAACTAGCAGTGCTAATTAAAGCGGTCCGGGCTGATCCAAGCTCCCCGGTTCACCCATGACGACGGTCAGGAGTCCCCTCGTGCGCCCCGTCCACTTCGCGGCCGCCCGCCGCACCCCCATCGGCAGACTCCGCGGCGCCCTGTCCGCCGTACGCCCCGACGACCTCGCCGCGACCGTGATCCGGGCCCTGGTCGCCGACGTGCCGGCTCTCGACCCGGAGCGTATCGACGACGTCTACTGGGGCGCCGCCAACCAGGCCGGCGAGGACAACCGCAACGTGGCCCGCATGGCCGCGCTGCTCGCGGGACTGCCCGAGACCGTGCCCGGCGCCACCGTGAACCGGCTGTGCGCCTCCGGCCTGGAGGCCGTGACGACCGCCGCCCGCACCATCGCCGCGGGCGAGGCCGACATCGTGCTCGCGGGCGGCTCCGAGTCGATGAGCCGCGCGCCCTTCGTGCTGCCCCGCCCCGACGAGGCCCTCCCGCACCGGATCGAGACGCACGACACCCGGCTCGGCTGGCGCCTGGTCAACCCGGCCATGAAGGAACTCCACGCCCTGCTGCCCATGGGCGAGACCGCCGAGGAGGTCGCCCAGCGCTACGGCATCCCGCGCAGGCGCCAGGACGAGTTCGCCCTGCGCAGCCACCGCCTCGCCGCCGAGGCCCGCAAGAACGGCCACTTCGACGACGAACTGCTGCCCGTGGAGCGCCCCGACGGCGTGCTCGTCGAGGCCGACGAGTGCATCCGCGAGGACACCTCCTACGAGAAGCTGGCCCGCCTCAAGCCCGTCTTCCGGGCCGACGGCACGGTCACGGCGGGCAACGCCTCACCCATGAACGACGGCGCGGCGGGCCTCCTGCTGGTCAGCGAAGAGGCCCTGGACGACCTGGGCCTTGAGTCCCTCGGGCGGTACGTCGCCGGCGCCTCGGCCGGCGTCCACCCCGACGTGATGGGCATCGGCCCGGTCCCCGCCACCCGCAAGGCGCTCGCCCGCGTGGACTGGAGCGTCGGCGACATCGAGGAGGCCGAGTTCAACGAGGCCTTCGCCGCCCAGGCCCTCGCCTGCGTCGACGAGCTCGGCATCGACCCCGACCGCGTCAACCCCACCGGCGGCGCGATCGCCCTCGGCCACCCCCTCGGTTGCTCGGGCGCCCGCATCCTCACGACGCTGCTGCACCGGATGCGGCGCACGGGGGCGGCGCGCGGGCTGGCGACGATGTGCGTGGGCGTGGGGCAGGGGAGCGCGGTGCTGGTGGAGCGGCACTAGCCCGGGGTCCGCACAGGACCACTCGGCGAGACGGCACTTACAAGATCTCTTACCTGCACCTAGCATCGGTCTCCGCATGGACACGATGACGCTCTGGCACATTTCCGGTGGGGGGTTCGCCGCGCTGGCCGCCGCGGCCCTGCTCGTCGGCTTCTCCAAGACGGCCGTGAGCGGGGCCAACACGATCAGCCTCGCGATCTTCGCCGCGGTGCTCCCCGCCCGCGCCTCCACCGGCGCGCTGCTGCCGATCCTGATCGCCGGGGACGTGCTCGCGGTGCTCACCTACCGACGGCACGCCCACTGGCCCACCCTCTGGCGCCTGTTCCCGGCGGTCGCGGTCGGCGTGGTCGCCGGCACGCTGTTCCTGCAGTGGGCGGACGACGGGATCGTCCGGACGTCGATCGGCGCGATCCTGCTGTTCATGGCCGCGGTGACGGTCTGGCGCCGCCGCGTGGCCGACGCGGAGGAGGAACCCGACTCGGTCGCCACCCGGACCGGCCGGGTCAAGGCGCGCTCCTACGGCGTCCTCGGCGGCTTCACCACGATGGTCGCCAACGCCGGCGGCCCGGTGATGTCGATGTACCTGTTGTCGGCGGGCTTCCGCAAACTCGGCTTCCTCGGCACCTCGGCGTTCTTCTTCCTGATCGTCAACGTCTCCAAGGTGCCCTTCAGCGTCGGCCTCGGCCTGATCGACGGCCACTCGCTGCTGCTCGACCTCGCCCTCGTCGCGTTCGTCGTGCCCGGCGCGTTCCTCGGCAAGTGGGCGGTGAACCGCATCAACCAGCGGCTCTTCGAACAGCTGGTGATCGCGGCGACGATCGTGGGCGGCGTACAGCTACTGCTCCGCTGACACGTCGAGCAGCGCCGGCAGGTCCGCGAACGAATCGATCACGTGGTGGGGTGCGCCACTGGCCGCCCGGTGGGCCTCCGGCAGGTACTTTCCGGTCTTCACGAGCACCCCGGTGAGCCCGGCGCGCTGCGCGGCCAGCACGTCCGACTCGATGTCGTCGCCCACCATCAGCGCCTCGTCCGCCCCGACCCCGAGCCGGGCGAGCGCGGCCTCGAAGAACGCGGGCGACGGCTTGCCGGTGACCTCGGCCTCGGTCCGGGCGGCCTTCTCCAGACCGGCCAGGAAGGCCCCGGCGTCGAGCTGGAGCCCGTCGGCCGTACGCCAGTACAGATTGCGGTGCATCGCCACCAGCCGGGCCCCGCGCTGCAGATGCCCGAAGGCGTCGTTGAGCGCCCGGTAACCGAACTCCGGCCCGGCGCCACCGAGGACGACGACATCGACATCCTCGGCCCTGTTGTCGACGAGCGTGACACCCGCGAGATCCTCGGCGATGTCCCCGCTGTTCAGCAGCGTGCACCGGGCACCGGGCCAGTGCTCGGCGAGATACGCGGCGGTGACCGCGGGCGCGGTGAGAATGTCCTGCGCCGACACCTCGAACCCGGCCCCCTCCAGCACCGAGGCGATCGACGCCCGCGTCCGCGAGGTCGTGTTCGTCACGAGAGCGACCCCGAAACCGGCCTCCCGGATCTCCCGCAGGGCCGCCACAGCCCCCGGCAAGGGCTCCCACGACACGGTGAGAACTCCGTCGATGTCGATCAGGATCGCGCGTACGGATGCCATGCCCGGACGATAACCACGGACGGGCGGGAACGCCTGTCGTCGTGCGTCCCGCGTCTCCTGCCGGAGAGGGGGCGGACGTCGGTCGAAGCCGCCCACCCGCCGTGCCGCCTCGCGCCCCTGACCTCGTACGCTACCCGCCATGTCCCCGCACATCCTGATCCTCGGCGGCACCACCGAGGCCCGCGAACTGGCCGCCGCGCTGGTGTCGCGGCCGGGCGTGCGCGTCACCACCTCTCTCGCGGGGCGGGTGACGCGGCCGGGCGCGGTCGCTGGGGAGGTGCGGATCGGGGGGTTCGGCGGGGCGGCGGGGCTGGCCGACTGGATGCGGGAGGAGCATGTCGACGCGCTGGTCGACGCCACGCATCCCTTCGCCCGCGCGATCACCGCCCACGCGGCCCGGGCGGCCGCGGTGACCGGCGTGCCCTCCGTGGTGCTGCGCCGCCCGGGCTGGCAACCCGGACCGCGGGACCGCTGGCATCCGGTCGACTCCCTCGACGAGGCCGCGCAGTTGCTGCCGAGCCTCGGCCGACGGGTGTTCCTGACCACCGGACGCATGGAGCTCGCCGCCTTCGCCCACCTCACCGAACTGCACTTCGTCGTACGGTCGGTGGAGCTGCCGGAGCCGCCCATGCCCCCGCGCACCGAAGTGCTCCTGGCCCGCGGCCCGTTCACGGTCACCGACGAGTCGACGCTCCTCTACGACCACCGCATCGACGTCCTGGTCACCAAGGACAGCGGGGGAACGGCAACCTCCGCGAAACTCACGGCCGCCCGTGAACTGGCCCTGCCCGTGGTCGTCGTACGCCGGCCGCCCCTCCCGGACGGTGTGACGTCCGTGCCCGACGTGGCGGGCGTCCTGGAGTGGCTGGACCTCAACTCGCCGTGACGGAGCCCCGCATGCGGTCGATCACGCGGAGCACCTCGTCACGGTTCTTGGCGCGTTTGACCCAGGCGGGCAGACGGGCGAGGCAGGTCATCTTCCTGCCGTGCTCGTACCAGGGGCCCCGCTCACGCAAGGAGGCGGCCACGAACCGCCTGATCAGGTCGAGGTGGGCGAGGTTGTACGCCCACAGTTCACCGTGCCTCGTCCCGGTACGCAGCCACAGGTCGGGCCAGGCGCATCCGTCCACGCGTCTGGACAGGCCGCAGGAACGGCAGATCACGTGGGGTTCCGGACGCGTCCACCGCTCGAAGTGCGCGATCCCGACGCAGCGCGGGCAGCGGACAAGCACGGTGCCGCTGAAGTCGAAGGCCGTCGAGCCGGGGTCGTGGAACCGGGTGGGCACGGGGGACATCCCGCGAGTATGACGGTCACCCGTCCTGTCGGGCACCCGGTTTTCATGCGGTGGTGCTGCCCGCCAACTCCCTCGTGCGCTGCGGCAGTCCGGTGCTCAGGTCCTCCACCAGGAGGCGTTTGGCGATCGTGTCGACGGCGGCGCGCAGGTCCGTGCCCGAGGGGCGGCCGATGTCCTGCTGCACCCGGTCCGCCAGCCAGTTGCCCCACGCCGTGCTGATGACCCGGGCCTCGCGCGCGCCCGCCTGCGTGTGGGAGAGGAGATGGCCGGCCCGGGTCAGATAACCCTCCTCGACCATCCGGTCGAAGACCGGCAGCAGCACCTCGGGCGGCAGATGACGGCGCGCGGCGATCATGCCGAGGCTGGCGTGGCCGACCATCCGCGTGTGCAGTTCCACCTGCATCACGGCCCAGGCCCCGGCGACATCGAGCCGGGTGTCGGAGTCCGTGATGATCCGGCGCGCGGTGTCCAGGTCCGTACTGCCGATGATCTTCCCGACGGCGGCCTCCAGCACCCGCTGCGAGTCCGCCCCGGACGGTGACGCGAACCCCTCGCCCATGTCGGTCGAACCGGCCCGCGCGCTGTCGCGCAGCTGGACCTGCTTGAGGAACAGGGCGACGACGAAGCCGAGCGCGGCGACCGGCACGGTCCACAGGAAGACGGTCTGGATCGTGTCGGCGTACGCGTCGATGATCGGCGCGGCGACGGCCGAGGGAAGTCCGTGCAGTCCCGCCGGGCTGGTCGCGGCCTTGGTCACGGCGGCCGGATCCAGTCCACCGCCCGCCGCCCGCACCGCGGAGGCGATGCCGTCCTTGAGGTTGGGTGTGAGGGAGTTGGTGTAGATCGTGCCGAAGACCGCGGTGCCGAACGAGCTGCCCAGCGTACGGAAGAAGGTGACCCCGGAGGTCGCGGTGCCGAGGTCGGCGTACTCGACGGTGTTCTGCACGGCGATCGTCAGGACCTGCATGCACAGCCCGATGCCGGTACCCAGCACGAACATGTACAACGACTCAAGCCAGGTGCCGGTCGATGGCCCCATCAGGGACATCAGGAACAGCCCGAGCCCCATCACCAGGGAGCCGGCGATCGGGAACAGCCGGTAGTGCCCGGTCTTGCTGACCACGTTGCCGCTCGCGACCGACGCGATGAGCAGGCCGACCACCATGGGCAGCGTCCGTACCCCGGAGACCGTGGCCGAGTCGCCGTCGACGTACTGGAGATACGTCGGCAGATACGTCATCGCGCCCAGCATCGCGAAGCCCACGATGAAGCTGAGGATCGAGCAGACCGTGAACACCGGGTTGGCGAACAGCCGCATCGGCAGCATCGGTTCGGCAGCCCGGGTCTCCACCCAGCAGAAAAGACCGAGCGCGATCACACCTCCGACGAACAGGCCGATGATGACGCCGGAACCCCACGCGTACTCGTTGCCGCCCCAACTCGTCGCCAGGATCAGGGCGCTGGCACCCACCGCGACGAACGCGATGCCCAGGTAGTCGACCACGGGCCGCACCGCCGACTTCACCACGGGGATGGTGCGGGCGGCCGCGACGACCACGACGATCGCGATCGGAACGTTGACGTAGAACGCCCAGCGCCAGGTCAGATGGTCGGTGAACAGCCCGCCGAGCAGCGGACCGATGACCGTGGCCACGCCGAACACGGCCCCGATGGCGCCCTGGTACTTGCCGCGCTCGCGCAGCGGGATGACATCGGCGATCAACGCCATCGCCGTCACCATCAGACCACCGGCCCCGACGCCCTGCATCGCCCGCCACACGATCAGCAACGACATGTTGGAGGCCAGACCGCACAGGAACGAGCCCGTGATGAACACGATCGCCGACACCTGGAAGACCACCTTGCGGCCGAACAGGTCGCCGAACTTGCCGACCAGTACCGTCGCGACGGTCTCCGCGAGGAGATACGACGTCACCACCCACGACATGTGCTCGGCGCCGCCGAGATCCGACACGATCGTCGGCAGCGCGGTGCCCACGATGGTCTGGTCGAGGGCGGCGAGCAGCATCCCCAGCATGATCGTCACGAAGACGACGTTGCGGCGGCGCGCGTCCAGTACGGGGGGCTGGGCGGCGGCGGGCGGTGCGGGCGGTATGGCGGGTGCGGGTGGTGCGGATTCCGCGGGTTCCTCGGCGACGGTCACAAGGGCACGATCACACCGCTGGGCCATCCGTGCATGCCGGGCGGTCCGCCCGGGTGCCTGCCCATGCTCCGGATACCGCCGCTTCGGGTCATTGCTCCTTCGGGTTGCGGCGCAGCAGATACGTGTCCATGATCCAGCCCTTGCGCTCCCGGGCCTCGGCCCGCAGCCGCTCGATGCGGGGCGCGGCCTCGGCGATCGGCCCGGACGCGAGGATCTCGTCGGGCGTGCCTATGTAGGCGCCCCAGTAGATGTCGATGTCGTCGTCGGCGTACGCGCGAAAGGCCTGGTGGGCGTCGAGCATCACGACCACGTCGTCCACGCCCTCCGGGAACCCCTCGGCAAGGCGCCGCCCGGTGGTGATCTGGACGGGCCGCGCGACCCGGTTCAACCCGGTGCGATGCCGTGCCACCAGCGCCGACACACTGCTGATGCCGGGCACGACGTCGTACTCGAAGGACACCGAGCCCCGCTCCAGGATCTCCTCCAGGATGCCGAGCGTGCTGTCGTACAGCGCGGGATCCCCCCACACCAGGAACGCGCCGCTCTCCTCCTCGCCCAGCTCCTCGGCGATCAGCCGCTCGTAGATGTCGGCACGGGCGCTGCGCCAGTCCCCGACGGCCGGGGAGTACGCCGAACCGCCCGCACCACGGTCACGCTCCGGGTCCCGGGCCTCGACCACCCGGTACGTCCCCTCCGGTATGTGCGCGTCCAGCATGTCCCGGCGCAACTGCGTCAGGTCGCTCTTCACCTCGCCCTTGTCCAGCACGAAGAACACGTCCGTGCTCCGCAACACCCGCACCGCCTGGAGGGTCAGCTGCTCCGGGTCGCCCGCGCCGATACCGATCACATGAATCTTTCGCACACCCCGAGTCTGCCCCACCCCACTGACAGCGACGGCACCGCGTCCGGGGACGGGGTCGGGGGCGACGGCTTCGGGCTTGCGAGGGGGCACGGCGCCGGCAATCGTGTGCCGGGTCCGCGCCCGGCGTCAGTCAGGCCCGCAACCGCGCTGCAAGCCCAGTGCGCCGGGCATGGCCGGCGGCCGTGGCCCAGCGGCTCGGTCGTCGGGGCGTCGTGCCCGTTGCCCTGGTGCAGCGTGATGCGCCCGGCGTCACCTCACCCCCGCAGCCGAGGCCCGCGAGCCCGCGCGTCCACCGGGGAGCCGCCCTGCTCCACAT
The DNA here is from genome assembly GCF_042893155.1 of Streptomyces sp. NPDC001668. Taxonomy (NCBI): domain Bacteria; kingdom Bacillati; phylum Actinomycetota; class Actinomycetes; order Kitasatosporales; family Streptomycetaceae; genus Streptomyces; species Streptomyces sp. NPDC001668. The sequence goes on from NZ_JBIAUQ010000004.1 coordinate 120,945, forward strand.
CCCTCGCCAGCTGCCGCGCCCACCCCGTCAACCCGGCCAGATCCATCCCGTACGGCCGCCCCCGCCCGGCACCGGACGCGCCCCACTCCTCCACGGCCCCGGCGCCGCGTCGCAGCAACCTCGCCCCGCCCGTGACGTTCCCCCGGGCCGCGTGTGTCAGTCCCACCGCGAGCTGGGCCAGCCCCCGCCACAGGGCCCGCTCCTCGTCGGGTCCCGACTTCCAGGCGTCCTCGAAGACCTCGTGCGCATGAAAGGGGCGGCCCGCGTCCAGCAGTTCCTGAGCCTCGGCCACGGTCTCCTGCGGGGTGCGCACCACGCCCTCCGGCTGCCGGGCGACGCCGTCCGCGCCGTACGGCAGCGGCCGCCCGAGCCCGTCCCGCGGCCGGGCGTTGCGCGCCCGCCCGTCGCCGTCCCGGTCCCGCGCGCCCGTCTGCCGTCCTGAGGATGTACTGGCCATACGTCGATTGTCCCGCGCCCGGTGCCCGCTTCGGTCCGGCACCCGACGTGGGGTAAAGTTCTGTACGCGCGTTCCCGCGATCCACCGCGGGGCAGTGCACCGGGACGTGGCGCAGCTTGGTAGCGCACTTGACTGGGGGTCAAGGGGTCGCAGGTTCAAATCCTGTCGTCCCGACTTTGCGAAGTCGTAGGTCAAGGGGCCGTATCAGAGAAGATCTGAGACGGCCCCTTGATCATTCTTGGGACCGGTTGGGGACCAGAGCCCCTGACTGCGGTGACGCGCGCCTTGACCCTGGCCAAGGTGCGCCATATGGCCCGTTATTGTGCGCAATTCCGCCCTCGACGGGCCAGTGCCCCGCCGCGCCCGTCCAGACGCATCTGCGGACACCGAAGCGGTGACGGACAACACGCTACGGCTCACCTACGCGCAACTCCCGAAGGCGCAGGTAGCGTCGCCCGCCGACTGCGCGGACCGGGCGTCGGGTCCGGACACCATCGTCGGCGGCTGCCTCGATCGTCTTCGCCGCGGCGGGGCATCCGCCGGTGCGGCTCCGCCTGCTGCTGGAGGACGCGGAGACGAAGGTGGTCGTGACGCGGCGCCTCCCGCGCGGCCTGTCGCCCGAGTCGGGTACGGGGCGGCCCCCGCCCGGACCGGCGTCTGCCGCGGGGCGTCTGGTGCTCGCAGCGGAGTACACCGCAGGCCGGAGGGGAACGCGTCCCGGATTCTCTGCCGAGACGAGGGCCGCGCGAGGCGGAGGGTCGGTGTTTTCTCCTTCCTTACGCAGTACGAGTGAATGAACCGATGGTTCCGTTCGGGGCCGATGGCGAGTCTTTACGGTTTCCGAGTGGATCGGGGACTGCGGGGAGGCCCTGCGGACGGAGGACCGGTGGAAAGGCGCACCTGATGTCGGGGTTGGGAAAGTCGCCGGACGTGTCCGGGCTCCGCGCGGGCCGCTGCCCTCGGACCTGGCCACGGACCTGGGGCGCGATCGGCGTGGCATGTCTGGTGGGGGCAGTGCTGACGATCGGCGGGGCGTGGGCGGCCGGGAGCGGGGCGGAGCGGATGGTGGCTTTCGGGCCGTCCACCGGTTGCTGGGGGTTGGCGGCCTCCTTGATGCTCCGCGCGAGGGGAACGAGCGGACGGGTGCGGACGCGTGTGCTGCTGTTGGGAGGTTCCGCGGTAGCCGGAGGTGTGTACCGGGGAGCGGTCACCCTGCTGTCGGCTCAGCCCGTGGTTTCGGGACGGGACGGGGGATCGTTGCTGGGCTCGGTGGTGGTCACCGGAGTGACGCTGATGGTCGGCCTGGGGATGGCCGGCCTGGTGGTCGCGGCCGATGCCAGTACAGGTCGGCACATGTTGCTGCGGCGTGTGTTCGACGGGGTCGTCACAGCCGGGGCCGCGTTCATGACGGGATGGGTACTGCTGCGAGGGGCCGGTGGCGGCTGGCGGCTGGGGACGGGGATGGTCGGTGCCCTGTGGGCCGGGGAGGTCGTGTTCCTCAGCTTCTTGTTCGCCCTGCGCCGTCGTGTACGGAGCGACCAGAGAGCCACCTTGTGGGTCGGGATCGCCGGGCTGTCCCTCATGCTGATCGGCGATACTCTGCGACTGTTGACGGTCGGCCGGCACGGCCCCGAGGTGATGTCCTGTCAGCTGGTGGACCCCTGCGCTACCGCGGGGCTGCTGGTGGTCGCGGTCTGCCCTTGGGTGTCCGGAGGGGCGAGCGCCCTGGGCGCCGCACAGCCCGCGCTGCGATGGGGGATGGAGGGTGCGGCGGCGTTCATCCCCCTGACGGTCTGCACGGTTGCGGCGCTGGGATACGTGCTGGCTCCGCCTGGCCGAGACCCGGTGCCGCCTCTCGTCGGCGGCACGGCATTGCTGAGTCTCTGGGCTCGCCAGAAATTCCTGCCGAGCGAGAGCATCAGACGCGACGACTGAGTCCCGAGCCCCGGCCGGGGCGGCCGCGGGAACCGAGACGCAGATCAGCATGGTGTTGCCCGAGGCCCTCGTCCTCGTCTAGAGCTGTGTGCCGGTGGCCCGGCGTACCGAGCAGCACGTAAATCTCACAGCTTGAGCAGTGTCGACCACGACGAAGACCACGCGGCCCGGGTTGAGCCACCCGGCCGGTAGGGCCCCGGAGCCGTTCCAGGTTCCGCCGCCGGCCATCTACGGGGTGGTGGCCGCGCACCTGGGTGGCGAAGCGGTGGCCGCTCCCCCGCCCGCCATGTGTGCGCCTCGGCGCCCTGGTCGGCGCACACGCATCCGAGCATGGCTCGATGATCCGTTTGGGGCCACACGGTGCTCGCGAGGCGGCGGAAGACGCGCATCGGCATCTCGGGTGCGGCCAGGGGGCCCTGTGAACCGCACACAAGGGTGCTGTCGGCTCTCGTCGCGGATCCGGCGCGTGCCGTGGGCCGACCTGGGCGCACGACCACTCGCGGCGGGGCCCGGCCGCCCTCACCGCACGCCGACGCGGGTCAGCCGGGGCAGGGCGAGGGAGACTGCCGAGGCGGCGAGCAGGGCCGCCGCGCACGGCACCCAGTAGCCCAGCGAGGCCCCCACCATGTCGACCACCCACCCGGCGGTGGCGTAGCCCAGAGCCACCCCGGCGGAGAGGCCTGAGACGATCCAGGTGATGCTCTCGGTGAGCTGGGCGGTTGGCGCCAGGTTGCCCACCAGTCCCATGGTGGTGATCAGGACCGGCGCGACGGACATGCCCGCCACGAAGAGCATCCCCGCCAGCGCCGCGAGACTCGGCGCGAACAACAGTGGTGCCATCGTCAGGGCCATCACCCAGACGCCGGCCAGCAAACGCCGCGTGATGGCCCCCCGCGGACTGATCGCACCGAAGACCGCGCCCGCCAGGCCCGAGCCGAGCGCGTACACGCCCAGCAGCAGGCCGGAGAGCGCCTTGTGGTGGTGTGCGTCGGCGAACGCCACCGTCGTGACCTCCACCGAACCGTAGGACGCGCCCACCGACGTCAGCGTCAGCACCAGCAGGCCGAGTCCCGGAACGCGCAGGGCGCTGGCCCCGGCGCTGTGTGGCCCGGGACGCACCGGCGGTTCCGTACGCCGCTGGGCGGCGAACAGCAGGACGCCCACGGTGAGCAGAACCGCGGCCATCAGCGGCCCTGCCTCGGCGCCGACACTGGTCGACAGTGTGATCGCCAGGGCGGGGCCGACGACGTAGACCACCTCGTCGAGCACCGACTCAAGGGAGAACGCGGTGTGCAGCAGCCGCGGTGACTCCCGGTGGATCTCCGCCCAGCGGGACCTGACGAGCGCGCCCATGCTGGGCATGCAGCCCGCCACCGCTGCCGCGACGTACAACGTCCAGTCCGGGGCGGCGTACCGGGCACACAGCAGGAGCGCACAGATGGCGGCGACCGTCACGGCCGTCGCCGGGAGGACGATCCGGCGCTGGCCATGACGGTCGACCAGCCGGGAGATCTGCGGTCCGATCGCCGCGGCGGCGAGCGCTTGTGTGGCGGAGACCGCGCCGGCGAGCCAGTACTGACCGCCGAGCTGCGACAGCATGATGAGGATGCCGACGCCGATCATCGACAGCGGAAGGCGTGAAATGAAGCCCGCGGCGGAGAAGAGCAGACTGCCTGCGGGGGAGAAGATCCGGCGGTAATCGGAGAGCATGGGACTCCACGCGCCGTCAGGAGCCGATCGTCGCTGGGCGGATCCGGTCCGGTTGCTGCGTCCTCCTTATACTCCATTTTCGCGCAAGGCGCGATAGCTCGCGACGCGACGCGGTATCTCTCCGTGCGCGTGCGGAAAATGGCGATCCGGGTAAGCTGGGTGGAAGACACGTCGATGTCTCGGTGATAAGGATTCCGCATACCGGCGGCCGCGTATACCGGCGGCCGCGTATACACCGATCGTGTTCATCGGCGCGGCCAGGCCAAGTCCCGGCCTGGAGAATTCTCCTTTGCCTTGTCAGCCCGGGCCTGCCCAGCAAGTATCCCTCCCAGGAGGTTAGTTGGGATGAACGCGCCACTGCGAAGCCAGGCTGCGATGGCTGCTGTCAGCACAGGTATCGTCGCGCTGACAGCGTTCTACTACGTATTCCCGGAACAGCGGATGATCTTCGTCTTCATTGGGGTCGTCGGCGTTTTCGGTATTGTGCTCGGTGTCTTTCTCAATCACCCGGTGCACCGGCTCCCCTGGCTGTTGCTGGCCGCGGGAAACCTTGCCTTCGTCGCGGGCCAGGCCACGCAGATCATCCTCATCGAGTTGCTCAAGGACGAGATCCCGTTTCCGTCGATCGCCGACGGATTCTATCTTGCGGCATATCCGCTCTACGCGGCCGGGCTGCTGAGTCTTGTCCACTGGCGCACGAGTTGGCGCGACCGCGTGAGCCTTGTCGACGCTCTGACGCTGACAGCGGGCCTGGCGCTGCTGTCGTGGCTCTTCCTCATCGATCCGTATGCCCGCGTCGAGGGCCTCACCTGGGTGCAGAAGGCGTTCTCCATCGCTTATCCGCTCGGCGACATCCTCGTACTGGCGATGTTGCTGCGCCTGCTCGCCGGCCGTGGCGGCAAGAGCCGCTCGCTGATGCTGCTCACTGCGGGCACTGTCGGTCTGCTCACAGCCGATGTGGCCTATGGACTGATTCAAGTGAACGGGACCTGGCGCACTGGTACCGCGGTCGATCTCGGCTGGGCCGTCCTGTACGGCGCCTGGGCGGCCGCCGCGCTCGATCCGAGCATGCGGTCGCTGACCCAGCCGGTGGAATGGCGCGCCGAGACGGGCACGGGACGGCTGAGTCTGCTCGCCCTGGCGTCGTTGATCGCGCCGGTCATCCTCCTGACGGAGGCGGTGCGCGGTGTGAGGTCGGACGTCGGTGTCATCGGGGTGTTCTCCGCCGTGCTCTTCCTCCTCGTCCTCTACCGCCTGGCGGGTGTGGTGGCGACCCACCGGCGGGCGGTCGGCCGGGAGAAGGTGCTGCTCAACGCGGTGTCGTCGCTGGGCGGAGCGGGCGATCTGCGGGATCTGGCCGCCGCCGTCAACTCGGCCGTGACGGAGTTGACGGCGCACAGCCCGCCGCGCTCCGCGCTGCTCACCCTGCCGGACCACATCTGGGTGAACGGGTCGCGCGGCGGCGAGGGACCTCGGTCCGCGCGGGCCACCGCGGCCATACGGGAACTGATCGCGTCCGGCGAGATCCGCCTGGTGACCATCGACGGTGTGGGGCCCGATCTTGCCGCCCACCTCACCGGCCTGGACGAGGACGCGAACCGCCCCGGCCACGCACTGGTCTGTCCGCTCATCTCGCAGGTCAACCCCTCTGGCGACCCGCTCATCGGAGCGCTGATCGTGGCCGGGGACGAGCGCGACCTGCTCGTGCTCCGCGACACGCTGGCGACTCTCGCCGCGCAGTCGGCACTCGCCGCGGCGCGGGTCGCCCTCGCCGAGGAGGTCAACCGGCGCAACAGCGAGATGTACTTCCGTACGCTGGTGCAGAACACCTCCGACGTCATCCTGATCCTCGACGACGACGACCGGGTCCGTTACGCCAGCCCCTCCGCCGACCAGGTGCTCGGCGTCCCGGACCTGGAGGGCACCCTGCTCGTTGATCTGATACCGCCGCAGGACAGCCGCGCAGTGGCCGAGACGCTCGGCCGGATACGGAACGGCGAGTACCAGGCCAGGCGCGAGCACTGGCGCATGGTGCGCACCGACCGGGCGACCATCGAGGTCGAGGTGAGGTGGAGCGACCTGCGCGAAGAGGCCACCGTCGGCGGCGTGGTGCTCACCCTGCGGGACGTGACCGAACAGCGCAAACTCGAACGCGAACTCACCCACCAGGCGTTCCACGACTCGCTCACCGGCCTGGCCAACCGCGTGCTCTTCCAGGAGCGGATCAACCACGCTCTCGTGCAGGCTCAGCGCGAGGGCACCGTGGTCGGTGTGCTCTTCGTCGACGTGGACGAATTCAAGGTCGTCAACGACATACACGGCCACGGTGTGGGCGACGAACTCCTGGTCGCGCTGTCACTGCGGCTGCAGACCACCGTCCGTGCCTCCGACACCGCCGCGCGCGTCGGCGGCGACGAGTTCGCACTGCTGGTGGAGGGCTCTGCCACCCCGGCCGGCGTGGAAAAGTTCACCGAGCACGTGATGACCGTGTTCGCCGAGCCGTTCCGGCTCAGTGTGGGGCCGGTGAGCGCGTACGCCAGTGTCGGCGTGGCGACGACGGACGACAGTATCGACTCGGTCGAACTTCTGTCACACGCCGATCTCGCGCTGTACGCGGCAAAGACGGCGGGGAAGCGCCAGTGGCGCCGCTACCACCCGGAGCTGCAGAGCGGCATGGCCGAGCGTGCCAAGTTGCAGGCGGGCCTGGACAGTTCGTCGGTCGAGACGTCGTTCACGGTGCTCTACCAGCCCATCGTGGAACTGCCCAGCGGGCAGATCGCCGGCTTCGAGGCGCTCGTTCGCTGGCCCCACGCCACGCGCGGCATGGTGCTGCCGGAGCAGTTCATCAAGCTGGCCGAGGAGAGCGGGCAGATCGTCGCGCTCGGCGCCTGGGTGCTTGATCAGGCCTCGGCCGAGGCTGTCCGGTGGGAGGACTCCGTGCTGCGCCACGGGCCGGCCGACCGCAACGCACCTTACGTCAGTGTGAATGTGTCGCCGCGTCAGTTCAGGGACGACGAGTTCCACAACGTGGTGCGGCGCGCCTTGCAACTCTCCGGAATCGAACCGTCGTCTCTCGTACTGGAACTGACCGAGAGTGTGTTGATGTACAACGACGAGCGCATACTGGCTGAGATGAGTTCGCTCACCGACCTCGGGATCCGCTTCGCGATCGACGATTTCGGAACGGGCTACTCGTCGCTGAGCTATCTGCGCGAGTTCCCGATCTCGATACTCAAGATCGACAAGTCGTTCGTCGACCAACTCGGGCGCTCGACTGAGCAGTACGCCCTGGTCGAGGGCATCACGCATCTCGCCGACACCCTCGGCCTCACGGTGATCGCCGAAGGAGTGGAGGACGTGAGGCAGCAGGAGTTGCTGATCTCCATGGGCTGCCGACTCGGCCAGGGGTACCTCTTCGCCAAGCCGGTCAGGGCCGAGGAGGCGGAGCACCTCGTCCTCGGGCCGCCGCTCGGCCGCCTGGCAGGATTGTCCGGGGCGCCCGCCGAAAGGAAACGGTGATGGCGGCGGCCCTCTCCCGCTAGGCAGGAGGCCCGACGTGACGGAACGTGAACAGCTGTCGGCAGAGTCGGCCGCGCGGTGCGTCGTGCTGTGCAACGACGAGGAGCAGTACGCGATCTGGCCCGCCGACCGCCCGATTCCGGCAGGGTGGCGTCGCCTCGGCGGGCCGGCGCCCGCCGGGTGGTGCGCGACCCTGGTCGACCGCCTGTGGACCGACATGCGGCCTGCGAGCGCCCGCACCGGGGGGAGGCCCGGGCGGGGCACCGTGCCCGAGCTGGTCCGGGAGCGGGCGCGGCGCGAGCCGTCCGCTCTCGCGGTGCTCTCGGACGAGGGCCGGCTCAGCTACGCCGAGCTGACCGACCGCGCGGACCGGCTGGCCCACCGGCTGAGGCAGTCGGGTCTCGGCCCGGAGTCCCTCGTCACCGTGTGCCTCGACCGCGGGCCCGAGCTGGTCGTCGCACTACTGGCGGTGCTGAGCTCCGGCGGCGCGTTCCTGCCCCTCGACCCGGCGACTCCGCGGCGACGGGCGGCCGGACTGGTCGGGGAGAGCCGTTCACGTCTCATCGTATCGAGCCGCGAGCACGCCCCGATGTTCGCCGGGTGCGAGGCTCGGATCATCCACACCGGCGAACCGGCCACGCAGGTGCCACCGGAGGGACAGCGGCCGGCCCCCGGCCCCCGGCTGGACGACCTCGCCTACGTGATCTACACCTCCGGATCCACCGGACCGCCCAAGGGTGTGATGATCACGCACCGGTCGCTGGCCCACTCCCTCACCGCGGTGGCCCGGGCATACGAACTCAGGCCCGGCGATCGGGTGCTGCACGCCGCGGCGCTGGGCTTCGACACCTCACTGGAGCAGATCTTCGCCACGCTGATCAGTGGCGCGACACTCGTCCTCGCGGGAACTCATACCTGGGCGCCCACCGAACTGCTGCAGCGCCTTCCGGAGCACGGGATCACCGTCGCCGACCTGACCCCCGTCTACTGGCATCGGATCATCTCCGTCCCGGACCGCGACGAGAGCCTCGCGTCGCTGAGGCTCGTCATCGTCGGCGGCGAGATCGTCACCGCGAAGGACTGCCGCGCGATTCGGCACCGGATCCCCGGCGCGCGGCTCGTCAACGCCTACGGACTCACCGAGACCACCATCACCTCCACGCTCTGCGACCTGAACGAGGAGGTGCTCGCCGCGCCGGACACCGCCGTCGCCCCGGTCGGCAGGCCCCTGGAAGGGGGTCAGGTCCACGTGCTCGACGCCGAACTGCGCCCGGTGCAGCCGGGCGAGCGCGGCGAGCTCTACATCGGCGGCCCGGGTCTGGCACGCGGTATCTGGCGGCAACCTGCCCTGACCGCGGAGCAGTTCCTGCCCGACCCGCACGGCTCGGCGCCCGGGGGCCGGATGTATCGCACCGGGGATCTGGGCCGTCGACGCTCGGACGGCAACCTGGAAGTGCTGGGCCGGGTCGACGACCAGATGAAGATCCGCGGGTTCCGGGTCGACCCGGCCGAGGTCGAGGCCGCGCTCGCCTCCCACCCGGAGATCGGCCAGGCGATGGTGGTGGCCCGGACACACGCAGGAGGCGACCGGGACCTCATCGCGTACTTCACGCCGACCTCGCTGCCGGCCGGCGGCGAGGCGGTGTTGCGCGCACGGCTGCGGTCGGCGCTCGCCGAGATCCTGCCGGGCCACATGATACCGGCGGCCTTCCAGGCGGTGGAGCGGCTGCCCCTCACACCCGGCGGAAAAGTCGACCGCAGGGCTGTGCCGGAAGCCCTGACCGCGGCGCCGCCGACCGGCGCCGACGACTTTCCGGTACCGCAGGGGATGGCCCAGCTGTGGGGCCAGATCCTGGATGTGGACTATGTCCGACCACACGACGACTTCTTCGAGTTGGGCGGCAACTCGTTGCTGGCCATGGAGATGCTCGCCCGGACCCGCGTCGTGTTCGGCATCGGCGTCACACAGATCCGCGACCTGACCCGTTCGCTGCTGCGGTATCCGACGCTCGCCGCGTTCGCCGAGTCCGTACGCCAGGCACGTGCCGGCACACTGGCCCACCCGGGCGGCGGGAGCGTCGACTTCGCCGCCGAGACCGATCGGCACATTCCGGGCGTGGGCCGTGACGCACCGCCTCGGGACCCTGGGCGCCCCGGCGACGTCCTCCTCACCGGGGCGACGGGGTTCTGCGGCGCGCACATGATCGACGAGCTGTTGCGCAGGACGACGGGACGGGTTCTCTGCCTGGTCAGGGCATCCGACGATCAACACGGCATGGAACGGATCCGCGCGAACCACCAGCGGTACGTCCGCAGCGATCTGCCCAGCGGGCGCGTCCAGCCGGTCGTCGGCGACCTGGGCAAGCCCGGACTGGGTCTGTCCCCAAGCCGGTTCGAGGAGCTGGGATCGACCATTGACGCCGTCTACCACTTCGGCGGCCAGGTCAACTTCATCTACCCGTACCACGAGTTGCGTGCGGCCAACGTCGACGGAACATACGAGATCATCCGCCTGGCTGCCCACCGGAACGTCCCCGTCCACTTCACCTCCAGCATGGCGGTGCTCGCCGGATTCGGGCCGGCCGGGGTGCACGAGGTGACGGAGAGCACGCCGCTGCGCTTCCCCGAGTATCTGTCGGTGGGATACGTGGAGACCAAATGGGTCGGCGAAGCGCTGCTGAGGAAAGCCTCCGACGCGGGCCTGCCGGTCACCGTCTACCGCCTGATGGACATCACGGGCCGCAGCGGAACCGGTGTGTTGAACACCAGCAGCGAACTGGCCGCCCTCTTCGACTTCATCGCGCGGACCGGGCTGTGCCCGGACGTCCGGCTGCCCCTGGACTTCCTGCCGGCCGACCACCTTGCCCGTGCCATCGGACACATCTCCACCCGCGGTCAGGCTCGCGGCGAGGTCTACCATCTCACCAACCCCCGCCCCGCGCTGCTGAGTTCGCTGGCCGAGCGCCTGCGCCGGCGGGGTCACTCGGTCCAGGAGGTCCCGTACGCCGAGTGGGTCGCCGCTCTGGTGAAGTACGCGGCCGGGCATCCCACCGACCCGATCACCCCGTTCGTCCCGCTTTTCGTCGACCGGTGCGCGCGCGCCGACATCACCGTGAGCGAGATGTACTTCCAGGGCGTCTTCACGGAGTTCACCCGCGGCAACGCGGAACGGGCGCTGGCGGACGCCGGGGTCGACATTCCGCCGGTGGACGCGGAGATGATGGACCGCTACATCGACTTCCTCCAGCAGGCCGACGACGTCCGGCCGGTGAAGGGCCAAGGACAGGGAGCGGCCCAGTGGTGAGCCGGTGCCCTCGCTGGGAGGCGCTGGACGTGCTGGGGGCGGCGCCCGACGGTCCGGTGGCCTTCGGCACTGATCTCAGCCCCGCCGGCCTCCTGGCGGCGTACCGCGCCGGCGTCTATCCGTTCCCGGCGTCCGACGAGTACACCCGCGCCCTCAACGAGGTGGTCTTCGCCGATCAGGTGCAGGAGGGCCGCATCCGGCTCGTGGGCGAGGTATCGGCCGATCCCTACGCCGTCTCCTGGTGGTCGCCCGACCCCAGGCCGGTGCTGCCCGTCTCGGCCGCGCACCTCAGCCGGAGCCTCGCCCGGCGGCTGCGCAACCGGCTGCCGTGGTCGACCAGCCTGGACCGGCGGTTCGAGGGGGTGGTCCGCGAATGCCGCGCCGGCCGCGTCCCCCTGTGGCTCACCGACGAACTGGTCGCGAGCCTGGTCCGCCTGCACGATCAGGGTCATGCCCACAGCGTCGAGGTGTGGGAGGACGGCGATCTGATCGGCGGTGTCTTCGGCCTTCAGGTCGGATCGGTCTTCAGCATGGACTCGATGTTCTTCCACCGTCCCGGTGCCTCGAAGGTCGCGGTGACCGATCTCGCGGCGCGCTTCGCGCAGGCCGGCGGCGAACTGCTCGACGCGCAGCGGGACCGCCCGCACGTCCGTGACCTGGGCTGTGTTCTCGTACCGCGTGAGGAGTACGTGCAGCGCCTCCACAGCACCGGGCGCGACACCCTCCCGATGCCCACCGCCACCTTGCCCGCCCGCCGCCTCGCCCAGCCGACGGGATCGCGCTGATCGCGTTCGTCGCGCTGCCCGCCCCGTTCCGTGCGAGGCACGCGAGCCCGCGGCGCGAGCCGTCACCAAGAGACCCAATCGGCTGGGGCGCTGATCGAGGACCGCTCGTTTTCCGGAAGGCCCGGCGAATCCGGTCATCGGGGGCATGCCCTCGTGCATACCGAAACTGAGTCGCCGTCAGAAGACCGGCGCGGGAAGGCATGAGCGTGACGGTGCCTGGCAACGAGGCCACCGAATACCGCAGCCGACCGCAGCCCCGGGTCGGCGTCCGCTCCCTCGGTTTGCGATCTTCAGTGGTTCATTCTTTGCTGGAAATGTCCGACGAGCGGATCGCTTGATCTCAGTCATCGCCCGCCACACCGAATGCGTCGCGACCGGTCGGGCGGTGGCCCCGGCCGCGCCTTGTGGTCGCTCCTGAGATGTGGAGGCGGACGATGGAACCGGAGTCCACAGCCACGCCAAGGCAGTATGCGGCCGACGACGAGGAGCGGTTTCGACTGCTGCTGAAGAACTCTCCGGACATGGTCTTCCGCCGGACGATGGACGGACTCTACCGGGAGGTCTCCGCCGCGGGGCAGGCAATGCTCGGTCGGCCGGTCGAGCAGATCGTGGGAACGTCGGTGGAGTCCTGGGTGCATCCGGGCGATGTGGAGGAATTCGAGTGGGCGGAGCGGGATCTGCTCCGTGACGGCCGGGTGGCGGTGTGTCTGCGTCTGCGGCACGCCGACAGGCACTGGGTGTGGACGGAGACGACGTCCTGGGTGGTGAGGGACCCCGCAGGCGAGCCGCTCGAAGTGCATGGGTTCACTCGTGAGGCGGAGGGCCAGCGGCGCAGGGAGGAAGCGCTGCGGCTATTGCAGGATCAGGCACGTTCGGTCATCGAGTCCGCCCGGGACGCCTTCGTCGCCATCGACGAGGACGGCCTGGTCATCGACTGGAACCTGGGCGCAGAGAGGCTGTTCGGGTTCAGCCACCGTGAGACGATGGGCCGTCCCCTGACGGAGACGATCATTCCTGAGCGGTACCGTGCCGCGCACATGGCCGCTCTGCAGCGGGTTCTGGCGGGCGGGGAGGCTCATGTGCTGGGCCGTCAGATCGAGTTCACCGCCCTGCATCACGACGGCCACGAGATCCCGGTCGAACTGTCGGTGTGGCGGCTGAAGTCGGCGAAGGCGCGCTGTTTCAACGCCTTCATCCGGGACATCAGCGAGCGCAAGCAGGCCGAAGCCGCTCTGGCGGAGGCCCGCGACCAGGCGATCGCCGCATCCCAGGCGAAATCGCACTTCGTCGCCTCCATGAGCCACGAGATCCGCACCCCCATCAACGGCGTCATCGGGCTGAGCGACCTGCTGCTGGGGACCGAACTGGATGCCGAGCAGAGCCGCTACACGCAGGGCATTCGGGCCGCCGGCACGGCGCTGCTGTCGCTGATCAACGGCGTCTTGGACTTTTCCAAGCTGGAGGCGGGCAAATTCGAACTGGACGAGGTCGCCTTCAGTCCGCAGGTGCTGGTGGAGGAAGTCGTCTCGCTAGTGGCGCAGACCGCCCAGGCCGAGGGTCTGGAACTGCTCAGCGACTGCAGTCCCGACCTGCCCGCGGTGGTGCTCGGGGACTCTGGTCGGCTGCGGCAGATCCTGCTCAATCTGGCGTCCAATGCGGTGAAGTTCACCGAATCCGGCGAGGTCCTGCTCCGTGCCCATCCGGCCCGGTCCCGGCCACCCGCAGAGCGGGCGCCGTGGCTGCAATTCGAGGTGGCCGATACCGGCATCGGCATCGCCGAGGCCGATCAGGGGCGGATGTTCGACGCCTTCTCCCAGGCTGATGCCTCCACCACCCGCCGCTTCGGAGGCACCGGTCTGGGGCTGGCCATCTGCCGCAGGCTCATCGAGGCCATGGGAGGGTCCATCGGCCTCACCAGCCTGCCAGGCCAGGGCAGCACCTTCTACTTCACCGTCCCTGTGCGCGCACCCGACACCTCCGAGCAGCCCCCGGCCCCTCTGCAACCCGACACTTTTCGTGGGCTGCGGGTCCTGGTCGTCGACGACAACGACACCAACCGGCTGATCCTCGACACGCAACTGCGCAGATGGCACATCGAGCCGACCGTGGTCACCTGTGGCCCCCAGGCCCTGGTGGCCCTGCACGAGGCAGAGGCCGCGGGCCGTCCCTTCGCCCTGGCACTCCTCGACCACTACATGCCAGACATGGACGGCATGGAGCTCGCCCGCCGGATCACCACCGACCAGAACTTCGCCCGCGTACGGCTGCTGCTGCTCACCTCCGGCCCCCCGGTGCCCGCCGTCGAGCTAGAGGCGGCCGGAATCGCCCGCAGCCTGCCCAAGCCCGTCCACCAGTCCCAGCTCCTGGACTCCCTGGTCGAACTCACCACCCAGACATGGCCGGTGGCCACGCCGGCCTCGGCAGCACCCGCGCCCATCACTTCCTCGACCGCCCACCGAGGCCATCTCCTACTGGTCGAGGACAACCAGATCAACCAGATGGTCGCCCAGGGCATGCTCACCCGGCTCGGCTACAGCACGGATACCGCCACCGATGGCGTCCAGGCCCTGCGCATGACGGAGGAACACAGCTATCAGGCTGTGCTCATGGACTGTCAGATGCCCCGGATGGACGGCTACAGCGCCGCCCGGGAACTGCGCAGCCGGGAACGGGACAACGGCGGTCACCTGCCGGTGATCGCCATGACTGCCCGCGCCCTCGCCGAGGACTGGGAACGGTGCCTGGACGCGGGCATGGACGACTACGTCTCCAAACCCGTCACCGCCGACGAGCTGGAAGAAGCCCTCACCCGCTGGGTCCACCCCACCCACCCAGCGGACAGCGAGGACCTGCGCGTCTCCATCGAGCAGCGGCTGAACGAACTGCGCGGCGCCGGCGCCCCGGCCGAGCACGAACTGGTGGACGGGCTGGTGGACCACTTCCTCGCCCGGGCCCCCGAGATGACCAGCGCGCTCTTCCACGCGCTCGACCGCCACGACGCGCAGGAGATCGCAGATCAGGCACACAGCCTCAAGGGCGCTGCCGGCAACCTGGGCGCCGAGGGGCTCGCCGCCCGCTGCCAGGAGGTGGAAGAGCACGCGCGGGCCGGAGACCCGGCCTCACTGGCCGACACCGCTCCCCGCCTCCAGGCCGAACTCGACCGCACCTGTCGGACCCTGGAGACGCTCCGCTCCCGCCCTCCCGGCCACGAACGCGGCTGAGGAGCCGCCCGCAGACGGCCGCCAGGGATGGTGGGCCGGAGGAGGGAAGGAGAACCTGTGGGCAGGGTTCACGTCCGGTTGCCCTCCCGCCGTGATACGCGAGACATGGCGGCCCGGGCGTATACGGCAGCAGGGACCGCGGTGATCGTCACCTATCCGGTCGCCTCGTCCGCCGTGCGTTACATGCTGCCGGTGCTGGTGTCCGCCTCGGTCGTCTTCGCGATCGCAGTGGGAGTGACCAGGAACAGGCCGCCAGCGGTCCTTCCGTGGTATCTCTTCACGGCGGCCATGGCACCGTGCGCTGCGGCGGACACGATCTGGGGCCTGTAGCAGGTCCGTGACGCCGAGGTCCGTTTCCGGGTGTGGCCTACATGCTCTACCTGGGCAGCCACCTGTTGTTCGCCGCGGGCCTGGTGACGCCGGCCCGGCAGCAGGAAGGCAGCCTGCACCGGGCCGGGCTGCTGGACGGGGGAATCGTCACGCTGGGGTTCGGCATTCTGTCGTGGGCGTCCATTATTTCCCCCTGCCCGCGCAGCGAACTGTGCATCGGATGGCTGGTGGTCCTGCTCGCTGCCGACGGGCTCTACTACGGAACGCCGGCGTCGAGGGGGACCGCGATCGCGGAGGACGTGTCCGAAGTGGGTGGATGGTCTCGTCCCTCCTGTTGGGGGCGGCGGCGCTGCACTCATCCGTCGCCCGGACGGCACAGCCGGCACAGGACCAGGAGAGGCTGCCCCGGCGGCGACTGTCGATCCTGATCGGGCTCATCCTGATGGGGCCCTTGATCGTGCTTGCCGATGTCGGTGGCATCCGGGACGAGCCCGTGAACGTCACGGTGATCGTCGGCCTGATGGCCAGCCTGTCGCTGCTGCTGGTACTACGCGTCGCGTTCCTGGCCCAGTACGCCCGGCTCAGGGCCATCGAGGAGCGGACGCAGGCCCACGGCCTCGCGGCATCACTGCGAGAGCAGGCAGAGCGATACG
This sequence comes from Streptomyces sp. NPDC001668, assembly GCF_042893155.1. Taxonomy (NCBI): domain Bacteria; kingdom Bacillati; phylum Actinomycetota; class Actinomycetes; order Kitasatosporales; family Streptomycetaceae; genus Streptomyces; species Streptomyces sp. NPDC001668. Next base: position 136,859 of record NZ_JBIAUQ010000004.1, read on the forward strand.
GCGCGTTCGCCAGCACGCGCTCCCGGCTCAGTCGCCCTCACCTCCTCACTGCTTGACCATATGGACGTAATGCGCAACAGTGTCAGTATACGAAGTAAACTTACATTGTCGCCAGGGAGTGGGCGCAGGTTGTAGCAGCCCCCCGAACGGCTGAACCGAATGAGGCCGTCGCCATGACACATATGCATCCTCGTATCCAGGCCAGTGATGACTCGCACTGTGCGCCGGAGAGGGGCGTGTCTGTCGGCGAGATCGGGAAGTCCTCCGCGGAACAGGCGGAAAGGATCGCGGTCCTTGCCTTGATCCCCGCGCACAACGAGCAGGACGGCATCGCCTCCGCCGTTGGCGCCCTCAAGGCCCAGGACCGCCCCCCGGACAAGATCCTCGTCATCGCCGACAACTGCACCGACCTCACCGCCCAGCGGGCTGAGGGCGCCGGAGCAGACGTCCGGCCGACCCTCGCCAACCGCCACAAGAAGGCGGGCGCGCTGAACCAGGTGATCGCCCAGGTGCTGCCCACACTCGCCGATGGCGATGCCGTCCTTGTGACCGACGCCGACAGCGTCCTCGACGCCGACTTCGTCGGAAACGCACTGAGACGCCTTGAGGCGGGCTATGACGCCGTCGGTGGGGTGTTCCGGGGTTCGCCCGGTGACGGAACGGTAGGGCACTTCCAGAGGCTGGAGTACGTCCGCTACGCCGGGGACGTCAACTCCCTCGCGGGGCGGACCCTGGTCCTCACCGGCACGGCCGTCATGTTTCGCGTCGGCGCGCTGCGCGACGTCATCGAAGCGCGCAGGACCGGGCGCATCCCCCCCGGCGAGGGCGTGTATGACACCAGCGTTCTCACCGAGGACAATGAGCTCTCGCTGGCGCTCAAGCACCTTGGCAAGAAGCTCCTCTCCGCCCCCGAGTGCACGCTCGTCACCGAGGTCATGCCGACCTGGCGAGAGCTGTGGCGCCAGCGGGAACGCTGGAAGCGAGGCGCTTTGGAGAACTGCTTCCAGTACGGGATCACCAAGATCACCTGGCGCTCCTACTGGGGACGGCAACTCCTCACCCTTCTCGGCTGCATCGTATCGATCGCCTATATGGCGACGATCGTCTACGGACTCACCGCCGGAGCCTTCCACCTCTACCCGGCATGGCTGGCGCTGACCGCCTTGTTCATGGTCGAACACGCCGTGACAGTACGGCGGTTGGGAAGGAAGCAGATGCTCGCCTCGGCGACCCTCTACGAAATCCCCTACGAGTACTTCCTCCAAGCAGTAGCTGTTTCGGCGTTCGCCAAATCGGCCGTCCGCCGCCGTACCACCTGGTGAAAGGAACCATCATGTATCACAACACCCTTCCCGGCATTGCCACCGGAACCGGCATCGGCGGGGGCGTCCTCGCCCACACCGGGGCCGGCTTCACTCCCCTGATGGCGCTGTACCTGGCGCTGGCCGCGTTCGCCCTCATCGCAGGGGGCGCCGCCCTCACCCGCACGTTCCGACACGTCAGGAGTGGCTGACATGAAGGGCTTGCTCCGCAGGCCCTACCGACGCATCAGGCCCGCCCCGGCGGCGCCGGTCACCCCGGCCCCGCCGTTCGCGGGGGGCCCCGTCTTCCACGACACCTTCGCCTCCGGCGTACTCGATCGGTGGGAGTTCGACCTGGGCGGCAACCACGTCGGCCGGCAGGTGTACACCGGGAGCAACCACGTCACCACCGAGCAGGGTGTCACCCTGTTCGCCCGGCCCGACCGGACATCGGCCAGGCTGGTCTCTCGAGAGGCACCCTTCGTCCCCGGCACTCGCCTTGTCTACGTCGCCGAGCTGGACCCGGAGAACTCCGCAGTCTGGCCCGCCCTGTGGGCCATCGGTCAGTCTTTCGACTGGCCGAAGTGCGGCGAAGTTGACGTCATGGAGTGCGGCCTCGGCGGTCAGTGGGTTACCAAGCAGACCGTCCACACCCTGGCCACCAAGGCGGTCTTCGGGGACTGCGGCGAAGGCCCGCCCTCGCGCGACGTCCCCAACGGCACGGCGGTGTACACCGCCGAATGGCACGACAAGGCTATCCGCTTCACCGCCAACGGAGTCGAGGCCGGGACCGTTGCGTACGCGGCCACCGAACCCATGCGCCTTGTGATGAACATCGCCCTCCACCCCGGCGGCGCCCTCGACGCGCCGTGGGCTATGCGGGTCAGGGAGGTGACCGTCGAGGTCCCTGCAGTGCAATGAAAAAAGTGCCCCCCAACCGCCTTCACACAGAGGGCGGTTGGGGGGCACAGCTCTGCCGGGCGCGACCCTGCGCGAGGCCGGAATCACCCCTGGACCGGCGGACGGAAGCGTCATGGGTAGCCGCTGATGGCGACGGTGCAGCCGTCGGCGACCCTGACCCAGGGCGGCACGCGACCCTGGTCGAACCCCAGGCACGGCAGTCGGGTGGCAGGAAAGTCCCTGACCCGCGCCGGCTGCGGGCTCTCACCGGGCGCAACCGGTCGATTGAACCCCTTCCCGCCGCCGTGTGCACAGAATCCTACATTTGTGATCTATATGTACATCATCACCTCTTTGGGCGTATCGGATAACTCATCACCTGCTTGACGGATAGCTCAAATAGGGCAAAGGTGTATGTATACGTCGTAAACGTACGACGGAGTCACTGTATCCGAGGAGTCCGCGATGACGGCATCGGCAACCACTGGCCTGCGCACCCTGATCGTGGGCGCCGGCGAGGCCGGGCGGGCGCTGGCCCGGGATCTGCTGCGCATCTCGCAGTTCGGGCTGCTGCCGCTCGGTTTCCTCGACGATGACCCGGCCAAGTGCGGCCTCGACGGGGTGGAGGTGCTGGGCGGGCTCGACGACGCCGCGGCGACCGTCATCGAGCACGGCGTCGAGGTCGTCGTGGTCGCCATACCGGAGCTCTCCCCCCAGCGCTTCCGCCAGGTCGCGCGGGCGGCGGAGGCGAACGGCGCGAGCGTGCGCTACCTGCCGTCGTTCGTCGCGGCGCTGCGCCGGGACGTCGTCGGCGACGACATGCGCGCCCTGGACGTGCGCCGGCTGACCGGCCGCTCCGAGATACCCGTGGTCAGCCACCGGACCGGCGCGATCATCACGGGCAAGCGGGTCCTGGTGACCGGGGCCGGTGGTTCGATCGGCAGCGAGTTGTGCCGTCAGGTGCGCGTCTTCGAGCCCGGCCGATTGTTCCTGCTCGACCATGACGAGTCCCATCTGCACCGGCTCGGCCTCGAGCTCTACGGCCGCGCGCTGCACGACGACATCGTCATCTCGGACATCCGCGACCGGGCCCGCATCGACCAGGTCCTCGCCGAACTCCGCCCGGACGTGGTCTTCCACGCCGCGGCGCACAAGCACCTGCCGCTGCTGGAGCGCCACCCTTGCGAGGGCGTGAAGTCGAACGTGCTGGGCACGCAGAACCTCGTACGCGCCGCGTTCGCGGCTCACGTCGAACGGTTCGTTCTGATCTCCACGGACAAGGCCGCCGATCCGGTCTCGGTGCTGGGCGCCACCAAGCGGCTCGCCGAGCTCATCGTGCAGGCGGGCGCGGGCAGTTCGACGGTGCTGACCGCCGTGCGGTTCGGCAACGTGCTCGGCAGCCGCGGCTCGCTGCTGTCGGTGCTGGCCGAACAACTGGGCTCGGGCAGGCCGCTGACGGTCACCCACCCGGACGTGACGCGGTTCTTCATGACGGTGGAGGAGGCCGTCGGGCTGGTCCTCGAAGCGGCCAGGATGGCGGTCGGCGGCGAGGTGTTCGTCCTGGATATGGGCGAGGAGGTGCGCATCCTCGACCTGGTCCGCGCGTTCGCCCGGACGATGAACGTGCCGGACCCCGAGATCCGCTTCACCGGCCTGCAGGCCGGGGAGAAGATGCGGGAAACGCTGTTCTCCACGCAAGAGGCCTACGCCCCGACCCGCCATCCGCGGATTCTCGCCGCCACCCCGTCCTCCCGGCCGGCCCTCGCCGCCGCGCTGCGCCCGCTCGAGGCTCTGTACGAGGCGGCGGCCCGCAACGACCGGGCGGAAACCCGCCGCATCCTGGCCCGCATGCTGCCCGGCTTTCCAGCGCAACTCACGGAAGTGGAAACAGCTCATGCGGTGCGTCGTTGAGTCTCTTCAGTACGCCGAGCAGTTCTGGGTGCTCGGTCAGCCTGCCGCCCTTGTACTCCCACGAGAACGTCAGCTGCCCCTGCCAGTCGGAGCGCTGCCACTGCGCGATCATTCCGGTCAGCTCGGCGGCCGTCGGCCAGCGCCACTGCTCGTACGAGAAGGCCTGGAGCATGCCCATGTAGCGGGTGACCCCCGCCTTGCGCAGCCGGCTCACGGCCCGCGGGATCTGCGACCAGTCGCACGGCTTGTCGGCCAAGCAGGGATACACGTCGACGCTCATCATGTCCGTCGTGTCGCGGAACGCCGTGAACTGGTCGGGATCATCCACGTTCACCAGCGTGAAACGGTCGGTGTCCGGGTCGAGGGAGCGTACGAGCGCCGACCGCTCGCGCACGTCGGCCGCGGCCCCGGGGCAGTTGAGGTTGGTGTTGGGCTCGTCCGCCACGAAGTATCCGGCGATCCCCTCGGAGCGGGTCAGGTCGTAGCGTGCGAAGCGCTTCCTGAGCTCCGCGTCGCTCCAGTTCCAGACGCAGCGCGCCTTGTCGTACCCGCCGAGCCACACCAGGGCGCGCTGGCCGGTAGTGATCTTCGATACGTGTTCGGGCGTGACGTCGATCAGCGAGTAGCCGTAGCGGACCGTGGCCGGATCCGTGGTGTTGAGCGCCACGGAGAGAAACGGCCGTGCCGATGCGGAGTCCTCCTGCCCGCAGGAGAGCGTGACCGCCAGCAGCAGACCGGCGGAGAGGATCGCCCGGCGTCTGCGCCGCCGCCCGCGCCGGGCGTGGAGGTCGGCCATGGACTTGCATGCTCCGGGCACTGGACCACCCCCACAATCCTTGCAATTCCGACAAATGCCGTTTGTGATCTTACTGAGGAAGTGCGATGGAATTCAATGAAGCTCTGCGCCGTGTAGTCGGCGGCCATTGGCGTCTGCTCGTGCTGTGCGTCGTCGTGCCGATGCTGGTCGTGGGCGCCCTCGAAGCCGGCAGCGCACGTATGTACGTCTCCAAAGCGCGCGTACAGGCGTCCGCCACGCTGCCCACGACCGACGTCCAGGCCAACGCCATGCTCAGCCGTGTAAGGGCCGTCACCACCAGCGGTTCCGTCGTCAACGTGGCCCTGAAGCAGGCACACATCACCGACCGCAGCCCGGCCCAGGTGGCCCACGAGACCAAGGTCTCCCGGCTGGGCGGTTCCTCTGTGTTCACCGTCAAGGTCACCGACCGCGATGCCAGGACGGCCGAGAAACTCGCGGGCGCGATTTCGGAGCAGCTCGTGGACTTCGTCAACGGCTCCGGAAACCTGCTGATCACCCAGCTGACGGACCGCGAACACTCGCTGCAGTCGGAGCGGTTGCGCGTAGCCGCGCAGCTGCCGGACGCCAAGAGCGCGACGGAGTCCGGGCAGCTCACCGCCCAACTCGGCTCCCTGGACCAGCAGATCCTCGATGTCCAGGGCTCGCTGCGCGCGGCGCAGGGCGCCGGTCTTGGCGACAGCACGGGCTCGCTGCTGTCCTCGGCCGATGACGCCGTGCCGGTGGCCCGACTGAGCGGCACCGATCTGGCACTGTCCGGTGCGGTCGGGCTGGTGACGGGCCTGCTGATGGTGACACTGATCGAGCTGGTCCGGCCGCGCGTGGCCGGCCAGGACGCCTTCGGCCGGGAGCTCGACACTCCCGTGCTGGGCCGGCTCCCCGGATCCCGCCGCCGTACCAGCGGGGCGGGCCCCGGCGCGCGGCCCGTGGTCGACACCGACACCGTCGTCGCACTGCGCCGGGCCGCCGCCCGCACCGGGGCGGGCACGGTCGTGCTGACCGGGCCGATCAGCGACGAGCGCCTGGCCGGCCTCGCGCAGGAACTGGAGGCACGGCTCGCAGTGGCGGTCGGCTCCCCGGGAACGGGGCTCCGCTCCGGCCGCGCGGGTGGTCCGCACACCGCGGGACCGGCGTCGAAGGGGAACGACGGGCACGAGCGACCGGGAGGCATCGGGAAGCTCTCCCAGGCAAGCGGGGCCACGACGGTCCGCAACGACCGGGGCGGCCGCGGGGCCACAGCGGTCCAGGAGCGCTCGGAGGCCCGCGAGGGCACGGCCGTGGCGGAGAGCCGCGTCGCACGTGTCGCCGGCGCGGCTCGGTCCGAGGTCCACGCCCTCCGGGTGCGTGCACTGCACCAGGTGGACGACGCCGCCGACGGCGCCCGGCACGTCCTGGTCGCGGTGGAGCCCGATCTTCCGCCGTACACCGAACTGCGCCGGGTGCGGAACCTGGCGGCCGCGACCGGCTGGCCGGTCATCGGTGTCCTGGGCGATCCCGCCCGGAGCCGGCCGCGGCGCCACAGCCGCTTCGCCAAGGCGGCCGGATCGGGGCAGGACTGATGCGCGCCATGCTGATCCAGGCAGGGGAACGGCTCCTGATCGACTGCCGCTGGGCCGCTCTCTCCCGGCTGCTGGCCGAGGGAGGAGCCCGAACCTGGCGGCCTGCCGACGGACGCCCCGCCGACGTGCACGTCGAGGTGCAGTCTCAGCACACCGCCTTCGACGTCAGCGGCTGGGCGCCGCTCACCCGTGGCGCCCACGCCCGGGACGGCTCGGTGGTGCTGTGCAATGCCTGCGGCAGCGGGTTCGACCTGCGTCTGACCGCTGCCACGGGGCAACTGAGGGTGGAGGCCCGGTGGCGGCCGCCAGTACGGGAGCACGTCGCTGCACGTCTGCTGCGCTCGCGTTTCCATCTGCTCGCCCGCGCGGTGCTGTTGCAGTACCCCGCGCTGTGGTGGGCCGGGTGCCGGGGGCGGGTGCCGGTGCACGCCTGCGCGCTGACCGTCGGCCCGTCCGTGCCGCTGCTGGCCGGGCCGGGCGGGACGGGCCGGTCGACACTGCTGCTGGGCGCCGTGGCGTCCGGGGAACACGCCTGCTCCGACAACCTGTGCGTCACCGACGGCGGGGACGCCCACGGTCTCGTCGAGCCGATGCGCGTCGACGGCGGTGGCGGTCGGCGCATGGCCTACGGGCGCACCGAGCGCCCCCTGCCCGGGCGGGTGGACAGCCTGCGCCCGGACCGACTCGTGGTGCTGCGCAGAACACCCTCGGGGCGTCCGACGGTGCGTCCCCTTGCCCCTTCCCAGGCGGCGCGAGTACTGGTCGCCGGCACGTACATGGCCGGGGAACTGCGCCGTTACTGGCCTTTCGCGGCCGCCCTCGCGCTGGGCACCGGCCGGGGGCCTGCCCACCCGCCCGTCGAAGTCGTGGCCCAGGACATAGCCCGGCGGCTCCCCGCACACGAGATCGTGCTCGGAGACCAACCGGAGGAAGGTCTCGCCGCGCTGTACGGCCTCGCGGCCGAGGCTCCCGCGAGGACGGAGGCACTGCCATGACCAGACTGCGCGTGGCCACCGTGGTCACCCGTTTCGAGGCCGGAGCCGGCATCGTCGCCCTGCGCGGCGCGCAGGCCCTGGACCCGGCCGCCTACCGCACGACGATCATCACCGGCAGCGGCGACCGGCTGCTCGGCCTCGCCGCCGAGTCCGGCATCGAAGTGGTCGTCGAACCCGCGCTGCGCTCGCCGATCGCCCCCGCCGACGACCTGCGCGCACTGCACCGGCTGACCCGCCTCTTCGTGCGGCGCGGTTTCGACGTCGTACACACCCACAGCGCGAAGGCGGGAACGCTGGGGCGGCTTGCGGCGCACCGGTCCGCGGTGCCGCGCATCGTCCACACGTTCCACGGGCTGCCGTACCACGAGTTCCAGTCCGCCACGCGGCGCGGCGCGTACGTCAGGATCGAGCGGCGGGTCGGGCGCTTCACCGATGTGGCGCTGTGCGTGGGCTCGGCCGTGTCGGTCGAGGTGGTACGCCGCGGCCTGGTGTCTCCGGAGCGGGTGCGCACCATCGGTGTTCCGGTGGACCTCGACGCGCCGGCCAGGACGTCGGCCACCTGTGCGCGCGCCCGCCAGGCGCTCGGCCTCACCTGCCCGGGGCCGGTGGTGGGTGCCGTCGGGCGCCTCGCCTACCAGAAGGACCCCGAGACCTTTGTCCGCGCGCTGGCCGCACTGAACCGCCCAGGCCTCACCGGACTATGGGTCGGCGGTGGCGAACTGGCCGATCGGGTGAGGGACTTGGCTGTCCGCGAGCGAGCGCCGGTGGTGCTCGCCGGGGAGCGCTCCGATGTCCCGGACCTGCTGCCGGCGTTCGACGTGTTCGCGCTGCCGAGCCGGTACGAGGGGCTTCCGGTCGCCGTCGTCGAGGCGATGGTGAGCGGGGTTCCCGTCGTGGCCACGGCAGTCAACTCGGTGCCGGACGTGGTGGTGCCGGGCCGTACCGGGCTGCTCGTGCCCCCGCAGCGGCCCGACTTGCTAGCCCTGGCGATCGGTCACCTGCTGGACCACCCGCGGGAGGCGGCCCGACTGGCCGCCGACGCCCGTGCGCACATCGGCGACGCGTTCAGCGGCAAGGCGCTGGGCGAAGAGCTCGCCGCCGCTTACACCCCACCGGACGAACTGCCCTGAACCCGAGGAGTACCCGTGCGTGTCGACATCATCAGCGGGCCGGTCAGCGGCTCACGAGCCGACCTCACCGTGTTCGACAGTGCCGAGGCGCCGGCCGATCCGAGGCTGCTCGCCCGGCTCCGCCGGGGCACCGAGACCGCGGACCTGGCCGCGCCGCCGGTAGTACTGCCGGACTTCTGCCACAAGGGCAAGTCGGAGATGCCCTCAAGCATCGCGGTGGCCACCCGGGGAGCCATCCGGCCGGTACTCACCGACGCCGCGCTGAACTGCGGCATGGCACTCGCCGTCCTGGACGTGTCCCGCCCCTCCGCGGCCGCCGTCGAGGAGTTCTACCGACGGGTCAGACAGCGGTACCCCGACCCGCCGCGCTGGAAGTTCGAGCTGTCCCGCTCCGAGGTGCTGCGGGCCGCCGTCGAAGGCGCGCCCTTCGCAGCCGAGCGGTTCGGCGTCGACGCGGCGGACATCGAGCGGATCGAGGAGTTCGGGCGGCTCCCGGTCGAGGAGTACGGCGGCGCCCGCCGCGCCCGCCGCGAACTGCCCTGGCTCTGTGTGCAGCTGGCCCGGCTGCGGTTCGGCGGCATCGGCCCGAGCACGCACTTCCTGGAACTCCAGGAGGTCGAGGAGGTCCTGGAACCGGAGATCGCCGAGCGGCTCGGTGTGCACCAGGGGCAGGTGACCGTGCAGTTCCACAACGGCGGCGGCGTGCTGACCGGCCAGATCGGCGAGCTGTACGCACGCCGGCAGGCCGCCTCCCGGCTGCTGCGCACGGAGATGGCCCTGCAGAAGCCGCTGTCGCACCTGCTGCGACCGGGCGGCGTGGCCGAGGCCCGGCAGCGGTACGCGGCGTACTTCCAGCACGGCTGCCCCTCGCTGCCGATCGAGGGCGACGAGGGCCGACGGGTGCTGCTCGCCCAGCGGCTCGCCATGAACTACGGCTTCGCCTACCGCCTCGCCACCTACGCGTCGCTTCGGTCCTTCGCACGCGTCGCCTTCGGGGCCGGCCTGCGGCTCGTGGTGGACTCCCCGCACAACTCCGTCTACGAGGAACTCGTCGACGGAGAGCCTGCATTCGTGCACCGCCACAACGCGGCCCGCGCCTGGACGCCCGAGCTGATGGCAGGTCACCCCGCCTTCGCGCGCACCGGCCAGCCACTGCTGGTGCCCGGTACGAACCGCACCTCGTCGTTCCTGTGCGTCCCGGCCCCGCAGGCCGGCCGCAGCCTCTACACCGCCTGCCACGGAACCGGCAGCATCATCAGCGAGTTCGAGCGCAGCGGCCGCAGCGGACCGGACCCCCGCCACCGACACACCCTGCGCTTCACCTACGACCGGGCGACCCCGCGCCACGTGCCGCAACTGGACGACGCCGGGGTCGACGCGGCGGTCGCCATCCTGTCCGGTAACGGCCTGGTCCGGCCGGTCGCCCGACTACGGCCCTTCGCGGTGCTGTCATGACCGCCGCGGCCCCGCCCCGGGACCGGATGTGGCGCGAACTGCTGCCCCCCGGGCGGCGGTACGTGGCCCTGCCCTCGCGCCGGCATCCCGTCGTGGTCGCCGAGGACCGGGCGCCGGTGCTGTCCTACGTGCGCGAGTCTTTGCTGGCGGTGCCGCCGTCGCTCCCGGCGTGGCTCTATCCGGCCGCCCGGGCGGCGCTGGCCGTTCCCGCGGTACGACGCTGTGTGCCGCGGCTGACGGTTCCCGGGCCGGGCGGCGACCATGGACCGGCCGGTACCGCCGACAACGACATCGGGCGCCTGCTCGCGGCCGGCCCCCTCGTGCTGCTGGACCACAGCCACGATCCGAACGCCCGCCTCATCCTGTTGCTGTTCCCGCCCGGTTCGGCGGTGCCCGCACTGGCCGTGAAGGTCCCGACCGGGCCAGGCGGCGTGCCCGGGATCGTCCGCGAGGCCGCGCAACTGCAGGCCATGGCGACGCTGCCGCTGGACGAGACCCGATCGGCCGTGCCCGCCGTGGTCGGCCTGCTGCGGCACGATGGTCTGCCGGCGCTGGCCACCACCGCCCTGCCGGGAGTGCCGATGCTGGTCGCGTACCACCGGCCGGGGCACCACGCACGACCGGCGCCGGTGCGCGCGGACTTCGCCGCCGCCGCGGCCTGGCTGGCCGCCCTGCAGTCGGTCACCGCCGGTGAGAGCGCCCCGCTCGACTTCGCCCCGGGCGTGGCCGAGGTACTGGGCCCGCGCCTGGACGACGAGCGCGCCAGGGAGGAACTGCGCGCGCTGCGCCGCCGTCTGCGGCGGTACTGCGCTCCTCTGACCGCCGTACACGGGGACTTCTGGCCCGGGAACATCCTGGTGCGCGACGGCCGGGTCTCCGGCGTCGTCGACTGGGAGCACGCCCGGACCGCCGGCAGCCCCCTCTCGGATCCCGCGCGATTCGTCGTGGCCTACAGCGAGTACCTTGACCGGCGCACCCGGCCCGGGCATCGGGTCCCCGGCCATCCTGGGCTTGTCTCCGGACAGCCGGGCGCGGCCCTGGCCTACGCGCTGGACGGTACGGGCTGGTATCCGCGCCTGGTCCGCGGCTTCCTCGCGGCAGCGCTGCGACGGTTCGGTCTGCCCCCCGCGTGCGGGCGGGACGCCGTGCTGGCGGAGCTGGCCGCGGTGGCCGCGGAGGCCACGGATCCCGAGTTCACCCGCGCGCAGACCCAGGCGTTCGTCCGCCTCTCCTCGACGGAGGAGGCGTCATGGTCACCGTGACCGCGGCCGGGCTCACACCCGTGCGTACCAAGGCCACCGCCCGGCACGAGGCACTCACGCGCACGACAGCGTTCGTCGCCTGTGCCGCGCTGGTCTTCCAGCCGATCCTGCGCCCCGCGGGCCCCGGCAACAGCTCGCCGGTGGACCTGTTCACCGTGACCACGGTCCTGCTGAGCCTGCTGTGGGCGGCGACCTGCGGCCGGCGGCTCGGCGCCCCGTACGCGGTGGCCGGCGCCCTGATGCTGCTGAGCGGCGGCCTCGCGGGCCTGGCCGGGCCGCTGCCGGGCACCACGCTGATCAACCTGTGCCGGGACACGCTCCTGCTGGCGTGGTGCATCGCGCTGTACAACCTCGCGCGCCGGCCGGGTCTCCTGCGCCTGCTCACCTCGGCGTTCGCCTACGCGGCCGTGGTCTGGGCGTCCGTCCTGGTGGGCGCCAGTCTCGCCCACATCACCGCCATCGAGGGGATCTCCCCGACCGAGGGCGACCGGAAGCTGTTCACCCTGGGAGACCCCAACTACGCCGCCACCTACTGGGTGGTGTCGCTCTTCATGGTGTACGCCGCCCAGCGCCCGCGCGGCCGCGTGCTGCGCTGGTACGGATACGCGATGCTGGTCTGGGCGCTGCTGCTCAGCCAGTCGAACGGCGGCGTCCTCATGCTGGCCGTCGGCCTGGTCTTCCTCGTCGCGTACAAGGCCTGGCGCAAGGGCGGCGCGGTCGCCGCGGCCGTCGTGGTGCTGGCCGTCTCCCTCGTGGTCGGCGGTGCCCTCACCGCGGCTCCCCTCGCCCATGTGCAGGAATGGGCCCGGCTGTCCCAGCAGGCGGAGCTGGTCAACACGGTGGGCCGCAGCGGGGCGAGCTCCGAGCAGCGCGGCACGCTGGTGCAGGAGAGCGTCCAGCTGTACGGGCAACACTGGCTGACCGGCACTGGCCCCGGTTCGACGAAGCAACTCCTGACGGACGGCCAGTTCGCCTACGCCAAGGAAGCCCACGACGACTACGTCGCGGCCCTCGTCGAACGCGGCCCGCTCGGCGTGGTGGCCTTGCTGACGCTGCTGTCGTCCGCGGCCTGGCGGTCCTCCCGAGTGCTGCGTGCGCCGCCCGGCACCGGCTTCGCCGCCCAGGTCCCCCGCCCGGCCGGGCTCGTCGCGGCGCTTCTCGGCCTGGTCGTGGCCGGTGCGTACTACGAGGTGCTGCACTTCCGGTTCCTGTGGATGGTGCTCGCGATGGTGGCCGTACTGGCGTCGGATCCCGAGCCCGACCACCCGGGCCTCCCACAGGCACACGGAGGCGGGCCATGACCAGGACCGCGGGCCAGGACCACGGGAGCGGGCGGCAGGCGCCCGGCCTGGGGCGCCGCAGCATGGCCGGCAACCTGGCGGCTCAAGGCGCCGCGGTGTGCGTGGTCTTCGTCGCCAGTCTGCTGGTCGCCCGGCTGTCCGGAGCCGAGGTCCTCGGCGAGTACGCGCTGCTCAGGGTGATGCCCTGGCTGACCGGAGTCGTGGTCAGCTGCGGACTGCCGCTGGCGAGCGCCTACTTCCTGGCCGGCGAACAGCGCGACGACCCCCGGCTGCGGCCCACGCTGGCGCTGCTCGCCGTCGCCGGATCGGCGGCCGGTGCGCTGCTGTGGCTGGCCGCGGTGCCGCTGCTCGACCGGTTCTTCACCACCGTGCCGCGCTGGCAACTGACCCTGGTGGCGCTCACGGTGGTCACCCAGCTGCTCACCGTGTGGGGCAAGGCCTGCTGCCAGGGGCAGGCCGACATACGAGGTGCCAACCTGGTCATCGTCGCGGAGGAGTTCCTCTTCCTGCCCGCCTACGGTCTGGCCCTGCTCGCCGGGCTGCACGGCTCCGGCGCGGTCGTCGCCGGGCTCGTCGGTGGCGGCACGGCCGCCACCGCCACCTCGCTGGGCCGGCTGGCGCGTACCGGATTCGCACGCGGCTGGGGCCGGCCGTCGGCGCCGCTCGCCGCCGAGGTGCTGCGCTACGGCGCCCGCGGCCAGCTGGGCAACGTGCTGATGCTGGTCAATCTCCGGCTGGACTTCCTCATCGTGGGCGCGCTGTCCGGCCCCGCCATGCTCGGCGTGTACGCCGTCGCGTCCAAGTTCGCCGAGCTGATGCGGCTGCCGGCCGTCGCCATGCACTACGTGCTCTACCCGAGGTTCTCCCGCGACGGTCCGCGGCTCGCCCGCGAGGAGATGCGCCGCATCCTGCCGAGGGCCACGGCGCTGACCGCCGCGCTGGTGCCGCCACTGGTGGGCGCGTCGGTGATCGCGCTGCCACTGCTGTACGGCCGGGCCTTCCAAGGCGCCGTCGTCCCCGCCTGCGTCCTGCTGGTCGGGCTGGCCGTCGAGGGCGCGGCAGCCGTGTCCACCGCCTATCTGTTCGGCGTCGGCAGGCCCGGGATGAGCTCCTGGGGCATGGGGGCCGGAGTCGTCGTGACCGTCGTACTGGACGCGCTGCTGATCCCCCGGTACGGGGTGGTCGGAGCTGCCGTGGCGTCCAGCATCGCCTACCTGATCACCACCGCGGTGCTGGTGACCCTGACCCGTGTCGTGGCCGCACGCGGCACCCCATCCCGAAGGAATCGCCATGCGCATCGCATCCGCTCGCTCCTCCGCCGTACACCGGCCCGGCCGCGTCGTCTTCATCGGCGCCGTGCACGAGGCCCAGGCGGCGCTCACAGCCCTGCTTCAGTCGCCGCTGATCCGCGTCGTGGCCGTGATCACGCTGCCTGACGAGAACCGGCGCCGGCTGTCGGGCGCCGCCGACCTCCCCGGTGCCGCCCGGGCCGCCGGAGTCCCGCTGATTCGCGAGACCGACCTCAACACACCTGACGTGGTGGCGCGGGTCAGCGCACTGGATCCGGATCTGATGGTCGTCGTCGGCTGGACTCGGCTGCTCGGCCCCGACCTTCTGTCCGTACCACGGCACGGCTGCGTCGGCTACCACGCCTCCCTGCTGCCGCGCCATCGCGGGCGCGCTCCGGTGAACTGGGCGATCCTGCGCGGCGAGACCGTCACCGGCAACACGATGATGATGCTCGACCCGGGGGTGGACACCGGTGACATCGTCGATCAGCGCACTGTACCCATCGGGCCCGAGGACACCTGCGGCACGGTGTACGACCGGGTGGCGCGGGCCGGTGCCGGGATGCTGATCGCGCACCTTCCCGCCCTGCTCACGGGCACCGCGCCACGCTGCCCGCAGGATCCCGCCGAGGGTGATGTGCTGCCCCGCCGCACGCCCGCCATGGGCGTCATCGACTGGGACCGCCCGGCGCGCGCGGTGCACGACTGGGTGCGGGCGCTGACCACGCCGTACCCGGGCGCGTTCGGTGTGCTGCACGGCGAGCGGGTGATGGTCTGGCATACCCGTCTGCCCAGCGGGGACGAGCCCGGTGGGCCGCAGGGCTCGGTGCTCTCCGTGGAACCCGACGGGGTACGGGTCGCCACCCGGGACGGCAGCGTCCTGGTCACCGACATGAGCGGCCCGGACGAACTGCCGCAGCCCGCGGCGTTGTGGTCCCGGCAGGCCGGAGTCCGGCCCGGCGCACGGTTCGAGGCGGTGCCGCCCGAAGTGGCCCGCTGGGTGCTGGGCCAGGGCCCGCGGCCCGAGGCGGGGGCGCGATGAGCACCGTACTCGTCCTGGCCGCGCACCCCGACGACGAGCTGCTCGGCGCGGGCGGCACCCTGGCCCGGCATGCCAGGGACGGCGACGACGTCCACGCCGTCGTCCTCACCGAAGGGGCGTCCAGCCGGTATCGGGAGGGGCTGAGCGAGCAACTCGCCAAGTCGGCTGAGCGGGCGGCGCGAGTGCTGAAACTGGCCTCCCTGGAGCTGTGGTCACTGCCCGACCAGCGGCTGGACGTGCTGCCTCTGATCGAGGTGGTGCAGCAGGTGGAGACGGTGGTCGACGCGCTGCGCCCGGACCTCGTCTACACGCACTTCCCCGGCGACGTGAACTCCGATCACGGGGTCGTGGCCCGCGCCGCCTGGACGGCCTGCCGCCCCTATGTGCTGCCCGGGCTGCGCCGGTTCGCCGTGTTCGAGACCCCTTCGTCCACGGAGTGGGCATGGTCGGCCGACCACCCGTTCACCCCCTCGCTCCACATCGACATCACCAGCACGCTCGACGACAAGCTCGAAGCGATGAGCTGCTACGAGACCGAGGTGCGCGACTATCCGCACCCACGCTCGCTGCGCGCCCTGCGGGAGCGCGCCGCCTACTGGGGCAGCCGGGTCGGGCGCCACGCCGCGGAGCCGTTCCAGGTGCTGCGAGAGGTGTGCTGACCATGGTGACCGCGCGGACCTTGCCGCACACGACGGTGCCGGAGCTGCGCGCGGACACCCGGCTGCGCCGCGCCTTGGACATCGCCGTCGCCCTGGTGCTGCTGCTGGTGCTGCTGGTGCCGATGGTGCTGATCGCCCTTCTGGTGCGGTGCACCAGCCGCGGCACGGCCGTGTACCGGCAGTGGCGCGTGGGGCGCGGGCTGCGGCCTTTCACCATCCTCAAGTTCCGTTCCATGGTCGTCGGTGCCGACCGGGAGGGGCCCGCGGTGAGCGGCGCCGTGGACCTCCGCGTCACGCGCGTCGGGCGGTGGCTGCGCCCCACCCGGCTGGACGAACTCCCGCAGCTGATCAACCTGTTGCGCGGCGACATGACACTGATCGGCCCGCGCCCGGAGGCCGAACGGTTCCTGCCGTACTACACCGCGGAGGAGCTGCGGCTGCTGGACGTCCGGCCCGGCGTCATCGGCCCCGGCGCGCTCTACGCGGCGCAGCGGTGCGGCGAGTTGGACGACGCCGCCCATGCGGAGGAGTGTTATGTGGCGCTGCAGTTGCACCCCAAGCTCGCCCTGGACCTCACGTACCTGCGCGACCGACGGCTCGCCACGGACCTGCGGCTGGTGGCGCGAGCGGTGTGCCTCATCCTGCCTCGTCTCTAGCCGGCCGACTGTGTCAGGCCGCGCGGAATGTCCACGCGTCGCCGCCACGCCGGTGGCGTGCAGGTCGGTCGGGAGCGTGGCTCTGGGGTGACGTACATGGTGATATGGAGCCTCGTGAAGGCGGCGCCGACCCGCCAGGAGTGTTGTCGGACTCGCCGGACTCGTGTGTCACGTCAGGAGGATCCCGTCTCGACCGCGTGCCACTGCGTCCGCAGCTTCGCCTGGTCCAGGATCAGGGCGTACTGTCCGCGGATCATCTCCGACCGGACGACGGGCGCGGTGGTGAAGTGGGCGTCGGACGCGTCCAGGTGGCGCAGTCCGACCACCAGGTCGCGCAGATCGCCGTTTGACATCCGGTTGTCCACGCTCACCGTGCGTGTGATCGCGTCGAGCATCCGGGCGGTCCCCAGGGGGTCGGTGAGGCCGACCTCGCCGCGCATCTCGCCGACCAGGCTGCGCAGGAACTGCTGCTGGTGCTTGATCCTGTCCAGCTCGCCGCCGGGCACGCCGTGGCGCTGCCGGACGTACGCCAGCGCCTCCTCGCCGTGCATGACGTGGGTGCCGGCCGTGAAGTGCTGTTGCAGCACCGGGTCGTAGGAGTCCCTCGGGACCGTCATGGGTACGCCGCCGACCGCGTCGGTGAGGGCCTTGAAGCCGTGCCAGTCGATGACACCGAAGTGGTCGACGCGGGTCCGGGTGAGCTGCTCCACCGTCTGGATCATGAGGGGCGGCCCGCCCCAGGAGAACGCGGCGTTGACCTTCGCCGAGCCGTGCCCCGGGAGGGGTACCCAGCTGTCCCTCGGGATGGACATCACGTGGACGGTGCGTTTGTCGGCGCTCAGGTGCACCAGCATCATGGTGTCGCTGCGCTGGGCGCCGTACCTCCACAGGCGCGTCGTGGCATCGTTGCCGGTGGTCGGCTGCTTGGAGCGGCTGTCGACTCCGGCCAGCAGGAAGGTCGTTCCGCCGTCGTGCTTGGCGGGCTTGGGCGGGCGCGGGCCGGTCGGGAAGGCGTCGGGGATGCGGGTGACCTGGTCGCCGTAGTGGTTGGTGCCCCACCACACGGCGCCGGCGCCGAGACCGACCAGGGCGAGTACGGCGGCGAGGCCGAGCACCAGGAGCGTGCGCAGGAGCCGGTGGCGCCGTTTCGCGACCGGCTGCCTCGGCGCCCACTGCGGCCACGGGCGGTGTGCGGACATCAGAAGTCGTCCGGGTACGGATCTGCGAGCGCGTCGTGCAGTCGGCGGGTCGGCTCAGCCGCGGGAAATCCCGGGAGGAGCCTGGTGAGGATGCGGCGCACATCGGCGTCGTCGTTGCGCTCCGCCGCGGTGTGGAGGGCGGGGAGATGCTGCGCCAGCGGCGCGCTCCGGGCGGTGGGAACCGCGGCAAGGATGTGCGGATGGGAGGTGCGGATGTGCTGTTCCTGGGCCGCGAACAGCGTCTCGTTGAGCTTCTCGCCCGGCCGCAGCCCGGTGTAGCGGATGTCGACGTCCGGGACGTGCACGGAGCGGGCGAACTTGCGGACCAGGTCCACGATCCGCACGGGGCCGCTCATGTCCAGGACGAACACCTCGCCGCCGCGAGCCGTGCGGGCCGACTCGAGGACCAGCCCGACGGCCTCCTCCACGGTCATGAAGAACCGGGTCGCGTCCGGGTGGGTGACGGTCACCGGTGACCCCGCACCCAGCTGCTGCGCCACGACCGACAGCAGCGAGCCGCGGCTGCCCAGCACGTTGCCGAAGCGGACGGCCGCGAACACGGTGCCCGGCGGAGCGTCCTGCTGAGCGTTCCGTACGACGAGTTCGGCCAGCCGCTTGGTCGCACCGAGCACCGACACCGGGTCTGCCGCCTTCTCCGTGGAGATCAGCACGAAGCGCCCGGTTCCGACGGCCGCGGCGGCGCGGACCAGGTTCTCTGTGCCGCGGACGTTCGTCTTCACGCCTTCGCATGGGTACAGCTCGAGCAGCGGCAGGTGTTTGTGGGCGGCGGCGTGGAAGACCACCTCGGGGCGCAGCTCGCGGAAGAGCTGGTCGATGCGGGGGCGGTCCCGGATGTCCGAGATCACCACGTCGTCGGCGTGCAGGGCGTCGCCGTAGAGTTCCAGTTGCAGCCGGTGCAGGTTCGACTCGTCGTGGTCGAGCAGGAAGAGCCGGCTCGGGCCGAAGGCGCGTAGCTGGTGGCACAGTTCGCTGCCGATCGAACCGCCGGCACCGGTCACGAGGACCCGCCGCCCGGCGATCACCGACCGTGCCTGCGGGCCGACCACGTGTATCTCGGCGCGGCCGATCAGCTCGCCCACGTCCAGGGACCGCATGTCGCTGCCCATCACGTCGCGCTGGAGCGCCGCGATGAACGAGGGCAGGTACCGCACGCTCGCCCCGGCGGTCTCGGCAGCCCGCGCGACCCGGCGGAAGCGGTCCGGGGCCAGAGCGGGGATGGCGACCACGACCGCCTGGATGTGGTGCTCGAGTACGGCCGTGCGGGTGTCGTCGAGATGCCCGAGGACGGGCAGGTCCCCGACGGCGGCGGTACGGCGTTTGGCCGGGTCGTCGTCCAGGAAACCGACCGGGTCCAGTCCGAACTCCGGGGTGTGCGCCAGGTCCCGGGCGAGTCCTCGTCCGGCCTCCCCGGCGCCGATCACCAGGGTGCGGAGGCCTGCGGGCCGGCGTCTCCTCGCCCGTCGGGCCAGCCCGGCGCAGACCCGGTCGACCTGCCGCTCGGTGAGCTTCGGGTACAGGGGCAGCGACATCAGCTGCGGAAAGAGCGCGTCCGTGCCCGGGAGACCGCCTGGCGGGATGATCGCCGTGTGCCGGAAGTACGGCATGTGGTGCAGGGGGATGAAGTGCACGGAGGTGGCGATGCCGTGCTCCGCCAGCCGGTCGATCAGTTCGTCGCGGCCGGTTCCGTACTCCTCCAGCACGCGCACGACGTAGAGGTGATGAGCGTGCCGCCCTGGAGTGACGGCGTCGAGCGGCGCGAGTCCGGGGACGGTCTCCAGCGCCGCGTCGTACCGCTCGGCCAGGGTCTGCCGCCGCTCCTGCCCGGCGTCGAAGTGGCGGAGCTGGGCCCGGCCGATGGCCGCCTGGACATCCGTCATGTTGGCCTTCAGGCCGGCCTCCTCGACGGTGTATCGCCAGCTGCCGCCCGGCAGATGACGTCGCCAGGCGTCGGCGGACATGCCGTGCAGGCGCGTACGGCGGATCCGGTCCGCGAGTTCCGGGTCGTCGGTGGTGACCATGCCGCCCTCGCCGATGGGCAGGTTCTTGGTGGCGTAGAAGCTGAAGCAGGTCGCTCGCGACAGGCTCCCCACGGGCCGGTCGCCCACCGACGTGCCCAGCGCGTGGGCGGCGTCCTCGATGACGTGCGTCAAGGGCAGTCGCGCGGCCTGCGCCAGTTCGGCGACCGGTGCCGGGGCCCCTGCGTAGTGCAGGACCATCATCGCCTGGGGGCCGCCGCACGCCCGGGCCGCCCGGGCGACGGTGGCCGGGGTCGGCATAGCGGTGTGCGGATCGACGTCGACCAGAACGGGCCGCAGCCCGGCGTGCAGGACGGCCTCGGCCGCGCCGCAGAACGTCACGGCCGGAACCAGGACGGTCCCGCCGGCCGGCAGCCGTAGGGCGCGCAGCGCCAGTTCGAGCGCTGCCGTACACGAACTCACGGCAACCGCATGCTCGGCGCCGACGTACGCCGCGAACTCCTCCTCGAACAGCTTCGTCTCCCGGCCCATGGTCACCCAGCCCGAGGAGAGCACGCGCTGTGCCCCGCGCCGGGCCTCGGGGCTGATCCACGTCACGGCGAAGGGCACATCCGGTTCCCGGAGCCGCTCGGTCGCAGACGTGCCGTTCGGGCCGGACCGAGCGGCGTGAGTGACCTGATCCTGTCGGGGTCGCAGCCGATGAACTGTCATTTCTGGCTCCCCGCTCCTGGATTTCCTGAGGAGCGCTCCTGGTATTCCTGACGAACGACGGCGCCGCGATACGAACGCCGCGCCGCAGTGCGCCCACTTGTGGCGTATGCTTACGTCGTATACGTACACATTGCGCCGCCAAGTGCGTAGAGTCAACACCAGCGGACAAACAGGCAGGCTGACCATCTGGAGGCAGGGCATGGCCCAGGAGCAGGCCGCAGGACGCGGGGCCGACGAGGAGGCCGGAGCCGTACCGGCCCGCCGGGCCGGCGACCAGGGACGCTATGGCCGGCTCAGCCGGGAGCGTGTGCTGACCAGCGCCCTGGAGCTGGTGGACCGGGAGGGTCTGTCGGCGCTCAGCATGCGCCGTCTGGGCGCGGAGCTCGGTGTGGAGGCGATGGCGCTCTACCGGTACGCGGCGAGCAAGGATGCCCTCCTGGACGGCCTGGTCGAGGCGCTGTACCTGGAGCTGGAGGAGCGTCTGGCCGCCGGGCCGGGTCCCACGGCTGAGGCGCCTTCGTGGCGCACCGGACTCCACCGCATCGCACGGGCGACGTACGAGGTGTGCCTCGAGCACCCCCAGGCAGTCCCCCTGCTCACCACGCGCATGCTGGCCGTTCCGCTCGCGCGTCGGCCGCTCGCTGTCCTGAAGGACCACGAGCGGGTGCTCGCCCTGCTCGGGGAGGCCGGGCTCGACGACGCCCGCACCGTCGCCGCCTTCCAGGCCTTCACCGCCTGGCTGCTCGGCTATGCGTCCGTGGAACTGCGGCCCATGGTGGACAACCCCGAGGAATCGGATCCGGCGTTCCGTCTGGGCCTGCACCGCATGCCGCCCCAGGAACTGCCCGGCCTGCGGAAGGCCGCCCCAGCCCTCACCGAGCGCGGTGGACCGGAGGGGCTGGCAGCGGGACTGGACGCGCTGCTCGATCAGTTCACCGGGACGGGCGAGTGACTCTGCCGCAGTGAGACCTGCGGACATCATGCCGCCTGGCGTTTTGCGTGCTGTCGTGTACGACCGCGTTCACCCGGCCGAGAACCTCTTCGCGCTATGGGTTGACCTGCCTCTCCAGAGCTGCTTATGTAAGTTTACGATGTAAATGTACATCTTTCCTACCATTCTCCGACCACACACCGTCCAAGGAGGGCGACATGCGTTTGACGGTCATCGAGCTCGCGAGCCGCCGACCTGTGCCATGTCCCGGGCGTGGTGTGACTGGCACCGGGGCTGCGCGGTGCCGGCCACAACGGGGCCCTGGCGGTTTGCAGGGCCGACGTCGCCTGGAACCCGGAGCGTCCGCGCGAGGGCTGCGCGATCCAGGACACCACGCGACCGGAACGCATCGTTGCGGGCGTTCGCTCGGCGCGCCGAGGCGCGGCCGGGCGCGGTGTACGTGCCACCCCTGGCCGCCTGCTCGCGGACCGCAGCGTCGCGGCCCTGGGGCCGCTTTCAAGCCCGCCAGCCACGACGTACGGGACTCACCGGCGCTCGCGGTGGCGCAGGAGCCCCAGCACCAGGAACTCGACCCCGCGGCCCTCGCCACCGTGGTGCGCAAACCGGCCATGGTCGACGCCCGCCACACCCTTGACGCCCAGGCCTGGCACCCGGCGGGCCGGCGGCTGTGCGCTCCGGGCCGTCCGCGGCCCGGCTGATCGACAGGAGAAGCCCGTGCGTGTGGTGATTTCCGGTGGAAGCGGCTTCGTGGGATCGCATCTGTGCGAAGCCCTACTGCGCAGGGGCGACCGTGTCTGCTGCCTGGACGATTTCTCCTCGGGCCGCGCGGCGAACGTCGGCCACCTCCTGCACGAGCCCGGTTTCGAGTGCGTCCCGTGCGACGTCACGGCGCGGATCAGAGTCACCGGGAGCGTGGACGCCGTCGTCCACCTCGCGAGCACCGCCTCGCGGTGCGACTGCTCCCGCCGCTCGCTGCAGACGCTGGCCGTCGGCAGCCGGGGCACGGAGAACCTGCTCAGGCTGGCGCTCCGGCACCAGGCCCGCTTCGTTCTGGCCTCCGCCGGCGAGGTCTACGGCGACCCCGAGGCGCACCCGCAGGACGAGGACTGCTCGGGGCGCGTCAACCCCGTCGGACCGCGCAGCGTCTACGGCGAGGCCAAGCGCTTCGCCGAGGCCCTCACCATGGCGTACCGCCGCAGCGAGGGCGCCGACGCCGGCATCGTGCGGATCTTCAACACCTACGGTCCGCGCATGCGGTCGCACGACGGCCGGGTAGTCTCCACCTTCATCCGACAGGCACTGGACGGGGAGGCGCTGACCCTCTTCGGGGACGGCAGCCAGACCCGCGGCTTCTGCTACGTCGACGACCTGGTCGGCGGCCTGCTGGCCATGATCGACACCCATGTGGCCGGTCCTTTCGACCTCGGCGACCCCAGCGAGCGGACCGTGCGTGAGCTTGCCGCGCTGGTGCTGCTGATCACCGGATCGGACCGCGGACTGAGCTTCCTGCCCCTGCCCGTCGACGACCCGGTTTGCCGGCGCCCCGTCATCACGCGTGCCCGCGAAGGGCTCGGCTGGCACCCGAGGACGCCGCTGGAAGCGGGGCTGCGCCGCACCGTCGCCTGGTTCGCGGGCCGCTCGGACACATCCGTACGTCCCCAGGAGCACTCCCCGGCGGGACGGTCATCATGAACGCTCTCACCGTGTGCGGCGGAGCCGGAACCCGCCTCCGCAACCTCTTCGTCGGCGACATCTCCGGCGTCGTCGACGGCTTCCGCCGCGGACAGTCCGACGCCCGCGTCCCGCAGACGCCGGTGCCCGAACCGACCGCCCGAGCTGCCAGGGGTCCGGTCCGCGCGCGACCTGTCACCCAGATGTGGGGACGGAGACACCGATCATGAGCGCACCCATCGAGGACTACGCCCTCCTCAGCGGCCTGGAAACCGCCGCCATGGTCGGCCGGAACGGATCCATCGACTGGCTGTGTCTGCCCCGTTTCGACTCGCCGGCCTGTCTGGCCGCGCTGGTGGGTACGGAGGACAACGGCTTCTGGCGGGTCGCTCCGGTTGCTGCACCCGCTACCTGCCCGACACGCTCGTTCTGGACACCTGGTGGGAGACCACGGAGGGAGCGGTCCGGGTCACCGACTTCATGCCGCCCCGCGCCCAAGTGCCGTGCATCGTCCGTGTGATCGAGGGTCTGTCGGGTGCCGTGTCCGTACGCAGCGAACTGCGCCTGCGCTTCCACCAAGGTCGCGTGGTGCCCTGGGTGAGGGTCACCGACGACTGCACCGTCGCGGTCGCCGGGCCCGACTCCGTGTGGCTGGGCGCGGACGGCCCCGTGCGCGCCCTCGGCAAAGAGGGCTCCACGGTCCTCGACTTCACCGTCCTGGCCGGCCAGCGGCTCGCCCTCACCCTGGTGTGGTCGCCCTCGCACCGCCCCGGGCCGCCCGCGGCGGTGTCCGTCCCGGCGGAGACGATGCTCAAGGAGACCTGCGACCTCTGGCGGCGTTGGGCGGGCCAGTGCCGCTACCAGGGGCCGTGGCGGGACGCCGTGGTGCGCTCGCTGATCACGCTGAAGGCGCTCACCTTCGCGCCCACCGGCGGCATCGTCGCCGCGCCGACCACGTCGCTGCCCGGCTGCATCGGGGGCGAACGCAACTGGGACTACCGGTACTGCTGGCTGCGCGACTCCACGCGCACCCTGTCCTGCCTGCTGCGCAGCGGCTACCGGGACGAAGCGGCGGCCTGGTTGGACTGGCTGGTGCGGGCCATAGCGGGTGACCCGGTCGGCCTGCAGACCGTGTACGGCCTCGGCGGACAGCGGCTGCTGCCGGAGACCGAGGCGCCCTGGCTGCCCGGCTACGAGGGTTCGCAGCCGGTACGGTTCGGGAACTCCGCCTTCGGCCAGTTCCAGCTGGACGTGTACGGCGAGGTCCTGGACACGCTGTACCTGTCCCTGCGGGCGGGCATGCCCATGCCCGCCCATGTGTGGGACCTGGTCGGAGAGATGATGGGCTTCCTGCAGCGGCACTGGCGGGAACCCGACCAGGGCCTGTGGCAGGTGCGGGGGCCGCGGCGGCAGTTCGTCCACTCCAAGGTCATGGTGTGGGTGGCCGCCGATCGCGCCTTGCGCATGGGAGAGCTGCTGGGCCGCAACGGATCCTCGGCCGAGTGGCGGGCCATGCGGGACGAGGTGCACCGGCAGGTCCTCCGGCAGGGCTGGGACGCGAAGCAGCGGTCCTTCGTGCAGTCCTATGGTTGCGCCGACCTGGACGCCTCGGCCCTGCTGATGCCCCGGCTCGGCTTCCTGCCCGCCGGGGACCCGAGGGTGCTGTGCACCGTCCGCGAGATGCAGCGGCTGGACCACGGGGGGTTCCTGTGGCGTTATGCGCCGGGCGGTGACGGTGCCCACGGTGTGGACGGCATGCACGGCCACGAGGGCGCGTTCGTGGCATGCTCCCTGTGGTATGCCGAGGCCCTCGCCGCGTCGGGACACGCCGAACAGGCCCGCGAGGCCTTCGAGCGTGTGCTCGCCGTCCGCAATGACGTCGGACTGCTGTCGGAGCAGTGGGACCCGGACACCGGACGCCAGATGGGCAACGCACCGCAGGCGTTCAGCCACATCGCCCTGGCGGAGACGGCGTTCGCGCTGTCCGCAACACCGTCCCGGATTCCCCGCAGCCGGGAAGCGACGGGTCGGCGTTGATCCGGGTCACCGGCGGCCGGTCGCTCGGTGGCGTGAACCGACCGTCGGTTCCACCGGATCACGCCCGGCGCCGCTCACGGCCGAACTCCCATGAGTCCAGGGGGCGCTGTGGTGCTGCCGCGCCCGCCGCAGGATTGCTGTCGGGCCGCCACAGGATGGCCTCGCTCTCCTCCAGGTTCATCGGCGGGGCGAACAGGTATCCCTGCCCGAACCGGCAGCCGATGGAGGCGAGCAGCTCGCGCTGTGCGTGTTCCTCGATGCCCTCTGCGATCACCGGCAGGCCGAGCGTGTCAGCCAGGTGGACGATTCCCTCGACGAGCGCGACCTGCTTGGGGTCCTCCGGGATGTCGTCGATGAACGACTTGTCGATCTTGAGTACATCGATGGGGAAATCCCGCAGATAGCGCAGTGACGAGAATCCCGTGCCGAAGTCGTCGACCGCGATGCGAACCCCGAGGTCCTTCAGCGCCCGAAGGAGGCCGTCGATGTGGTCGTCCCGCCGCATGAGCACCGACTCGGTCAGCTCCAGCTGCAGTGAGCCCGGATCAAGGCCGGCGGTGTCGAGGGACCTGCGCACCTCGTTCAGGAAGCCCGCGTCCTGCCATTGTCGGGCCGAGACGTTCACGCTGACGTACGGCGGCGGTAGGGGCCGTGGGCTCCGACTCCGCAGTCGGGCGATGTCGGCAGCGGCGTTCCGTAGCACCCAGGCGCCCAACGGCGTGATCTGCCCGGTCTCCTCGGCGAGTGCGATGAACTCGAGCGGTGGGACGATCCCGCGTCGGGTGTGCGGCCAGCGGGCCAGTGCCTCGAAGCCGACGACCTCGCCCACGGTGATGTCCACCACCGGTTGGTAGAGGAGGTTGAACTCCTCATCGGCGATCGCCCGGTCCAGGCGCGCCCGCAGGTCGTGGCGCTCCGCCATGTGGTCACGCAGAACCGGCTGGAAGCGGCGCCACTGGCATTTCCCCGCGTTCTTGGCCGCGTACAGGGCCAGATCGGCGAGGGCCAGCAACTCTTCGGGGTCCGCGCTGTCCCACGCCGTGGCCACGCCCACGCTGGCGGAGACGCTCACCGAATCGTCGGACAACCGGAAGGGCCGGTTGAGGCTCTGGATCACCTGTGCGGCCAGAAGTTCGGCATCGACGGGCTGTCTCGCCCCCTCCATCAGTACCGCGAACTCGTCACCGCCCAGACGCGCCGCGGTGTCGGTGCGGCGCAGCGTCCTCGACAGGCGTTCTCCCACCGTGGTGAGGAGCTGGTCGCCGACCGAATGGCCCAGTGTGTCGTTGACGATCTTGAAGTCGTCCAGGTCGATGAAGAGCAGACAGGTGAGAGTCGACTCCCGGCGGCCACGCAGCAGGGCGCGCTCGGTCCGCTCCAGCAGGAGTGTCCGGTTGGGCAGACCGGTCAGTGGATCGTGGAAGGCCCGCTGGGTGAGTTCGTGCTCCAGCCGACGCTGTTCGGTCACGTCCCGCAGCGTGATCACGAGTCCGCCCACGGTCCTGTCCTGCCGCAGGTCACGGCACCGCACCTCCACTTCGATGCGGCTGCCGTCCTTGAGCACCCACCAGTGGTCGTGGGCCTCCTCCTGCTTGCTGCTGCGCAGGACTGTCAGCGTCCGGTGCACCCGGCCGCGATCCGGCGCGTCCACCAGTTCCTGCAGTGCCGTACCCGTCAGTGCGGCGTTGCCGAAGACGACTTCGGCGGACGGACTGGCGTATCGCACGGTTGTGTCGTCGTTGAGGATGAGGATGACGTCCGAGGCGTTGTGCACCAGAGTGCGGAAGTAGGCCTCGCTCTCCTTCCGGAAGATCTCCCGCCGAAGCGCCACGCGTTCCGCCGCCAGCCCCGCGTACGAGGCCAGGATCTCCAGCGTGCCGCGCATCTCGGTGAGCTGCTGCTCGGGTCCCGCGGCCAGCAGTACGCCAGGCAGGTCCCCGCCGGCCGGGCGGTCGGACCGGGCCATGGGGCACACCAGGGCGTTCGGCAGGTCGCCGAGCCGGCCGGCGATGTCCGGCCCGAGCTCCGGGACGGTGACGAGGAGGGTGCGGGAGAGCGGAGCGGCGGTCCGCTCGCCGTGCGGGGTGCCGTCCGTGCCGGTGCTGCGCCGTTCCCCGGGCGAAGGCGTCAGGAGGGTGTACAGCCACAGGGACTGTGGGGCCGACAGCAGCATGCTCGCGTGCCGGACCTTCGGCCCGAACAGTTCCGTGACCGCCGTGTCGCAGGACTGTTCGATCTCCTGCGCTCTTTCTGCCGCGACGAGTGAGCCGGTCGCCGTGCGCAGTGCCAGTTCGCGTGCCATGGACTGGCGGTGTGCCACGATCACGCCCGCGAGACGGAGGATCACGAGCACGAACAGCAGGCTGGAGAAGGCGGCCGGCGCCCTTGCGTCGTTGACGGTACCCGACCGTTCCTCGAAGAGCAGGACCGCGGGCGCGACCAGCGTGGCCGCGGCGAGCAGCGGGAGCCCGTGCCAGGGCGGGAGGGGAGACTGCGGCCGGCGTTCGGGCTCGGTCAGGTCCCTCATGGAGGGGTGCAGCCCGGCCAGTCCCCAGGCCGTGCAGAAGACGATCCAGCCGGGGGCCGGCCCCGTGCCGGCCTCCCATGAGCCGTCGAGCTGGCGGATCCCGTGGGCGATGTCGAAGCCGAACAGTGTGACAGTGCCCAGGGTGAGCAGCTGCAGGGAGCGTTCGCGGCCGAAAAGGGGACCGGGCACGAGCAGTCGGACCAGCATCGCCAGCACCAGGACGTCACCCAGCGGGTAGGCGATGCGGATCGCGCGCTGCTGCCAGGTCAGGCCCTCCGAAGCGGCGAGGGGCTGCACCAGGTAGACCCAGACCGGCAGCGCCAGCCCGGCCGTGATGATCAACGTGTCCAGCCGACTGGGCAGGTCACGGTCCACCCAGCGGTATCGGACGAGGCCGAACAATCCCGTTGCCAGAAGCGGGTACACAGCGAGGTGGCACGCGTCCGCCGGCGACGGGAACGGATCCGACGCCTGGAAGTACTGCTCCTGCACGCTGTAGTAGGTGTCGCCCGCCGCGAAGGCCAGCAGCCCGGCGGCGAACACCAGCCAGGGCCATCGACGCGTCGGCCGATTGGCGAGGACACCGGTGACGACTGCCAGGGCGCCTCCCAGGCTGATGAGGGCCCACATGGGCGCCCGCAAGCTGGGGATGGTCATGTAGAGAGTCGTGGCGCCCGCGGTCGACGTGACATACACAACCATCAGCCGGCGGGCCGGCAGCAATCGCAAGGCGAGCCTCCCCTGCTCGGAGGAGGCCGGGCGCAATCTCGCGTCGACCTGGGCCTTCTGCATCGATCCTAAGCACAGGAGGCACAGACTGCATCCCGGCACCGGCCGTCAGCTCTCCTGCGACCCCGGCCGCCCGGGGAGACCCCGCGTAGCCGTGGGGACGAGCCGCTGGAAGCGCCAGGCGTCCCGGGGGCGCCGGCCCCAGGCACGCCCCGGCTGCCAGTTGGTCGACGAGTTCAACCGCGCCCTCTCCGGCCATTCCGCCGGCGGAGAGGCGGCCCCCGTCCACATTCACGAACCGACGACGTCGACGCCACGACCTGGGACCCGGCCGGTTATCGGGAGGCGTACCGGAAGAACCGGGGTACCTGACAGCGGCGTCGGGGACTGCTCAAGGAACGTACTCGCTGAGCAGAAGCGCGATGTCGTCCTTCCTGTCGGGCGACTGGCAGGCATCTTTCAGGAGCCCGTCGGCCAGATCCTCCAGGCGGTCCCCGCCCCTGCGGGCCAGCGAGGCCCGGAGCCTGCCGATGCCGGCACCGATGTCGGAGCCGCGCCTCTCGACGAGCCCGTCGGTGTACAGGACGAGGACCGATCCGGGCACGAGGTGCAGCTGCGTCTCCGGATAGTCGGGCGTCGCCTGTACGCCGAGCAGCGGGCCGCCCGGTACGTTCAGGATCTCGGCGTGTCCGTCGGGCAGGCGCAGCAGGGGCGGGCAGTGGCCCGCGCGGACGATGCGCACGCCCCCCGACCGGGGGTCGAAGAGGGCGTAGCAGCAGCTGGCGAGCAGCGCGGGGTCGAGGTCCAGATGCAGCCGGTTGGTACTGGCGACGACGTCACTCGGCCCGTGGCCGGCGGTCACGAAGGCCCGCATCGCGCTGCGCAACTGGCCCATGGCGGCCGCGGCGGCCACGCTGTGTCCCTCGACGTCACCGATGATCAACGCGACCTCGTCCCCGACGGGGATGACGTCGTACCAGTCGCCTCCGATGTCCATCCCCCTGGTGCCCGGAAGATAGCGCCCGGTGACGCGGAGGCCCGGCAGCGTGGGCAGCCGGTGGGGCAGCAGCCCGTTCTGCAGGCCGCGGGCGAGGGCGAATTCGCTGTCGTAGAGCCGGGCGCGTTCGAGGGCCTGGGCGATCAGGCCGCCCAGGGCGGTGAGCACGCCACGCTCCTCGTCGGGGAACCGGTGGATGTCGTCGAAGGCGAGCATGCAGGCGCCGACCGGTCGGTCGGAGGCGATCAACGGCAGGAACGCCCAGGAGTTGGAGTGGCCGACCAGGGTCCCGGGATACGTCTCCAGGAGCTCCGCCCGGGTCTCGACGAACAGCGGGGCCGCGGCGGTCAGCGCGTCCGTCACGGGCAGTCGGGCATGCAGCGGGGCCCCTTCGAACCGGGCGAGAAAGCGCTTCGAGTAGCCGCGCTGCGCGAGCAGGTGCAGGTGCCGCTCCTCCACGACGGCCATCGCCAGCTTCTGGCCGCCGAAAGCGGGCAGAAGCTGGTCGGCGACGGCGTCGAACACCTCGTGCGCGGTGACCGCCCCGGTGAGGGCGCTGCCCAGCTGGAGTACGCGGTAGAGGGCGCCCAGGCGGGGGGCCGTGGGCGCAGGTGACAAGGAGACGGGCGGGCCCTTTTCCGCGACGAACGTTCCGGGCCCGGTGCCGGCCGGTGGCGGCTGCCGCAGGGGTGCCGCCCATCCCGTCATGCCCTGCCCGCCGGGGTGCAGGGAGAAGACGAGCCAGTCGTCGGGTGGGTGGCGGACCAGGAAGGAGACCGGTTGCTGGGAGACCATGGCGGCCCGGTAGCGGTCCTCGTACGCGGGATCGGCCAGCCAGGGCAGCACGTCCCAGGGGCGTTGGCCGAGCAGTTCGTCCTGGCGGACCCGGAGCAGACGCTCCAGGCTGTGGTTGGCGTAGGTGACACGTCCGTCCGGGGAGAGCGCGAAGAAGCCGTCCGCGAGTCGCTCGAGCGCCGCCATGGCAGCCATGCCGCTTCCGGAGTCGAGCACGGCGCCGACCAGGTGGGACGCCGTGTGCGGGTCGTGCGGGTTCTCGGGCACCCGGCCCCACAGTTCGACGGTGTGAAGCCTTCCGTCGCTGTCCCGGATGCTCACGCAGTGCGCGAGCACATGTCCCTCCTCGACCGCGGCACGGGCGGCGGACCGGAAGCCGGGCAGGTCCGCGCCTTCGATTCTGGCCATCAGGGTGGCCACACGTCCGTCGAACTCGCGGGGCGCGATATCGAAGATCGCGCACAGCTCGTCGTCGGCCGTGAGGGCCCCGGTGCCGAGGTTCCAGTCGAACAGGCCCACCCGTATCAGCGGGGCGGACGGCATCGGGACCACCACCGGAGCCGTCCGTTCGTCCCACTCGCCGAGAAGTCGGCGGGCGTTCAGACCGGCCAGTGCGGTGCCCAGACGGTCGGCGGCGGAGCGCAGCTGCCGGCGCTGCGCCGTCGACAGCCCCGTCCGGTCGGTCCCGGGCGTCCACAGCACGGCCATGGCCCCGAAGGTCCGCCCGCTCGCTCGCACGGGCACCGAGGCGGAGCCGAACGGGTAGGGCACCGCGACCGAGAGCTGGGGGAAGCGCCGCATCGTCTCCTCCGCGTCGGTCAGGTGGACCATGCGCCCCGAGCGGTACGCCTCCGCCAGCGGAATGCGGCTGGCAACCGGGATCCGGCGCCACCCGCCCAGCAGGGAGGGGGGAGTCCCGCACGCCGCGGCCAGCACGAGCGAGCGACGGTCGCCGGAGAGCAGGAACACACTCGCGGCATGCGCGCCGGTCACCTCCACGGCACTGACGGCGGCGCTGAGCAGCGCGTCGTCACGCTCGGGCGCCTCGCCGACAGGTGTGGTGCCGAACGGGTACGAGCTCGATGCCTCACCGTCGGCCGACACGTTGCCCTCGATCACCCCGGGAGAGTTTCTTCCATTTTATGTTGACTTGCGGCTTGCAGTGGTCGGCTGCCGGGTCAGCATCGCGGCCGCACCTTCGTGCCGCGACTCGCCGGTGCGCTCAGCAACGACTCACGCGCCCTCGCCCACGTCTTCCAGTCGCACATCGAACGCCCGGAGAACACCGTCCGCCGACAGCGGCGCGTCGGTGGCATCGCCCTCCGGGACAACCACACCACTCAGCACTACGGCGTCGACGGCTCCGACGCCCACGACAGCGAGGTACCGGTCGGCGTGGACCGTGGCGGACCTTGCGGCGTGACAGTGCTCGCCGATCCCGCTGTCGCCTCCGACGGCCCGCCGCACCTCCCGCTGCGCCACGCGCTGTTCCTCGGGCGCCTCGCCGGCGAAGAGCCAGGGGCAGTGGTCGAAGTGCCGTACGCGACGCCGGCCGGCCCGGAATGGTAGAAGCGGTCATGACCAACTCGCACTACGACCGTTTCTCCCGCTTCTCCTCCCGCCCGGCGGGTGTCCGATGACCGAGGGCGCCGACATCCCCGACCGCCGGGGCCGCACCGGACTCGACCGCACCGGCCTGGACCTGACCCGCAATCCACGCGTCAAGGTCCGGGACGTGAAACTGCTCTCCAGCCACTGGTACGTCGAGCGGGCCACGACCTTCGACCTCCGGCGCGCCGACGGCACCTGGAGCACCCAGCAGCGTGAGACCCACGACCGCGGCAACGGCGCCACCATGCTGCTGTACGACACCGAACGCGAAACCGTCCTGCTCACACGCCAGTTCCGCTTCCCGGTGTATGTGAACGGACACCCCGACGGCCTGCTGATCGAGACCCCCGGCGGCCTGCTCGACGACGATGACGAGCACCCCGAGATCGCCGTACGGCGTGAGGTCGTCGAGGAGACCGGGCACACCATCGGCGAGGTCCAGCACGTCTTCGACGTCTACATGAGCCCCGGGTCGGTGACCGAGCGCGTCAGTTTCTACGCCGCCGAGTACACGCCGTCGACCCGCACCCACGAGGGAGGCGGCCTGGACGAGGAGGGCGAGGACATCGAGATCCTCGAACTGCCGTTCCGCAGGGCCCTGGAGATGATCCGGACCGGGGAGATCGCCGACGCCAAGACCATCATGCTGCTCCAATGGGCGGCGCTGGAGGGCCCGTTCGCCAAGTGAGCGCGCGGGTCCTTGACTTCGCGTGCGCTCCAGGATGAAGACTCCCGTGTGTACTCGTCCTCGGGGCACACACGGGAGGAAACCACCATGCGTTACCGCACCATCGGCACCGACCCGGCGACCCGCCGCGAGGTCAGCGTCCTCGCGCTCGGCGCGATGCTGTTCGGCTCACGGACCGACGAGGAGACCTCCTTCGCCGTCCTCGACCGCTATGTCGAGGCCGGCGGCACCTTCATCGACACGTCCGACAACTACGCCTTCTGGGAGGACGGCGGCCAGGGCGGCCAGAGCGAGGAGCTCCTCGGCCGGTGGCGGCGCAGCCGCGGCATCGGCGACGAGATCGTCATCGCCACGAAGCTCGGCGCCCGCCCCCTGGCCCCCGGCACGAGCTACGTCGACAACGCGGAGGGCCTGTCGGCGAAGGTGATCCGCGAGTCCGCGGAACGCAGCCGGGAACGCCTCGGCGTGTCCAAGCTGGACCTCCTCTACGCGCACATAAAGGACCACAGGGTCCCGCTCCAGGAGACGGTGGAGGGATTCGCCGAACTGGTCGCCGAGGGCACGGTGGGCCTGCTCGGCGTGAGCAACCACGCGGTCTGGCGGGTGGAACGCGCCCGCGCCCTGGCGGCAGCGGCGGGGCTGCCCGCCTACGAGGTCCTCCAGTACGCGCACAGCCACCTGCGGCCCCGCACCGACGTCCCGGAGCCCCTCTTCCCCGACGGCAGCCTCGGTCACGCGGGCCCGGACCTGCTGAGCTACCTGCGCGCGGAACCCGCCCTCACCCTGGTCGCCTACTCACCCCTCCTCAAGGGCGCGTACACCCACCCCGACCGCCTCCCCGCGGACTTCGACCACCCGGGGACCCCGCCCCGCCTTCAGGCCCTGACCGAGGTGGCGAGGGAGACGGGCGCGACCGTCAACCAGGTGGTCCTGGCCTGGCAACTCGCCGCCGACCTGCCGATCATCCCGCTCGCCGGGGTGTCGACCTCGGCCCAGCTGGAGGAGAACCTGGCGGCGGTGGAGCTGGAGCTGACGGGGGAGCAGCGGGAGCGGCTGGACCGGGCGCACTGAGCCGATTGCTCAGCCCGTCCCCTCCGCCCTGCCCTGCGCGGGTGGCGAACTCACGCAGTGTCGGCGGCTCCTGGGACGCCATGCGGTGCAGTACCACGGCGGGTTCGTGCGGCGGTGTGCCTCCGAGCAGTGGGACCCGGACGGTGCCGTCAACTGGGCAACGCGCCGAAGGCGTTCAGCCACATCGCCCTGGTCGAGACGGCGTGCGCCCCGTCATGAGCGCCCGGATCTTCGTGGACGCCATCAGCGCCCCCGAACGGGGCGGGTCGAGGCGTCGGCACAGGGCACGAGAGCGGCCCGCTTCTCGTCCGGGACGCCCCGGAGCGGCCGGTTCGGATGGGCGGCGGCGCCCGCCTTCACCGCGTCGAGAATCCGTGGACCACGTCCAGGTCCGAGCCGTCGGCGAGCGCCGGAGTCAGTCGTCCCCTCTCTTGGACCGCCGGTGGGACCCGTCGTAACCGCGAGGATTGAGCTGCTGGAAGCGCCAGGCGTCCCGGGTCACGGTGTCGAGATCCCGGGTGGGGTGCCAGCCCCAGGCGCGGGCCACGGCTCCCGTGCCGGCGACGAGTTCGGCCACGTCCTCGGGCCGACGGGGGACGATCTCACAGGGCACGGACCTGCCGGACGCGTCGGAGAACGCGGCGACGACCTCCAGGACCGAACTGCCCCGGCCCGAACCGATGTTGTAGACGCTCATGCCCGGCGTGTCGACGAGATGGTCGAGCGCGATGCGGTGTGCCTCGGCCGCGTCCATGACGTGCAGGTAGTCGCGGATCGCGGTTCCGTCCGGGGTGGGGTGGTCGTCGCCGAAGACCCGCAGCCGGTCCAGCCGGCCCCCCGCCACCTGCGCCAGCACCTGTATGAGGCCGTCCGGCAGACCCCGGGAGTCCGCACCGAGCAGCCCGCTGGGGTGGGCGCCCGCCGGAGTCGCGTGGCGCAGGCACAGGACCGTGAAGCCGTTCCAGTACCGGCAGACGTCGGCGAGGATCTGCTCGCAGATCCACTTGGATGTGGCGTACAGGCCGACCGGCCGGACCGGGGCCGACTCGTCGAGCGGGTGGGGGCCGGCGTCGCCGTAGACCCCGTAGGTGGAGGCGTACACGAGCCGGCGTACGCCGTGTTCCTGCATGGCGTGCAGCAGCGCGGTCGTGCCGGCCACGTTGGTGTCGTAGTACGGGGCGGGCGTCCGGGCCGACTCGCCTCCGGCGTTGTGCGCGGCGAAGTGCACGACGGCGTCCACGGAGTGCCGGTCGAAGACCGCCGAGAGGGCGCGTCGGTCACGGATATCCAGTTCGTACACGGCGCCGACGAACCGGCCGGCGATGCGTTCCACGCGGGTGAGGGTCTGGGGGGTGCTGCGGGAGTAGTCGTCCACCACGACGACTTCGTAGCCGTGGTCGAGGAACTCCACACAGGCGTGGCTGCCGAGGAAGCCGGCCCCGCCGGTGACGAGGACGGTCGACGGAACAGGCTCGGTGCGTGTCATCTGACCAGAACGCTTCCACGCGTGCGTCTACGCAATATGTTTACGGCGTATATGTACGACTCTGCGTCCTTTTGCCTGCCGCGTCAAGCTGTGGCCCGTCACGGCCTCACCAGAAGCCGGAAGTCGAACGCGTACCGCGACGCCCGGTAGATGTGGGTGCCGTACTCGACCGGGCGGCCGGTGTCGTCGTAGGCCGTGCGCTGCATGGTCAGGACCGCCGCGCCCTTCTTCTCGTCGAGGCGGGCGGCCTCCTCGGCGGTGGCGGAGCGGGCGCCGATGGTCTGGCGGGCGCTGTGGAGGGTGATGCCGGCGGTGCGCAGCATGCGGTAGAGGCCGGTGGACTCCAGACGGTCGGTGTCGAGGTGGAGGAGGCCGGTGGGGAGGTAGTTGCAGAGGACGGCCACCGGCTGGCCGTGGGTCAGGCGCAGGCGCTCCAGCACCGTGATCTCGCCGCCCTCCGGGAGGGAGAGCGCGGCCGCCACGTCGGCGGGGGCCGGTACGGTCTCGTTGCGCACGACCCGGGTGGCCGGACCCTGCCCTGCCGCCTCCAGGTCGTCGTAGAGGCTGCTGAGTTCCAGGGGGCGCTTGACCTGGCTGTGCACCACCTGTGTGCCCACCCCGCGCCGCCGGACCAGCAGGCCTTTCTCCACCAGCGTCTGGATGGCCTGGCGGACGGTCGGGCGGGACAGGCCCAGGCGGATCGAGAGGTCGATCTCGTTGCCCAGGAGGTTTCCCGGCGCGAGCACCCCGTGCTCGATCGCCTCCTCCAGCTGCCGGGCCAGCTGGTAGTACAGCGGCACCGGACTGGCCCGGTCCAGGGCGAAGTCCAGGCAGTGGAGCGCGGGGGTGGTCGCGGCACGTGACGCGCCGCCGGGCTTCGCCATGGAGGTACCTCCCTCGGGGAGTGGGGCCGTCAGAGGTGGGTGCGGCGGGCGGCCGTCTGGCGGTCGTACTCCGTCCTCGCCTCCACGGCGGCCTCGCGCGACGCCGTCTGCGCCACCGGCACGTCCCACCAGGCCTGCGCCGGGGGAGCGGTCGGGGTGGCGGTGTCCGTCTCGACGTAGACGCAGGTCGGACGGTCCGAGGCGCGGGCCGTGGCCAGCGCCTCGCGCAGCTCCCGTACGGTCTTGGCGCGCAGTACGTCCATGCCGAGGCTCGCCGCGTTGGCGGCCAGGTCGACCGGGAGCGGGGCCCCGCTGAAAGTGCCGTCGGCGGCCCGGTAGCGGTACGCCGTGCCGAACCGCTCGCCGCCCACCGACTCCGACAGGCCGCCGATCGAGGCGTAGCCGTGGTTCTGGATCAGGACCAGGTTGATCGGCAGGCCCTCCTGGACCGCGGTGACCAGTTCCGTCGGCATCATCAGGTAGGTGCCGTCGCCGACCAGCGCCCACACCGGGGTGTCCGGGGTCGCCTGCTGGACGCCGATCGCCGCCGGGATCTCGTAGCCCATGCAGGAGTAGCCGTACTCCAAGTGGTACTGGCGCGGGCTGCGGGCCCGCCACAGCTTGTGCAGGTCGCCGGGGAGCGAGCCCGCCGCGTTGATCACCACGTCCTCGTCGCCCACGACCGCGTCCAGCGCCCCGAGCAGCTGGGTCTGGGTCGGTACGGCGTGCTCGTCGGCGGCGCGGTAGGCCCGGTCGACCACCTGCTCCCAGCGCTCCTTGCCCGCGCCGTACTCGGTCTCGTAGGCCTCGGCCACGCGATGGCCCGCCAGCGCCGACGCCAGCGCCTCCAGCCCCGCCCGCGCATCGCACACGACCGTCCGCGCGGCCAGCTTGTGGGCGTCGAAGGCGGTGATGTTGAGGTTGAGGAAGCGCACGTCCGGGTTCTGGAAGAGGGTGCCGGAGGCGGTCGTGAAGTCGGAGTAGCGGGTGCCCACGCCGATGACCAGGTCCGCGGTGCGCGCGAGGTCGTCGGCGACCGCCGTACCCGTGTGGCCGATGCCGCCGAGGTCCGCGGGGTGGTCGTGGCGCAGGGAGCCCTTGCCCGCCTGGGTGGAGGTGACGGGGATGCCGGTGGTGTCCACCAGCGCCCTGAGGGCTTCCTCGGCCTCGCTGTGGTGGACTCCGCCGCCCGCCACGATCAGCGGGCGCGCGGCCCCCCGGATCGCCTGTACCGCATCCGCCAGCTCCACCGGGTCGGGCGCGGGGCGCCGTACCCGCCACACCCGCTCGGCGAAGAACTCCTCCGGCCAGTCGTACGCCTCCGCCTGCACGTCCTGGGGGAGGGCGAGGGTGACCGCGCCGGTCTCGGCCGGGTCCGACAGGACGCGCATGGCCTGGAGGGCGGAGGGGATCAGGGCCTCGGGGCGGTGGATCCGGTCGAAGAAGCGGGAGACCGGGCGCAGGGTGTCGTTCACCGACACGTCCGCCTCCGTGGGGTGCTCCAGCTGCTGGAGGAGCGGGTCGGCGGCGCGGGTGGCGAAGTAGTCGCCGGGCAGGAGCAGGACCGGGAGGCGGTTGATCGTGGCCAGGGCCGCGCCGGTGACCAGGTTCGTGGCGCCCGGGCCGATGGAGGTGGTGACCGCCTGGGCGGACAGGCGGTTGAGCTGGCGGGCGTGGCCCACGGCCGCGTGGACCATGGCCTGCTCGTTGCGGCCCTGGTGGAACGGCATCGCGTCCTCGCCCGCCTCCAGGAGGGCCTGCCCGATCCCCGCCACGTTGCCGTGGCCGAAGATGCCCCAGGTCCCGGCGATCAGCCGGTGCCGTACGCCGTCCCGCTCCGTGTACTGCACGGACAGGAACCGCACCAGGGCTTGGGCGACGGTCAGGCGGGTGGTGGTGCTCATCAGGGCTTCTCCGGTGCGGTGTGGAGGGGGAGGGTGGAGGGGGAGGGGTGGAGGAGGAAGAGGCGATCGGCTGGTCGCCGGTGGTGCGGACCCGTGCGTGGGCCGGGGTGGTCGTGGCTCAGCCGGCCGTACGGCGAGCCCGTGGCCCGTACCCGCGGCCGCCCGCGGACGGGCCGGTCACGGTGTGATGCCGTTCAGGAGACCGTCGATCTCCGCCTGGGCCGGTATCGCGGGGGCGGAGGCGTGGCGGGCGTCGACAGGTGCGCCGGCCGCGGTGGCGTACCGGATGGTCCGCTCCAGCTCCCAGCCGGACAGCAGCCCGTGGCACAGCGAGCCGCCGAACGCGTGGTCCGCGCCCGGACCGCCCACCACCTCGACCGGGACCGGCGCGGCCTCGGCCGTGGTGCCGTCCCGGTGCACGGCGAGGACGCCCTCCGGGCCCTGGTTCACCACGGCCAGCTCCACGCCCGCCGCCAGCAGGGCGTCGGCGCACGCCCGGGGTCCGCGGGCCCCGGTGACGAGCTCGCACTCGTCGAGGGTGCCGACCGCGACGGTCGCGTGCCGCAGGGCCTCGGCGTAGTACGGGCGGGCTGCGTCGGTGTCCGGCCGGGCTGTGCCGTTCCGAAGGGGCCGGTCGAGGTCGAAGACCGTGACGCTCGCCCTGTCGCGGCACTTGAGCGCGGCCAACGTGGCCGAGCGGCTCGGTTCCCCGCTCAGACCGGTTCCGGTGATCCAGAAGAGCCGGGCGGCCCGGATGGCGAAGTAGTCGAGCTCGTCGGTGTGTATGTCCAGGTCAGGGGTCTTGGGGTGGGTCGGGGAGGATCCCGCCGGCGTCACCCAGCGGGTGTCGACGCCGAAATCCGTGAGGGTCCGGTGGAGATACGTGCCGACGGGGTCGGCACCCGTACGGCTGATGAGCGCGGTGGTGCGGCCGAGCCGGGCGGCGGTGACCGCGACGTTCGCGGCCGAGCCCCCGAGGGGCTTCCCGGAGGACTCCCCCCGCGCCGGCCGCACCCCCGACTGCGGCGGGTGGAGATCAACTCCGATACGGCCCATACTGATCACGTCGAACTGCTGCACTGGCTCGACCATGCGCGACGCTCCTCGATCCGACCTGGGGACGCGGGGCCACCGGGCCCGTTGCCTCCCAGGTGTAGGACTCGAAGGGCGACGCTGTCAATAGTTTGTACTTACATTCGGACCTGAGCGTGAAATGATGTCTTAACAAAGTATTGACAGCGGCAGCACCAGGGGAGTTGGATCCCGTCCCAACGCAAGTTGGCGCGTTTTCTCAGATCCCACCCCCTTTCCCGACGTTCTCCCCGTCGCACAGTGAGGTGCAAGGAAAGATGGACCGCTCTTCTCTCTCCCGTTCGCGGAGATTCGCTCCCGCTGTGGCCCTGGCTGCGGCCGCGGCCCTCACGCTCGCCGGCTGTTCCAGCAGCTCCGGCGGCAAGAAGTCCGAGGAGAGCGCGGACGGCGCCTCCGCGGGCAAGGCCACCACGCCCCGGATGACCATCGCGCTGGTCACCCACCAGTCGCCCGGCGACACCTTCTGGGACATCGTCCGCAAGGGCGCCCAGGCCGCCGCCGCCAAGGACAACGTCAAGCTGATCTACTCCGCCGACCCGAACGCGGGCGGCCAGGCCAACCTGGTGCAGAACGCCATCGACCAGAAGGTCGACGGCATCGCCATCACCCTCGCCAAGCCCGACGCCCTCAAGGACGTCGTCGCCAAGGCCAAGGCCGCGAACATACCCGTGGTCGGCCTCAACTCCGGTGTCAGCGAGTGGCAGAAGCTCGGCCTGATGGAGTTCTTCGGCCAGGACGAGACCGTGGCCGGCGAGGCGCTCGGCAAGCGGCTGAACGAGGAAGGCGCCAAGAGCGCCGTCTGTGTCATCCAGGAGCAGGGCAACATCGGCCTGACCCAGCGCTGCGACGGAGTGAAGAAGACCTTCTCCGGCAAGTTCCAGACGCTGAACGTCAACGGCGCCGACATGCCGTCCGTGAAGTCGACGATCACCGCCAAGCTCAGCCAGGACAAGTCCATCGACTACGTCGTCGCCCTCGGCGCGCCCATCGCGCTGACCGCGTCGCAGGCGGCGTCGGACGCCGGCAGCAAGACGAAGGTCGCCACCTTCGACCTCAACAAGGACCTGACGACCGCCATCAGCAAGGGCACCATCGCGTTCGCCGTCGACCAGCAGCCCTACCTCCAGGGCTACCTGGCGATCGACTCGCTGTGGCTCTACAAGAACAACGGCAACTACATGGGCGGCGGCGAGCAGCCGGTGCTGACCGGCCCCGCCTTCGTCGACAAGTCGAACGTCGACGCCGTGGCCAAGTTCGCCGCGAAGGGCACCAGGTGATGGGTATGACCCAGCACGCCGAGCCGGCGGTGACCACACCGCCGGCCCCCGGCCCCAGCGAGGTCAAGGACGGCCGGACCGCCGAACGACCACTTGCGCTGCGCCTGTTGGCGCGCCCCGATGTGGGTGTGTTCCTGGGTGCGGTGGCGGTGTGGGTGTTCTTCCTGATCGCTGCTCCGCCGGTGCGCGAGGGCAGTTCGATGGCGAACATCCTCTACCAGTCGTCCACGATCGGGATCATGGCGCTGCCGGTCGCCCTGCTGATGATCGGCGGGGAGTTCGACCTGTCCTCGGGTGTCGCCGTGATCACCTCGGCGCTGACCGCGTCGATGTTCGCCTTCCAGCTCACCCTGAACGTGTGGGCGGGCATCGTGGTGGCGCTCCTGGTGGCGCTGGGGATCGGGTTCCTCAACGGATGGCTGGTCGTCAAGACCGGTCTGCCCAGCTTCCTGATCACCCTGGGCACGTTCCTGATCCTGCAGGGCGTGAACCTGGCGGTGACCAAGCTGGTCACCGGCAACGTCGCCACCGACGACATCTCGGACATGGACGGCTTCGACCAGGCCAAGAAGGTCTTCGCGAACTCCTTCGAAGTGGCCGGCGTCCAGATCAAGATCACGATTGTGTACTGGCTGGTGTTCGCGGCGCTGGCGACCTGGGTGCTGCTGCGCACCAAGTACGGCAACTGGATCTTCGCGGTGGGCGGCAACAAGGACTCGGCCCGCGCGGTCGGCGTCCCGGTCAACTTCACGAAGATCAGCCTGTTCATGCTGGTCGGCTTCGCGGCCTGGTTCGTCGGCATGCACAACCTGTTCTCCTTCAACACCGTGCAGTCCGGCGAGGGCGTGGGCCAGGAGCTCATCTACATCTCGGCCGCGGTGATCGGCGGCTGCCTGCTGACCGGCGGCGCCGGCAGCGCGATCGGGCCGGTGTTCGGGGCGTTCATGTTCGGCATGGTCCAGCAGGGCATCGTCTACGCCAACTGGAACCCGGACTGGTTCAAGGCCTTCCTCGGCGTGATGCTGCTGGGCGCCGTCATGATCAATCTGTGGGTCAGCCGCACCGCGACCCGGAGGTAACTGCGCTATGACCACTGAAGAGACCGGCACCCACGGCGCGATCCTCGCCGACACCCCCGACACCTCCGGTGCGGACGGGGTGATCGTCGAGCTGCGCAACGCGGGCAAGTCCTACGGCAACATCCGCGCCCTGCACGGCGTGAGCCTGGAGGTCCGCCCGAGCCAGGTCACCTGCGTGCTCGGCGACAACGGCGCCGGCAAGTCCACCCTGATCAAAATCATCTCCGGGCTGCACCAGCACACCGAGGGCGAGTTCCTCGTCGATGGACAGCCCGTCCGCTTCACCACCCCCCGCGAGGCGCTGGACAAGGGCATCGCCACCGTCTACCAGGACCTCGCCGTGGTCCCCCTGATGCCGGTGTGGCGCAACTTCTTCCTCGGCTCCGAGATGACCAAGGGCCCCTGGCCGCTGCGCCGTCTGGACATCGAGAGGATGAAGAAGACCGCCGACCACGAGCTGCGCGAGATGGGCATCGTCCTGGACGATCTCGAACAGCCCATCGGCACCCTGTCCGGCGGCCAGCGCCAGTGCGTGGCCATCGCCCGCGCCGTGTACTTCGGCGCCCGCGTCCTGATCCTGGACGAGCCCACCGCCGCGCTGGGTGTCAAGCAGTCCGGTGTGGTGCTGAAGTACGTGGCCGCCGCCCGCGACCGGGGTCTGGGGGTCATCTTCATCACCCACAACCCGCACCACGCCTACATGGTCGGCGACCACTTCAGCGTGCTGCGCCTGGGCACCATGGAACTGTCCGCGTCCCGCGAGCAGATCACCCTGGAGGAACTCACCAACCACATGGCCGGCGGTGCCGAACTCGCCGCCCTCAAACACGAGTTGTCCCAGGTCCGCGGCCTCGACACCGAGGCGCTCCCCGAGGAGGACGCCCTCACCGTCACCACCACCGGCGAGGGGAAGGCCTGAGATGGCGGCCTCACTCGACCGTATCCGCGTCGGTTCGGCCCCGGACTCCTGGGGCGTGTGGTTCCCCGACGATCCGGTGCAGGTGCCGTGGGAACGCTTCCTGGACGAGGTCGCCGAGGCGGGCTACTCCTGGATCGAGCTGGGGCCGTACGGCTATCTCCCGACCGACCCGGCACGCCTCACCGACGAGGTCGCC
The DNA here is from genome assembly GCF_042893155.1 of Streptomyces sp. NPDC001668. NCBI lineage: Bacteria > Bacillati > Actinomycetota > Actinomycetes > Kitasatosporales > Streptomycetaceae > Streptomyces > Streptomyces sp. NPDC001668. The sequence goes on from NZ_JBIAUQ010000004.1 coordinate 178,955, forward strand.
AGGCGTGACCTCAAGGTCTCCGCGGGCACGGTCTTCACCGGGCTGCACCGAGGCCCCTCGGTCTGGGAGTCGACCTGGGAGCACGTCAGCCAGGTCGCCGCGCTCACCCAGGCCATGGGCGCGCGGCACCTGGTCGTCATCCCGTCCTTCTGGCGGGACGACAAGACGGCCGAGATCCTGGAGCCGCCGGAGCTCACCCACGAGCAGTGGGCCCACCTCACCAAGGGCATGGAACGGCTCGGCCACGAGGTGAAGGAGGCGTACGGGCTCGACATCGTCGTCCACCCGCACGCCGACACCCACCTCGACACCGAGGACCACGTCGAGCGCTTCCTGGACTCGACGGACTCCGACCTCGTCAACCTCTGCCTGGACACCGGTCATTACGCCTACTGCGGCGGCGACAGCGTCAAGCTCATCGAGACGTACGGCGAGCGCATCGGCTATCTGCACCTCAAGCAGGTCGACCCGGAGATCCTCGCGGACGTGGTGAAGAACGAGGTGCCGTTCGGCCCCGCCGTCCAGCGCGGGGTGATGTGCGAACCGCCGTCCGGTGTACCGGAGTTGGAGCCGGTGCTGGTGGCCGCGCAGCAGCTCGGCGTGGAGCTGTTCGCCATCGTCGAGCAGGACATGTACCCCTGTGAGCCGGACAAGCCGCTGCCGATCGCGGTGCGCACCCGCACGTTCCTGAGGTCCTGCGGCGCCTGAAGGGGATGACCATGACCGAGCGAGCCACCCTGGGCGTCGCCGTCATCGGCACCGGCAAGATGGGCGCCGACCACGTCCGCCGTATCGACGAGGTCATCAGCGGCGCCCGGGTGAGCGCCGTCGTGGACATCGACGCGGAACGCGCCAAACAGGTCGCCGCCCGCGTCGACGGCTGCACCGCCCACACCGACCCGGCCTCCGCGATGGCGGCGGCCGACGTCGACGCCGTCCTGATCGCCTCGTCCGGGCCCGCCCACGAGGCGGCCCTGCTCCAGGCACTCGAGCACGACCTGCCGGTGCTGTGCGAGAAACCGCTCACCCCCGACGCGGCCTCCGCGCTGCGCGTCCTGGAGGCCGAGCAGCGGCTGGGCCGGCGGCGCGTCCAGGTCGGCTTCATGCGGCGCTACGACGCCGAGTACATGAAGCTCAAGTACCTGCTGGAGACGGGCCAGTTGGGGCGCCCGCTCATGCTGCACAACCGGCACCGCAACGCCGCCAGCCCGCCCTTCTTCACGAGCGACATGCTGATCAGTGACTCCGTGGCCCATGAGACCGACGTGACCCGCTGGCTGCTCGGACACGAGATCACCGCGGTCACCGTGCTGCGCCCGACCCCGTCGGCGAACGCCCCGGACGACCTCCAGGACCCGCAGTTCGTCGTCTTCGAGACCGACGGCGGCGCCCTGAGCGACGTGGAGATCTTCGTCAACTGCGGCTTCGGCTACCAGGTCCAGGCCGAGGTGGTCTGCGAACGCGGCACCGCCCGCGTCGGCGACGGCCACGCCATGGTCACCAACATGGCGGGCCGCTGGGGCGGCACCATCGCCCAGGACTTCGTCGAACGCTTCGCCGACGCCTACGACCGCGAGGTCCAGGCCTGGGTCGACGCCACCCGGCGCGGCGAGGTCACCGGCCCCGGCGTGTGGGACGGCTACGCGGCGGCCGCGGTGTGCGAGGCGGGCGTACGGTCGCTGCACGAGGGCGGCAGGGTGCCGGTGGAACTCGTGGAGCGGCCCGCGCTGTACGGCTGACTCCGTGCCGTACGGGGGGAGTTCCGCGAAGTTCCCCCGTGCTCGTTACGTACTCGGTGAATCGCGGAATCGGCGTGATGCCCTGTGCGACCATGGCGCGGCTGTCCTCGGCGGGGCGGCGAGGGGGTACGGATGGGACTCGTACGGATACTGCTGCCGTTGCCGCGCGCGGCGGCCAGGCTGTCACCGGAGAAGGGCGGACCGCTGCTCGGGGCGGCCCTGCTGCACTGCGTGATGCCCAGCTGGGTCCTGCTGTGGATGCCGTCGGCCGCCCGCAGGCTGGCCTGGGCCGAGGAGGCGGTCGCCGTGTACGGCTCACTGCCCGGCCGGACCCACGGGCTCAGCCGGGCCCAGGCGCTGCGGGCCTACGCGCTCCTGCTCAACCACCGCGCGGAGGAGGCGTGCGCGGCCGCGGACGCGGCGCTGGCCCTGCCGGACACCCGGCTGTCACCGCCGCTGGCCGCGTTCGTCATCCATCAGCGGGCGGGGGCGCTCGCGGAGGCCGGCCGGATCGAGGAAGCCGTGGAGGCGGCCCGGGAGTCCGTGGAGCTGTACCGCGCCCGGCCCGCCCCCGGACGCCGCGAGCGGTTGTTCGGCACCCTCCCCGGCGCGTTGCGGCTGTACGGGCTGGTGCTCGCCGCGGCCGGTCGCCGTCAGGAGTCCGTGGCCGCGTACGAGGAGTGCGCCGCGCTCCTCGCCGCCCTCTCGTTCCGGCAGTCGGCGCGAGTGGGGCTGGTGCGGCCCCGGGTCCTGGCCGAACTCGTCTCCGGACTGCGGGCGCTGGGGCGCTACGAGGATGCGCTCGGCGTGGGCCCCGAGGCCAGGGAGGCCGCGCGGGGTGCGATCTCCTGGTCCGTGCCCGCGATCATGCTGCCGCTGCGGGTCCGGCTCCTGGTCGACCTCGCCCGCTGCCACAGCGCCGTCGGCGACCCGGCCGAGGCCCGCGCCTGTGCCGTGGAAGCGGTGGCCGAGGCACGGAAACCGCACGGCGCGGACGCGTTGCCGCAGGCGCTGGACTGCCTCGCCGACGTGCTCGCCCAACTGGGGCAGACCGACAAGGAGTTGAGCACCCGTCGCGAGCTCGACGAGCTGCGCGGGACGTAGGCTACGGCCCGGTCGACGGCTCGCCGATCCGCACGGGCGGGAAGTGGCGGCGCACGAGATCCTGGGCGTGGGCCACGGCGCACTCGACGAGTTCGAACGCGGGCAGTCCGCCCGCGTAGTAGGTGCGGTGGTGGCCCTGGAGCGCGTCGAGGCGGTCCAGGGCGCCCTCCGCGAGGTCGGCGCTGCCGAAGTGGGGCATGAACGCCCACGCGCGCTGGAGATGGACCTCGGTGAGGCGTCCGCCGAGCGCCTCGATGTCCTCCCGCAGCAGCGCGGTGACCTCCTCGGGGCGGCCGTAGGAGTAGAAGGTCCGCACCTCGCTGCCCTCGTAGCGGTGGTGGTACGAGACGCAGTGACCGGCCCTCTCGCGGCTCGCGGTGTGGGCGGCGAGGAAGTAGAAGGCGTCCTCCGGGAGGCCGGACGCGGCGGCGAGGGTGGTGTGGTAGGCGTTGCTGCGGATCCGCGCGGCCAGGTCCCGCTCCTCGTCGGTGGCGTCCAGAACCGGCAGGATCCGGTCCGGCGCGACGGCGAGCACCACGTCGTCCGCATCGAGGGGGCCCGAGTCGGTGCGCACCCGTACGCCGTCCTCGCGGCGCTCCACCGACGTCACCCGCACCCCGCACCGCACGTCCTTCAGCTCCTCGGCGACCCGGCGCCACAGGGTGGCGAACCCGCCCGCCACGGTGAAGTCACCGGGGTGGCCCAGGAGTTCGGGACCGGGGTCCAACAGGCCGGTCATCTCCGCGTACTTGACGAAGTACAGCGCCGGTATGTCGTCGTCGAGATGGCCGTACCCGGCCGCCGTGTACCCGGTGCCGAAGGAGTCGGCCATGGACTGCAGCCCGTGCTCGGCGAGCCAGTCGGCGACCGGAGCGGCGAGCGCCCGCGCGGAGTGGGCGAGCCCGGGTTCGCCGATGCGGGGGAACTCCCGCTCGCGCAGGGCCCGGTAGCGCTGGAGGCCGCCGTCGCGCAGGAACGCCATCGACTGGCGGACGGCGCCTCCCGCGCCGTCCAGGACGCGGTAACGGCTGGTGCGCTCGGTCTCCACGTCCAGTTCGGTCAGCAACCGCGCGACGCGTTCGTATCTGTTGGTGCAGATGTGGCCGCCGAGGTCGTAGGCGCGGCCGTCGACGTGCACGCTCTGGCACTTCCCTGCCACCGTGTCCCGCTCCTCCAGAACGGTCACCCGGTGCCCGGCACGCTCCAGTGCGCGGGCGACCGCCAGGCCGCTCGGTCCTGCGCCTACGACGGCCACGGTTCGGGGGCCCGCGGTGTCCCGTAACTCCTGCATGCTCGTGACTCCTGGGTCGGTCGGACGTGGGAGGCTCTCATGGTCGTACGGAGAGATCACGTGACCGTAAACGGGCGTCGCGGGCGGAGCGTTCAGCCGGCCGTGTCCCGGGCGCGGGTGCCCGGGACACGGCGGCGGAGTCAGGCGGAGCGGACCTCGGCGATCGTCACCGGGCGGTGCTCGTGCAGGGACAGCGTGCACGCCTCGGCGATCCAGCCCGCCTCCAGGGCGTCCGCGATCGTGCACGGTGAGGGCCGGGTGCCGGCCACGACCTCGGTGAACGCGGTGAGTTCGGCGCGGTAGGCCGCGGTGAAGCGGTCCATGAAGAAGTCGTGCGGGGTGCCCGCGGGGAAGGTCACGCCGGGCTCGACCGAGCGCAGCGGGAGCTTGTCCTCCAGGCCGACGGCGATGGAGTCGGTGAAGCCGTGGATCTCCATGCGGACGTCGTAACCCCGGGCGTTGTGGCGGGAGTTGGAGATCACCGCGATGGTGCCGTCGTCGAGGGTGAGGATCGCGCCGGTGGTGTCGGCGTCGCCCGCCTCCTTGATGTAGTCGGCACCCCGGTTGCCGCCGACGGCGTACACCTCGACGACCTCGCGCCCTGTCACCCAGCGGATGATGTCGAAGTCGTGCACCGAGCAGTCCCGGAAGATGCCCCCGGAGGCGGCGATGTACGCGGCCGGCGGCGGGGCGGGGTCCAGGGTGGTCGAGCGCACGGTGTGCAGCTTGCCCAGCTCGCCGGAGTGCACGGCGGCCCGGGCGTTCACGAAGCCGGTGTCGAAGCGGCGGTTGTAGCCGATCTGGATCGGCACGTCGCTGCCCGCCACGGCCTTGAGGACCTCGACGCCCTCGCTCATGTGCTTGGCGACGGGCTTCTCGCAGAAGACGGGGATGCCGGCCTCGACGCCGGCGAGGATGAGCCCGGGGTGGGCGTCCGTCGCCGCCGCGACCACGATGCCGTCCACGCCGGCCGCCAGCAGGGCCTCGGGCGAGTCCACGACCTCGCCGCCGAAGCGCTCCGCGGCGGACTTGGCGGCCTGCGCGTAGGGGTCGGTGAGGACGAGTGACTCGACCACGTCGAGTCCGGAGAGGGTCTCGGCGTGGAAGGCGCCGATGCGGCCGAGGCCGAGGATTCCGATGCGCATGGGGGTGCAGCTCCTAGGAAGCGGGTCGTGCGAGCGGTTTGTGCGAGGGGACGGGGATGCGGGAGACCGGACGGGGAGAGGTCAGTCGAGGCCGCCCAGGACGTTCTGGTCCCAGTCGATCACCGATCCGGTGACCACGCCCGACCGGTCGGACAGCAGGAGGACCACGAAGTCGGCGATCTCGTCCGGCTGGCCCAGCTTGCCCATCGGCAGCTTGGCGGCGGCCTGCTCACGCCAGTCGTCGCCGGCGCCGTGGAAGGCCTTCTGGGTGGCGTCCTCGCCCTCGGTCGCCGTCCAGCCGATGTTGAGGCCGTTGATCCGGACCCGGTCCCAGCGGTGGGCGTGCGCCGCGTTGCGGGTCAGACCGATCAGGCCGGCCTTCGCGGCGACGTAGGGCGCCAGGAACGGCTGCCCGCCGTGCGCGGAGGACGTGATGATGTTGACGACCGTGCCGGGCGCCCCGCGTCCGACCATGTCCGCGACGGCCGCCTGCATGGCGAAGAACGGTGCCTTGAGGTTGATCGCGATGTGCTGGTCGAACAGCTCGGGCGTGGTGTCGAGGAGTGTGCCCCGGGAGGTGAGCCCGGCGGAGTTCACCAGGCAGTCGACCCGGCCGTACGCCTCGACGACCCGGGCGACGGAGGCCTTGGCCTGCTCGGCGTCGGCCAGGTCGGCGCGCACGAACAGCGCCTTGCCGCCGGCCGCCTCCAGCTCCGCCACCAGCGCCTCACCGGGCTCCGGCCTGCGCCCGGTGACGGCCACGACCGCTCCCTCACGGACGGCGGCCCGGGCGATGGCGGCGCCGACGCCCTGGCTGCCGCCGTTGACGAGGACGATCTTGTCGTCGAGGAGTCCCATGAACGTGCCAGTACCTTTCAGCTCGTGCGCCGGTCGGCGCCGGCCCGCAGTGCGTCCCGCAGGACGCGCGGGTTCCAGTTCTCGGTGAGCGCCTGCCGTACGAGGTCGGCCTGCGAGGGCGGGGCCAGTCCGTCGACCGGCGGGTCGCTGTCGAGGTTGGTGGGGAAGGGGTAGCCCTCGGCGCTCGCGGCGATCACACGGTCCAGCCACTCCGCGTCGGCGCCCTCCGCCTTGCGGCGCAGCAGCACCGGGTAGACCGCGTTCGACACCGCCTCCCGGTCCACGGTCTCCATGGCCCGCCCGAAGGCCGACGACACCTGGAGCAGGTTGGCCGTGCGCCGCACGCCGGTGGTGCGGTTGGTCCCGGCCGCGTGGAACAGGGCCGGGTTGAAGAACACGGCGTCGCCCTTCGCCAGCGGCAGCTGGACGTGGTGCTCCTTGAAGTAGGCCTGGAACTCCGGCCGCCGCCACGCCAGATACCCGGGCTCGAACAGCTGCGAGAACGGCAGGTACAGCGTCGGGCCCGACTCCACCGGCATGTCGCAGTGCGCGACCGCGCCCTGGAGCGTGAGCACGGGGGAGAGGCGGTGCACATGCGACGGATAGGCCGCGGCGACCTCGTCGGAGAGGAAACCGAGGTGGTAGTCGCGGTGCGCGGTCTGCGCGAGGCCGCCCGGGTTGACCACGTTGACCTGCGAGGTGACCTGGTACCCCGGGCCCAGCCAGGCCTCGCAGACCAGGGCGATCACGGGGTTGGCGTAGTAGTCGGCGAAGGCCGCGGGATCGTAGAGGGCCGCCTTCTCCAGCGCGTTCCACACCCGCTCGTTGGCGCCGGGCTTCGCGAAGTGGTCGCCCGCGGTCACGCCTGCCGCGTACTGCTCACGGATCAGCGAGTCGAACACCTCGGTGAACCGGTCGACGACCGCGTGATCGGGGAACGCCCCCCGGAAGACCACGACCCCGGGGCCGTCGGTCAGGGCCCGCACCAGCTCCTCCTGCACCTCCCGGCGGTCCTCGGCGCCGCGGACGCGCTCGGCGTCGTAGAGCAGGACGTCGCGTTCCACCCCGGAGGCGTGCGGGTAGTCGGCGGGGTCGGCCGTCCGCTCGACGATCGCGCGGAACGAGCCGAGGTCGCAGTCCTGCTCGGACAGCCAGGCGCGGCGGTGTACGGCGGTGAAGGACATCGGCGTCCTCTCGGTGACAGGGGCGACTCAGCGCTGTCATTCTTGTCATGACAAAGGCGTCGAACAACCAGCAGGCAGCCATCAAAAACCCCTCAAGGAGCAGACGCGTGGGCCACCCCTACCCGATTCGGGAAATCGCACGTCAGGCGGGGCTGAGCGAGGCCACCGTCGACCGGGTCCTGAACGGCAGGGGAGGGGTCCGGGAGAACACGGCCCGCGAGGTCCGCCAGGCCATCGCCGATCTGGACCGGCAGCGCACCCAGGTCCGGCTCGTCGGCCGCACCTTCATGATCGACATAGTGATGCAGACACCCGAACGCTTCTCCACGGCCGTCCGCGCCGCCCTGGAGGCCGAGCTGCCCGCGCTGCACCCCGCCGTCCTGCGCTCCCGCTTCCACTTCCGTGAGACCGGCCCCGTGACCGAGCTGACCGGGATCCTCGACCGGATAGCCCGGCGCGGGTCCCAGGGCGTGATCCTCAAGGCGCCGGACGTCCCCGAGATCACGGCGGCCGTCGGCCGGCTCGCGGACGCGGGCATCCCCGTGGTCACCCTGGTCACCGACCTGCCCTCCACGGCCCGCCTCGCCTACGTCGGCATCGACAACCGGGCCGCGGGGGCGACCGCCGCGTATCTGACGGGCCAGTGGCTGGGCGACCGCCCCGGGAACGTCCTCGCCAGCCTCAGCAGCGGGTTCTTCCGCAACGAGGAGGAGCGCGAGATGGGGTTCCGCAGTGCGATGCGGACCCACCACCCCGACCGTACGGTGGTCGAGATCGCCGAGGGGCAGGGGCTGGACGCCACGCAGTACGACCTCGTCAAGGCCGCGCTGGAGCGTGATCCGGAGATCCGCGCGGTGTACTCGATCGGGGGTGGCAACATCGCCACGCTTCAGGCGTTCGAGGATCTGGGCCGGGAGTGCGCGGTGTTCGTGGCGCACGATCTCGACCATGACAACGACCGGTTGTTGCGGGAGCACCGGTTGTCCGCCGTGCTCCATCATGATCTGCGGCAGGACATGCGGGAGGCGTGTCACATCGTGATGCGGGCGCACGGGGCGTTGCCGCCGGCGGGGCCGACCACGCCTTCGGCGATACAGGTGGTGACGCCGTACAACATGCCTTACTAGGGCCGGTGGTGCGGGCGCGCCGACACGGGAACGGTCCGGCCGCGGTCGGTTCGGCGGGCGTCATGCCGACACCGGCACCCACGAACCGCTCGCCGCCGACCGGGACATGGCGTCCAGTACGGCGGCACTGCGCACGGCGTCCTCCAGAGTGGCCCCGTACGAGGTGTCCTCGGCGACCGAGCGCAGGAAGCGGTACGCCTCCACCACCTTCAGGTCGTCGTAGCCCATGGCGTTGGCCGCGCCCGGCTGGAAGGCGCCGAACTCGCCGTCGCCCGGGCCGACATACACCGTGCCGACCGGCTGGTCCTGGTAGCCGGTGCCGCGGCTGAGGCCCAGCTCGCCCATGCGGCGGAAGTCCCAGAACACCGCGCCCTTCGTGCCGTGCACCTCGAAGCCGTAGTTGTTCTGCTCGCCGACCGAGACCCGGCAGGCCTCCAGGACACCCCGGGCGCCGGAGGCGAAACGCAGCAGGCAGTTGACGTAGTCCTCGTTCTCGACCGGGCCGAGCTCCCCGGTGGCCAGGGTGTGCCCGGCGGTCGCCCCGGTGGGGCGGGCGCGCTCCGGTACGAAGATCGCCGTGTCGGCCGTGAGCGACACGATGTCGCCCAGCAGGAAGCGGGCCAGGTCGGCGCCGTGCGAGGCGAGGTCGCCGAGCACCCCGCTGCCGCCCCGCTCGCGCTCGAAACGCCAGGTGAGGGCACCCTGCGGGTGGGCCGCGTAGTCACTGAAGAGCCGGACCCGGATGTGGGTGACCGCGCCGATCTCGCCGGCGGCGATCAGCTCGCGGGCGGTCTCCACGGCGGGCGCGTTGCGGTAGTTGAAGCCGACCGCGCTCCGCACCCCGGCTCTGGCCGCCGCGTCGGCCACCGCGCGGGCGTCCTCGGCGGTCAGACCCACCGGCTTCTCGATCCAGATGTGCTTGCCGGCCTCGGCCATCGCCACGCCGATCTCGCGGTGCAGGAAGTTCGGCGCGGTGATGCTGACGGCCTGCACACGCGGATCGGCAGCGACCTCGCGCCAGTCACGGGTCGTCGAGGCGAACCCGAACTGCGCGGCGGCCTCCTCCGCCCGCCCCGGCACGTCCTCGGCGACGGTCACGAGCCGCGGCCGCAGGGGAAGCAGGGGGTAGTGGTGCGGGACACGGGCGTACGCCTGGGTGTGCACCCGCCCCATCCAGCCGAATCCGACGACGGCGACACCGAGCGTATCGACCATGGGAAGCCCCTCTTTGGACCGGTCCATTCTTGTCCAGGTCACCTTGGGTGCCGCATTCCCTCGCTGTCAACCCTTTGACAAGCCGCACCGGCACATGGAACGGTCCATGGCCATGAGACCGCCGACGATCCGCGATGTGGCCGAGCGGGCCGGTGTGTCGAAGTCCCTGGTCTCGCTCGTACTGCGGGGCTCCGACCAGGTGCGCCCGGAGCGACGGGAAGCCGTGCTGCGGGCCGTGCGCGACCTCGGCTACCGCCCGAACGCCGCCGCCCGCAGCCTCAGCGAGCAGCGCACCCGCACGGTCGGCGTCCTCCTGAACGATCTGCGCAACCCCTGGTTCGTCGACCTGCTCGACGGCCTCAACTCCCTGCTCCACGACAACGGTCTGCGCATGCTCCTGGCCGACGCCCGCCTCAACCGCCGTACCGGACAGGATCCGGCCGGCCCCTTCCTGGACCTCGGCGTGGACGGCCTGATCGTGGTCGGCACCCTGCCCGACCCCACCGCGCTCGGGGCGGTGGCCGAACGCCTCCCGGTGGTCGTGGCCGGAGCGCGCGAGCCCGGGCTGCCGGGGGTGGACGTCGTCGCCAACGACGACGAGCGCGGCGCCCGCCTGGTCACCGAGCACCTGATCGGCCTGGGTCACCGCCGTGTCGCGCACATCGCGGGGTACGGGGCGGTCGGCGAGCTGCGCCGGACGAGCTTCGAGGCGACCATGCGGGCGCACGGCCTCGCCGCCGGGGCGGTCGTCGAGCCGAGCGACATGACCGAGGAGGGCGGCTACCGCACCACGGTCCGGCTGCTGAGCCGCCCCGACCGTCCTACGGCCGTCTTCGCCTTCAACGACATCGCCGCGATCGGCGCGGTCTCGGCCGCCGAGGAACTCGGCCTGAGCATCCCGCGCGACCTGTCCGTCGTCGGCTACGACAACACGAGCATCGCCCGGCTGCGCCATGTCTGGCTCACCACCGTGGACAACGCCAGCCACGAGGTCGGCCGGCGTGCGGCCCGCTGCCTGCTGGACCGGTTCGAGGGCCGTGGGGGAGCGGGGCGTACGGATCTCGCGGCGCCGGTGCTGGAGATCCGGGGGACCACGGCGGCACCGCCGGCCGGGGAGTGACGGTGCCCGCCGATCCCGGTCAGAGGTTGATCGCGTACGCCTTCCGCAGCGTCTCGTGCACCGTCCACGTCGTACGGTCGCCCTCGCGCAGTACGGCCATGTCGCCCGGCCCCACCTTCAGCGTCGGCCCGCCCTCCACCTCGATGGTGGCCGAGCCGCTGACGACGACGAACAGCTCGTCGGCCTCGGTGTCGGTGACGACGCCGGGGGTGATCTGCCAGATGCCCCGGATCTGACGTCCGTCCTGCGACTCCCAGACCACCTTCCCGGTCACCTCGGGCGTCCCGGAGACGATCTGCTCCCGGGCGAGGGGTTCGGATTCGAGTTCGGCGTCGGGGATGTGCAGTACGAAGCTGTGGTCCATGGAGCGACCCTAGCGAGACCGTTCCCGGGCCGACCGCCGACAGGGTGTGGAGTGTCGGCGCCGGTGGGAGGACACTCCGTCGCGAACTGGCGGCACCGCTTCGTCCGGGTGATCGTGGAGGGCATGGCGGACCCCCAGGTCGCCGCGTCCCGGGCGGACCGGCACGACACCCGCGAGGCCATCCTGTTCGGCGGGGTGTACGGCTCGGTCCTGGCCTGCTCCATGGTCGCCGCGCTCACCCAGTACGGGCACACCTCCCGGGACAGCCGCCGCTACGACGCCGCGTGGCTGTTGGTCACCGCCCTCGCCTCCGCCCTCGCACACGGCTACGCCCACTACATCGCCGAGCGCGCTCCGCACCGCCGTTGGGACGCCGTGCGCGTCCTGGCCGACGAGTGGCCCCTGATCGCGGCCGTCGTCCCCACGGTCGCTCTTCTGGCCGGGGCGGGTTGGGGCTGGTGGCCCGCGAACGGCGTCGAGTACGCGGCCTTCGTCCTCAACATCGCTCTCCTGTTCACTCTCGGGGTGGTCACGGCCCGCTGGTCGCACCGCGCGTGGGCGGCCGCGATCGGTATCGGGGTGGTGGACGCGATGCTGGGGGTGGTGGTCGTGGTGGCCAACGCGGTGATCAAGTAAGGGTGCGCGTGGGCCTGCGAGGCCGGCGCGATCGACTTCGGCGTGGAGCGACGTGACCCGCCCAGCGGTACCGGCAGGGCCTGACGATACAGCGGACAAAATTGTTGACAATCTTGTCTGGCTAGATTTAGGTTCGACAGGCACTCACTCAGGGAGGGCAACGATGCCGAAAGAAGCCCGTCCGAGCACCGGGGAGCAGGCCAAGCAGCACGCGCTCGCGCAGCTGCGGCAGGCGATCCTGCACGGCGAGATGGCACCGGCGCAGCGGCTGGTGGAGAACGAACTCGCCGAGCAGTTCGGTGTGACGCGGGCCAGCATCCGGGCCGCGCTGATCGATCTGGAGGCTCAGGGCCTCGTGGAGCGGATCCGCAACCGGGGTTCCCGGGTGCGGGTGGTGACCGTCGAGGAGGCGGTCGCCATCACCGAGTGCCGCATGGTCCTGGAAGGGCTGTGCGCGGCCAAGGCGGCGACCCTGGCCAGTGACGAGCAGCTCGCCGAACTGACCGAGCTGGGCACGGCGATGACCAAGGCGGTGGCCGACGGTGAGCCGTTGACCTACTCCGAGCTCAACCAGGAGCTGCACGCCAAGGTACGGGAGTTCTCCGGCCAGCAGACCGCCGTGGATCTGCTGGAGCGGCTCAACGCCCAACTGGTCCGGCACCGCTTCCAGTTGGCGCTTCGGCCGGGGCGCCCGCAGCACTCCCTGAACGAGCATCTGGCGATGATCGAGGCGATCAGGGCCAGAGACCCGCAGGCGGCCGAGAAGGCCGTCCGCGCCCACCTCACCAGCGTGATCGAGGCGCTGCGCGACTGAGCCGCGCGAGGCGGGCGCACCGCTGTCGACTCCAAGGAGATCCGAGCCATGACGCAGTCGGGCGCGCCCGCCGGCCCCCGTTCGACCCTTGTCATCACCGCGCACGCCGGGGACTTCGTGTGGCGGGCGGGCGGAGCCATCGCCCTGGCCGCTTCCCGGGGCGAGAAGGTCACCATCGCCTGTCTGACCTTCGGCGAGCGCGGGGAGTCCGCCAAGGCCTGGCGGGAGGGGAGGAATCTCGACGAGATCAAGGCGATACGCCGGGACGAGGCCGAGCGCGCCGCCGCCACCCTCGGCGCCGAGGTGCTGTTCTTCGACGCCGGCGACTACCCGCTGGTCGCCACCGCCGAGTTGACCGACAAGCTCGTCGGCGTCTACCGGGCCACCCAGCCCGACGTGGTGCTCACCCACCCGGTCGAGGACCCGTACAACGGCGACCACCCGGCCGCCCACCGCATGGCCCTGGAGGCCCGGGTCCTCGCCCAGGCCATCGGCTACCCGGGCGAGGGCGAGATCATCGGCGCCCCGCCGGTCTTCTACTTCGAGCCCCACCAGCCCGAGATGAGCGGCTTCAGGCCCGAGGTCCTCCTCGACATCACCGAGGTCTGGGAGACCAAGCGCACGGCCATGGAGTGCCTCGGCGCCCAGCGGCACCTGTGGGACTACTACACCGACCTCGCCGTGCGCCGGGGCGTCCAGCTCAGACGCAACGCGGGCCCGAACCTGGGCCTGGCCCACAAGACCATGGCCGAGGCGTACATGCGCCCCTACCCGCAGATCGCGAAGGAGCTGGCATGAGCGGCGTCATCGTCACCAACCCGCCGAAGGCGGACCTGAAGGACGTGGACGCACTCGCGCGGTACGGCGTTGCCACCGTCAGCGAGGCGATGGGCCGAACCGGCCTGCTGGGCCCGGAGATCCGCCCCGTCCAGCAGGGCGTACGGGTCGCGGGCACCGCGGTCACCGTCCTCAGCTGGCCCGGCGACAACCTCATGATCCACGCGGCCGTCGAGCAGTGCGGCGAGGGCGACATCCTGGTCGTCACCACCACTTCCCCGTGCACGGACGGCCTGTTCGGCGAGCTGTTCGCGACCGCCCTCAAGCAGCGCGGGGTGCGCGGGGTCGTCACCAGCACCGGCATCCGCGACACCCAGGAGCTGCGGGACATGGGCTTCGCCGCCTGGTCCCGCGCGGTCTCCTCGCAGGGCACCGTCAAGGCCACCGCCGGCTCGGTCAACGTGCCGATCGCCATCGACGGTCAGGTGATCGACCCGGGTGACGTGATCCTCGCCGACGACGACGGTGTCGTGGTCGTGCCGCGTGACCGGGCCGCCGAGACGGTGGCGAGGTCCGAGGCCCGCGAGGCCAAGGAGGCCGCCACCCGCGCCGCCTTCCTCGAGGGCCAACTCGGCCTGGACCGCTACGGGTTGCGCGAGACGCTGAAGAGGCTCGGGGTGGAGTACCGCACTTACGAGGAGTACACGGGAGACCGGTCGTGACCCCGCTGCCCGAGGAGGTGCCCTGCATGCTGATGCGGGGCGGCACTTCCAAGGGCGCCTACTTCCTCGCCGACGACCTGCCCGCCGAATCCGCCCCGCGTGACGACCTGTTGCTGCGGATCATGGGCAGCCCGGACGACCGCCAGATCGACGGCCTGGGCGGCGCGCACCCGCTCACCAGCAAGGTCGCCGTGATCTCACCGTCCGCCGACCCGAAAGCCGATGTCGACTACCTCTTCCTCCAAGTCGCCGTCGACCGCCCCGAGGTGAGCGACCGGCAGAACTGCGGGAACATCCTCGCCGGCGTCGGCCCGTTCGCCGTCGAACGCGGACTCGTCCCGGCGGGGCGGAAGGAGACCTCGGTCCGGATCCGCATGGTCAACTCCGGCGACCACGCCACGGCGACCTTCCCGACCCCCGGCGGTCGCGTCGACTACACCGGCGACGCGGAGATCTCGGGCGTGCCGGGGAGGGCGGCGCCCGTGGTGATCGAGTTCCCGCCGGGCGCAGGGGAGTTGCTCCCCACCGGCAACGCCGTCGACGTCATCGGCGGTGTCGAGGTGACCTGCGTGGACAACGGCATGCCGACCGTGCTCATCGCGGCGACCTCCCTGAAGGTCACCGGCTACGAACTGCCCCGGGACCTGGAGGAGGACGTGGCCCTGGCCGACCGCCTGCGCACCGTCCGGCTGGCGGCGGGGCGCCTGATGGGCCTCGGTGACGTGTCCGACGACACCGTCCCGAAGGTCACACTGCTTGCCCCGCCCCGGTACGGCGGCGCGGTCTCCACCCGCACCTTCATCCCCGTGCGCTGCCACACCTCCATCGGCGTTCTCGGCGCCGCGAGCGTGGCCGCGGGCCTGCGGATCGACGGCGGTGTGGGCGCCGGGCTCGTGGTGATCGGTCCCGGGAGCGACCGCGTCCGCATAGAACACCCCACGGGATTCCTGGACATCGAGAGCAGCCTGACCACCACCCCCGACGGCCTGCCCTCCGCCCGGCGCACCGCCGTGGTCCGGACGGCCCGCAAGATCTTCGACGGCACGGTCTTCCCCCGGGCCGCCGACCGACCCGCAGGAGCTCACCGATGACTCCACCGCTCGGCGACATCGCCCACATCGGCCACACCCAGCTGTTCACACCGGACCTGGACGCCAGCGTCGCCTTCTTCACCGACTTCCTCGGCCTGACGGTCAACGGCCAGGACGGCGACACGGTCTACCTGCGGACCTTCGACGACTACGAGCACCACAGCCTGGTCCTCACCGCCCGCGACCTGCCCGGCCTCGGCCGGCTCGCCCTGCGCACCTCCAGCGAGGAGGCACTTCACCGCCGTATCAAGGCGAACGAGGCGGCGGGCGGCACCGGCAGGTGGGCCGAGGACGAACCCGGCCTCGGCAAGCTGTACGTCACCACCGACCCGGACGGCCACGAGCACGCGCTCTACTGGGAGAGCGAGCACTACCGGGCCCCCGAGGAGCTCAGGCCCGCGCTGAAGAACCAGCCGCAGGCCAAGCCCAACAGGGGGGTCGGCGTACGGCGGTTGGACCACATCAACTTCCTCGCCGCCGACGTGCTCGCCAACGCCGAGTTCCAGCAGGACGTACTCGGCGCCCGGCCCA
Organism: Streptomyces sp. NPDC001668; assembly: GCF_042893155.1. Classification (NCBI taxonomy): domain Bacteria; kingdom Bacillati; phylum Actinomycetota; class Actinomycetes; order Kitasatosporales; family Streptomycetaceae; genus Streptomyces; species Streptomyces sp. NPDC001668. The sequence goes on from NZ_JBIAUQ010000004.1 coordinate 194,673, forward strand.
CCGAGCAGATCCGGCTGGACAGCGGGAAGATCGCGGCGCGCTGGCTGACGTACACGAACAAGTCGTACGACGTCGTCTACACCTCGGACTGGACCGGCAGCCAGGGCAGGCTGCACCACATCGCCTTCGCCACCGACACCCGTGAGGACGTCCTGCGCGCGGCCGATCTCGCCATCGACACCGGGGTGTTCATCGAGACGGGCCCGCACAAGCACGCCATCCAGCAGACGTTCTTCCTCTACGTCTACGAGCCCGGCGGCAACCGTATCGAGCTGTGCAACCCGCTCACCCGGCTGGTGCTCGCGCCCGACTGGCCGCTCGTCACCTGGACCGAGGAGGAGCGCAAGAAGGGTCAGGCCTGGGGTCTGAAGACCATCGAGTCGTTCCATACGCACGGGACGCCACCGGTGGCCTGAGCTGCGCTCAGCGCGAGGTGCGAACCCCGTCCAGCGCGATCGACAGCACCCGGTCGCGCTGGCTGTCGTCGTCGAACGCCGTCGCCGTGATGCCGGCGACCATCCGCAGCAGATCGACGAAGTCCATGTCCCGCCGCGCCTGCCCCGCCTCCTGCGCCCGCTCGAACAGCGGTCCGCCCGCCGCGTACATCGACTCCCGGCACGCCGCGAAGATCTCCGACTCGTCGTTGAGCGCCTCGCGCACCGCCCGCTTGGTCACCATGTAGCCCGCGAACCGGTCGAGCCAGGCCGTGAGTGCCTCCCAGGGCTCCTGGCCGGCGAGCTCCTGGGCCGCCTCCACCAGGGTGTTCACCTCGTCCGCGTAGACGCTCTCGAAGAGATGCCGGCGGGTGGGGAAGTTCCGGTACAGCGTGCCGATGCCGACCCCCGCGCGCCGCGCGATGTCCTCCAGGGAGGCCTCCGCGCCGTGCTCGGCGAACGCCTCGCGCGCGGCGGCCAGCAGGGCGTCGTAGTTGCGGGCGGCGTCCTTCCGGTGCGGTCGGCGGGCCGCGACGATCTCGCTGACGGGGAACGGCGACGGGGCGGTCACGACTGCCTCCCGGGACAATGAAACGGAGGTGCACCTCCGGAACGGGTTGAAGCGGAGGGTTGCCTCCGTTAGAGTGGAGGCGTGCCTCCACTTTAGCAGTCGAGGTCGTCCATCGTCTTTCCGCGACCGCTTCCCACGAGGCCCCGGCCGCATCCCGTTCGTTCGGAGAGGCTCCTCATGCCCCGCAAGTCCACCCGCCTCACCTTCGCGGTCCTCGCGGCCGGTGCCGGCGTGTTCTCCATGCTCCAGTCGCTGATCGCGCCGGCCCTGCCGACCGTCCAGCAGGCGCTGCACACCTCGCAGTCCACCGCGACCTGGGTGATGACCGCGTATCTGCTGTCCGCCTCGATCTTCACGCCGATCCTCGGCCGGGTCGGCGACCTGATCGGCAAGAAGCGCACGCTGGTCGCCGTCCTGGTGACCGTGGCGGTCGGGTGTCTGCTCGCCGCGCTGGCGCCTTCGATCGGCGTCCTGATCGTCGCCCGCGTCGTCCAGGGCGTCGGCGGCGCCCTGTTCCCGCTCTCCTTCGGCATCATCCGCGACGAGTTCCACGCGTCCGAGGTGAGCGGCTCCATCAGCAACCTGTCCGCCGTCATCGCCGCCGGCGGTGGCGTCGGCATGGTCGCCGCCGGGCCCATCGTGACCGCGCTCGACTACCGCTGGCTGTTCTGGATCCCGGTCGCCATCGTGATCGCCGCGACGCTGATCGCCGTACGGTATGTGCCCGAGTCGCCCAACAGGGCGCAGGGGAACGTCAATTGGTCCGGTGCCGCGCTGCTGTCCGGGTGGCTGGTCGCGCTGCTGCTGCCGCTCAGCCAGGCCACCAGGTGGGGCTGGGGCTCGGCCCGGGTGCTCGGACTCTTCGCCGCGGCCCTCGTGCTGTTCGCGCTGTGGCTGTACTCCGAGGCCCGCTCGCGCACCCCGCTGATCGACCTGAAGGTGATGCGACTGCCGGCCGTCTGGACCACCAACGCCGCCGCGCTGCTCTTCGGCGCCGGGATGTACTCGATCTGGTCCTTCCTGCCGGGCTTCGTCCAGACGCCGTCGTCGGCGGGCTACGGCTTCGGCGCGAGCGTCACCGCGGCCGGGCTGCTCATGCTGCCGATGCTGGTGGCGATGTTCCTCTCCGGTGTGCTGAGCGGCCGTCTGGAGCCGGTCGTCGGCGCCAAGGCGCTGCTCACCACGGGTGCCGCGCTGGGTGCGGTGGCCTGCGGGTTCCTCGCCCTGTGGCACGACGAGCAGTGGCAGATCGCCGTGGTCGCGGGCCTGTTCGGCCTCGGCATCGGGCTCGCCTTCGCCTCCATGGCCAACCTGATCGTGGGCAGCGTCCCCGCCGACCAGACGGGCGCCGCGACCGGTATGAACGCCAACATCCGCACCATCGGCGGCTCCATCGGCGCGGCGGTCACCAGCGTCCTGGTCACCGGCCACCTGCAGCCCTCGGGACTGCCGTTCGAGTCCGGCTACACGCAGGGCTTCGCCCTGCTGGCCGCGCTGTGCCTGGCGGCGGCGCTGGCGGCCCTGCTCGTTCCGGTACGGCGGGCCGCGCGCCGGGTCGTCACCGGGACCACGGAGGTGCGCGAAACCGTCGCCACCCGGGGCTGACGTCCGGCCCGTCGGCCCGGCCGCGCGCGTGAGGTAGGGTTTACCTGCGCGATCACACGGGACGCCCGTGGACATCGCGGCCGGGACGTGGCGCAGCTTGGTAGCGCACTTGACTGGGGGTCAAGGGGTCGCAGGTTCAAATCCTGTCGTCCCGACGGTGACGAGCGGCGGGTCTGCCAGAAATGGCGGGCCCGCCGCTCGCGTTGGTCGGGCCTCTCGGACCTCTCGGACTCTTCAGGCCTCCTCGCGGATCAGCCCGGCGTAGGCGGCGCCCAGCCTGCTCGCGAGTTGTTCGACGCCGAGGGTGTCGAGGCCCCGCTGTCCGGAGACCGCGGCCCTGGTGGCCGAGCGTGCGGTGGCGAAGAGGGCCCAGGAGTCGGCCGTGTAGTCGGCCCGGTCCGGAGACCCGACCGCCTCCAGAGCGGCGCGGAGCGGTGTCGTGTCCACCCGTCCGTCCACGTCCCCGGAGATCGCGGTGAATCCGTCGAGGACGATCTTCCCGGACTTCAGGGTGAACGTCACCGTGTGCCGGCCGTCGGGCAGGCCGCGGAGGGAGTACGTCGCCTGGCGTTTGTCGGTGGCCGCGGTCCGAGCGTCGCGGACGACGGGCCGGCCGTCCACGGAGACGTCGAGGACGGCGCTTCCGTCGTTGCCGCCGATGACGTCGATGCCCGTGCCGCGGAACGGGACGGTGACGGTCGCACCGGCGGTGGTGGCGGTCGACGTCGACCGGTACCAGTTCATCGCGTCGCCGAGGGAGGCGTTGCGGCTCCAGGTGCCGTCGTAGCCGACGGAGCCGTCCATGTTGTCGGTCAGCGCGGTGGCGTACGGGGTGTATCCGGCGACCTTCTCGACCTTCAGGTTGTCGAACGCGGTCCGGTGGAAGTCGGTGCCGAGCTTGACGCGGCCCTCGGTCGCGGGCGTCGGGTCCTGGTAGGTGGTGACGGCCTGGCCGTCGACGTACGCGGTGACGGTCGCGCCCCTGGCCTCGACGGCGAGGCGGTAGCTGTCCGACGCGGCGACCGTCCCCGTCCGGATCGCGGTGCCGTACCTGGAGAAGGTCCACTTCCCGGACGGGCCGATCCCGATGCCGTACGCCGCGTCCGTCGCCGCCATGCCCTTCTGCTGGCGTACGCCCAGGGTGGCGAGGCCGCCCTGCGGGTCGGGGAAGGAGACGTCGACCGAGGCCTTGTAGTTCTCCCAACGGAAGTCGCCCACCGTGGTGTTGGGGGTGTTCCGGTTCCAGGCGCCGGTGTCCTTCATGGACTGGTCCAGGTACTGGTACAGGACGTTGTCACCGTCCGCGTCCTCGCCGACCTCCCACGCGCCGGTCTGGTCGACCAGGTAACGGGGCTGGTTGCCACGGGAGGCGAGGTACGGCTGAGTGACCGTGCGGGCGCCGTTGTCGGTGCCGACCTGGACCCGGCCCTCCTCCTCGTACCCGAAGTCGTCGGCGTACAGGACGCCGTCGCGGGTGTCGTGCCTCTTGCCGGTCGCGTCGGTGTCGAGCACCGTGCGGGCCGCGGTCCTGGGCAGGCGCTGGTTCGTCGCCTTGTCGTGGCTGCGGTCGAGGGTGGTGAACGTGACGATCGAGCGCGGCTTCACCGTGTACGTGTAGGAGCCGTCGGCGTCGGGGCGGATCTCGGCGGCGAGGTGTTTGAAGTTCGCGTCGTAGGCCTCGCCGGGGTCCGCCGCGCGGGTCTCCCAGACCTCCATGGCGGGGTCGGTGCCCAGGTCCATGTTCTCGGCCTTGATGCGGTAACTCCTCGCCCGGTCGCTGTCGTTGACGGCGATCGTGGAGAAGTCCCTCTTCTTCGGGTCGGCGAGCGTCATGTAGCTGGGCGCGCCGTTGGAGCCGTCGACGTTCTCGGTGCCGCCGGCCCCGCTGTAGCTCGCCTCCGGCACGGTGCGCCAGACGCCGGCCGTGTTGGTGTCGTTCTCCCAGCCGGTCCTGGCGAACTGGGTGAAGTGCTGCATCACGTACACGGCGGCGTCGTAGTGGATGCTCCCCGACCACGGGTCGCGGGCGCTGACCAGCTCCTTGTGGCTGTACTGCGCGCCCTCGTAGAAGGCCCCGATGGCCGGCTGGAAGATGTAGTGCGTGCGCTTGGAGTTGGCGTAGCTCTTCACGGAGCGGTTGGCGAGGTCGAGGGCGCTCTGGACACCGCCGATCCCGGTGCTCGCGCCGCCCGGGCCCTCGGTGTTGTTGACCCGGTAGTCCGTCCAGCCGAACGAGCCGACGCCCTCGCTGTACCAGACCTCCTTGTCCTCGCCCTCGGCGCTGTCACCGGTCGCGAGCTTCGTGTACGGCCGGTAGGTGGCGCTGTCGGGGGCGCCGTCGAGCCGGTCCTCGGTGGTGTAGTGGTAGCCCACCGCGTCGACCATGCCGAAGAGTTCGGTGTCCGTGAGCATCGCCGGGCCGATGTTCTTCGTGGTGTTCTCGTCCGAGGCGACGATCTTGATGTCGTGGTACGCCGTGGCGGCCGCTCTCTGCTGACGCGGTGTCAGGCCGTAGCGCGGGTCGGCGAATTCGGTGTCGTTCGTCAGTGCGTTCTTGTACCACTTGATGAAGGAGATGTCGGGCTTCGTGGTCTCGTTGGTGTCCGGATCGACGTAGTCGACCATGTACCCGTACTTCTGGTAAGCGTCGAGGATCGTCTCCTTGTACCACTTGTACATCTCGTCGGTGCCGGTGCCCTTGTTCCACTCGGTCTGGACCCACTGGGGCATGACCCAGCGCAGGATCGAGACCTTGAGCTTCGGGTTCACCGTCTTGGCGTCGGCGGCCAGTTGGAAGCCGGGGGACCGGGACGCGTCGGCGAGTTCGTCGGCCGTGCGCATGGTCGCCGGGTCGGAACCGGTCGAGGTGTTGGTGTCCGAACCCATCTCGATCTTGACATGGTTGATGAGCGGGTTCCTCCCGCCGAACAGCACCCTGACGAGCTGCCAGTAGCGGTCGGGGTGCTCCGCCTTGTAGTCCATCAGCAGGTTGCTCGTGCTGTTGCAGCTGAGCAGGCCGAGGCCCTTGTAGGTGAGGCCGTTCACATTGCCGGCGCGTACGTCGTTCCCGTCGACCACGATCTGCACGGGATCGTCCGCCGAGTGGGCGGCCGGGGCCGCGGTCACTCCTGCCGCCAGTGCCATGGTGGTCGCCGCGGCGAACGACGCCCAGCCGAATCTTCGCTCCATACCCATTCGGGGGACCGTAGGTGGCAAGCGCTTTCTACGTCAATCCCCTTGCGTCACCTGAGATTTGGCGGTTCCCGAGAGCAGCGGCCTGCCGAAAAACGCGTGGACCGCGAGGTGGCCGCCGCGGGACACTGCCGAACTCGGACCGCGACTCCCCAGACACACAGGGTTACGATGCAGACGCCTGAGGCTCAGAAGACCACACCGCGCAAGGGCGCGGTTCTCCTCGCACTTCGTTACTACGGACGGGAGTTGGCCCGCCTGCGCCGGCTGACCCTGCCCGCCATGCTGCTGTCCGCGCTGGGCAGCACCGGCATCAACTACATCGCGCCGCTGATCGTCGCGAAGCTCGCCGGCGACATCGCCGACGGCGACGAGTTCACCGTCGGCTCGGCGCTGCCGTACGTCCTGGGTTTCGCCGGTGTCCTGCTGCTCGCGGAAGCGCTGTGGCGGGTCGCCCTGCACTGCCTGAACCGTCTCGACGCGCTCGGCATCGAGCACCTCTACGTGATCGGGATGGACGAACTGTTCGCCAAGGACGCCACGTTCTTCCACGACAACTTCGCCGGATCGCTGACCAAGCGCGCCCTCAGCTTCGCCACCCGTTTCGAGCCGTTCGTCGACACCCTGGCCTTCCAGATCGTGGGCAGCCTGGTGCCGCTGCTGTTCGGTTCGGTGGTGCTGTGGCGCTACGAACCGCTGCTCGTCGTGGGGCTGTTGCTCATGATCGCGCTGACGGCGCTGTGCGCGGCGCCGCTCATCCGCCGCCGCCAGAGGCTCGTCGCCGAACGCGAGGCGGCGGTCGCCCGGGTGGCCGGCCACGTCGCCGACAGTCTGATGAACATGGACACGGTCCGGGCTTTCGGCGCCGAGGAACGCGAGGCCGCCGAACACCGCTCCCGCGTCGCGGACTCACGCCGGCTCACGCTCAGGTCGTGGGACTACGGCAACCTGCGCATCGACACCTTCGTCGCGCCGATGTCCGTGCTGACCAACGGGCTCGGGCTGCTGCTAGCGGTCGCCCTCGGCGGGGGCGAGCACGGTGTGGAGGCGGTCGTGGTCGCGTTCACCTACTACTCCAACGCGACCCGGATCATGTTCGAGTTCAACCAGATCTACCGGCGTCTGGAGAGCTCGATGACGGAGGCCGCGCAGTTCACCGAACTGCTGCTCACCCCGCCGACCGTACTCGATCCGCCGTCCCCCGAGCCGCTGCTGCCCGGCAGGGCCGACGTCCGCTTCGAGCAGGTGAACTTCGCCCACGCGGGCGCTGAGCTGCTCTTCGAGGGGCTCGACCTGTTCGTGCCCGGCGGGACGAAGGTGGGCCTCGTCGGCCGTTCGGGCGGTGGCAAGACCACGCTCACCCGGCTGCTGCTGCGGATGCAGGACGTCGACGGCGGCCGGATCCTGGTCGGCGGCCAGGACATCAGCAGGCTCCGCCAGACCGACCTGCGCAGTCTGATGGCCTACGTCCCGCAGGACCCGGCCATGTTCCACCGCACCCTGCGCGACAACATCGCCTTCGCCCGGCCGGACGCCACCGAGGCCGAGATCCGCCGCGCCGCCGAGGCGGCCCACGTCACGGAGTTCGCCGACGCCCTGCCGGAGGGCTTCGACACGCTGGTGGGGGAGCGGGGCGTGAAACTGTCCGGAGGGCAGCGCCAGCGCGTCGCCCTCGCACGGGCGATCCTGCGCGACGCGCCGATCCTGCTGCTCGACGAGGCGACCAGCGCACTGGACTCGGAGAGCGAGATCCTGGTCCAGGAGGCGCTGTGGCGGCTCATGGAGGGGCGGACGGCGCTCGTGGTGGCCCACCGGCTGAGCACGGTCGCCGGCATGGACCAGCTCGTCGTCCTCGACCGCGGCCGGATCGTCGAACAGGGCAGCCACCAGGAACTCCTCGCCCTGGACGGCCCGTACGCGAAGCTGTGGCACCACCAGTCGGGCGGGTTCCTGGAGGACGATCCCATGGAGGCCGAGTTGCACTGAAGGGGGCTCGGGTGGGCCGGCTGGACGGACCGGGCGGCGTGGGAGCAGGTCCACCGGTCCCTTCGCAGGGCGGTCCGGCCCTGCGAAGGGACCCGTGGGGCCCTGTGCGACAGGTGCGCGGTCCGGAAGGGTGAGAAGCTGAGCGAAGGGAGCGCTGCCCAAGATCCGGCTGAGCGTGGTGGTGAGCGCCGTGGTTTCAGGGGACAGGAGCACTCCGGTTCCGGCCGGAGGCCATGTCGATCCGCTCGGGGATCCGTTCCTGCGTACGAGATTCGCCGTACCGTCGAAGCCGGCCACCTTCCTGCGGCGCGCACGCCTGACCCGGCACCTCGGACAGGCGCTCGAGACCCCGTTGACCATGGTCAACGGCTCGGCCGGCGCGGGGAAGACCCTGTTGGCCGCCGACTGGACCGAGAGCCTGGACCGGCCGGTCAGCTGGCTCACCGTCGAGGCGGAGGAACAGCGTCCCGGCATGTTCTGGGCGTACTTCCTCCAGGCCCTGAACGCCTCCGGGACACCGCTGTCCGACCGCGTCCACTGCCCGGCGGACCCGAGCCGGGTGAGCCACCGGGTGCTCTCGGAGATCGCCGAGGATCTCGCCGGACGCGATCCGGCCCCCATCGTCGTGCTCGACGAGTTCGATCGGGTGCGCGCCTCCGAGGTTCCTGAACAGCTGGAGTTCGTGCTCCAGCACGCAGGCTCCGGTCTGCGCCTGGTCCTCGTCACCCGCAACGAGCCGATGTTCCCGCTGCACCGGTACCGGGCGGCCGGAGCCCTGACCGAGATCCGCGGCGCCGAGCTCGCCTTCACACCCGAGGAGGCGGCGGTCCTGCTGGAACTGCACGGACTGAGCCTTCCCGCGGGCGCCGCGCGCGCCGTGGTGGAGCGCACCGGCGGCTGGGCCGCCGGTCTGCGGCTGTGCGCCCTGGCCGCACAGGAGAGCCCGGACCCGGAGACGTACCTCAAGGAGTTCGAGGCCGACCGCAGTACGGTCGCCGACTTCCTGCTGGCGGAAGTGCTCAGACGCCAGTCGGAGGAGACCCAGGACCTCCTGCTGCGCGTCAGTGTTCTGGAGCGCTTCTGCCCCGATCTGGTGAACGAGCTGACCCACCGCACCGACGCCGGCCGCATCCTCGCCGAGCTGCATCGCGAGAACGCCTTCGTCGAACAGCTGGGACAGGGCTGGTACCGCCTGCACCCGCTGTTCGGGGAGATACTCCGGACCCATCTGCGGGTGCGCCACCCCGGGCTCGAACCCGGTCTGCACCGGTCCGCGGCCCGGTGGCTGCGGCGCCACGGCACCCTCCCGGAGGTGCTCGCCCACGGTGCCGCCGCCGAGGACTGGGACTTCACCGCCGGTGCCCTCGTCGACGACCTGGCCATAGGACACTTCTTCACCGCTCTGCGCTCCGACGACCTCAACGAGCTGTTCTCCCGGATGGCACCCGAGGCCAAGGGCCCCGCGACCGAGCTCGTCCGGGCGGCCCGCGACCTGGCGGACAGCGACCTCGACCGGGGCAGGGCCCACCTGCACCACGCCCAGGCGCGGCTGTCCGACGGGGCGGGCGATCCGGCGGTCGCCCAGTTGAGCTGTGCGCTCCTGGAGGCGGTGGCCGCCAGGCTGGCCGGTTCGCCGGAACAGGCCGAACGGGCCGCCGGGACCGCCGACGAGGTGCGGGCCGAGGTTCCCGCGCACCTGCTGGACAAGCACCCCGAACTGTCCGCGCTCCTGCTGACCCATCTCGGCTCCGCCCGGCTGTGGGCGGGGCGCTTCGAGGACGCGCGGGCCGCTCTGTCCGAGGCGGCCGACTGCCCCGGCGGGGTCTCGACGGTGCTGCCCCGGAAGGAGTCCCTGAGCCACCTGGCGCTGATCGACTACCTGGACGGCTGGCCCGGCAGGGCCGAGGACCGGGCGCTCGCGGCGGTGACCGAGACGGAGCGGTTCAGCCTTCCCCAGTCCTCCGGCTCCGGCATCGGGCGACTCGTGCTGGCCGCCGTGGCGGTCGACCGCAACGAACTGGGGCGGGCCCAGGCCCTCCTCGACGAGGCCGACGAGCTCACCGACGAGATCCAGGACCCGGTCAGGGCCGCCGGGCGGGCCATCGCCGCGGCCCGGCTCCAGCTGGCCCGGGGCGACCCGCGAGCGGCCGTGGAATCGGCGGACCCGGCCGTCTCCACCGCTGTCGTCTCACCGTGGGCCGACAGTCTGGAACAACTGGTCGCCTCCACCGCCCAGCTGGCGGAAGGACGGCCCGAGACGGCCGCCGAGCTGCTCCGGCACCTGCCCGACGACCAGCCGGCATGTGCCGTGGAAGCCGCGCGCATCCAGCTCGCCGCAGGACACCGGCGCGCCGCGATCGACCTGCTCGACAGCGTGTCGACCGAGAGCCGGCCAGGGCCCGCGGTGACCGTCCGGGCGGCGCTGGTGAGAGCTCAGGCCGCCCATGCGGCGGGGGAGGGGGAAGCCGCGCGCAGGTTCCTCGCACAGGCGCTCCTCGACGCCCGGCGCGAACGGCTCAGGCGCCCCTTCCTCGACGCGGGCCGGTGGATCAGACCGCTGCTTGCCGCCCCGCCGCTGCGGGAACTGGCCGTCGGCTGGCTCGTGCCCGGCCCGCCGGGCCGCGGCGGACCGGCCGCGGCGCACACACCTCCCGAACCGGTCGTCGTACAGGAACTGAGCGAACGCGAACGCGACGTCCTGGGGCGGCTGGCGCAGATGATGTCGACGCAGGAGATCGCCGCTGACCTGTACCTGTCGGTGAACACCGTCAAGACCCACCTCAAGAGCCTGTACCGCAAGCTGGCGGTGAACCGCCGCAGCGAGGCGGTCCGCCGCGCCCGGGGCCTGGGACTGCTGTGAGGGTCCGGCGGGTCGCCCGCGACGGGTGAGGCACGACGCGCCCCTTTCCGCTCTGCTGGGAAGGGCGGCCGCCTCCACCGCCGCTCCGGACCGACCTGGCGAGGTGGTCACATGAGACAGTGGCGCGCTCTGATCGTCCTGGGGACGGCTCAGTTCCTGATGGTCCTGGACACCTCGGTCATGAACGTCTCGATCAGTCAGCTGGTCGACGACTTCGACACCGAGGTCACCACCATCCAGGCCGTCATCACCCTGTACGCGCTGGTCATGGCCGCTTTCATGATCATCGGCGGCCGGCTCGGCGACATCCTGGGACGCCGTCGGCTCTTCTTCCTCGGGCTGATGGTGTACGCCACGGGATCGGCCCTGACCGCGCTGGCCCCCTCCGTGTGGGTCCTCGCCCTGGGCTGGTCGGTCATCGAGGGGCTCGGCGCCGCCATGGTGCTGCCCGCCATGGCCGCCCTCGTCGCGGAGTCCTACCGCGGGCCCGACCGGGCCGTCGCCTACGGCGTCATCGGCGGACTGGCCGGGGCCGGGATCGCGGTCGGTCCCCTGCTCGGCGGCTGGGTGACCACCTACCTCACCTGGCGGCTGGTGTTCGCCGGCGAGGTCGTGGTCGTGCTGGCCGTGCTGTGCTGCCGCCGCATGATCACCGAGTCCGTCCACACCGGCACCCGCCCCCGTCTGGACGGGGTCGGCGCCGCGCTGTCGGCCACCGGCCTGGCGCTCGGCGTGCTCGGGGTCCTCCAGAGCAGCACCTGGGGGTGGGTCTCGCCCCGCAACCCGCCCTTCACCGTCCTCGGCTTCTCCCCGACGCTGTTCGTCGTCGGGGCCGGAGTGGCCGTACTCTTCGGCTTCGTCCACTGGGAGCGGCGCAGGACGGCCCGGGGCGCCGATCCCCTCGTCCACCTGCCCCTGCTGCACCGGCCCGCGCTGCGCTCCGGTCTGCTGACCCTGCTGAGCCAGAACCTCATCCTGCTGGGGCTGTTCTTCGTCATCCCGCTGTACCTGCAGGTCGTGCAGGGCTTCAACGCCTTCCAGACCGGACTTCGGCTGCTCCCGGTCTCGGTCACCATGCTCGCGGCCTCCTTGCTCGCCTCCTCGCTCGGGCGGGCGGTCGGACCGCGCCGGATGGTCAGGCTGGCCCTCGTCACCTTGGTGGTCGCCGTCGTGTGGCTGCTGGCCACCATCGACCCGGTCATCGACGACGCGCAGTTCGCCGGCGCCATGGCCCTGGTGGGCGTGGGGACCGGCCTGCTCGCCTCGCAACTGGGCAACGTCGTGCAGTCCAGCGTCGGCGAGGAGGAACGCAGCGAGGTCGGCGGGCTGCAGTTCACGGCGCAGAACCTGGGCTCCGCGCTGGGCACGGCGCTGATCGGCTCGATCCTCCTCGGGGCGCTGGCCCACGCGTTCACCGCACAGGTCGCGGACGACCCGCGGCTCTCCGAACAGGCCCGCACGCAGACCGGCGTCGCCCTGGAGTCCGGGATCTCCTTCGTCACCACCGACCAGGTGCGCTCGGCCGCGGTGGACGCCGGACTGCCGCCCTCCGAGGTGGAGGCCGTCACGGACTCCTACGCCTCCGCACAGCTCGACGGTCTGAAGGCGGCGATCCTCGCCACCGGCGGCGTCACGCTGGTGAGTTTCCTCGTCACACCGAACCTCCCGGCCGGCCGCAAGGGCGGCACGAAGGCACACCATGCCGCCGCACCGGCCCCGGCGGCCGGATCGACGCGCTGACCCACAGGGAGCACCGATGTCCACGACCGACCACACGACGGTTCGTGGGCCCGACACCGGACGCCGGGCCCCCGCCGACTGCACCGGCGGTGTCTACGGGTCGATGCTCGCGGCCTCCGTGGTGATCGGCGCCGGCACCCTCGGTTCGTTCCCACGCCTGGAACTGGTGCTCCTGCTGCTGCTCACCGGCCTGGCGTTCTGGGTCGCGCATGTGCACGCCCAGCTGTTCGGGTCCCGGCTGGCGAAGGAGGCCCTGGATCGCCATGTCGTGTTCGACGCGTGCCGGGAGGAGTGGCCGATCGTCAAGGCGGCGGTACCGCCGGCCCTGGCGGTGGCGGTCAGTCCGCTGCTGGGTCTGGACGTGCAGGGCGCGCTCTGGCTGGCGCTCTCCGTCGCGGTCGCCGGACAGGTGGGATGGTCGATGGCCGCGGCCCGCCGCGCCGGTGCCTCCTGGCGCCTGGTCGCCGCAACCGCCACGGTCAACCTGCTGCTGGGACTGCTGATCATCTCCTTCAAGGTGTTCCTGAAGCACTGACCCGACCGCCGGACGGCGGTTCACCTCCGCCGGGTGAGGCCGCGGGCGCCCTCCGAGCCGACCATGGCAGTACACGGCACCGACCGCCTTGCCGGCCGCCCGCGGGAGTACAGCCCATGCGCTACGAGATCCGAGTCGACGGACACATGTCGGACACACTGGCCGAAGCCTTTCCCGAGCTGGAACGCGTGGTCATGTCCGGACAGACCGTCCTGTTCGGCGCCGTCGTCGACGAGGCGCACCTGTTCGGCCTGCTGGCCCGCTGCCAGTCGCTGGGCCTGCACGTGGTGGAGATGCGCCGGATGCCGGAGTGAGCGACCTGCCCGGCTCGCGGTCGCCGGTGTGACCGGCCGTTCCCGGCGCAGCGGCACGTCAAGGCGTGGGCAGCGGGGCACAGTCGAACGGTTCTGCGACTCCCCGGCGGCCGACCGGCTCACCGGTGGCGGCCACCAAGGATCCTCGCGACCCGGCCACGGCCTTCTCCGCCCTCACGGCCACCGACCCTCACCAGCGCGAGACCCACCCCGCCACCGCCTACGAGACCGTCGCCGGCCTGCACAACCGGCTCGCCCTCACGGACCCGCTCGACCCCACGACACGGCCGTACCACTCCCGCCCCTTCCAGGTCCTGCGCGCGGACCGCTTCGCACAGGCCCTCCTGTCCGGCGTCACGGACCCGGCGATCCGGGAACTGCCGCTGCCGGGACCACCGGACACCGAACCGGAGAACGCGCCCCACCCATAAAGCCCCCGGTCACCAGCTGATCGCGGCCGCCACCGGACGGTGGTCGCTCCCGGTCGCCGGAAGCACCCAGGAACCCCTCGGGTCCACTCCACGCACCAGGATCTGGTCGACCGCGGCTCACCGCGCCCCTCAGAGATTCTCCGCGGTCACCCGGCCGGAGCGCACCGCGGCCGCCAGTGCCTCGAAGTCCCGTTCGTTCTGGTCGGCGTAGGACTGGGCGAACTCGGTGAGGGCACGGTCGAAGCGGTTGCCGGAGCCCAGGTAGGCGGCGATGGCGATCGGGTCACCGGAACGGGCGTGGGCCCGGGCCAGCGAGGAACCGCACAGCCGGGCGAACAGCCCGAGCAGGCCGGGGTCCATGGTCTCCGGCCGGGCGATGCCCTTCCAGTCCCGCAACTGCCGTACGTAGAAGTCGCGTTCGTTGCCGTCGAGGCCCACCACGTGCGTCCAGCCGAGGAAGATGTCACTGGTGGTCTGGATCAGGCGCTGGCCGCTCACGACCCGGCGGCCCTGGTTGTCGTAGCGGTCGCCGCCGGTCTGGGCGGACAGGACCGAGGGCTGGGCCTCCTTGGCCTGGAGCAGCAAGGGGTCGTCGTCGTCCCTGCCGAGCAGGAGCACGATCCAGCAGCGGGTGCCGACACTGCCCACCCCCACCACCTTGCGGGCCATGTCCACCAGACGGAAGTGGTGCAGCAGGTGCCGGCGTTCGGACGGCAGGGTGCGCGCGTACCCCTCCAGAACGGCCTGGAGCTCCTTCTCCTGCTGGTTGTCCGTCGTGTCGGCCAGCAGATCCCTCAGCGGTGTGATCAGAGGCGGGTCCGCGGCGATCCGGCGGCCCTCGGGCGTGCTCCGCGTGAGCTTCGCGAAGGCCTGGAGATGCGTGCGGGTGCGGGCCTGCGCCGTGGCCCGGGCGGTACGGCGCCTGGCCTTCTTGTCCATCGAGGACGCCAGCAGCGCCCGGAGATGGTCGGCGTCGTCCTGGGCGTACCAGACGTCCAGGGTGCGCATGCCCGCGAACTCGCGCATCCGCTCCCGGTAGGCCCGGGCGCAGGTCCGCACGAGGACGTTCTGCTCCTTGCGGGAGAAGCCGTTCGCCCGGCCCGCGATCGCGAAGCTGGTGGCCAGGCGCTTGACGTCCCATTCGAAGGGCCCGGGCAGCGTCTCGTCGAAGTCGTTGATGTCGAAGACCAGATGACGCTCCGGCGAGGCCAGCAGCCGGAAGTTCAGCAGATGGGCGTCCCCGCACAACTGCACCCGCAGGCCCGTGTTCGGGACGGCCCCCAGATCCGCCGCCATGATCGACGCGGCGCCCCGGTAGAAGCGGAACGGCGACTCGAGCATCCGGCCGTAGCGGATGGGCACCAACTCCGGTACCCGCGTGGCCGACTGACCCTCGATCACCTCCACGGGGTCGAAGCGCTCGCGGCCCGCCTCGAAGAACCCGTGGCTCGAACGGGGCGCATGGGCACGGGCGCCGGTGCCGAGCGCCGCCCGTTCGGCCGGCGACAGAAAGACCGTGAGAGAGTTCGGTGCGGTCATGACGGAACCTCCTGGCTCGACGACGAGGCCCCGCCCCCGCGACCGGCGGCCCGCGCACGGCCGTGCTCCGTCCCGGCTGCCGGGAGAGCGCTCATCTCGTCTCTCTTCGTCGGTGCCGCCGCGGCGGCGTACGACCTCGCATCCCAGCCCACCGGCGCCGCGAGGCCGGCGGATCACCCGTGGGGGGTGACCCGGCCGCCGGCGCCACGCGGGACGCTGGCCGCCTGAGGGTCCGCGCGCACACCGCTCCGGGTGGTGCGCGGACGACCGGTTCGACCGGGCGAGGAGGAGCCATGACCCTGCCGCGTGGTCCGGCATCAGGTACCGCCGCGGAGCACCGTCCCGACGGGGCCGATCCCTACGGCACGGCCGGTGGCCCGGACGTGCTGGAGCGAATCGGCCGTTCCTGGACCTGGATCCTCGGTTCCGCGATCGCCACGCTCGTGCCGGGCGTCCTCGTGCTGGTCTGGCCGGACGAGACCCTCCATGTCCTCGCCGTCCTCATCGGCCTGCACCTGCTGGTGAGCGGGGCATTCCGGTTCGTCGGCGTCTTCGCCCGGACCGGACCCGGCGAACGGCTCCCCGGGCTGCTCATGGCCGTGCTGTACGTCCTCGCCGGAGTGCTGTGCCTGCGCAACCCGCTGCAGACCATCGCCGCGCTCTCCCTGGTCGTCGGAGTCGTCTGGCTGGTGTCCGGGATCCTCACCCTGTACACGGCGCTCGCCGCCGAGGACCTGCCGCACCGCGCCTTCGTCCTGGGCGCGGCGGTGATCGCCGTCGTCGCCGGGATCGTGGTGCTGGCCCTGCCGGCCGAGTCGGCCCGTGCGCTGACCCGGCTGCTCGGCCTGTGGCTCGTGCTGCTCGGCCTGTTCGAGCTGGTGCTCGCCCTCGCCTGGCGGGCCGCGCTGCGGCGATCCGGCGGCACCGAACTCCACGAGTCCCCGGCGGACGTCTGAGACCGTGCCCGGTCCGCCGGGCACCACGAGGGAGACCCCATGAATCCCGCCTCGACCTCCAGAACGCCGGGCTCCGGCGCGGACACCGGCCACTCCGTGACCGCCGAGGAACACGCGGAGTACCGGCGGCTGCGCCGCGCCGCGAAGGTCCGGCACCGGCGATCGCGCCGTGCGGGGGCCATGGTCCTGCTGGTCCTGACGCTGCTGCTCGCACCGCTCGCCCTGGTCGCGACCTGGGTGCACGACCAGGTCTCCGACACCGACCGGTATGTGCAGACCGTCGCGCCACTGTCCGCGGACCCGGACGTGCAGAACGTCGTCATCGACCGGCTCACCGACCGCGTGGTGGCCCGGGTCGACGTGGCAGCGGTCACGGCCGCGCTCACCAGGACACTGGCGGAGAACGGGGCACCGCCCCGCGTGGTCGAGGGGGCGAAGTCGCTCACCTCACCCCTGCGCTCCGCGGTGCACACCGTCGTGCACCGGAGCGTGAGCCGTGTGGTCACCAGCGAGGTGTTCCAGCAGGCATGGGAGGGCGCCAACCGGCGGGCCCATGCCACGGTGCTGAACATGCTCACCGGTGAGCGCGACGGCGCGGTGCGGGCCGAAGGGGACACGGTGCAGCTGGACATCGGCGTCGTCGTCGACCAGGTGCGGCAACGCCTCGTCGACGCCGGCTTCGACAAGGCCGCCGCCATCCCGGACACCGACCGCACGGTCACCCTGTTCCGCGCCGAGCAACTGGCCAAGGCCCAGGACGCCATGCGCCTGCTGGACATCGTCGGCACCTGGCTGCCCGTCCTGACCCTCGCCCTCGCCGCCCTCACCGTGTGGGTCGCTCCCGGACACCGGCTGATGGTGATGATCACCGCCCTGGGCGTCGGCCTGATGGCGGTGCTGCTGCTCGTCGCGCTGGTCGTGGTGCGGCGGGTCTACCTCGACTCCGTTCCCTCGGCGACGCTGCCACCCGACGCCGCCGCGGCGATCTTCGACACCTTCGTCCGCTTCCTGCGCGCCGCCGCCCGTACCCTCCTCGTCGTCTGCCTGCTCACGGCCCTGACCGCGTACCTGTACGGTCCCGGACGGGTCGCCCGCGGCGTGCGCACCCAGGCCCGGCGCGGGGCCTCGGACGCCGGGCGCGCACTGCGCCGCGAAGGCCTGACCACCGGGCTGACCGGACACTGGCTGTCCGCCCACCAGCGGTGGACCACCGGTGTCACCATCGGGGCCGGCGCCCTCGCGCTCGTGCTGTGGAACCACCCCACCGTCGGCGCGGTCGTCCTGGTCCTCGTCCTGGTCGTGGTGGTGCTGGCCGTCCTGGCGGTGCTCGCCGCCGCACAACCGGCCCCGGACACCGCCGACCGACCGGGGCCCGCGGCCGCGTGAGGCCATGACCAGGGATTCCGCCCGGACCCGGACCACGCGCAGGGCGCGGGCGGCACAGGTCGCCGGGAGCGTGCGCTCGAGCGCGCTGGGCCGGTTCCTTCCCCGGCTGGCGGCGCTCAACGTGGTGGAAGGCGCCATGAGACTGGCCGCGCAGGCCTTTCTCGCCGGGCTCCCGCTGCTGATGACGGTGGCGGCGTTCGCGCCCGCCGGGGTGCAGGACCTGCTGGCCGACTCGCTGCGATCGGTGCTGGGTGTCCGCGGTGACACGCTCGACGAGGTACGCCGGACCTTCTACGCCGACGGCACCACCCGCGACTCCGTCGGGGCCGTGGGTGTGCTGGTGGCGCTGGCCTCCGCGACGGCGTTCAGCCGGGCCCTGCAGGCGGTCTGCGAACGCTGCTGGCGCCTGCCCCGGGCCCCGCTGCGGGCCGCGGTCTGGCGCTGGCCCCTGTGGCTGGTGCTCTGGCTGGTGTTCCTGCTGGCCCAGGCGCCGCTGCGCGAGGGGTTCGGCGCCGGCCCGGCCGTCGGCCTCACGATGTCCCTGCTCTCGGCGACACTGCTGTGGTGGTGGACCCCGTATCTGCTGCTGGGCGGCCGGATCGGCTGGCGGAGTCTGCTGCCGGGAGCGGTCCTCGCGGGCACCGGCACGGTCGCGCTGAGCGGGGCGGCCCGACTGGTCCTGCCGCTCGCCATGGAACGCAGCCTCGACGAGTTCGGCCCGCTGGGGCCGGTCTTCACGTTCCTGTCCTGGCTGATCGGCGTCTTCCTGGTCGCCGTCTGCGGCCTGGCCCTGGGCGAGAGCATCGCCTCCAGCGCCTGGTACCGCGCAGGCCCGGTGCTCCGGGGCCGGCCACCGGTCCGTGACGGGGCCGCGGGTCCCGCTCACCCGCGCCGGGTGAAGCCACCCGGTCCTTGCCGTGGGCACGCTGAGGACGGCACCGACAGGCGGCCGGGCGAAGGCCCCGGACGGAGGAGACAGACATGAGTGCGTCCACGTACCTCGCGTACGACTATCCGCTGCTGAGCGTCTTCTGGTCCATGCTGATGTTCTTCCTGTGGATCATGTGGTTCGTCCTGCTCTTCCGGGTCGTCGTCGACATCATCCGTGACGACGACATGAGCGGCTGGGGGAAGACCGGCTGGCTGGTGTTCACGATCGTGCTGCCCTTCCTGGGCGTCTTCGTCTACATGATCGCCCGCGGGAAGAACATGGGCCGTCGTGAGGCCGCGCAGGCCCGTGCGCAGCAGCAGGCCTTCGACTCGTACATCCGGGAGACCGCCAAGGACGGCGGGACGACCAGCAGCGCCGACGAACTCGCCAAGCTGTCGCGGATCCGTGCCAGCGGCGACATCACGGACGAGGAGTTCGCCAGGGCGAAGGAGCTGGTCCTGAGCGGCCATGGCGCGGGGACGTCCCCCGGTGCCGCCGCCACCTCGCGGCGCTGAACACGCCGTCCGACAGAAACGAGGGGTCAGGATGACCGCCACACACCACACCACACACACCAGCACGGCCAAGCAGAACTGGGCCGCCGGCACGATGGTCTTCGCGGCCGTCATGCTGGTGCTCGCCGGAGTGCTCGACATCTTCCGGGGCATCATGGCCATCGCCAAGGACGACGTCTTCGTCAACACGCCCAACTACGTCTTCCAGTTCGACCTGACCAGCTGGGGCTGGATCCACCTCGCCCTGGGCGCGATCGCCGTGGTCGTCAGCCTCGGACTCTTCCGGGCGGCCACCTGGGCGCGGGTGGCCGGCGTGGGCATAGCCGGGCTCGTCGTCATCGCCAACTTCCTCTCCCTGCCGTACTACCCGGTGTGGTCGGTCGTGATGATCGCGTTCTCGGCCCTGGTCATCTGGGCCCTGTGCGTGGTCCGGCGTGACGACTCCTTCGAATGAACCGTTCGAGCGTCCTGGACGGGACATCTGAGGGCCCGTCATGCGGGGGTGGGGAGAGCGTCGTGTCGGAGGCGTCCGGTCGCGCGGGCGGCAGCTCACCCGCCCGGGCGACCCTCGCTACAGAGGGGCCGGGGAGGACGCCCCCGAGATCAGCAGACGCGGCTTGCCGGTGCCGTTCGCCGGGACGCTCCACAGGTCGCTGGTGCCGACCTTGCCCTCGGCGGGCAGGGCGTAGGCGACGGTCTCGTTGTCGAGCCAGGTGGCCTGGTCGTCGACACTGTGGCGTTCGGCGAGCGCGGTCTCCTTGAGGGTGCGCAGGTCCAGGACGTACTCGTGCCACAGGGCGGTACGCGACAACACCCGCTTCTTGAAGGCCACTCGGGTGCCGTCGGGGGAGAGCGAGGGGCACTCCACGTTCTCGACGAGCGTGGTGACCTTGCGGCCGGAGAGCGAACCGCGCACCAGGTAGGTCTTGTTGGCGGTGTTGAGGGTGGCGTAGAACGTGTCGTCGTCCGAAGCGAAGGTGACACCCCAGAAGTTGACGTCCGAGGCCTGGTAGGCCTTGCCGTCCAGCGTGATGGCGAACGACTCCAGACTGGGCGTCAGTTTCATGGTGCGGGTGTCCAGGACCGAGGTCCGGGTGGAGAAGAAGGCCGACGAGTACGACTCCCCGGAGACGAAGACGGTCCAGGCGACGAAGCGTCCGCCGGGGGAGACCCGGGCCCGGCTGGGGGTGCCCGCCAGCGCGTAGGTGTGCCGGGTGCGCAGGTCGGCGTCCAGGAGCAGGGCACGGTTGCTCTGCTTGAGGACACCGGGGTTGGACTGGAGGCAGATGCCGGTGCCGGCGGCCGCGTAGAAGCGTGCGCACTTGAGGTCCGAGGCGGTGCGTCCGCCCTTCGGATCGGCGGACGGGACCGAGGCGACCGCGGTGCGGTGCGGGCCGGCGGCCGCGTTGATGAACGTCAGGCGGTTCTTCTGGTCGAGCGTCAGCTTGCCCGTGGCGACGGCGGGGCCGCCCGACTGGGGCCGGTTCGCCCGGTCCGCGCGGTCGGCGGCACGCAGCACCAGGACCGTGCCCACGCCCGCGAGCAGCAGGACCGCCGTGACGAGGACGAGCAGGCGGCGGCGTAGCGGTGTCATGTGGTTCCTCGGCGTGGCGGTGGTGGTCATCGGGGCTCCGGGGCCCTGGCGGTCGTGGAGATCATCGACTCACGGACCGTCGGGACGGCGGCGGGTGTCGAGGCCTCGGGAACGTGGGGGCGGCGGCGGTCGTGCCGGCCTCGGGACCGTCGGTGCCTTCGCGGTCGTTCAGGGTGCTGGTCCGGCGGGGCCGGGGTGGCCGACGGGTCTTCAGGGCCGTCCGTGGTGGGTCGGTCGTACGGGCCCTGGGCCGTCGGTGCTGCTGGACGGTGGTGGCCTGGGCGACCGTGGGGGCCCTGGACCGTCCGGGCTGTGGTGATCGTCGGGGCGTCAAGACGGGCGGTGGCGCCTCGATCCTCGGGGTCCTGGGCCGTCGGTGCTGTGACGGGTGTCCGGGCTCCAGGACCGCCGAGGCCGGGCAGGTCATCCGGGCCTTGGACCGTCCGGGCTGTGATGGCCATCGGGGTTTCAGGACCGCCGAGGCCGGATCGGTCGTCCAAGCCCGGGATCGTGGGCGGCGCCGTGGTGATCGTCGAGGCTCCTGTGTCGCCGAGGTTGTGGCGGCTGTTGGGGCTCTGGACCGTCCGGGTCGGAATGGTTGTCGGGGCTTCAGTGCCGTCCGTGGTGGATCGGTCGTCCAAGCCCGGGACCATGGGCGGCGCTGTGGCGATCGTGGAGGCACCTGCGCCGCCGAGGTCCCGGAGTGTCCAGGTCCCGGCGGTCATCGGTTGCCGTCCGTCGGTCGCAGCACCCTGCTCGCGATGGCCGCGCAGCACAGCAGGCCGACCGCGGAGGCGGCCAGCGCCGGGCCGTCGCCCCACACCGTCCAGGCCGCGCCGAAGGCCAGCGAGCAGCAGAACCGGGCCAGCGCCTGGCTGGTGCCGACGATGGCGAGGCCGCTGGCGCGCAGTTCCTCGGGCACGATGTCCGCGAGGGCGGCCGGGAGTACGCCGTCGGTGGCCGCGTAGAACACCCCGTGCAGGGCCAGCACGAGGAACGGGAGCACCGGGGTGGCCGGCGCCCACAGCAGGAGGGCGTAACCGGTCAGCAGGGCCAGGTGTCCGGCCAGGAACACCCTGTGCCGTCCGACCCGGTCGGCCAGCGCGCCGACGGGCACCGCCAGCAGCAGGAACACCACGGCGGTGCCCAGCGGGAGCAGCGTGAACCACTGCTCGCCGATGCCCGCGCGGCGTTGCAGGAGCAGGTAGACGAAGGCGTCGCTGACCGTCGTCAGGCCGAGGAGTGCGGCGCAGCCGGCGAGGGCACGGAGGCGGGGCAGGCGCAGCAGCGCGAACGCCTCGCGGACACGGACAGGTGGCTTACCGGCGACAGCCTCGGAATCCCCACCCTCGCCGCCCGCCGCGGAACCGTCCGTCCCACCCCTTCGCCGCCCCGGCACGAACAGCACCAGCACGACCACCCCGAGCACCGCCACACACGTGCTCACGCCGAACACCGCGTCGTAGCCGTCGGCCGCCGCGCTCAGGATGAGGAAGGCGGCGAGCGGTCCGAGCATCGCGCCGGTCGTGTCCATCGCCCGGTGCACACCGAAGGCCCGGCCCTGTTTGGCGGACGGTGTGGACAGGGAGATCATCGCGTCGCGCGGGGCGGTGCGCAGACCCTTGCCGGTGCGGTCGAGGGCGAGGACCGTGCCGAGCGCGCCGATGCTGCTCACCAGCAGGAGCAGCGGCTTGCACAGTGCGGACAGGCCGTAGCCGAGGCCGGCGAGGAGTTTGTGGTTGCGGATCCGGTCGGCGAGGTGGCCGCCGGTCAGCTGGACCAGCGCGCTGACGCCGTTGTAGACACCGTCGAGGGTGCCGAAGGCCAGCGGGGTGAAGCCGAGCGTGGAGACGAGGTAGAGCGGCAGGACGGCGGTGACCATCTCCGAGGAGATGTCGGTGATCAGGCTGACCGTGCCCAGCACGAGCACGACCGGGGCGACTCCGGGGCGCAGGCCGCGTCTTCGGCCCTGGCCGGTGTCCGCCCTCGCGGGCGCCGAGCGGTCGGTGAGGTACATGTTCGCGAGCTCCGGATCTGGTGCGCTTCAGTTCTGTCTGCTGCTCTCGTCCCGCAGCCAGGTGCCGAAGTCCTGTGCCCGGATGGCCTTCGCGGCCCCGCGCCGGGCGACGACCGCCGCCGCGACGAAGACTACGACACCCGTGATGAGCCCCGGCTCGGCGCGGACCAGGGCGATCAGGTCCGCCTTGCTGGTGCGCGCCGACGCCTCCTGCGGGCTCTGGTGCTGCTGTTCGACCTGCGCCGTGGACACCGCGGCCCGGATCCGCCGCTTGATCAGATCCGGCCATGTTCGCGGCGGCTGGACCACGACCCGGGCCGCGTCGACCACGCACCGCTCCTCGGGCGCGAAGGCCAGGGACGCGGCCAGGTCGTCCGCCATCAGTGGCGGCAGCGCGGCGATCCGGGCGTGCCCGGCCTTGGAGACCGCGATGACACCCCGGCCGAACAGCCCCTCGCGCACGGCGGGCAGCCGTTGCCACACCCGGTAGTAGGCACGCACCCGCCAGGCGCAGGCGTCCAGCGGAACGTGCCGTTCCGGTGCGGTGGCGAGGATGCCCGAGGTGTCGTCGTCGAGCGGCGCGGTCAGCGCCCGTACGTCGGCGCTCCCGAGGACGACGTCGGCGTCCACGTACAGGCGCGGGAAGCCGCGCGCGTGGTCGTCGCCCGCGCGCAGCGCGGCGTGTTTGGACGGCACGGGGATCTCGACCACGCGCACGCGGGGACCGCGAGCGGCCGCGATCCGCGCGGTGTCGTCCGTACAGCCATTGCACACGACCACGATGTCTGTCTCGTCCTCCACGGAATCGGCCAGAAGTGAATCGAGGAGCCGGCCGATGACTTGCGCCTCGTTGTGGGCCGGGATCACGATGCTCGTCACCTGGGCAGTATGCAGTCGATGTCACTATTGCGATGTGTGTTTCGTCCAACTGTTCCCGTGACTGCGTTCGGTGGTCTAGATTGAGGGCCGCCGAACCGGTTTGGGTGGGGAACGTGAGGTCCAAGCCGACATGTATGGGGACATGAGGCGGTTGGGGAACCGCTGCGGCTTCTTTTGTTTCAACTGCCGCTGTGTCGGGGGCACATCGGTGTTCGGTCAGGGGTAACCGTGCACGTGTGGGGGGCGCATGACCATTGAGGTCACGCATGAGCAACAGCTTGTGGAACATCGGAATCCGCAAGATCGCCGAAGACCTTGGGAGCAGAGGTACCGGATCGTCCTGCTGGCCGCGGACAGCCTTGCCGCTGTGGCCGCGGCCTTCGTGATCCACGCGGCCTACGGCCGCTGGGCGGTGGCCCTGGTGCTGCCCCCGACATGGATCGTGGCCATGGTCGCCCACCGCACCTACGACCGCAGCGCCTTGGGGCTGGGGACGGAGGAGTACCGACGGGTGCTCCGCGGTGCCGTGGCGTTGCCGGCGCTCGCCGCGGTCGCGCACTGGTCGTTCACCCACGATGCAGACCTCCTTCATGACATGATCATGGCTGCGATGCCGGCCGCCGCCCTCGCCCTGCTGGTCCGCTACGCGCTCCGGCGCAGGCTGCACCGCAGATGGGCGAGGGGCCGCGGCCGCAGCGCCACACTCCTGGTCGGCCCGGCGCACGGCATCGCGGAGCTGGTCGCCGTGCTGCGGCGCAGCGGTTCCCAGGAACTGAGGGCTGCCGGCGTGTGCCTGAGCGATCCTCAGAACGCCACTGAGGTCCGCAAGTTGGGGATCCCGGTCCTCGGCGGTGTCGACACCATGGACGACGTCATCCGGGCCATGGGCATCGGCACGCTGGTCGTGCTGCCCGCGCCCGAGTTCGACGCCTCCGTCCTGCGCAGGATGTCCTGGACCGCGGCCGCCCGGGGCGTCGACTTCCTGCTGGCCCCCGTCCTGGCCGACGTGTCCGCCGGCCGGCTCGCGGTACGGCCCACGAACGGGGTGCCGCTGGTGCGCGTCCAGGCGCCGAACTTCTCCCGCGCCTCCCGGCTGCCGAAGGAACTGCTGGATCGTTCCTTCGCGGCGGCGCTCCTGCTCCTGCTCGCCCCGCCCCTGCTGCTGATCGCGCTGATCGTCCGCATGGACAGCTCGGGACCGGCACTGTTCCGGCAGCAGCGGGTGGGCCGGTACGGCGACCACTTCACCATGTTCAAGTTCCGCACGATGCGCCCCGACTCGGAGGCCCTGCGCGCGGAGCTGGAGCACCTCAACCAGAACAGTGACGGACTGCTGTTCAAGGTGAAGGGGGACCCGCGGATCACCCGGGTCGGGTCGTTCCTGCGCCGCAGCTCGCTCGACGAACTGCCGCAGCTGATCAACGTGGTCAGGGGCGACATGTCGCTCGTCGGCCCCCGCCCGCCGCTGCCCGAGGAGGTGGAGGAGTACCCGGCCGAGGTCAGGCGCCGGTTGCTCGTGAAGCCCGGCCTCACCGGGCTGTGGCAGGTCAGCGGCCGCTCGGACCTGCCCTGGGAGGAAGCGGTCCGGCTCGATCTCGCATATGTGGACAACTGGTCGACCAGCCTCGACCTGTCCATCCTGGCGCGCACCACGACAGCGGTGGTGCGCGGAACGGGGGCCTACTGATGGACCGAAGGAAGAGGAACCAAGTGACCAAGACCAGTGAGCCGTTGGGGGTCGCGGTCGTCGGGGCCGGCTACTGGGGCCCCAACCTCGTCCGCAACTTCCAGGCCAGTGAGCAGTTCCGGCTGCGCCATCTGTGCGACCTCGACGTGGACCGCGCCCGGCGGGTCCTCGGCGGCTACTCGACCGTCGAGGCCACCTCGGACTACGCGGCCGTACTCGCCGACCCCGACGTGGCCGCCGTCGCCGTGGCCACGCCCGCCGGGACCCACCTCGACATCGCCCTGGCCGCCCTGCGTGCCGGAAAGCACGTCCTCGTGGAGAAGCCGCTCGCGGCGACCTACGCCGACGGGATGCGGCTGGTGGCCGAGGCCGAGGAGCGCGGGCTCACCCTGATGTGCGACCACACCTACTGCTACACGCCCGCAGTGGGCCGCATCAGGGAACTGGTCCACTCCGGCGAGCTCGGCGAGGTCCACTTCGTCGACTCGGTCCGCATCAACCTCGGGCTGGTCCAGAAGGACATCGACGTCCTGTGGGACCTCGCCCCGCACGACCTGTCGATCCTGGACTTCATCCTCCCCGAGGGCGTCGAGCCCGTCGCCGTCGCCGCCCACGGGGCGGACCCGATCGGCGCCGGACAGGCCTGTATCGCCTACCTGACGCTCACGCTCAGCACCGGGGCCATCGCCCACGTGCACGTCAACTGGCTGTCGCCGACGAAGGTACGCACCACCATGGTGGGCGGCTCCAAGCGCACCCTGCTCTGGGACGACCTCAACCCCCTCCAGCGGGTGTCGGTCTACGACCGGGGCGTGGACATGGCCGCGCCGCAGGAGATCGGCGTGGACGAGCGCCGGGACATGCTCATCTCCTACCGCTCCGGAGACATGGTCGCGCCCGCGATCGGCGAGAAGGAAGCGCTGCGCAGCATGGTCGACGAGTTCGCCGACTCGATCAGGACCGGACGGGCGCCGCTCACCGACGGACGTGCGGGCCTGAGGGTGCTGGACATCCTCGAGGCGGCCTCCCGGAGCCTGGAGTTCAAGGGCGCGGTCGTCGGCCTGCGCGCCGGTCGTTGAGCGGGACCGAGCAGTCGGACGACAGCAACCAAGCGATGCGATTCCCTGAGAGGGCACAGCAGTTGAGCAGCGTACGTGGCAAGAAGATCCTGGTCACCGGGGGAGCGGGCACCATCGGCTCCAACCTGGTCGACCTGCTGGCCCAGGGCGGCGCCCGCGAGATCGTCGTACTCGACAACTTCGTGCGCGGGCGCCGGGCCAACCTCGCGAAGGCCCTGCCCAGCGGCGTGGTCGAGGTCGTCGAGGGCGACGTCCGGGACGTCGACACCGTGAAGAAGGTCACCGAGGGCGCGGACCTGGTGTTCCACCTCGCCGCGATCCGCATCACCCAGTGCGCGGAGGAGCCGAGGCTCGCCAACGAGGTCCTCGTCGACGGCACCTTCAACGTCCTCGAGGCGGCGGCCGCGGCCGGCGTCGGCAAGGTCATCGCCTCCTCCTCGGCGTCCGTCTACGGCATGGCCGAGGTCTTCCCGACGACCGAGCGCCACCACGCCTACAACAACGACACCTTCTACGGCGCGGCGAAGGCCTTCAACGAGGGCATGCTGCGCAGCTTCCACGCCATGTACGGGCTCGACTACGTGGCGCTGCGCTACTTCAACGTCTACGGCCCCCGGATGGACATCCACGGCCTGTACACCGAGGTGCTCATCCGCTGGATGGAGCGCATCGAGGCGGGCGAGCCGCCGCTGATCCTCGGCGACGGCACCCAGACCATGGACTTCGTCGACGTCCGCGACATCGCCAGAGCCAACATCCTGGCCGCCGAATCCGACGTCACCGACGAGGTCTTCAACATCGCCAGCGGCACCGAGACCTCGCTGCGCGAGCTCGCCGACGGACTGCTGGAGGCGATGGGCGCCGAGGGCCTGGAGCCGGTGCACGGGCCCGCCCGCTCGGTGAACTCGGTGGTCCGCAGGCTCGCGGACACCACCCAGGCCGCCGAACGCCTCGGCTTCACCGCGGAGATCGACCTGCGCACGGGCCTCAGGGACCTGGTCCAGTGGTGGCGCGCCGAGCGCTCCGCCGCCGAGGAGGCCGCCGAGTGAGCACCGACCGCATCCCTGTCATGATCCCCTGGCTCGGCGAGGAGGAGGCCAAGGCCGCCTCCGACGCCGTGCTGTCCGGTTGGGTCGCCCAGGGCCCCCGGGTCGCCGCCTTCGAGAAGGCCTTCGCCGAGCGGGTCGGCGCCGAGCACGCCGTCGCGGTCAGCTCCTGCACCACCGCCCTGCACCTCTCGCTGGTCGCCCTCGGCGTCGGACCCGGCGACGAGGTCGTGGTGCCCTCGCTGTCCTTCATCGCGACGGCCAACGCCGTACGGTACGTCGGCGCGGAGCCCGTGTTCGCCGATGTCGACCCCGTCACCGGCAACCTGACACCGGCCACCGTGGAGCAGGTCCGCACCGCGCGCACCGAGGCCGTCCTCGCCGTCCACCAGGGCGGCGTGCCGGCCGACGTGCACGCGCTGCGCGCCGCCTGCGCCGACTGGGACCTGCCGCTGGTCGAGGACGCGGCCTGCGCGATCGGCTCGACCGTCGGAGGCAAGCCCGTCGGGCACGGCGCGCTGCTCGCCGCCTGGTCCTTCCACCCCCGCAAGCTCGTCACCACCGGCGAGGGCGGCATGGTCACCACCGACGACGCCGAGTGGGCCACGCGGCTGCGCCGGCTGCGCGAGCACGGCATGAACGCCTCGGCGGCCGAACGCCACGCGAGCAACAGGCCGGTGCTGGAGAGCTACCTGGAAGTCGGCTTCAACTACCGGATGACCGACGTCCAGGCCGCGATCGGCCTGGTCCAGCTCGGCAAGCTGGACGCGATGATCGCCCGCCGCCGCGAACTGGCCGCGCGCTACGACGCGTTGCTGCGTGACATCCCGGGCCTCACCGCCGTACGCGACCCGGCGCACGGGCAGAGCAACTTCCAGTCCTACTGGGTGCTGCTCGCCGAGGACTTCCCCGTCGGCCGCGACGACCTGCTGGCCGCGCTCTCCGACGCCGGTGTCTCCGCCCGGCGCGGGATCATGGCCGCGCACCTCGAACCCGCCTACGCGGAGCACCCGAGCGTGCCGCTGCCGGTGACCGAGCGGATCAGCCGGGACTCGCTGATCCTGCCGCTGTTCCACACGATGACCGAGGCCCAGCAGGACCGGGTCGTCGCGGCGCTGCGCGAACAGGCGGGCGGATGACCGGACTTGTGATCGTCGGCGCGGGCGGCTTCGCCCGGGAGACCGCCCAGGCCGTGGCGGACACCGGGGAGTTCGAGCTGCTCGGACACCTCGACGACAACGCGGACCTGCACGGCACCGACGTGGCCGGCGTGCCCGTCCTCGGCGGCTGCGACCTGGTCCACGAACTGCCGAAGGCGCGGGTGGTGATCTGCGTGGGCAACCCGCGCGACTACGCGGCCCGCGCCCGGCTGGTCCGCAGGTTCGGCCTGCCCGACGACCGCTACGCCACCGTGGTCCACCCGAGCGCGGTGGTCTCGGCGAACTCGGTGATCGGCCCCGGCTCGGTCCTGCTCGCGCAGTGCGTCCTGACCGCCGCCGTGCGTGTCGGCAAGCATGTCGCGGTGATGCCGCAGGTCGTGCTCACCCACGACGACGTGGCCGAGGACTTCGTGACGCTCACGTCCGGGGTCCGCCTGGGCGGGACGGTGCGGCTGGAGCGCGGTGCCTACGTGGGCTCCGGCGCTCTGGTCAGGGAGGGCACGAGGGTGGGTGCCTGGTCGCAGATCGGCATGGGGAGTGCCGTACTGGAAGACGTTCCGCCGGGTGAGGTCTGGGTGGGGAGCCCGGCCCGGCGGCTGCGCGCGGCGGGGGCGCCCGCGCTGGACGAACTTGCCGACACAACAGTGGGGGGACCGCTGACATGAACCAGATTCCGCTTGTGGACCTCAAGGCGGCCCACGAAGAGGTCGCCGACGAGGTCCGGGCCGGCTTCGACCGAGTGCTGGCGAACACCGCGTTCGTCGGCGGCGACGAGGTCCGGCAGTTCGAGCGCGAGTACGCCGACTTCGGCGGTGTCGCCCACTGCGTGGGGGTCGCCAACGGCACCGACGCCGTCGAACTCGCCCTGCGCGCGAGCGGGGTGGGCCCCGGCGACGAGGTCGTGATACCCGCCAACACCTTCATCGCCACCGCGGGTGCCGTGGCCCGGATCGGCGCGCGACCGGTCCTGGCGGACTGCCTGCCCGACAGCCATCTCCTCGACCCCCGGGCCGCGTTGGAGGCCGTCTCCCCGGCCACCCGGGCGGTCGTCCCGGTCCACCTGTACGGCCAGATGGCCGAGGTGGCCGAACTGACCTCCCAACTGCCCGACGGTGTAAGGGTGGTGGAGGACGCGGCCCAGTGCCAGGGCGCCACCCGCGACGGCCGCGCTCCGGGCAGTGGCGGCGTCGCGGCCACCAGCTTCTACCCGGGCAAGAACCTCGGCGCCTACGGCGACGCGGGCGCGGTGCTGACCGACGACGAGGAACTCACCGGCCTGGTGCGGGCGATCGCCAACCACGGCGGCGTCGCCAAGTACCGCCATGACGTGCCCGGCTTCAACAGCCGCCTCGACGGACTCCAGGCCGTCGTCCTGCGCGCCAAGCTCAAGCGCCTGGCCGACGGCAACGCGGCGCGGCGGGCGGCCGCCGCCCGCTACGACGAACTCCTCGCCGACCTCGCGGCCGCCGGACGGGTCGTCCTCCCGGTGACGGCCCCGGGCAACGTCCACGTCTGGCACCTGTACGTCGTCCAGGTGGACGGAGCCGACCGCGACGACATCGTCGGCAAGCTCAACGCCGAGGGCATCGGCGCCGGGGTGCACTATCCCGCCCCGGTCCACCTCACCCCGGCCTACCGCCATCTCGGCCACACGCAGGGAGACTTCCCCAACGCCGAGAACGCGGCGCAGCGGATCCTGTCGCTGCCGCTGCACCCCCAGATCACCCCCGACCAGCAGCAACAGGTCGTGGCCGCGCTCGCCGAAGCGCTCCGAGGCTGATCGGTCCCCTCACCACACGCCTCACCCCCGACTTCCGGGTCGGTCCTGCACAGCACCGCTGAGAGGTACACATGAACAGATGGAGCAGACGGCTCCGGGGCGGCCGCCTCGCCGTCGTAGCCGCGTTGGTATGGGCGGTGCTCCCGCAGGTGGGGACCGCCCAGGCGGCGTCCGACCCCTGCGGTACGGGGTCGAACCCTGTCGTATGCGAGAACTCCAAGGCGGGCAGCCCGATGTCCGACTGGTACTCGCCCAACGCCTACGGTGACATCAAGGGGTTCTCCACCAAGGAGAGCGTCCAGGCCGGTGACACCGTCCAGTTCAAGATCCAGTCACCGGTCTCGTACCACGTCGAGATCTACCGTCTCGGCTGGTACGGCGGCGACGGGGCACGTCTGATCTCCACCCCGGCCCAGGCGGCGACGACCTACCCGGCCAACTACACGAACAAAGAGGCCGGTTGCACCACCAAGGCCGCAACGGGCCTGGTCGACTGCGGCAACTGGCCCGTGACCGTGAACTGGACCGTGCCCAGCGACGCCGTCTCCGGTCTGTACATCGCGAACCTCACCCAGACCGACGGCGACGGCATGATGCCGTACCCGTTCGTCGTCCGCAAGGACTCCAGCACCTCCGACGTCGTCGTGCAGACCAGTGACCAGACCTGGCAGGCGTACAACGACTACGGCGGCCAGGACCTCTACGGCGGCACGGGCCCCGCGCCCGACGGCCGGGCCTACGAGGTCAGTTACAACCGGCCGCTGGACATCGGCGGCGACAACGGCATCTACGGCTCCGAGTACATGATGCTGTCCTGGCTGGAGCGCAACGGCTACGACGTCAGCTACCTCTCCGGTGTGGACGTGTCCTCGGCCAACGGCGCCACCCTGCTGAAGAAGCACAAGGTGTACATGTCGTCCGGGCACGACGAGTACTGGACCCAGAGCCAGTACAGCAATGTCCTCGCGGCCCGCAAGGCAGGCGTCGGACAGGCCTTCTTCAGCGGCAACGAGGTGTTCTGGAAGACCCGTCTGGCACCCAGCGTCGACGGCACCAGCACCGCCGACCGCACCCTGGTCTGCTACAAGATGACCAAGATGGCCCAGAACAACGGCATCGCCGACCCGAGCGGCCAGTGGACCGGCACCTGGATGGACCCGGCCAGCACCAACTACGGTCAGGACTACCAGCCGCCGAACATCCTCACCGGCTCCATGTTCACGGTGAACGGCTACCGCGCCGACGCCATCACGGTCCCCGGTTCGTACGGCAAGAACCGGCTGTGGCGGGGCACCTCCATCGCGAACCTCACGGCGAGCCAGACGGCCACCTTCCCGGCCGGCACGCTCGGTTACGAGTGGGACAGCGACATCTCCAACAGCACCCGGCCCGCGGGCGCGATCGACCTGTCGTCCACCACCGTGGACATCAACGACGGGAAGTACCGCCTCGACTGGGGCAACATGTACGGCAACGGCACCGCCACCCACAACCTCGTCGAGTTCCGCGACCAGGACTCCGGAGCCCTGGTGTTCGGGGCGGGAACCGTGCAGTGGTCGTGGGGCCTGACCAACCTGCCGACGTACGACCCGGCGGACACCGTGGTCACCGAGGACGCCCGCATGCAGCAGGCGACCGTCAACATCCTCGCCGACATGGGCGTCCAGCCGCTCACCCGGCAGAGCAACCTCGTCGCCGCCACCGCCTCCAGCGACACCACCGGCCCTGCCGTCACCGTGACCAGCCCGGCCTCCGGAGCCACTGTCCCGGCGCTGAAGCCGGTCACCGTCAAGGGCACCGCCTCCGACTCCGGCGGCGTCGTGGCCCGCGTGGAGGTGTCCACGGACGGCGGATCGACCTGGAACGCGGCCACCGGCCTCACGTCCTGGACCTACACCTGGACCCCGACGACCCCGGGCCCGGCGTCGATCAAGGTCCGCGCGGTGGACGACAGCGTCAACATCGGCTCCGCCACCACGCTCGCGCTGACCGTCGGCCCGCAGGCCTGCCCCTGCACCATCTGGCCGGCCTCGGCGGTCCCCGGCACCGTCAACGGCGGTGACGGCAGCTCCCTGGAGCTCGGCGTCAAGTTCCGTACCACGGTGGCCGGTTCGGTCACCGGCGTCCGCTTCTACAAGTCGTCCGCCAACACCGGCACCCACACCGGCAGCCTGTGGACCGCCTCCGGCACCCGCCTGGCCACCGGCACCTTCACCAACGAGACGGCCTCCGGCTGGCAGCAGCTGAACTTCTCCACCCCGGTGACCGTCAAGGCCAACACCACCTACGTCGCCTCGTACTTCGCCCCCAACGGCGGATACTCCTACGACGGCGGCTACTTCTCCGACAAGGCAGCGGGCCTCGCCCCGCTGACCGGACTCCAGTCCGGCACCGACGGCGGCAACGGCGTCTACCGCTACAGCTCCACCAGCGCCTTCCCGTCCTCGGCGTCCTCCGGCAGCAACTACTGGGTCGACGTGGTGCTGGACACCTCGACGGCCAGCACGACCCCGCCGGCGGTCACCTCCACCTCGCCGACGTCCGGCGCGACCGGTACGTCGATCACGGCACCGGTGTCCGCCGTCTTCGACCACGCCATCGACGCCGACAGCCTGACGTTCACCGTGAAGGACCCGGACGGCACCACCGTGCCGGGCACCAAGACGCTCCCCGCGTCGAACAAGGCGACCTTCACCCCGTCGACCGAGCTGGCGCTGCACACCACGTACACGGCGTCCGTCCAGGCCTCCGACCTGTGGGGCAACGCCATGGCGGACCCGGTGACGTGGACCTTCACCACCAGTTCCCAGCCGCCGGCGGTCACCTGCCCCTGCACGCTGTGGAACTCCTCAGCCACCCCGGCCACCGCCGCGGTGACCGGTGACGGGAACTCGGTCGAACTCGGCACCCGGTTCACGTCCTCGGCGGACGGCTGGATCACCGGCGTCACCTTCTACAAGGGCGCGACCAACACGGGCACCCACACCGGCAGCCTGTGGTCCGACGACGGCACGCTCCTCGCCACCGGCACCTTCACCACCGAGTCGGCCACGGGCTGGCAGACGATGACCTTCGCCACCCCGGTGGCGGTCACCGCCGGCACCGCCTACGTCGCCTCCTACCACGCGCCGAACGGCAACTACGCGGTGGACGGCGGCTACTTCACGGCGGCCCACCAGTCCTACCCGCTCACGGCCACGGCCGACACCAGCGCCCACCACAACGGGCTCTACCGGTACGGCAGTTCCGCGGCCTTCCCGAACGGCTCCTACGGATCCGCGAACTACTGGGTCGGCCCGGTCTTCACCGCCGACGACCCGAGCGCGTCCCTGGCGACGGCCAGCGCCTCGGAGGTGACCGCGTCCTCCCTGGCGCACACCGCCGACGCGACGAGCCCCCTCGTCACGACCCTGCCCGCCTCGGCCAAGCTGTCGTCCGTCACGGCGACGGTGACCGTCGTGAGCGGCTCCAAGGCCGCCAAGAAGCTCCACGTCACGGCCGTCACCTCCTACGACAGGGCCACCCACAAGGTGTCCGTCCATCTGTCGTCGCCCCTGCCGGACGGCACCCGGTTCAAGGTCACGGTCAAGGCCCAGGACAAGAAGGGCCACACGGTGAAGTCCCAGACCTGGAGCCTGACCAGCAAGACGACCGTCCGCAAGAAGAAGAACTGACCGACCAGAACCCACCGGTGGTGGCCCGTGCCCGGCAAGGCGCGGGCCACCACCGGGGATTGGCTTCCCCACAGATGAGCACCGTCAGTGTTGTCATCCCCTGCTACAAGTACGGCCATTTCCTGGCCGACTGCGTGAGCAGCGTCCTGGACGAGCAGGACGGCGTCGACGTCCGGGTGCTCATCATCGACGACGCCTCGCCCGACGACTCGGCGGAGGTCGCGCAGAAACTGGCCGCCTCCGACCCGCGGATCGAGGTCCACGTCCACGAGACCAACAAGGGCCACATCTCCACGTACAACGAAGGCCTGCTGGAGTGGGCCGACGGTGACTACGTGGCCCTGCTGTCCGCCGACGACCGGCTGGTCCCGGGCGCCCTGGTACGGGCCGCGGCCCTCCTGGACGCCCACCCCGAGGCCGGCTTCGCCTACGGGCGCCCCCTGCGCTTCCAGCACGGCGGCCCGCTGCCCAAGGCCCGTACGCGGAGCACCGGTTCGGTCGTCTACCCCGGCCACTGGTGGCTCGACCGGCGCTTCAGGGAGGGCACCGGCTGCATCACCTCACCGGAGGTCGTCGTCCGCACCGGCCTCCAGCGCAGGGTCGGCGGCTACGACCCGGCGCTGCCCCACGCCGGCGACATCGAGATGTGGATGCGGCTCGCCGCCCACGCCGACGTCGGCTACATCCGCGGCGCCGACCAGGCCTTCTACCGCGTCCACGGCAAGAACATGTCCACCGTCGACTTCGGCGGCCAGCTCGACGACCTGCGCCAGCGTCTGGTGGCCTTCGACTCGGTGCTCACCAAGTGCGCCGACAAGCTGCCCGACGCCGACCGCCTGGCCGACCAGGTGCACACCCGGCTCGCCCGCTTCGCCCTGCGCCGCGCCTACCGGGCCTACGACCGGGGACGTACCGAGGTCGTCCCGGTCGACGAGTGCGTCGCGTTCGCCGAGGAGTGCCTGCCGGGATACCGGGCCCTGCCCGAGTACCGCGCACTGCGGCTCAGACGGCGGATCGGCCCGAAGGCCATGCCCTACCTCCAGCCGCTGGTCTGGTCGGCCGTGGCCGAGCGCGGGCGGGAGTGGCTGTGGTGGGAGTCCTGGAAGCGCCGCGGAATCTGATGAGCGACCTGTTCCCCTCAGTTCACGGCGGGCACCGGGCCGGTGCGCCGGCGGCGGCCCGGGGCGTCCTTGCGGCGGCTCAGCAGATACCGGTCGAGCCACAGCGCGCCCACGATGCCGACCGCCGCACCCAGCAGGGCCGTACCGGCCAGCCCTCGCATCCTGTCGCCCCGCACCTGGGCGGCGCTCGGGGAGGTCAGGACGGTCGCGGTGATCCGCGCTCCGGCGGGGACGTCCTCGGCCTTCTGCAGCGCGTCGACGTGCCGGGTGTAGACGTCGATGATGCGGCTCACCGCCGTCACCGCGGCCTCGGCACCGGACGCCTGCGACTGCACCTGCAGGGAGGGGATCAGATAGCGGGGCGTCGCACTGGTGCCGCTGTTGCGGGGGACGAGATGGTAGGTCCCGTGCACGCCCGCCGCCTCCAACTCCCTGGCCCCGGCCGGGGATTCCAGCTGCCGTACGACGCCGTAGGAGAGCACGGCGAGCGGCGGCTGGAGGTTGGTGAGCTGGTTGGGCTGGTTCTGCGTCACCGGCGGTTTGAGCACCACCACCGCGGAGCCGACGTACTGGGGGGCGGGGCGCACCACGTGGTAGGCCCCGGCGGCCGTCAACAGCATCGCCACCACCAGGACGTACCAGCGGCGGAGCAGTGCGTCGGCGACGTTCCCGGGCGACATGTGAGTTCCTTCCGTCGCCCCCGATACTGGCAGGACATGGGTCCGGATGCCACCGAAAGGAGGAATGGTTCATGAGCATTGGTGAGATATGGGCCATTCTGTGCCGAAGGTGGTACTTCATGGTGCCTTTCACCGTACTGAGCCTGCTCGGTGGCGCGTACCTCTACCAGACCGTCCCGGTCTCCTACGAGTCGCAGAGCTCGGTCGCGCTGCTGGACTCCTCGGCCGTGGCCCGGCTCGCGCCCACCTTCGGCAACCCCATCTCGAACGCGGGCGGTTCGCTGATCGTCACGGCCGACGTGCTGATCAGAACCCTCGAATCCAGCGACGCGGCCAAGGAGTTGCACGGCAGAGGCGTCACGGACCCCTACACCACCGGGTTCGCCCCGGACAGCGAGAGCCCGCTGCTCGTGCTCAGTGTCACCGGGACCGACCGGGAGAAGGTGCTCAAGGAGACCGACATCCTGACGGCCTTCGCCGGCGAGCAGCTCGACGCCCTCCAGGCCGCCGCCAAGGTGCCCCCCGCCTATCTCGTGCAGACGGCCCCCGTGGTCCTGCCCCAGACGCCGGTGGCCGAGTCGAAGAACCGCTACCAGGGCATCGCGGCCGTCGTCATCGGGGGAGTCGTCAGCGCGTTCCTGCTGTCGATCCTGATGGAGGGCGTGACGGTGGTGCGTCGCCGCCGCAAGGCAGCCGCCCCGCCGCGTCAGGCCCGCGCCCCCACCCGTGAACGGGTGGGCTGGCTGAACCGCCGCGTCGACGCCACCGCGATCCTCACCGGCTATCTCGCGCTGGCCCTGTTCATCCCCTCGAACCTGGCCCTGCCCGCGCTCGGCGGCGTCGGCACCCCGGCCAACGTCTTCGCCCTGCTGGGCCTGTTGTGGTACCTCGCGACCTGGCTGGGCGGCCGCATCCTGCCCGCCCCCGGCACCAGGTTCGTGCGGGTGTCGATGTGCGTGCTCGGCACGGCCGTCCTCATGGCCTACATCGCGGACGCGATGCGCGAGAGCTCGCACCAGGAGGTCCTCGGGGCCGACCGCGGACTCATCGGATACCTGGTGTGGGTGTCGCTCGTCGTGCTGACCTCGGCGGCCGTGCAGGAGCGCGGCCGGCTGGACGTGCTGATGCGCCGGGTGGTCGTCTTCGCGTCCGTCGTCGCCGCGATCGGGTTCTACGACTTCTTCGCGGCCACCAACATCGCCGACTCCATCCACATCCCCGGCCTGCAGACCAGCGTGGCCCAGGTGAGCGTCATGGACCGAGGTGCCTTCACCCGGCCCCGGGCCACCACCGCCCAGCCGCTGGAGTTCGCCGGCATGCTGGCGATCCTGCTGCCCTTCGCGATCCAGCAGGCCTTCGATCCGGTACGACGTCACCTGCACGTCCTGCGCCGCTGGGGCCCGGTGCTGCTCATGGGGGGCGCGCTGCCCCTGTCGGTGTCGCGGACCTCGATCGTCGGGCTGCTGCTGGTGGCCCTGGTGATGGTGCCGCGCTGGAAGCCGGCCCGGCGCTGGGCCGCGATCGGCGTGATGACCGCCTCGGTGGCCGTCTTCAAGGTGCTCGTCCCCGGTCTCATCGGCACGATCACCGGCCTGTTCGCGTCGTTCCTGTCCAACTCCGACAGCAGCACCCAGGCCCGAACCGTCAAGTACAGCGCGATCGTGCCCTATCTGAAGGAACACCCGCTGTTCGGGCGGGGCTTCGGCACCTTCACCCCCGACCTGTACTTCTTCACCGACAACCAGTACATGCTGACGCTCGCCGAGATGGGGGTGCTCGGACTGATCGCCCTGCTCGTGCTGTTCGTCACCGGCATCCATCACGGCGGTGCCGTCCGCCGGCTGGCCCGCACCGAGTCCGACCGCGAACTCGGACAGGCGTTCTTCGCCTCGTCGCTGGTCGCCCTGGTCAGCAGCGCGACCTTCGACTCGCTCAGCTTCCCCATGTTCGCAGGCATGTTCTTCCTGGTGCTGGGGGCGGGCGGCAGCTACCTCGGATTCGTCCGGCGCGAGGCGGCGGCAGCCGCGGTCCCGGCCGCCCCCCCGCAAGACCGTTGAAGACCGGCTTCCCCAACTCGTGGAGTCCCGTTGAGCCCCGTCGCCGTCATCGTCGTCACCTGGAACAGCGCCAAGGTGCTCCCCGGGTTCCTCGAAGCCCTCCCGGACGGCATGGCCGGCCTCGACTGGAGGCTGGTCGTCGCCGACAACGACTCCGCCGACGACACCGTGGAGGTCCTCGCCAGGCTGGCCCCCGACGCGACCGTCGTGCAGACCGGCCGCAACGCCGGGTACGCGGCCGGGGTCAACGCGGCGCTGAGGGCCGCCGGGGAACACGGGGTGGCGCTGATCTGCAACCCGGACATCCGGATGCGCCAGGGCTGCGCCAAGCGCCTGGTCGACAGTCTCGGCGACGGCGTCGGGATCGCCGTACCCCTGCTGTACGAGGAGGGCCGGGACACACCCCACCACTCGCTGCGGCGGGAGTCGAGCGTGCTGCGGGCCCTCGGGGAGGCCGTCATCGGCAACCGGCGGGCCGGGCGCTTCCCGCGCCTGAGCGAACTCGTCACCGACCCCGGGGCCTACCGGCGGCCCACCCGCGCGGACTGGGCGACCGGCGCGCTCATGGCGATCTCGGCCGAGTGCCGGGCCGCCTGCGGGCCCTGGGACGAGTCCTTCTTCCTCTACTCGGAGGAGACCGAGTACTGCCTGCGGGCCCGCGACCTGGGCTGGGCCACCCAGTTGGAGCCGTCGGCCGAGGCGGTCCACCTCGGCGGCGACTCGCAGGTCTCGCCCCGGCTGTGGTCCCTGCTCACGGTCAACCGGGTGCGGTTGTACCGGCGGCGCCACGGAGCCGTCGCGACCGCCTGCTTCCGGGCCGCCGTTCTGCTGCGGGAGACGTCACGGGCCGTCCTCGGCCGACCGGCCAGCAGGGCCGCGGCCGCCGCGCTGCTGCGACCGGGAGCGCTCAGCTAGACCACGTGGTGTAGAAGCTCCCGGGGTTCACCAGGTACCGCACGGTGGGGTGCGGCACATGGCGTACGGCGTGCGTGCGGCTGTAGCGGTACACGAGCTCCCAGTCCTCGCGCGGCAGCACCTCCGGCGTGCGGCGCACCCGGCTGAAGTGCAGGGAACCGTCGCGCCGGGCCACGAAGGCGTTGGTGTCCAGGAAGGACTCCCGGGCGGCCCGGTGGCGGTCGAACTCCACGGACAGGACGTCCCGTTCGGTACCGTCCGGCAGGAGGCGGCGCAGTGCCGTGTAGACGCCGTCGGGGCCGCCGGGGGGCTCCAGGACGGCCAACGCCCGTTCCAGATGGTCGGGTTCCCACAGGTTGTCGTCGTCCAGGAACGCCACGTACCGCGAGCGGGTGAGGCGGATGCCCACATTGCGCACGATGCCCGCCACGGCGGTGTTGCGCGCCAGCGAGACGGCGAACAGCCGTGGATCGTCCGGGAGTTCGGGGAGCCCGGCGCCGTCGTCGACGACGATGACGACCTGGTCGCGCACCGTCTGGGCCAGCGCCGAGGCGACCGCCGCGCGCAGCGCGTCGGGGCGGCGGTGGGTGGCGATGACGGTCGCGACCAGGGCCTGGGGAACCGGCCCGACGACACCTGTGAGGCGGCGGACCTCGGCGTTCTCGAGGCGACGCAGCCGCACCGCCGAGGGCAGCAGCAGCACCTTGTTGCGCAGTTCGAACAGGACCAGCCAGCCGAAGGCGCGCTTGAGGAGCTCCCAGGGTGCGCGGGCGATGCGTCGCATGATCCTCTTCCTCAGCCTGCCGGTTCGGGGGTGATGGGGGTGCCGTCGGAGAACCGGTTGCCGCGCCACACGTTGCCCGCGCCGCCCGCGTTCCAGGCGGTGACGGCTCCGTAGACGCCGGAGTTGCGGTGGTACCGGGTCGAGAACACGTTGTTCGTGACGGTGATCCCGGTGGCGCCGTCGCCGCCGCCGTAGAGGGCGTAGGCGCCACCGGCCAGCAGGTTGTCGTCGATGACGGTGTTGGAGACATGGCCGGTGTCGGCGAACAGGCCGACGGCGGCCGAGGCGCCCTGGTCCACGGGGACCGGATTGAGCAGGGTGTTGTGCCGGATGACCAGCTTGCCCTGGCTGCCGCCGCCGCTGATCACCGCGTCGGTGTGCTGCCACTCGCCGCCGTTGTTGCGGAAGGGGACCAGACCGTGGACGTAGTTGTCGTGGAGGTGGCCCTGGCCCATGGAGAGGGCGTTGCCGAACACGGAGATGTCGCACCAGCCGACCTCGATGGAGCTGCTGCCCATGTTGGAGACGGCGTAGTTCACCCCGCCGTTGTCGGGGCCCTTGCCCGGCACGGCGGTGATGGTGGTGTGCAGGACCCTCAGCCCGCGGTAGCCGGGACGCAGGTTGATGCCCCACCAGTTGGTGGAGGTGATCCTGCTGTCGACGACCGTCACGTTGTTCGCGTAGACGTCCAGCGAGCCGGTGATGTCCTGGCCCCTGATGACGGCCCCGTCGGTCGTGACGCTCATGTTCCCGGCGGCGCGCGGCTTGAGCCGGACCCGGGGGCCGGTGTTGCCGGCGTCCGGGAACCCCGCTCGCGCGGGCGCGGCAGTGGTGGCCGGGGTCCTGTCAGGAGAACGGGAAGGCGCGGACGGCTTGGGCCTGTGGGTGGGCGTCGAGATACCCGGACTCACGGAGGCCGAGGCGCTCTCGGACGGTGTGGGGTCGGCGACGGCCGAGGGCGTTCGTGTGGGCGTCGGCTCGGCACGGTCGCCCTTTTCACCCCCCGAGGAGCAGGCGGCCGTCAGTAAAAGCGCCAGGCCGACCAGGAGCCGGCGGAGCGTGGTCATGCGGTCTCCGGGGTCCGGGGGCCGAGCAGGAAGCGTCGGCTGGGCAGCGCGCACGCGTGTGGGGCCGGTGGCGGTCCGGGGTGTTCGTGTGGGTGTGGGCTCGGTGCGGTGGGCCCTTTCGCCTCCGGAGGAGCAGGGGGCCGTCAGTAAAGGCGCCGGGCCGACGAGGAGTCGGCGGAGCGTGGTCATGCGGTCTCCGGAGTCCGGGGGCCGAGCAGGAAGCGGCGGCTGGGCAGCGCGCACGCGTGTGGGGCCGGTGGCGGTCCGGGGTGTTCGTGCGGGTGTGGGCTCGGCGCGGTGGGCCCTTTCGCCTCCGGAGGAGCAGGCGGCCGTCGGTAAAGGCGCCGGGCCGACGAGGAGTCGGCGGAGCGTGATCATGCGGTCTCCGGGGTCCGGGGGCCGAGCAGGAAGCGTCGGCTGGGCAGCACGCACACCGCGTAGCAGGCCAGGGCGGTCGCGCCGACGGCGAACAGGGCGAGGGTGCCGTCGCCCAGCAGCCGCTTGGCCCCGAGCAGCACCAGGGTCATCGCCACGCCCCCGAGAAACGG
Organism: Streptomyces sp. NPDC001668; assembly: GCF_042893155.1. Taxonomy (NCBI): domain Bacteria; kingdom Bacillati; phylum Actinomycetota; class Actinomycetes; order Kitasatosporales; family Streptomycetaceae; genus Streptomyces; species Streptomyces sp. NPDC001668. The sequence continues at coordinate 235,756 of NZ_JBIAUQ010000004.1, forward strand.
CCAGGCGCAGGCCCTGGCGAGGGGGGCGAGGCCGATTCCGGCACGGGCGAGGGCGTACAGGAACACGGGGACGACGAGACCGGCCCCGACCAGGACATGGCCCTGGGCGACGCCGACGATGCCGCCGTGCCGGGCTCCGACGATGAGGACCGGGACGAGGGCGGAGACCCACAGTCCCTGGACGAGGATCAGCGAGCGGCGCTGACCGACCGCGACGAGACAGTCGTAGGCGAGTTCGCAGACGATGCGGATCAGGCCCAGGGCCATCAGCCACGGCAGCGCCTCGGCGGCCGGCAGCCACTTGCCGCCGTAGACGAGGTGGATGACCGGCGCCGCGAGGCCGCCCAGCAGGACGCACAGCGGCACGGTGCCCGTGACCAGGACGCCCAGGGCGCGGCTGAAGCCCTGGGCCAGGGCCTGCGGGGAGTCGGCCAGGCGGGAGAAGCCGGCGAAGGAGACGCGGCGGGCCGCCTCGGAGATGACGCGGACCGGCCAGCCGGACATGTTGAACGCCAGGACGTAGAAACCGAGCGAGATCTGGCCGAGGGAGGAGCCCACGACCATGGTGTCCACGTTGACCACGGCGAGGGCGAGCAGGCTCGCGCCGGCCAGCGGGAGCCCGAACTTCAGCAGGGCGCGTGCCTGTTCGCGGTCCCACCCGAACCGCAGGGTCCCGGGGACGGCGACGGCACAGCCGACGAGCGCGGCGACGTTGCCCACCACCGCGCCGCAGGCGAAGCTCATCGCGCCCCAGCCGGCGAACGCCAGCGCCAGGGTCACGGCCGTGCTGAGCACGAAGTTGAGCGCGTCGATGACCATCCGCCTGCCCTGGGCGAACTCCCGGGTCAGGATGCCGGCGGGCACATGCGCCACCGCGTCGATCACCAGGCACAGGCACATCACCCTCAGCACACCCGAGGCGTCGGGCGAGCCGAGCAGCCCGGCCACCGTCGGCGCCGAGAGGAACAGGGCGACATACAGCAGGCCGCTGGACAGCACGCTCAGCGTCAGCACGGTCGGCGCGAAGCGGCGCGGGTCGCCCTCCCAGCGGATGATGGCGAGGCTCACGCCCAGTTCGTTCGCGGAGAGCAGGACCAGGAGCACGGTCTGGGCGATGCCGTAGACACCCCACTCCGCGGGCCCGAGGGCGAACCGGGCCAGCAGGATGCCGGTGGCGAAGTTGCCGAGGCGCATGACCACGGTGTTGATCAGGCTCCAGCGGGCCGCGGAACGGACCTTGCTGCCCAGGGAGGCAGCAGCGGGAGACGACGGACTGTCGCCCGTCTCAGTTCTCTCGCTGTCCGGTGTGCGAACGCTGTCCATGTGTCGACTCCTCGTCGAGCGCCTCGTCGGCGGGTGCCACGGTCATGACGGACCGCCCGCCCCCCGGCCCTTCGGCGCGCCTCTTCTCGGCGGACCGCGACCAACTGGGCGGCGTCCGCAGGGCCATCGTCTGCTCGGCGACCGACTCCCGCGCCTCGGCAACCGGCTCGGGCCCGGCGGCGGGCTGCGCGGCTTCCTCCCGCGGCACCGGCGGACGCGGCCGTCGGCGCGCCTCCGCGTAGAAGGTGGCGACGAGGCTGAGGACCAGACCGAGCCCCCCGGCCATGACCATGTACTCCAGCCGGGTCTTGGTCTGCGCGGCCGGGTTCTGCGGGGCCACGATGGTCGTCATGCGGATCATGGCGTTCGTCGTGACCGACTGCTGCTTCTGGAACTGCACCAGCCGCTCGTCGGCGTACGCGGTCAGGATGCGGTCCGACTTCAGGACGGCCTTCTTGTCCGTGCCGGTCACCGTGAGCCACATGAGCGGCCCCTGCGCGTTGTCGGCGAGCTTGGCCTCGAACGTGCCGGTGGCGCCCCGGGACTTGAGCTCCCGGAGGGAGGCGTCGGAGTTGAGGTTGCGGGCCAGGCTGTCGGCCATGCCGGTCAGCGAGGTCTGGGTGCTGAGGAAGGGATTGCCGTCGTAGGCCTTGGTGGCCTTCTCGGAGTTGAGCAGGACCACCGTGCTCTGCGACTGGTAGGTGACCGGGACCGTCAGCGCCACGGCCACCGTCAGGCCGATGGTCAGCAGCAGTCCCGGCAGCAGGACGTACCAGCGCCTTCGCATCACCCGGAAGATCTCAGCGAGATCCATGGTGGTCCCCCCTCGCGCCCAAATGTTCGACGAGCATATGTTGCAAGCGGATCATATGGGGAACGTTCGATCGGTGGGCCTCGGACGGGTGTTCGCCGTGCCTCCCTCCAGCAGGACCTCGGCGATCCGGTCACTGGCGTGGCCGTCCCACAGTTCCGGCCGACGCGGTGAGGGAGGCGCGTCCAGCACCTGGTGCACGACGGACACGATCCGGGCCGGGTCCCGGCCGGCCAGCACGTTGGTGCCCTGGTCGACGGTGATGGGCCGCTCGGTGTTGTCCCGCAGGGTCACACACGGCACGCCCAGCGCGGTGGTCTCCTCCTGGATCCCGCCCGAGTCGGTCAGCACGACACGCGCGGCGTCCTGGAGGGCGATGAAGTCCAGGTAACCGGCGGGCGGCACCAGCTGGATACCGCCGGGTACGCCGATCTCGGCCAGCCGGCCGGCCGCGCGCGGATGCACGGGCAGCAGCAACGGCAGCCGGCCGGCGATCTCACCGAGCGCCTTGAGCAGCCCGGCGAGAACCTCGGGGTCGTCCACGTTGGCCGGGCGGTGCAGGGTGACCAGACCGAACTCGCCCTTGGCCAGGCCGTACCGGTCGAGGACGTCCGAGGCCCTGGCCCGCTCCAGGTTGGCGAGCAGCGTGTCGATCATGACGTTGCCGACCAGGTGGACCTGGTCGTCCCGGTATCCCTCGGCGCGCAGGTTCTCCACGGCGTCGGGGGAGGGGGCCAGCAGATAGTCGCTGACCCGGTCGGTGGCGACCCGGTTGACCTCCTCCGGCATGCTCCAGTCCCGGCTGCGCAGCCCGGACTCGACGTGCGCGAGCAGCGGCCCCGCCTTCGCGGTGACCAGGGCACAGGCCAGGGTGGAGTTGATGTCGCCGACCACGACGACGATGTCCGGGGCGAGCTCGGCGAGCAGCGGCTCGAACGCGGTCATCACGCGTCCGGTCTGCTCGGCGTGGCTGCCCGAACCGACTCCGAGGAAGCGGTCGGGCGGCCGGATGCCGAGGTCGGCGAAGAACACGTCGTTCATGGCCGGGTCGTAGTGCTGCCCGGTGTGGACGAGGATCACCTCGGCACCCCGGCTCTCCAGGGCGTCCATCACCGGTTTGATCTTCATGTAGTTGGGGCGGGCCCCCGCGACGCAGACGATGCGCGGCATGGTTCAGAGCACCTCGATGGTGGGGCCCGACGGCAGCCGGCGGCGGCAGTCGAGGACGAAGGGGGCGTGTTCGGCGACGAGTTCGTAGTCGAAGGCGTCGTGGTCGGTGAGCAGGACCACCACGTCGGCGGAGGCCAGTTCCTCCGGCGTCGGTTCGACGCGCACCAGCCGGGTGTCCACCGGCAGGCTCTCCACGACGTGCGGGTCCGCCGCCCTGACCTGCGCTCCCATGTCGAGCAGCAGCTGGGAGATGCGCAGGGCGGGCGACTCGCGGGCGTCGCCGGTGTTCTTCTTGTACGCCAGGCCGAGCAGCAGGACGCGCGAGCCGTTGACCGAGCGGCGCCGCTCGTTGAACAGGTCGCCGACCCGCCGCGTCACGTACTCGGGCATGTGGTTGTTGATGTCGTTGGCCAGCTCCACGAAGCGGAAACTCTGGCCGAGTTCGCGCTGCACCCGCCAGGACAGGTACGAGGGGTCGATCGGCAGGCAGTGGCCGCCGACGCCGGGGCCCGGCGTGAACCGCATGAAGCCGAACGGCTTGGTGGAGGCCGCGTCGATGGCCTGCCAGACGTCGATGTCCAGGTGGTGGGCGAACATCGCGATCTCGTTGACCAGCGCGATGTTCACATGCCGGAAGGTGTTCTCCAGCAGCTTGGCGAGCTCGGCCTCCTTCGGCGAGCCCACCGGCACCGTGGTGTCGACGAGTTCGTCGTAGAAGTCCTGAACGGCCTTCAGTGAGGCCTCGTTGACGCCCGAGACGACCTTCGGGGTCTCCTTGAAGCCCCACACGGTGTTCCCGGGGTCGATCCGCTCGGGGCTGTAGCCGAGCTGGAAGTCGGTGCCCGCGGTCAGGCCCGAGCCGTCCTCCAGGATCGGGGCGAACATCTCCTGGGTCGTACCGGGGTAGGTCGTCGACTCCAGGATGACGGTCGCCCCGGGTCTCAGATAGCGGGCGAGGGTGACCGCCGACTCACGGATGTACCGCAGGTCGGGGGTGCCCTCGTGCAGCGGGGTGGGCACGGTGACCACGGCGACGTCGAAGCCGCCGCAGTCCCGGGCCGCCTCGCTCGGCCGGTAGGCGCCGCTGTCCAGCGCCGCGCGGATCCGCTCGGAGGTGACGTCCTCGACGAAGGACTCACCGGCGGCGAGGCTCTTGACCCGCCGGGAGTCGACGTCGTACCCGATCACCTCGTGGCCGACCTCGGCGGCCCGGATGGCCAGCGGGAGGCCCACGTAACCCTGTCCAACCACGACGACACGCATCAGTGACTCCTGTTCGCGGGAGCGGTCGACGGGGTGGAGCGGAGGAACTCCCGCGCCGTCATGAGAAGGAAGGCGGTGTTGGTGGTGACGTAGCGCTTGCCCAGCCGGCGCGGCTCCTGGAGCGCGCGGTAGAGCCACTCGACCCCTAGCCGCTGCCAGGAGGCGGGGGCCCGCTTGGTGACCCCGGCGAGGATGTCGAAGGAGCCGCCCACCCCGTGCACCACGTGGGCGCCGGTCCGCGCGCCGTGGGCGGCGGTGAAGATCTCCTTCTTCGGCGAGGTCATGCCGAGGAAGAGCATCTGGGCGCCGCTGCGGGCGATGTCCGCGGCGATGTCCTCCTGCTGGGAGTCGTCGAAGTAGCCGTGGCGGCTGCCGGCGACCTTCAGACCGGGGAAGCGGTCGGCCACCCGGCGCAGCATCTCCTCCAGCACCTCCTCCTTGGCGCCGAGGAAGTACACCGAGATGCCCGCCGACTCCGCCTCGGCCAGCAGCCGCAGGAACAGGTCGATACCGGCCACCCGTTCGGGCAGCGGGGCGCGCAGGACCCTGCCCGCCCAGACCACGGCCTGCCCGTCGGCGACGACCAGGTCGCAGCCCGACACCGCCTCGGCCAGGCGTGGGTCGCGCCGCATGTTCACCAGCTTCGCGGCGTTGACCACGCCGATCTCCAGCTGGTGGCCGTCCCGCACCGCGTCCAGGCAGCGCTCGACGGTCTCGTCCATGGTCAGCGGGTCGAGCTCGACCCCGAAGAGGGTCCGGCGCTCACTCATATCCGGCCCCCCTGCCAGGCGTAGAGCATCCAGCCGAACTCGTACGGCCGGCATTCGCGGTCCACGGAGAGCGGGCGGTACACCCGGTCCAGGGTCTTCAGACGCAGGCCCGGAGCCACTCGGGTGGAGAGCCCGCGAGCGGCGCGTACGGCCTTCTTCGGGTCGCCCCGGTAGACCTTGCGCCAGGTCACGCCGAGCTCGTCGAGGATCATCGGCTCGGGGTTTCCGGCCAGTTCGGGCACGGCCGTCATCCAGCCGAGGCCCTTGCGGATCGCCGCGCCGAAGTCGCTGCCACCGGCGTCGGTGAGGTCGAACAGCGCGGTCGGCGCCATGGCGTGCTGGTGGACGCTGTAGACCGGGTAGCCCTCGATGACCTGGCCGGTGCGCGCGTCGTAGTGCCACCACCACTGCCCGCCGTCGCCCTGGAGTTCGCAGATGCGCGCGGCACAGGCCTCGGAGGCGGACAGTGCCTCGGGATCGCCGGCCCCGTCGCTCGCGTGGGCCCGGGCCAGGGCCTGGAGCGGATACGTCTGGTCGGCGAAGCAGGCCACATGCGCCCGGTACCAGGGCACCAGGCCGGGCCCGGTGGCGTGCGGGAAGAGCGGGCTGTCGCCGACACGGGCCCGCAGCAGCCGGTCCCGGGCCACGGAGAAACGTCTCTCCACGTCGACCGTGTCGCGCGCCGCCGCCAGGGCGGACAGCACCCAGGCCGCCTCGACGGTGTACTGCGGCCTGCCCTCCACGTCCAGGTCGTCGACCCGGGCCACGGCGTCGGACAGCTTGGGGTGGCCGGTCTCCGCGGCGGCCCAGGCGATGAGGGCCGCGTCGCCGAGGTTCGTGACGCCGGGCAGCGACTCGATCAGCAGGCCGGTGAACTCCTCGGCACTGCGCCCGCCGAGGACCGCGCGCTGGCGGTCCTCCGGGAGGAACCGCACTCCCAGCGCGGTGATGGCCGCGTACCGGGTGCTGGTCCCGCGCCGCTCCAGGGTCCAGGAACCCGCGGCGGTCTGCCGGCCGGCCATGGTGAAGGCGAAGGCCTCACCGCCGGGCAGCAGCATCGAGGGCAGCCCCGACTCGGCGACCGTGAGGAGTCGTTGGGCGAGTGGCAGCAGCGTCGGTTCCTCACGACCGAGCGCGGCCAGACGTGTGATGCTCATCGGTTGGACACACCAACCCCCCTGTTTTTGCGCAGACTTGTGAGCGCCGCGGCGTGGACGGCCGGGCGGTGGAAGGCAGGCGGACGTCAGGCGTCGGAGCTGGTGCCGATCCCGATTTCAGGCATAGGTGTTTCCACCCGGTAACCCCCCCTGGGCACTACTGGTTCGTGCGCCCATTGTGCTTGGTCTGCACAGTTCGCACACATGTTATGCCGGTGAATGTTCGAAGATTTGCGATTTGGCGGAAACAGGAGTCATGCGCGCTCGACGAGTCCGCCGTCCTTCTCGTCGTACAGCGCGCCCGTCTCGGGGCACTCCCACACGCCCGTTTCGCCGTCCCGCTCGACCAGTCGTACGCCCGCCCGGCCCACCCAGCCGATGCGGCGCGCCGGAACACCGGCCACGAGCGCGTGGTCGGGCACGTCACGGGTCACCACGGCGCCCGCGGCGACCAGGGCCCAGCGGCCGACGCGGACCGGTGCCACACACACCGAACGCGCCCCGAGGGACGCCCCTTCGGCCACCTCCACCGCCACGGCCTCCCAGTCGTCGCCGCGCTTCAGCCTGCCCTGCGGGTCCACCGACCGAGGGAAGTAGTCGTTGGTGAGGACCGCTGCCGGGCCGACGAACACCCCGTCGCCGAGCACCGCGGGCTCGTAGACCAGTGCGTAGTTCTGGAGCTTCACGTTGTCCCCGATCCGCACCCCGGGGCCGACATAGGCGCCCCGGCCCACGATGCACCCGCTCCCCAGCCGGGCGTCCTCGCGGATCTGGGCCAGATCCCAGACCGTCGTCCCCTCGCCGATCGCCGCCGTCTCGTCGACCTGGGCGGTCGGCTGCACCTTGAAGTTCACCGGTCGGAACCCTTCGTCTCGTCGAGCATGTCTGTCGCCGAGCATGTCGACGGTGTCCTTGACGGACCGAGTCTGATCACCGCGTGGACGGAATACCAGCCTCCGTTCGTGAGTACGTTCCCTCGCGTGGACGGACTCGGACCAGGCCGGGATCGACGTGGATCTTCGGGCCCGGACCGGCACCGGGCGGCCGCTCGCCGGCGAGTACGGGGCCGATCGCGTCCAGCGCGACGGTGGCGGCCACGAGCGGCCTGGGGTCCACGACCTTCTCGGCGTACGCCTTGATGGTGGCGTCCAGCCCGGGGGAGGCCGACAGGACGCCCACGGCCGTCACGTCCTTCAGCACGAGCGCGCGGGTGTCGATCCTGCTGGGCTCGCCGGCCAGCCCGATGTACACGAGCCGCCCGCCCGGTTCGACCAACTCCTGGGCGAGTGCGGGCAGACGGACCGCGTTGCTGGCGTCCACGACCGCGTCGAACGGCAGGTCGGGCAGCGTGTCCTCGCGCCAGGAGTGCGGGAAGCCCAGCGAACGCGCGAAGGCGAGGGAGTCCTCGGTGGCGCCCATCAGGTGCACCTCCGCACCGGCGGCCCGGGCGAACAGCGCGACCAGGAGACCGATCGTGCCCGGCCCCAGCACCAGGACCCGGTCGCCGGGTCCCGCACCGGTGGCCCGCGCGGCTCGCAGGGCGTTGCCGCCGGGCTCGACGAGCGCGCCGAGCACCGGGTCCACGGAGTCGGGCAGCGCGTGCAACGACCCCGCGGGAACGGCGAGTTGTTCGGCCAGGGCACCGGCCCGGCCGCCCCGGATGCCCACCTCCTCGCGCTTCTCGCACACATGCTGCCGCCCGCGCCGGCAACGGCGGCAGGTCCCGCAGCCGAGCATGGTGTCGCCCATGACCCGTCGCCCGACCCAGCCGGGATCGACCCCGGCGCCGACCGTCCGCACCCGTCCGGCCCACTCGTGGCCAAGACGCATCGGATAGCCGGCGTGTCCCTGGTGCAGATAGGTCATGGCGCCGGTGAAGAACTCCAGGTCCGTGCCGCACACACCGACCCGCTCGACATCGACGACGACCTCACCGGGCGCGGCGACGGGCGCGGGTACTTCCCGGACCGCGAACTCGCCGGGCGCGGTGAGCACGAAGGCACGCATCTCGGCGGCGGTCGGCGGGGGTTCGGGGGTGTTCAAACGGAGGGGCTCCTTCACTGTGGGCGCGCTACGGCGCGGTACCACGGACCGGCTGGGCCTGTCGCCGATCCGGGCAGCCGGTGGCTCCAACAGCGGCCGGACGCGGCACGTGGTCGGGGCTGCCGACCGTCTGGGCCGACTCGTCGCCCCCGCCCGGGTGCCGGGCCGTCTCCCCGCGCAGCCTCCGTGGCGAGGGCTGTCGAAGCGTGAAGCGCCTGCGTATGCTGCATCGCGTTCCGGATAGTAGACCGCCGTACCGATCACCGGAAAGAGCCGAGCGATGGGCCTTCGCAGCGCGCAGTGGTACGCGGGGCAGGACCGCAACGCCTACATCCACCGGGCCTGGATGCGCCGGGGCGTCCCGGCCGACGCCTTCACCGGCCGCCCCCAGATCGCCATCGCCAACACCGCCTCCGACCTCACGCCCTGCAACGCGCACCTGGACGAGGTGGCCCGATCCGTCCGCGACGGGGTGTACGAGGCGGGCGGCATCCCCCTCGACCTGCCCGTGGTGTCGCTGGGCGAGACCAATGTGCGGCCCACGGCCATGCTCTGGCGCAACATGGCGGCGATGGCCACCGAGGAGATGCTGCGGGCCAACCCCCTCGACGGCGTGGTGCTGCTGGGCGGCTGCGACAAGACGATTCCGTCCCTGCTGATGGCCGCCGCCTCGGTGGACCTGCCCGCCGTGGTGGTGCCCGGCGGGCCGATGCTGACCGGCACCTTCCGCGGCACCCCGCTGGGCTGCGGCACGGACGTGTGGCGGCTGTCGGAGGAGGTCCGCGCCGGCACGCTGTCCCAGGAGCAGTTCACCCGCTCCGAGTCGTCGATGATCCGCAGCCGCGGACACTGCAACACCATGGGAACCGCCTCCACCATGGCCCTGGTCGCCGAGGCCCTGGGCACGGTCGTCCCCGGGGTGGCCGGCACCCCCGCCCCGGACAGCCGGCTGCTGGAGGCCGCGCACGGCACCGGACGCCTCGCGGTGGAGCTGGTGGCCGCGGACCGCCGTCCCGGCATCTTCCTGACCAAGGGGTCCTTCCACAACGCGATCGTGGCGCTGGCCGCGATCGGCGGCTCCACCAACGCGGTCGTCCATCTCCTCGCCCTCGCCGGCCGGCTGGGTGTCGAGCTGACCCTGGACGACTTCGACCGCATCGGCTCCCGGGTGCCGGTCCTGGTGGACCTCCAGCCCGCCGGGCGCTTCCTGATGGAGGACTTCCACCGGGCCGGCGGCCTGCTCGCCGTGCTGCGCGAGGTCGCGGACCTCCTGGACCCCCACGCGCTGACCGTCACGGGCAAGCCGCTGGTGGACCACCTCCACGACGCCCCGATCTGGGACGCCGAGGTGATCAGGACCCGCGCGCGGCCCCTGGTCGAGGAGGGCGGCATCGCCGTCCTGCGCGGCAGCCTCGCCCCCGACGGGGCGCTGATCAAACCCGCGGCCGCCTCGCCGCACCTGCTGCGCCACCGGGGCCGGGCGGTCGTCTTCGACAGCATCGAGGACTTCCACGCCCGCGTCGACGACCCGGACCTGGACGTCGACGCGGACTCCGTCCTGGTCCTGCGCGGCTGCGGCCCCAAGGGCTACCCCGGCATGCCCGAGGTGGCCAACATGCCGCTCCCCACCAAGCTGCTGGAGCAGGGGGTGCGGGACATGGTCCGCGTCTGCGACGGCCGGATGAGCGGCACCGCGTACGGCACGGTCGTCCTGCACGTGGCACCCGAGGCGGCGGCGGGCGGCCCGCTCGCCCTCGTACGGACCGGGGACGTCATCAGCCTCGACGTCGGGGCCCGCCGCATCGACCTGGAGGTGCCGGCCGCCGAACTCGCCGCCCGCACCCCGGACGCGGCCACCGTCGAGGGCTTCGCCAACCCGAGGCGCGGCTGGGAGCGGCTGTACGTCGACCACGTCCAGCAGGCCGACAAAGGCGCCGACCTGGACTTCCTCGTCGGCTCCAGCGGCTCGGAGGTCAGCCGCGAGTCGCACTGACCGGGGAGGGCGGCGGAGCGGGCCCAGCCCCTGCCCACCTCGTGGACGCCCTCTTGACGCGCGCCCCGGCCCGATCGACACTCCAGATGGGAATCCTAGTGAACAGGTAGGGAAACATGGGGCGCCTTGAGTCGACCGACGGCCGAGTGAGCCGTACGTCGCGACCCTCGCCCCTTCTGACCTCCCGCCGTCACATCGATCTGCAGCGCGTCTGCAGCGCGATCAGGCCCCAGGACCGAGCCCGCCGCGGCCACCCCGGCTGAGCCGCGGCCGCCCCCTCCCTCTCCTGACGCTCACTTCCGGACCGACGACGCTTCCGCCGCGCGTACGTCTGCGCACCGACACCCCGGGGAGACCCATGTCCGTCACGCCGCTCGCCCATGTCCCCAGCACTGACTCCGCCCCCGCCTTCCGGGGCCGCATCGGCCGGGACCCGCGCAGCGGGCACTACGCCGTGCCGCGCCGCTACCGGCTCCACCTGGCCACCGCCTGTGCGGACGGTCTGCGCATCGCCGTCGTGCACAGCCTGCTCGGCCTCGACGACGTCTGTCCGGTGACCTTCCTGGACCCCGTCCCCGACTGTCCCGACGGCGGACATTCCGCGCTGCGCCCGCTCTACGAGGCCAGCGCGCACCGGTACACCGGCGCGGCCGTCGCACCGGTGCTCAGCGACGACTGGTCGGGGCGGATCGTCAGCACCCACACCGCCGACATCACCCGCGACCTGGCCCGCCACTTCGGCGGCGGCCGCCCGGCGCTGTACCCGTGCGGAGCGGAGTCGGAGACCGAGGCCGTGGAGCGGATGTGCCGGGGCATCGCGCGGGCCGCGCAGCAGGCCGGGTCGGCGGGCGGCGACGACGTGGACCGTGCCGCCGCCCTGGACCAACTGCTCGGCTTCCTCGGCTCGTTGGACCGCTGGCTGGTCGGACGCGCGTACCTGATCCGCGATCACGTCACCGCCGCCGACGTCGAGTTGTGGGTCACGCTGGTGCAACTCGACACCGTGCACCGCGACCACCTCGACGCGTCCGCGGTGCGGGCCATCGCCGGCCACCCCACCCTGTGGGCCTACGCCCGCCGCCTGACCGCCCACCCGGCCTTCGGCACCCACCTCGACCTCGACGGCATCGCCCGCAGGCACCACGCCCACTGCCAGGGCCTGGAGGCCGCCGGGGCCGCCGTACAGATTCTGGACTGGGCCGCGCACGCCGGCCGCGCGTCCTGATCGTTCCACCTGCTGGACCGGCGTTGACAGGACTTCCGGCAACCGACTTAACCTACGCCCCACACGAGTTCCTCAAGGACTCCCGAGAACAGCGACGGTGACCGACATGTACGCAGCTCCCAGGACGGCCGCACGCCGTTCTCCGGGCTGCGTACGGCCGTACGGCGACCCGCTCGTCGCCAACCGGGCCGTCGACCTGCTCCGCGTGAGCAGCGCACTGTGTACCGCACCGGGCCGTGCCCGCTGCCGGGGCTGACGTACCGCCTCCGCAGCCCCCGCGTTCCTGACGAACACCGCACGCGCGGTGTGCCGTCGTCCGCCCAGCCCCCGGTGCCCGCGCGTCGCGTCCTACCGCCGTAGTACGCCCTGTTCGCCGTGTCCCAGGGGCAACCCGACCTTGCCGGAGCCCCCTCATGAGTGAACCCCCAGGTGCCGCCGTGTCCGTCACCGAGGCACCGCCGCGGCAGACCGACGCCCCGTCAAAAACGCTCGCTGCACAGCGAGTTCTGCCGCTGAGGCGGCCGGGCCGCTGGATCGCCACCGCCGTCGTCCTGGTCCTGGCGGCCCAGTTCGTGCACGGCCTGGCGACCAACCCCTTCTACCAGTGGGACCGCTTCGGCTACTGGTTCCTGCGTCCCACGGTCCTCGACGGGCTCCTGATCACCCTCGAAGTGGCCGCGTACAGCGCGGTCTTGGGTCTGCTCGGCGGCATCCTGCTCGCCCTGGCCCGGCTCTCGAAGAGCCCGGTGCTGCGGGCGGTCAGCTGGACCTACGTCTGGGCCCTGCGCTCGATCCCGCTGATCGTGGTCCTGCTCTTCCTCTACAACTTCTCCGCCCTGTACCGGACGTTGAGCGTCGGAGTCCCCTTCGGCCCGGCCTTCTTCAGCTTCGACGAGTCCCGGCTCGCCACCGACATGGTCATCGCCGTCATCGGACTCAGCCTCAACGAAGCGGCCTACGCCGCCGAGGTCGTCCGCGGCGGCATCCTCTCCGTCGACCAGGGCCAGCACGAGGCAGCCTCCGCACTCGGACTGCCGAAGAGCTACCAGTTCAGGAAGATCGTCTTCCCGCAGGCGCTGCGCTCCATCACGCCGAACTACGTCAACCAGCTCATCGGCCTCATCAAAAGCACCTCGCTGGTCTTCTACGTCTCCCTCCTCGACCTGTTCGGCACCGTGCAGTCCATGGGCGCCACCTACCCCGGCGACATCGTGCCGCTGCTCCTGGTCGCCACCGTCTGGTACCTGATCCTCACCAGCGCCGTGTCCGTCGTCCAGTTCTACGTCGAGCGGCACTACGCCCGGGGCGCCACCCGCTCCCTGCCGCCGACCCCGCTCCAGAAACTGCGGGCCTCACTCACCGACCTCACGGCCCGCATCCGCAGGGAGGCCTCCGTATGACCGCCGCCGCTCTCGAAGTGCACGGCGTGCACAAGTGGTACGGCGCCCACCGCGTCCTGGACGGTGTCGACCTGACCGTCCGCCCCGGCGAGGTCACCGTCGTCCTCGGCCCGTCCGGGTCCGGCAAATCCACCCTCCTCAGGGTGATCAACCACCTGGAGAAGCCGGAGATCGGCCACGTCAGTGTCAACGGCGAACTGATCGGCGTCCGCAGGCAGGGCGACCGGCTCAAGGAGCTCAGCGAGCGCGCCATCCTGACCCAGCGCAGCCGTATCGGGTTCGTCTTCCAGAACTTCAACCTCTTCCCGCACCTGACCGTTCTCGACAACGTGGCCGCCGCCCCGGTGGCGACCGGGAAGCTCGCCAAGGCCGCGGCCCAGGAGCTGGCCCGGGAACTCCTCGGGCGGGTCGGCCTGGCCGACAAGGCGGGTGCCTATCCACGGCAGTTGTCGGGTGGTCAGCAGCAGCGCGTGGCCATCGCCCGCGCCCTCGCCCTGCGCCCCGGTGTCATCCTCTTCGACGAGCCGACCTCCGCACTCGACCCGGAACTCGTCGGCGAGGTCCTCGCCGTCATCAAGGACCTGGCGACCAGCGGCACCACCCTCGTCATCGTGACGCACGAGATCGGCTTCGCCCGCGAGATCGCCGACCGGGTCGTCTTCATCGACGGCGGCCGCATCGTCGAGCAGGGCCCGCCCTCCGAGGTCCTCGACCGGCCACGGCACGAGCGGACCCGGGACTTCCTCAGCAAGGTCCTCTGAACCCACCCCCTCCCTCAGTACCCCGATCGACACGACAAGGACAGCCATGCCCACTCGCATCTCCCGACGCAGCCTGATACGCGGCATCACTGCGGCGACCACCGTCACCGCCCTCGCCGGCGGGCTCGCCGCCTGCGGTGGTGACAGCGACGCCGCCACCCGGACCGGCGACAGCGCCGGCACGGTCACCGTGGGCCGGCTCTCCAACGGCGCAGCCAAAGAGACCGCCCTCAAGGTCGCCGAGGTGAAGTCCATCAGCGCCGAACTGCCCGACGCCGTCAAGAAGAGCGGCAAGCTGGTCATCGGCTCCGGCACCCTGCCCTCCGGTGCCCCGCCGCTCGGCTTCGTGGGCAGCGACCAGAAGACCCTCACCGGCTCCGAGGCCGACCTGGCCCGCCTGGTCGCCGCCGTCCTCGGCCTTGAACCCGAGGTCAAGCGGTTCACCTGGGAGAACCTCTTCGTCGGCATCGACAGCGGCAAGGTGGACGTCGGCTTCTCCAACATCACCGACACCGAGGAACGCAAGCAGAAGTACGAGTTCGCCTCCTACCGCAAGGACGACCTCGCCTTCGAGACGCTCAAGACCTCCAAGTGGACCTTCGACGGCGACTACGAGGCCCTCGCGGGCAAGACCGTCTCGGTCGGCGCCGGCACCAACCAGGAGCGGATCCTGCTGGAGTGGCAGAGCCGGCTGAAGAAGGAGGGCAAGCAGCTCACCATCAAGTACTTCCAGGACAGCCCCAGCATCTACCTGGCCCTGGGCAGCGGAAAGATCGACGCCTATCTCGGCCCGAGCCCCAACCTCTCCTACCACGTCACCCAGACCGCGAAGACACCCGACGCGACCCGCATCGCGGGCCAGTACTCCGGTGCCGGAGAGTCGCTCCAGGGCCTGATCGCCGCGACCGCCAAGAAGGGCAGCGGGCTCGCCAAGCCTCTCGCCGACGCCATCAACTACCTGATCGACAACGGCCAGTACGCCAAGTGGCTCGCCTCCTGGAACCTCTCCAACGACGCCGTCTCCAAGGCGGAGGTCAACCCGCCCGGACTGCCCCTGGACAACTCCTGACACCCGTCCAACAGCACTGGCATACACACCCGTTGACGTGAAAGGGGGCTTCGCCTCCGTGGCCCGGCAGATCGAAGTCCGCGGAGGCGGAGCCTCCCCGAGACCCGTCACGCACTCCGCGCACCACACCTCCGTCCTCGACAACGCCGTATGGGCCGCCCTCGACGGCCCGCACGCGTACCTCGCCGAACGCGTCGGCCGGGCCGCCCGCTACCCGGACGACGTCTACGCCTTCGCCGCTGTCGCCGATCCCGCGGATCCGGCCGCCTGGGCCGACCTGCGCACGCTCGTCGGCCCCGGAACGACCGTACGGATCAAGCCCGTCGAGACGGTGCCCGCAGGCTGGGAGGTCGTCGGCGGGGGTGGGGGTACCTCCCATGCCCTTAAGGCTATGGGGGAGGGCGTCCAGCTCGTCGACACCGCGCTGCGTGCCGAACCCGCCCCCGAGGCGGTACGGCTCGGCCCCGACGACGTGCCCGAGATCCTGGACCTGGTCGCTCGCACCAAGCCGGGCCCCTTCCGTGAGCGGACCACGGAACTCGGCACCTACCTGGGCATCCGCGAGCGGGGACGCCTGATCGCCCTGGCCGGTGAGCGGATCCGGCCACCCGGCTGGACGGAGATCAGCGCGGTCTGCACCGACCCGGACCACCGCGGCCGGGGTCTGGCCACCCGGCTGGTCCGCGCGGTCGCCGCCGGTATCCGGGAGCGCGGGGACATCCCGTTCCTGCACGCCGCAGCCGACAACACGCACGCGATCCGGCTCTACGAGTCGATCGGCTTCACCCTGCGCCGCCGCTCACCCGTCCTCTTGGTCCGCAGTCCGGGAACAGCACGCGAGGCCGGGGTGTTGTGACTCACGACGAAATCCGCCGGGCGCCGTCGCGCGCCCAGAAGGAGGAGGTGACGGGCGTGATCAGCACACTCCGCTCCGCCCACCTCCACTCCCGGCCCCACATCGATCTCCAGCGCGTGTCCGCCGCGCTCTGTTGTTCCTGACCCGTCCAGCTGCCCCAGCCGCCGTGTCCGCCCATCCGCGGGCCGGCCTCTCGTACGGACCTCCAGGAAGGCACCCACCCGTGTCCCCATCTTCTTCCTCCTCCTTGCTGCATCTCGCCGTCGCCCTCGACGGCACCGGCTGGCACCCCGCCTCCTGGCGCGAGCAGGTCGCCCGCCCCCGGGACCTGTTCACCGCCGGATACTGGGCCGACCTGGTCGCCGAGGCCGAGCACGGCCTGCTCGACTTCGTCACCATCGAGGACGGACTCGGCCCGCAGTCCAGCCACTTCCTCCACCCGGACGAGCGGACCGACCAGGTCCGGGGCCGGCTCGACGCCGTCCTGATCGCCTCACGCATCGCACCGCTCACCCGCCACATAGGCCTCGTCCCGACCGCCGTGGTCACCCACACCGAGCCCTTCCACGTCTCCAAGGCGATCGCCACCCTCGACTACGTCAGCACCGGCCGCGCGGGCGTCCGCGTCCAGATCACCGCCCGCCCCAACGAGGCCGCGCACTTCGGCCGCCGGACCATCCCCCCGATCGAGGCCTACGACAGCCCCGAGGCCCAGGAACTCGTCACCGACCTCTTCGACGAGGGCGCCGACCACGTGGAGGTCGTGCGCCGGCTCTGGGACAGCTGGGAGGACGACGCCGAGATCCGCGACGCCGCCACCGGCCGCTTCATCGACCGGGACAAGCTGCACTACATCGACTTCGAGGGACGGCACTTCAGCGTCAAGGGCCCCTCCATCACCCCCCGCCCGCCGCAGGGCCAGCCGCTCGTCACCGCCCTCGGTCACCAGACCGTGCCCTACCGGCTGATCGCCCGCCAGGCCGATGTCGGCTACGTCACCCCGCACGACACCGACCAGGCCCGCGCGATCCTCGCCGAGATCCGCGCGGAGCAGGAGGCGGCCGGCCGGTCCGGTGAACTCCTCCATGTCTTCGGCGACTTGGTGGTCTTCCTCGACGACGATCCGGCAGCGGCGGCCGCCCGCCGGGACCGTCTCGACGCGGTCGCGGGCCAGCCGTACCGGAGCGACGCCCGCGTCTTCACCGGCACCCCGGCCCAACTCGCCGACCTGCTCGCCGAGTTCCAGGCGGCAGGGCTCACCGGCTTCCGGCTGCGGCCCGCCGTCCTCGGCCACGATCTGCCCGCCATCACCCGGGGCCTGGTCCCCGAACTCCAGCGCCGGGGCCTCTTCCGCACCGCCTACGAGGCCGACACCCTGCGCGGCCTGCTGGGCCTTGCCCGCCCGGCCAACCGCTACGCCGCCACCGCCTGAGCCAGCCCGGAAGGACCGCACCGACATGACCGGCAAACCTCTGAAGCAGATCCACCTGGCCGCGCACTTCCCCGGCGTCAACAACACCACCGTGTGGAGCGACCCGCAGGCGGGCAGCCACATCGAGTTCAGCTCCTTCGCGCACTTCGCGAAGACCGCCGAACGCGCCAAGTTCGACTTCCTCTTCCTCGCCGAAGGCCTGCGCCTGCGCGAACAGGGCGGGAAGATCTACGACTTGGACGTGGTCGGCCGCCCCGACACCTTCACCGTCCTGGCCGCGCTGGCCGCCGTCACCGAGCACCTCGGGCTGACCGGCACCATCAACTCCACCTTCAACGAGCCGTACGAGGTGGCCCGCCAGTTCGCCAGCCTCGACCACCTCTCGGGCGGGCGCTCCGCCTGGAACGTCGTCACCTCCTGGGACGCCTTCACCGGCGAGAACTTCCGCCGCGGCGGCTTCCTGCCGCAGGAGGAGCGCTACTCCCGCGCCAAGGAGTTCCTCGCCACCACCCACGAACTCTTCGACTCCTGGCAGGGCGACGAGATCCTCGCCGACCAGGCCTCGGGGGTGTTCCTGCGGGACGCGAAGGCAGGCTCCTTCGTCCACACCGGTCGGCACTTCGACATCCACGGCCAGTTCAACGTGCCGCGCTCTCCGCAGGGCCGCCCGGTGATCTTCCAGGCGGGTGACTCCGAGGAGGGCCGCGAGTTCGCCGCCTCCTCAGCCGACGCCATCTTCAGCCGGTACGCCACCCTCGACGAGGGCCGGGCCTTCTACACCGACGTCAAGAACCGCCTCGCCAAGTACGGCCGCCGCCACGACCAGTTGCTGATCCTGCCCGCCGCCTCCTTCGCCCTCGCCGACACCGACGCCGAGGCCGAGGAACTGGCGCGGACCGTCCGACGCCAGCAGGTCAGCGGGGCCACCGCCCTCAAGCACCTGGAGTTCGTCTGGAACCGGGACCTGTCCTCCTACGACCCCGACGGACCGCTCCCCGACATCGACCCGGACGTCAGCGACAACCACATCTCCAAGGGGCGCGCCCAGGTCCGCATGTACCGGGACCCGCTGGCCACGGCCCGCGAGTGGCGCGAACTGGCCGCCGCCAACAACTGGTCCATCCGCGACTTGGTCATCCACACCGGCAACCGGCAGAACTTCATCGGCTCACCGCAGACGATCGCCCGCACCATCAACGAGTACGTCCAGGCCGACGCGAGCGACGGCTTCATCCTCGTTCCGCACATCACCCCCACCGGCCTGGACGCCTTCGCCGACAAGGTCGTACCGCTCCTCCAGGAACAGGGCGTCTTCCGCACCGACTACGAGGGCCCGACCCTGCGCCACCACCTCGGCCTCGCCCACCCCGACGACGTCAAGGACGAAGAGCGGGTGGCCTAGGGCTTGCCGGACCGGGTCACTCGGCCCAGTCCAGCTGATGCTCAGGAGTACCCGTCGACCGTCCGTACGCCACCGCTTCGGCGCGGCCCGCCTCGTCGCCGCGCCGATAGCGGAACACCTTCCCGGCGAACACCACCACGCGTTCGTCGCCGGCCACGAAGTCGGCGTACCAGCCGAGTTCCGGATCCAGGGCGTCGGCCAGCGCGTCCGCGAGCGCCCCGACATCCTCGCCGTCGCTCTCCCACTCGACGAGCGTCCACACCGGCGGCTGCGCGTCGGCGGCCCCGCCGATCTCCACCCTGCTGACGTTCCGCAACCGCAGCCCACGCGGCTCGAACACCGCGCCCGTCCTGAGGCTCTCGCCGATGACATATCCGGTGATCACGCGCTGTCTCCCTGCTGATCGGGGGCTTCACGGATGATGCTACGGCCGTCCGACCGGCCGCCAACTCGCCGCTCGCGCCCTCTCATCTCACGGCACCGCTAAGGGAGTTCGGTGGCCATTGCCTCGATCAACGGCCCCAACGAATCCTCGGGCTCCCGCCCCGCGGTGTCGACCACCAAGCGGTACCGATCCCACGGCTCGTACTCCCGGTCGACGATCTGGCGCCAGGTGGGCAGCGGCAGGTCGGGGATGTCGACCGAGCGTGAGGTGACCCGACGCCGACCGACTCGGCGACGACCGTGAGTCCCTGCCTCAGCTGCTCCTCGGCGAGGGCGTACCCCACGACGTAGCCCACCGGCCCCACGGGATGCCGGGTGAGTCCGGAGCGGACGATCGCCTGCTCGATGGTGTCGACCCGCAGATGAACCGCGCCCGTGCGAGACGCCAGGAGCCTTGCGAGAGTGGTTTTGCCGGTGGCCGGAAGACCACCGATGACGATCAGCATGCGCCCGGTCTCACCCTCACCTCTGCCGCTGAACGCCGCGTGGCCGGCGCTCGTCTCCCTCCCCCGAAGGCGGCGAGCACCGGCCATTCCCCCGGCGCCGGACAGATGGTCCAGCCTCGTCCGTGTGCGGCCCGGCTGTGCTGTCACCAGCACATGACCGCGGTTTCCCCCGACCCCCACGCGGAGTACAGGCGCACCCGGACGAAGTAGCGGCGGCCCTTCACGAGACGGGCCTTGAGCGTGGCGTTGTGCGGAGTGCCGCCGTCGTCGCGGCCGGCGAGGTAGCGGGCTTCTCCGTCCCGTTCCTCGAAGACCACGACGACGGTGTCCCCGTCACCGAAGGTGCCCACGGTGTACTCGCGGGTCTCCGGCGGCTCCACGGTGAAGTCGGCCTGCTCACCCGGACCGAGCCCGAGCGGTACGGACCGGAAGGGCTCCAGCCCCGGCGGCCGGCCCTGCTCGGTCGGCGGGTACCAGCGCAGGGCGTACTCCTTGTCGGCGGCCGACAGGGTGCCGGGCGGGTCGAGCCCCGCGCGGAACTGCTCCGGCTCCAGGATCAGCCCCGCCTCGAAGGGGTACTCCATGATCGACTGCGGGTCCCAGACGGAGCCGTTGGCCTCGTCCGGATCCAGCTTGCGCAGGATGTTGAAGAACGTCCGGTCCCGGCTCCAGAAGTTCGGCGGGCCCGCCAGATCGGCGTACACGGCCTCCTCGTCCCAGTGGATCCCGGCGAACGGACTCTGGTGCTCGTGCAGCATGCCGAGCGCGTGCCCGATCTCGTGCAGGGCCGTCCCGCGCTCCCCGGGCGCGGTCAGGTCCCAGCCGAAGTTCATGGTGCGCTCGTTCAGACCGACCAGGAGCGCGTCCCTGCCCACCGTCGACCAGGAGCCGTCGCCGATCTGGAACCCGATGCGCAGCTCGGCCTCCGAACGGTCGCCGACCTCGGCGAACCGCACCCCGATCCCGAGGTCCTGCCACTCCTGGAAGCACTCGCGCACCACGTCCCGCTGCTCCTCGGCGCCGCCCCACGACACCCGACGGGACTGCCCCGTCCCCGGAACCGGAATGACCGACCCGTCGGTGTCGCCGGCGAAGAAGCAGTAGTGCAGGACCGTGTTGTCGACCCACATCCGGCTGCCGCCGATGAGCGCACCCAGCCGCTCGGCGGCCAGCCCCGGCGCGAACGCCGGAGCCGACTGCTGCGCCAGGGAGCAGTAGCGTGCGGTCATGGGGTTCAGCGTGCCGTCGGGCCACCCGGGGGCGCCTGAGTCGGGGGCTACTCAAGTCCCCCTGTATCAGGACTGAGTAGCGGTGCTCTTGCTTCCGTGATGACTTTCGAACGGGACGCGAAGACCCTGGAGCTGCCCTGGCCGTTCACCGGGCGCCAGGACGAACTCGAGCTGATCCGCAGGTCGGTCGCCGGGGGACGGCACGGCATCGCGGTGACCGGTCCCGCGGGCCGGGGCAAGAGCCGGCTCGTCACCGAGGCCGTGCGCGGCACCGACTGCGCCAGGGTCGCGGGCACCCCCGGGACCAGCGGACTCCCGTTCGCCGCCTTCGCCCACCTGCTGCCCGAGACGGAGTCCCTGCACCGCGCGGTCCAACTCCTCGCAGGCGTACGGCTGCTGCTCGTCGACGACGCCCATCTGCTGGACGACGCCTCGGCGGCCCTGATCCACCAGCTCGCGGTGCACGGCCGCACCCGACTCCTGGTGGTCGCCACCGACGGCGCACCGGCACCGGACGCGATCTCCCGTCTGTGGACCGGGGAACTCCTGCCTCGGCTCGCCCTGGAACCGCTGCCCCGTGAGGAGACCGCGCACCTGCTCGCGGCCGGCGCCGGCGGCCCCGACGCCCTCACCGTCAACCGGCTGTACCGCCTCTGCCAGGGCGATCTGCGCCTGCTGCGCGAGCTGGTGGACGCGGTGCGCGAGCGGGGGCTGGTGCACCGGGTCCCGGACTCGGCCGAGTGGGAATGGCGCGGGCCGGTGCCGATCACGGCGGGCGTGCGCGAACGCACGGCGCACCTCCTCGACCGCACCGGTCCCGGCGAGCGGGAGACCCTGAACCGCCTGGCCTTCGGCGAGCCGCTCCCGACGGACACCGGCACGCTCGACCTCGACGCCCTCGAACACCTGGAGGCCGAGGGCCTGGTCCACGTCGACGAACAAGGCGCCGCCCGCCTCGCCCACCCCCTCCACGGCCCGGTGCTGCGAGCGGCCGCCGGACGCCTCAGGGCCCGACGCCTGGCCCGCACCCCGGGCAGCTGCGCGGCCGCCCTGGACGCCGAGACGGCCGCCCTGACCCGGGCGATCGCCGCGACGGACGTACGGGCCCTCCCGGCCCCGGTGGGGGAGTGGCTCGTGGCCGAGGGCGCCGGCATCCCGCCCCGCCACGCAGCCGTCCGAGCCCGGTTCGCCCGGCTGCGGGGGGAGCTGCGAGAGGCCGCGGCCTGGGCACGGGAAGGCCTGCGGACCGCTGCCGACGACCCGGCCTGCCGCCTCGAACTCACCCTGGCCGCGGCGCAGTCGGGGCACCCGGAGCCCACGGCACGCCCGAACGGCCCCGCCGCCACCTGGTCGGCCGCCGCCCGCGGTGATCTCGACACGGCCGTCGACACGGTCGGGGAGGAGCCGTACGACGCCGTCCGCCTCGGCACGCCCGAGCGGGCCGCCGGCCGTCTGACCGGTGTCTTCGCCGCCCACGCCGACGCGCTCGCCCGGGGTGACGGTCCCGCCCTGGACCGCGCGGCGCACGCGCTGGAGGAGCGCGGTTTCCTGCTCTTCGCGGCCGAGGCGTACGCCCAGGCCGTACGGGCGCACCGCGACCCGAGCGCGGCCCGTACCGCACGCACCCGGGCCGTCGCCCTGGCCCGCCGCTGTCAGGGCGCCCGCACCCCGGCCCTGTCAGGGCTTGTCCTCGGCGAACTCACGGCCCGCCAGCGGCAGGTCGTCACCCTCGCGGCCACCGGCCTGAGCAACCGCCAGATCGCGGAGAGGCTCACCCTGTCCATCCGTACGGTCGGAAACCACCTCTACAGCGCGTACGCCCGCCTCGGCGCGAGCGACCGCGACGCGCTGCCGTGCCTGGTGGAGCTGCCCGAGGCCCAGCCGGCCTGAGCCGGACACCGGACCGGGGCGGTCTGACCCCCAGTATTCGGGGGAGGGGTCAGGCCGCTCCACACCTCACCCGCACCACCGGGAGGCACCTCTCACGCCGCCCCGAACGCCGAGAACGCCCACCCCGTCGCCTGATGCACCGAGTCCCCCGGCAGCGAACCCCGCGCGTCCCGCAGCGCCTCCGCCATCGACGCCCCCGCACTGAGCCCCTTGTGCAGCGCGAGCATCAACGGCACCACGGCCTCGTCGTTGACGGGCGCACTGCATGCCACCACCCCCGCGGTGCCGAGGGGCAGCAGCGCGGTGACCAGGCCGAGCAGTTCGTCCGCGCCGACCGAGGCGAACCTCGCCGTGTCGCAGCAGGACAGGATGATCCGGTACGGGCTGCGGTCCAGGCGCTCGAAGTCATGGACGATCAGCGGCCCGTCGGCCATCCGCAACGACGAGAACAGCGGGCTGTCCGCACGGAAGGTGCCGTGCGCGGCGATGTGCGCCAGCGCCGCCCCGTCCAGTTCCTCCAACACCCGCTCCACGCGCGCCTCGTCGTGCTCCAGGACGGTCGCGGAGCCATGGCGTCCGGCCAGTTCGGGCACCTCGGCGCCCCCGGTCGCGAGGCCGGGCCCGCGGACGAGCACCTGACGGCCCCCCGGCGGTGGCGCCGTCTCCCGCGCGCGCAGCCAGCTGCTCGCCGACGGCGACACGCTGAACACCCGCTCCCGCAGCGAGGGCAGCAACGCCCACGGCACCCGGTGCAGCCGCCCCGGCGGCACCACCACGAGCGGTCCGGAGCCGAGCTGCGCAGCGGCCGGACCGAGCAGCAGCTCCTCCAGCCGCCGCCCGGCCGCCGCCACCACCGGAAGCCGGGCCTCCGCCCCCGGGTGGGCCAGTCGCCGGAGACCCGCCTGGACATGCTCGGCCTCGCGCTCGGCGTCGGCCAGCAGCCCGCCCTCGAACCGCCGCACCCGCCCCTGCGCGCACAGCAGCACCTGGACCCGCCCGTCGAGCACGGCGAGTTCGACCAGCCGTACCTCGTCACCGAGCCGTTCGAGCAGCCGCGCCGGGTCGAACCGGTAGCCGTCACCGGGAGCGTCGCCGCGCATGTGGAGGGTCCGGGAGCGGATCTCCCGTTCCAGGCGCCGCTGTTCACGCTCCAGCGTGGGCACCGGACGGCCCTCCCTCTGTGCCGCCTCCGCGCGGGCCGCTATCTCCCTGAAGGCGGTGAGGTCGCTGAGCAGCGCGGGGTCGGCCGGCGGGCGGGTCGGCGGCGCGGACAGCACGGTGGCCCGCCAGCGCTCGCTCCACACCAGCAGCCGCCGCGGCCCGCCCGAGGCGAGCGAGGCCCGCGCGGCGAGACCGGCGAGTTCGGCGCCCTGCGCGGTGGCCCGGGCCCGCAGTTCCGAGGCGCCGAGGGTCGTACGGTGCTCGTCGAGCACGTCCAGACCACGACGGCAGGCTTCCAGCACGCCTCGGTCGGACCCCATCGCCCGCGCCCACAGCGCCCGCGCCGCCCATCCCGTCATCCGCGCCAGCGGCGGCCCGCTGTGCCGGCTGCGGGCGGACACCTCCAGATGCCGCCGGGCGTCCTCCCGCCACCCCAGGCCGAGCGCGATCCGGCCCGCCAGCAGCGAGGCCTCCGGGGCGGCCGGGGCGCCGAAGGAGGCCAGCCGGTCGGCGACCGCGGCCGCGTCCGCGACCAGCCGCCCCGAGCCGCGCCCGGCGGCGACCCGCGCCTCGATCAGCACCAGCCGGGCATGCGTCTCCCACCAGGTGCGCCGCTGCCCCGCGAACAGCCGTACGGCCATGTCGGCGCGCGCGATCGCGGTGTGCGCGTCCCCCTCCAGCCGGGCCGCCCGCGCGGCGGCGAGCAGCAGTTCCGCCTTGAGGGTGGACTGTCCGCCGAGCCCGTCGAGCACCTTGATCGCCGCGTCCGCCTCCGCGAGCGCCTCCCGGGCCAGCCCCGCGGCCATCAGTACCTCGCAGCGCCGGATCGTGAGCATGTACGTCGGCGTGCCGAGCTTGGCGTACCGCTCCTGTGCCTCGTCGAGCAGCCGCAGCGCGGCGGGAACGTCCCCCGACCGGTAGGCGGCCAGCCCCCGGCTCTCCACCGCGTCGGCCTTGTCGTGCTCCTGGCCCGTGGTGTCCCACAGCGCCTCCGCCGCCGTGAAGTCGGCGTCCGCCCGCTCCACCGCCCCGAGCGCCAGATGCACGGTGGCCCGCAGGGTCAGCGCCCGCGCGGTCCAGATCACGTCGTCCGCCTGCCGCAGCACCGGAACCGCCCGCCGTACGTCCTCCAGCGCCGCCCGGTGGCGCCCCAGCACCCACGAGGCGTACGCCCGCCGGAACAGGACCTGCGCCCTGGTGTGCCCGCTGCTGACCGCGACGCCCCGCTCCAGCGACTCCAGTCCCTGCCGGGTGCGCCCCGCGTGCACCAGGGCCACCCCGAGCGCGGCCAACGCGTCCGCCTCCCGGTCGGCCGACTCCGAGCGCGCGCCGAGATCGCGGGCCCGGCGCAGATGGTCCAGGGCGATCCGCATGTCGCCCCAGTCCCGCTGCCAGATGCCGATGACCTGGTGGGCGACGGAGGCGTGCAGTGGTGAGGGATCCGCGCCGAGTACTTCCTCTGCCCTCGCCAGCGCCTGGTTGGGGGCGGCGAACACCATCGGCAGCAGTTCGAGAACCTGGTCGCTTCCCGCTGTCACTCAAAGGATGGTAGTGGCCCGGGTGGCAGGCCACACCGGTTTGACGCTGTATCAATCAACGGTCCCGCGGCTCTGACTGACGACCGCCGGCCCAGTGGGAGGACACGCCATGGCACCTCAGCGATTCCACGAGCAGTTCGACCAGATCCAGCGCTCCATGCCCGATGTCCCGCTGGCCCTGGGACCGGACGACGCCTCGGAGTTCATCTACGAGAAGGGTGTGGTCCTCGCCCGCGACGGCCGCGACGCGGCGCTCGTCGAGGAGACCGTCCGCACCCACTTCACCGAGGCGACCGGTCTGACCGGCGACTACGTACAGCGGGACAGCCCCGAGACCAACCGCTCGGGCATCACCCGGATCAGGGTCGGCGACCCGGGCCACGGCGACCACCGCGGCGACCGTGCGGTCACCCACGCCCTGCGCGCCATGAGCGAACGCGAGGGACGCGCAGGACACCGCCTGGTCAGCCGCAACCACGTGGTGTCGATCGCGGTCAACTCCTGCCCCGGCGACGAGCCCGTACCCGCCTCGCTCAGCCAGGGCACCAACCCAGCCCCCGCAGAGGCGGGTTACGACGCCGACACCGCCGTCGGCGTCCTCGTCGTCGACAACGGCCTCACCCACGACCACGCGCTCGTCCCGCTGCTCGCCCACGTCGAGGGCGACCTGCACGGCACCGAGACCGACGGGTCCGGCAACCTCCTCCAGTACGTCGGCCACGGCACGTTCATCGCGGGCGTCCTCGCGGCCGTCGCGCCCAACACCGACATCACCGTGCGCAGCACCCTCAACGACGCGGGCGCCATCCTGGAGTCCGAGCTCGGCGACAAACTCTTCGAGGCCGTCGCCGACGGCTGGCCCGACATCATCAGCCTCTCCGCGGGCACCTCCAACGGCCGCACCGACGGACTGCTCGGCATGGACGCGTTCATGGAGGAACTGCGCGCCCACGACACCCTGTTGGTCGCCGCGGCCGGCAACAACGCCAGCGCCACCCCCTTCTGGCCCGCCGCCTACGCCGACCTGCCCGACCACCGGGACTCCGTCCTGTCGGTCGGCGCGCTGCGCGGCGACGGCGAGTTCGGCGCCTGCTTCAGCAACCACGGCTCCTGGGTGAAGGTGTACGCCCCCGGAGAGCGCCTCACCAGCACCCTCACCGGCTTCGACGCGCCGGTGCCCTACCTCTACCAGCACTCCACGTACGAGGCCTGCCGGTACGGCTTCACCTACGTGTGCACCTGCCAGTCCCCGTCCCACGTCGGCGTGTTGAGCGAGGCCGGCACCATCGCCAAGCCGGACCAGGTGATGTTCGAGGGATACGCGCACTGGAGCGGCACCTCCTTCGCCACCCCGGTCGTCGCCGGTCTGGTCGCCGCCCACATGACCGCGGACAAGGAGACCGACCCGCGTGCCGCCCGCCGGCAACTGCTCGCCGGGAACACCCGGTTCGCCGAAGTGCGCGGGGCGCACGTACCGGCGCTGAAGCCGGCCGGCTGGCGCCCGGTGCCGGTCGTGCAGCGCCCGGTCGGCACATGAGGGCCGGAACGGTCCCCTCCACGGCGTACGATGACTTGCCGTACACGAGGGGTGGGACCGTGGACCGAGCAGATGTCGGTGTGCTGGTCCAGTCCGCCGTCGACGGTGACGCGGCGGCCTGGAAAGCGCTCGTGGAAGGGCTGAGCCCACTGGTATGGGCGGTGGTGCGCGCGCACCGGCTCTCCGACGCCGACGCGCACGAGGTGTACCAGACCGTGTGGTTCCGCTTCGCCCAGCACCTCGGGCGGATCCGCGAACCCGACAAGGCCAAGTCCTGGCTGGCGAGCACCGCGCGCCACGAGTGCCTGAAGGTGCTCAAGAGCCTGAGGCGGCTGACCGTCACGGACGATCCGCAGCTCCTGGACCGGATCAGCGAGGACCGTACGCCCGAGCAGTCGTTCATCGACTCGGAGGAGGCCGCGGCCCAGAGCGAGCGCGTGCGGTACCTGTGGCAGGAGTTCGAGGAACTCGGCGACCGCTGCCGGCAGTTGCTGCGCATACTGATGGCCTCGCCGAAGCCGGGCTACCAGGAGGTGTCCGCCGCCCTCGGGATCGCGGTGGGCAGTATCGGACCACTGCGCCAGCGCTGCCTGAGGCGGCTGCGGGCACGGCTCGAAGCACGGGGTGCGGTATGAGCGACATGAACGACGACCTCGGCGACGACCTCCTCGACTTCGGCGAAGAGGCGCTGCCCGACGAGGAGTTCGCCCTGGAACTGCTGGAGGAGGAGCTCCGGCGGGCCACGGCCATCCTGGACCCGGTACCGCCCGCCCTGCGGCAGACCGCCGTCGAGGCGTTCGCGCTGCACGACCTGGACAGCCGGATCGCCGAGCTGACCTTCGACTCGGTGGTGGACGCCCTCCCGGTCAGGGGAGCGACGGGGGCGCCGCGGATGCTGACCTTCCACGCGGGCGAGGTGACGGTCGACGTCGAACTCACCCCGCAGGGCCTCATGGGACAGGTGCTGCCACCCCAGACGGCCCGGATCGAGGTGCTCAGCGGTCCGCAGGCGGGCTCGCCGCTCACGACCGACGACATGGGCCGCTTCACCTACGAGGCGTCCCCGGCCGGCCCGTTCGCGCTACGGCTGCGGACCGGCGAAGGGGTGATCGTCACCGACTGGCTGACGGTTTGAACCGCGCGGTCACCGCGTCGGAACCGCGAGGCGGGTGGTGGTCTACCCGACCAGGGCGTCCACCAGAGCGGCGAGTGCCCGCGCCAGCTTGCGGATCCCCGGCCCGGCGGGACCGCCCGGCTCCGTCATGTACGTGTCCCGCCGGATCTCCACCATCAGGGCGCTCACCCGGGGATCGCGGCCGTAGAACTCCAGCGGCACGTACGTCCCACTGAACGGACTGTCCAGCCCGACCTCCCCGAACGCCTCCCGCGCCGCGGCGAGCAGTTCGGGTGGCGTGTGGAAGGAATCGGTACCGAGACAGACCGGCGGCCGCGCCCCCGCGCCGTGCAACTCGTAGGGCAGCGGTGCGCTGGGATAGGAGTGCACGTCGATGACGACGACCCGCCCGACGGCGTCCAGCCGCTCGGCGACGGCCTCGGTCATCGCCCGGGCGTACGGCCGGAAGTAGCGTGCGATGAGCGGCTCGGGGTCGGTGTCCGCGGGCCGCAGCTCCTCCCGCCCCGTGGTCTTCGTGTAGACGGCCCCCATCCCGACGGCGAGCATCTCCTCCCGCTCGTCCGGGAACCGCTCGGGATCGACGACCAGCCGCGAGAGCCGGTTCACGAACCGCCACGGTGCCGTTCGGGCCAGCCGGGCCGCCTCCTCGGCGAGCTCCGCGGTGTGCGCGTCCACGAGGTGATCGAGCTCCCGCTCCAGCGCGGAATCGTCCAGCACGATCCCGGCTCGTACGTCGTCCGGTATCTCCCGGGAGGAGTGCGGCACATGGAGGATCACGGGTGATTCCCCGGCGCCGGGCAGGAGGTCGAACGAGGGCATACGGCTGCTCCCGGGGCGTTGTCAGTGGCGTGGTGCACCATCTCAGCATGAACATCAGCAACCGGCGGGTGAGCTCCCGGTGAGCCGTCCCGGTCCCGGCGGCCTCAGGGGGCCCGGACACCCTCCGGACACGACACCGCCCCGGCCGGGCAGAAGCCGACCGGGGCGGGATGACGAAGCGGGTCTGCGTCAGCTCAGGGACGCCAGAAGCTCGTTCCAGGTCGTCGACGGGCGCATGACCTTCGCGGCCTTGGCCGGGTCGGGCTGGTAGTAGCCGCCGATGTCGGCCGGCTTGCCCTGGACGGCGTTCAGCTCGCCGACGATCTTCTGCTCGTTCGCGGCGAGCGTCTCGGCGAGCGGGGCGAAGGCCTTGGCCAGGTCCGCGTCGTCGGTCTGCGCGGCCAGCTCCTGGGCCCAGTACAGGGACAGGTAGAAGTGGCTGCCGCGGTTGTCGATGCCGCCGACGCGACGGGTGGGGGACTTGTCCTCGTTGAGGAAGGTCGCCGTGGCGCGGTCCAGGGTGTCGGCCAGGACCTTCGCGCGGGAGTTGCCCGTGAAGTCGGCGTACTGCTCCAGGGAGGGGACCAGCGCGAAGAACTCACCGAGGGAGTCCCAGCGCAGGTAGTCCTCCTTGACCAGCTGCTGGACGTGCTTCGGCGCGGAACCGCCGGCGCCCGTCTCGAACAGACCGCCGCCCGCCATCAGCGGGACCACCGACAGCATCTTGGCGCTGGTGCCCAGCTCCAGGATCGGGAAGAGGTCGGTGAGGTAGTCACGCAGGACGTTGCCGGTCACCGAGATGGTGTCCTCGCCGCGCCGGATGCGCTCCACCGACAGCTTGGTCGCCTCGACCGGGTTGAGGATCCGGATGTCCAGGCCCTCGGTGTCGTGCTCCAGCAGGTACGCGTTGACCTTGGCGATCAGGTTGGCGTCGTGCGCGCGGGTCTCGTCCAGCCAGAACACGGCCGGGTTCCCGGTGGCGCGGGCGCGGGTGACGGCCAGCTTCACCCAGTCGCGGATCGGGGCGTCCTTGGTCTGGCAGGCGCGGAAGATGTCGCCGGCGGAGACCGTCTGCTCGATGACGGCGTTGCCGTTCTGGTCGACGAGGCGGACCGTGCCGGTGGTCTGGATCTCGAAGGTCTTGTCGTGGGAGCCGTACTCCTCAGCCTTCTGCGCCATCAGGCCGACGTTCGGCACCGAGCCCATGGTCGAGGGGTCGTAGGCGCCGTTGGCACGGCAGTCCTCGATCACGGCCTGGTAGACACCGGCGTACGACGAGTCCGGCAGGACCGCGAGGGTGTCGGCCTCCTGGCCGTCCGGGCCCCACATGTGACCCGAGGTGCGGATCATGGCCGGCATCGAGGCGTCCACGATCACGTCGGACGGCACGTGCAGGTTGGTGATGCCCTTGTCGGAGTCGACCATCGCGAGGGCCGGGCCCTCGGCGAGCTCGGCGTCGAAGGACGCCTTGATCTCGGCGCCCTCGGGCAGGGACTCCAGGCCCTTGTAGATGCCGCCCAGACCGTCGTTCGGGGTCAGGCCGGCCGCGGCGAGCGTGGGGCCGTACTGCGCGAAGGTCTTCGGGAAGAACGCGCGCACCACGTGACCGAAGATGATCGGGTCCGAGACCTTCATCATCGTGGCCTTGAGGTGCACGGAGAACAGCACGTCCTCCGCCTTGGCGCGGGCGATCTGCGCGGTGAGGAACTCCCGCAGCGGGGCCACGTGCAGCACCGACGCGTCGACGACCTCGCCCTCGAGGACCGGTACGGACTCGCGCAGCACGGTGGTGGAGCCGTCGTCGCCGACCAGTTCGATCCGCAGCGAGCCGGCCTCGGAGATCACGACGGACTTCTCGGTGGAGCGGAAGTCGTCCACGCCCATGGTCGCCACGTTGGTCTTCGAGTCCGAGGACCAGGCGCCCATGCGGTGCGGGTGGTTCTTGGCGTAGTTCTTGACCGAGGCGGGGGCGCGGCGGTCGGAGTTGCCCTCACGCAGGACCGGGTTCACGGCGGAGCCCTTGACCTTGTCGTAGCGGGCCTGGATGTCCCGCTCCTCGTCGGTCTTCGGGTCGTCCGGGTAGTCCGGCAGCGCGTAACCCTGGGCCTGCAGCTCGGCGACGGCGGCCTTGAGCTGCGGGATCGACGCCGAGATGTTCGGCAGCTTGATGATGTTGGCCTCGGGCGTCTTCGCCAGCTCGCCCAGCTCGTGCAGGGCGTCCGGGATCCGCTGGTCCTCGGTCAGGTACTCCGGGAACACGGCGATGATCCGCCCGGCCAGCGAGATGTCCCGCGTCTCCACGGAGACACCCGCCTGCGAGGCGTACGCCTGGACCACCGGCAGGAAGGAATACGTCGCCAGGGCCGGGGCCTCGTCAGTGTGCGTATAGATGATGGTCGAGTCAGTCACCGGGTGCTCCGCTCCACGTCTGCAACATTGCTCGACATCAAGATATCTCGTGATCGAGCCGGGCTCGACAGCGGTCCTCGACTGCTTCCGAAGATCCCGCGCATCCCCCGAGGCAACCGAACCCTCCGATCTTGTGGTCATGCACGTTGATCGCAGTCATCCGACGGCCGGAGCCGACCGACCGGCCGCCCGAGGGAAAGCAGACCATGAGATATCGCACCAGAGTGACGGCCCCGGCAGCGCTGCTCGGCTCCGTGGCGGCCCTGTCCGTCGCCGCCCCGGCGCACGCGGCCCCGAAGGCCGCCACCGGCCCGGAGACCGCCACCCCGGAGACCGCCGCTCCTGGCCCGGAGACTCTCGGGGATCCCGTCTTCCCGGGCCTCGGCAACGACGGCTACCGCGTCTCCGCCTACCACCTCGACCTCGCGTACGACGCCACGACCCGGCTCGTCGACGCGACGGCGACCCTGACGGTCACCACCACCCAGGAGCTGAGCCGCCTCTCCCTGGACGCGCTGGGCCTCGACGTGCACGAGGTGCTGCTGGACGGCGTCCCGGCCGCCCGGGAGCAGGCCGGGGAGAAGCTGCGGATCACCCCGGCGACCCCGCTGGCCGCACAGACCACGGCGACCGTCACCGTGACGTACACGGCGGACCCGCGCGCCGCCCTCACGCCCACCGCCTGGGTGCCCACCCCGGACGGCTTCGCGATCTGCCCCCAGCCCAACGCGGCGCACACCGTCTTCCCCTGCAACGACCACCCCTCGGACAAGGCGGACTTCACCTTCCGCATCACCGTCCCGGCCGGGCTCAAGGGCGTCGCCGGCGGTCACCTGGTCAGCACCGAGGATCTCGGCGACGGCCGGACCGCGTACTGCTACCGGTCCCGGGAGCCCATCGCCACCGAGATCGTGCAGATCACGGTCGGCGACTACGTCATCAAGGACCGGCAGGGCCCGCACGGACTCCCGCTCCGGGACGTCGTCCCGACCGCCCGGGCCGCCGCCCTGGAGCCCGCCCTCGCCCTCACCCCGAACCTGGTGAGCTGGCTCGAGCAGCGGCTCGGGGCCTTCCCGTTCGAGACGTACGGCCTGCTGCCGTGCAACAACGACGCCTCGAACGCCTTCGACTTCACGGGCCTGGAGACCCAGACCCTCACCCTGTACAAGCCGAACTTCCTGCTGCAGGCGGAGAAGAGCATCGGCTCGCACATGATGCACGAGCTGGTCCACTCCTACTTCGGCAACAGCGTGAGCCCGGCGACCTGGTCCGACCTGTGGCTCAACGAGGGGCACGCCGACTTCTACGGGCTGCTGTACCGGTACGAGCGCGGCTGGACCGACTCCCTCGGCCTCACCACCATGGAAGCCCGCATGAAGGACACGTACGCGCGCGGCGACCAGTGGCGCAAGACCTCCGGCCCGGTCGCCGCCCCGAACGAGGCCAACCTCTTCGACAGCCAGCGCTACCTCGGCGGCGTCCTCGTCCTGTACGCGCTGCGCCAGCAGGTCGGCGAGTCGGTCTTCGCCGTGATCGAGTCCACCTTCCTGGAGCGCTTCCGCAACGCCTCGGCATCGACCGCCGACTACATCGCCGTAGCCTCGGAGGTCTCGGGCACGGACCAGTCCGGCTTTCTGCGGGACTGGCTCTACGGCACCAAGACCCCGAGGATGCCCGGTCACCCGGACTGGACGGTGACGCCGGCGAGTTCGGCCCTGCGCCAGCCGCAGAACCGTCCGAGCGCCCCGCACGACAACTCGGCCACCCTGTAGCCGACCGCGGCGGGGCCGAGGTTCCTGGTCCGCCCGGGCGGCCACGTGCCGGACACTCGGCCCACGCCGGCCGTTCGGGCTGGGTCGTGGCCATTGGCCGGGCACGGTAGGTGAGTGGGGTCGCCGTTGTCGCCGGGCGCCGATGGTCCTGACGTCTGGCGCAGGCCGACTGCACCGGGCGTACTTCGGCGGAGGGTCCGGGGTAGGCGATCGGGCCCCCGTGCGTTGCCGGGTGCCGCCGTCCCGGACGCTCGGGGCACGCGGGCCGTTCGAGCCGTGTCCCGGCGGCTGGCCGGGCCCCGTCCCGCCGGGCTGTCGTGGCCACGGGTCCGGCTCTGGTTGGGCGCGGCGCGTGAGCGGGCAGCCGTATGTCGCTGGGCGTCGTTGTGTCAGACGTCCGGCGTGGGCCGGCTGCATGGGGCGTGCTTCGGCCGCGGGTCCGGATCCCGCCGTTCGGGCTGTGTCTAGGCCGCGGGCTGGGTGGGGTGGGCGATCGGGTTCCCATGCGTTGCCGGGTGCCGGGTGCCGGTCGTGCCGGGTGCTCGGCGTGCTCCGGTCGTTCGGGTCGTGCTTCGGCGGCGGGTCCGGCCAGAGCTGTTCGAGCTGTGTCCCGGTCGCGGGCCCCGCCCCGGTCGTGCGGGGCGGCCGACAGGTGCCCCGTGCGAGGCACCCGACAGGCGCCCCCATACGAGGCACCCGGCAGACGCCCCCGTGTGAGCCCGGCCCGGGCCTGGCTCGTCGCCGGGCCGGGCCGTAAGGCATGACCTAGTCGAGTCGGGCGGAGGACACCTCACCCGGCTCGATCGCCGTCTGCGCGCCCCGCTGGTGCGGGATCGACACCGAGCCCTGCTGGAGCGCCACGGTTCGCGTCGGCGCCGGGATCCGGATGCCCTCCTCGCGGTACCGCTTGTGCAGCTGCTTGATGAACTCGTGCTTGATGCGGAACTGGTCGCTGAACTCGCCCACGCCCAGGATGACCGTGAAGCCGATCCGGGAGTCGCCGAAGGTGTGGAAGCGGACCAGCGGTTCGTGGTCGGGGACCGCGCCCTCGACCCGCGTCATGACCTCGGTGACGACCTCGCAGGTGACCCGCTCGACGTGCTCCAGATCGCTGTCGTACGCCACCCCGACCTGCACCAGGATCGTCAACTGCTGCTCGGGACGCATGAAGTTGGTCATGTTCGTCTTGGCGAGCTCGCCGTTGGGGACGACGATCAGGTTGTTGGAGAGCGCGCGGACTGTCGTCTGGCGCCAGTTGATGTCCTCGACGTAGCCCTCCTCGCCGCTGGCCAGCCGGATGTAGTCGCCGGGCTGGACCGTCTTGGAGGCGAGGATGTGGATGCCCGCGAAGAGGTTGGCGAGCGTGTCCTGGAGGGCCAGCGCGACCGCGAGACCGCCGACACCCAGGGCGGTGAGCATGGGCGCTATGGAGATGCCGAGGGTCTGGAGCACGACCAGGAAGCCGATCGCCAGGACCAGCACCCTCGTGATGTTGACGAAGATCGTGGCGGACCCGGCGACCCCGGAGCGGGACGTGGTGACCGTGCGCACGAGCCCCGCGACCAGCCGGGCCGCCGCCACCGTCACGACGAAGATCAGCAGCACGGTCAGCACCTGGTTGACGGTCCGCTGAACCCCCTTCGTGAGCGGCAGCGCCGCCGCGGCGACGGCGACACCGCCCGCGATCGCCGCCGAGGGCACCACGGTCCGCAGCGCGGCCACGATGACGTCGTCACCGCCCCACTTGGTGCGATCCGCGTGCTTGCCCAGCCACTTGAGCAGCATGCGCAGCAGGAACGCCGCCACGAGGCCCGCCACCCCGGCGATGCCGGCGCCGACCAGGTCGTCCATGGTGAGATCCCGTTGAAATGCCGTCACATTGCCACCTGTTCGAATTGCGGGATGTGCGATCGCGTCCACCGCGTGAAGGTTCCGTGGCCGACGCGACCGCTCATCCTGCCGTATCCGCTACGGGAGTTCGTACCCGCCGGGTGCCGGATCGCCGAGTTTCGGACGATGCCCTCGGCGCGAGGTCAGATGACCTTCAGCCGCACCAGCGCGCCCAGCGTCAGCGCGCCCGGCACCAGCGGCACCCAGACCGTGATGATCCGGTAGGCGAGCACCACCGCCGTGGCCACGGCCGCCGGGCCGCCTGCCGCGACCAGCGCCACCACCAGGGCCGCCTCGACCGAGCCGACCCCGCCCGGCGTGGGGACCAGGGCCACCGCGCAGGTCGCCGCCAGATACGCGAGCGCCATGTGGACGGGCGGCACTGGCAGCCCGAGCGCCTGCCCCACCGCCGCCAGTCCCGCCGCCTGGAGCGCCGGGAAGGCGAGTGAGCCGCCCCACAGGGCCAGCGCCCGGGACGGCCGGGTGTGCACCGAGCGGGCCTCGCACAGCGCGGTCCGCAGGAAGGAGGCCACCGCCGTGCGCACCCGGCGGACGCCGGTGAGGACGGCCACCGCGAGCACCAGCACCGCGCCCAGACCCAGCAGCAGCGGGCCGACCGCGGTGTCCGGCAGCAGCGTGCCGAGTCGCAGCGCGTCCGGGAAGACGACGAGGAGCGTGGCCAGCAGGGCGAGCCGGCCGACCGACTCCGCCAGCATGTACAGGGCGAGCGCGGCCGAGGAGCGGGCGAGCGGGATCCCGCACACGGTCATGAAACGCAGGTTCACCGCCCCCGCACCGAGACCCGTCGGCAGCAGGTGGTTGGCGGCGCCCGCCGCGAACTGCGTGGCCAGCAGCCGCCGCCGGGGCAGCCGTTCCACCACGGCGCCCTGCCGGGTGAAGGAGGCGGCCACCCAGGTCAGACAGGTGGCACCGACCGCGGCCAGCAGCCACGGCCACTGGGCGTGCCGGAGATGTCCGAAGCCCTCGGCGAGCACGGACCGGTGCCGCACCGCGATCACGGTGACCAGCAGGAGCGGGACCAGACACAGGATCTGGCGGATACGGCGGACGGGGAGGCGCTGGGGAGGGCGTCCCTGGGGGAGTTCTACCGCTGTCACACCCGGAGAGGTTTTCCCCGCCGCGCCAACGGCGTGTTGCGGGAGCGGGACCAGGGTCTTACGTACGGTCATCGAGTCCTTCGGTCGAGCGGTCGAGGTCCGGGCGTTGACCTCGACAACGCTTGAGGTTCTAAGTTCTCTCCCATGAGCATGGAGACCACAGCCTGGACACAGCTGCACAGTGTCATGAACGCCGAGCAGGAGCGCCGCCCGTTCGCCCGCGCGACGCTGCGCCGCATCGGCGCCTTCGCCCGCCCGCACCGTACCCGAATCGCCCGTTTCGTCGTGCTCGGGGTGGCGACCGCGCTCCTCGCCGTGGCCACGCCCGTGCTGGCCGGCAAGGTCGTCGACGCGATCGTGTCGGGCGACGACGAGGGCAAGGTCGTACGGCTCGCCCTGCTCATCGCCCTCATCGCGGTCGTGGAGGCCGCGCTCGGCATCCTCGCCCGGCGCCTGTCGGCCACGCTCGGGGAGGGACTCATCCTCGATCTGCGCACGGCTGTGTTCGATCATGTGCAGCGCATGCCGGTCGCGTTCTTCACACGCACTCGTACGGGAGCGCTCGTCTCCCGTCTCAACAACGACGTCATCGGCGCCCAGCGCGCCTTCAGCAACACCCTGTCGGGCGTGGTCAGCAACCTGGTCACCCTGCTGCTGACCCTTGTGGTGATGCTCACCCTGTCCTGGCAGATCACCCTGCTCGCGCTCGCGCTGCTCCCGCTGTTCGTGATCCCGGCCCGCCGGATGGGCAGCAGAATGGCCCGGATGCAGCGGGAGGCGGCCACCCTCAACGCGGCCATGGGCACCCGGATGACCGAACGCTTCTCCGCGCCGGGCGCGACCCTGGTCAAGCTCTTCGGCCGCCCCGAACAGGAGTCCGTGGAGTTCGCGGCCCGGGCCCGCCGCGTGGCCGACATCGGTGTCCGGACCGCCACCGCCCAGTCGGTGTTCATCACCGCCCTGACCCTGGTCTCCGCGCTCGCCCTCGCCCTGGTCTACGGCCTCGGCGGCTGGTTCGCCCTGCGTGGCAGCCTGGAACCGGGCGCCGTGGTCTCCCTCGCCCTGCTCCTGACCCGCATGTACGCCCCGCTCACCGCCCTGGCCGGCGCCCGCGTCGAGGTGATGAGCGCGCTGGTCAGCTTCGAACGGGTCTTCGAGGTACTGGACCTGAAGCCGCTGATCGAGGACAAGCCGGACGCCCGCGAGGTCCCCGAGGGACCGGTCGCCGTCGAGTTCGCGGACGTCCGCTTCGGCTACCCCTCCGCCGACAAGGTCTCCCTGGCCTCCCTGGAAGAGGTCGCCTCCCTCGACACCCGCGGCGGCGCCGAGGTCCTGCACGGCGTCTCCTTCCGCGCCGAACCCGGCCAGACGATCGCCCTCGTCGGCTCCTCCGGCGCCGGCAAGTCGACCGTCGCGCAACTGCTGCCGCGGCTCTACGACGTCGACGAGGGCGCCGTCCGCGTCGGCGGCGTCGACGTCCGCGATCTGACCGCCGGTTCCCTGCGGGCCACCCTCGGCATGGTCACCCAGGACGGCCACCTCTTCCACGACACCGTCCGCGCGAACCTGCTGCTGGCCCGCCCGGAGGCGACCGAGACCGAACTGTGGGACGCCCTGCGCCGCTCCCGCCTCGACGCTCTCGTCCGGTCCCTGCCCGACGGCCTCGACACCGTGGTCGGCGAGCGCGGCTACCGGCTCTCCGGCGGCGAACGCCAGCGCATGACCATCGCCCGCCTGCTCCTGGCCCGCCAGCGCGTCGTCATCCTCGACGAGGCCACCGCCCACCTGGACAACACCTCGGAGGCCGCCGTCCAGGAGGCGCTCACCGAGGCGCTGGAGGGCCGGACGGCGATCGTGATCGCCCACCGCCTGTCGACGATCCGTTCGGCCGACCAGATCCTCGTGGTCGAGGACGGGCGGATCGTGGAACGGGGCACGCACGAGGAACTCCTCGCGCTCGACGGCCGGTACGCGGAGCTCTACCGCACCCAGTTCACCGCACACGACGGCGAGACGACGGAGACCGCCGTGGCGTAGAAACCGGAAGCGGCGCCGGGTCAGGGGACGAGCCGGTCCTGGTGGCCGGCCCGCCATTCGGTGAGCAGGACGGCGGCGTCGTCCTCGAGACGGCCGCAGTGGTGGTCGAGGACCGCGTGCATCAGCCGGCGCAGGGTCTCGTGCAGCGTCCGGCGGCCGGAGCGGTGGCGGACGACGAAGTCGACGAACCGGTCACGGCCGAACCACTGCCCCTCGGCGTTGCGGGCGTCGACGATCCCGTCGGTGTACAGCAGCAGCCGGTCGCCCGGCTCCAGCTACTGACGGCTGACGACGACCGGCAGCGGATGGCCGCGGTTGATCCAGCTCAGGCGCCCCGTGTCGAGATCGAGGTCGGCGAGGATGCCGGTGACGTACCGGCTGGTCCCGAAGTGGTGTCATGGCCCATCGCGTCGAACACGGACAGGTGCAGGAGGTTGCCGCTGAGGGCGTGGTCGAAGGCGTCGCCGCCCATCTTCGGGCGAAGGAGTCACTGAGGGACCGCTTGCTGAGAGTGCAACCGAACGGTGAAGACTGTGGTGGGACCGAATCCGCCAGACTGACGAGGGCCGTCTCCGCCACCCGGGCAGGCGTCACTGCGCCCCCTGTCGCACTCCCGTCCGCCTCCCGTCCGCACCGGGCCGCGGCCGACGAGGTCAGGCCGAGGAGTTCGTCTCCGCCGAGGCTCCCGGCGCCGGTTCCGCCATGGGGAACAGCAGTGCCGTGGCGGCCCTCGCGTGCAGGGCGTCCAAGGTCTTGATCTGCTGACTCGCCCTGCGCAGCAGCTCCTCCAGCCGGTCGGCGTCCAGCCGGGAGTCCTGGGCCGACGCGGCGAGCAGCCCGCGCCACAGCGAGGCCTTGCCCTGCGCTCCCAGCCGCAGCGCCTCGATCTCGACCAGCAGGGAGAGCCCGGAGCGGCGCAGCAGACGGCCGTTGGGCTTCATCCGCGCCGCCTTCTCGCCCAGCCACGCCCCGTACGCCTTGTAGCGCCGGACGGGGACGTCGAGGTCGGCGAGGAGACGCACCAGGGCCAGCCGGTCCTGTGTGATCTCCTTGCGCAGGTTCTCCAGGGTCTCGCCGTACGCCGAGCCGCGGTGCTCCTCAGCCGTGCGGCGGGCGAGCTCGACGCCCGCCGTCGCACCGGCGAGGTGGTCGTTGAGGTAGATCACCAGCCGTTCGTGGCGCGTCGGGCCGTCGTGCGAGGTCCGTGCCGTCGTGTTCATGATCCCCTCCGGCTGCCGGAGTCCGGTGACGGCCTCCGAGTTCCCCGGCCGGGCCGGTCCACATCAGCACGGCCGGACCCGCCTCCACGAGGTCGCCGCCGTAGTACGTCCACTGGGCCCCTTGGTACAGGTCGGCGGCGGTCGGGAGGAGAGCGTCCGGGCCGGCGCCGCGCACTCCGCTCGCCCGCGGCTTCTGGGCTCGTGGTGCCGGGGATGTCCGGCGCCCAATCCGATCCGGCGGGCCTGGGCAGGCCCCTGCGGTCCACCCACGACGTTGTCTTCGTCCGGGCGGCCGGGCACCCCAGGCCGCGCGTCCTCACCCGGGCTCCACAGCCACCGTCGTCGTCACCCTGGTCAGCGAGGGCCGCCTCGGCACGGACCCGAACCCGAACCGCACCGGCGGGACGACCGGGGCCGCCGCACCGAGGGCCTCGCCCTCGAAGACCCCCGACACGGCGTGGACCGGCCGCAGGTCCCGGGCGCCGTACCACTCACGCCGGCCCGCTCGCGCGCTGCCACGGGTGCGCACCCCGGGCAGCAGCACCCGGGCGGGCACGGACAGGAACGTGCACCAGGCCGGCTGCCGGGCCAGTACGCCGGGCACCGCGCACAGCAGCAGTCCGAGGGGCCGCCGACGGCCCGCGGTGAAGCGCAGCTCCAGCGGCCCCGCCGTGACGCTCCAGGCCCCGTCGGCGACGCGCACGCCGACCGGCACGACGCGCACGGTGTCGAAGACGTAGGTGCCGCCGACAAAATCCGCCGTTCGCGCGGTGGGAGCGAGCAACAGCCGTTCCCCGTCGGGCCGTTCCAGCATCACGTCGCTGAACGGTCCGAACGGCGACCGCGGCCAGTGCCCCAGCACGACGCGGATCCCGGAGGCCGTGCCGAGGCCGGCGATCCAGCCGTCGAAGCGCAGCCGCCCGCCACTCGCCCGCCCGGTCATGCGAAGAGGGGCCGGGAGGGCCCCAGCCGGACGTGCTCGACGCCGGGGGAGTAGTGCACGACGGGCTCGTCGAGCGGCCCGGGCAGGCCCACCGCGGTCGTCAGCGTCTCCTCCAGCACGTCGACGGCGGCACCGGCCAGCGGCCAGGGTTCGTGTTCCACGGGCGTCTCCCAGATGAGCCCCAGCCGCCGGGTGTACGCACGCCAGCGCGAGGTCAGCCACACGTCCCGCTCGGTCGGCTGGACGGGATCGCCGGGACGGACGTTCAGGCGGTACGAGACACGGCCGGCCCCTCGCGAGCCCGCGTAGGACACGGTGTCGCCGCTCGTCGTCACGCGCAGGGTGCCCAGGCTGTACGGCGCCCCGATGGCACGAGCCGCCAGCATCAGCGGGCTGGCCACCTCCAGGGACAGGAACCAGATCCCGTCCCGGCCGTCCTCGCGCCGTACATAGGTGCGCAGGTTGGTCTCCGCGAACGTCGGGAGCCCGGGTATCGCGGCCGGGAGGCCCCCGGGGCGCACGTCCGCCATCACGAACGGCGTGAAACCCACCCACGCGGCCCCGTCGTACTCGTCCACGACCAGTTCCCGGGGCAGCAGGGCCTGCACCGCCTCAGGCGGGAACGGCCAGTGGACGAACGTCTGCCTGAGCCAGCGCGCCCGCACGGCGGGCACCCGAACCCGCTGCTCCGCGCCGTAGGCCACCACGATCGCCGGGTCCCCCTCGGAGGACGGCGGAAACGCGCCGGGCGGACCGTGGCAGTCGGGCCGGGCCGCTCCTTGACGGACGGCCGGGCGGCGTTTCCGCAGGGGGGTGGCGGGCACTCGCGGCGCCATGAATCAGAGTCGTCCGCCCCTTGCCGACAGCTCGCTCGCCCTCCTCGCCAAGGGATACACCTGGCTGCCCGACCGCCGGGGCCGTACCGGCGCCCCGCTCGTGCGCACCCGGCTGATGGGACAGCACGCCGTCGCCCTGCACGGCCCGGAGGCGGTGCGCTTCTTCTACGACGAACGGCACGTGGAACGCGGCACGGCGCTCCCCGGTCCGGTGCTGAGCACGCTCTTCGGCCACGGAGCCGTGCACACCCTGGACGGACAGGCCCACCGCGGGCGCAAGGAGATGTTCGTCTCCCTGCTCACCGGACCGAAGGCGGTGGCCGAGTTGGTCGACTCCGTCACCGCGGTGTGGGACGAGGCGGTGCAGTCGTGGTTCGAGCGCCCGGTCGTCCTGTTCGACGAGGCGAGCCGGATCCTCACCCGGGGGGTCTGCCGATGGGCCGGCGTCCCCCTGGACGACGCGGACGCCACGGCCCGGGACATGGTCGCCATGGTCGACGGCTTCGCCACGCCGGGACCGCGCCACTGGCGGGCCCGCCGGGCACGGGCGCGCAGTGAGGCCTGGCTGGCAGGTCTGGTCGAGGAGGTCCGCGCGGGCGGCGCCACGGCGCCGACCGGATCGGCTCTGGACGTGATCGTCCGCCACCGGGACGTCGACGGCCGGCTCCTGGACCCGCACACAGCCGCGGTCGAACTGCTCAACGTCATCCGCCCCACCGTCGCCGTGTGCTGGTTCGTCTCCTACGCCGGTCACGCCCTGCGCACCCCCGGTGTCAAGGACCGGCTGCGCGAGGACGACCCCGCCTACGCCGTGGCGTTCGCCCACGAACTGCGGCGCTTCTACCCCTTCGCGCCCTTCCTCGGCGGCCGGGCCGTGACCGACCTGGACTGGCGGGGGGAGCCGATCCCGTCCGGCACCCTGATCCTGCTCGACCTGTACGGGCAGAACCACGACCCCGACCTGTGGGACGAGCCGTACGCCTTCGCCCCGCAGCGCTTCGTGGGGCAGCCACCGCAGCGCGACGAACTCGTTCCGCAGGGCGGCGCGGACCGGACCACCGGCCACCGCTGCCCCGGCGAGGACATCACCGTCGCGCTGATCGCGGCCCTCGGCCCGCGGCTGGCCCGCCTGGAGTACGACGTGCCCGAACAGGACCTGCGCATCCCCCTGAACCGCATGCCGACGCGTGTGCGCAGCGGGTTCGTCATCCACGCCGTCCCGGCGCGGGTACCTGCGGCGGCCCACTGAGCCAGCGAGTCACCGACCCGGTCCGACGCCGGCTGCCCGCCCGGTGTCGCACCGGGCGGGCAGCCGCGGTACCCGGGGGCACCCGTCAGGCGGCCGCCGCGCCACGAATGATCCCGCGCCCGGCGGTCACGGCCGCTCCGGCAAGCGCGGCGGCGACGGCGGTCCTGCGCAGTGCGGTGCGTCGCCGCCCGTGCCAGCCGCCGTGCACGGCACCCTCCCCGGAGGCCGGTACGTGCAGCGCTCCGTGGGTGGCCGGGGCCTCCTGGCCGTGATCGAGGTGCCCCTTGTCCGTCTGCCGGGCCATGGCCCGCTCCGCGAGCCCGGGCGCCATCCGGGACTGGCGTACCAGAGCACGGCCGGCCGGACCGACCACCACCTCGCGACGGGGATGACGGACGAGGTCCACGACCGCCCGGGCGACCCGTTCCGGGGTGTAGACCGGAGGCATGGCCACGATCTTGAGGCCGGTGTAGTTGGCCGCCTGCTGGAAGTGCGGGGTGTCGATGGTCGCGGGCATCACCGTGCACACGTGGACGCCCTTCACCCCCTCCACCCGCAGCTGCTGCCGCAGGCTCGAACCGAGCCCTTGCACGGCGTGCTTGGACATGCTGTAAGGGTGGCTGTACGGCTGGGACACGGCACCCACGATGGACGAGATGTTGATCAGCGTGCCCGCCCCCTGCTCCCGCATGACCGGCAGCGCGGACCGTGCCCCGTGCACGTAACCCATCACGTTGACGTCGAGGACCTTGCGGAAGTCCTCCAGCGGTACGTCCTCGAAGCGGCCGAAGGCGTTGACGGCCGCGTTGTTCACCCAGACGTCGATCCGGCCGAACTCCGCCACCGCCCGCCGCGCGAGGTCCTCGACCGCCCCCGCGTTCGTCATGTCCGTCGGCACGACCAGCGTCCGTGCCCCGCGATGCTTCTCGCACTCCCGTGCCGCCGCCTCCAGCGCCTCCTCGCGCCGCGCGGCCAGCACCACGGCGCAGCCCTTGCGGGCGAAGGCCTCGGCGGTGGCCCGCCCG
The DNA here is from genome assembly GCF_042893155.1 of Streptomyces sp. NPDC001668. Taxonomy (NCBI): domain Bacteria; kingdom Bacillati; phylum Actinomycetota; class Actinomycetes; order Kitasatosporales; family Streptomycetaceae; genus Streptomyces; species Streptomyces sp. NPDC001668. The sequence continues at coordinate 279,129 of NZ_JBIAUQ010000004.1, forward strand.
ATGCCGCTGGACGCTCCGGTCACCACGACCACGTGATCGCGCAGTCCCATACCTGCCTCCTCAGCTCTGCCGAGCCGGGCCCGCGCCCGCCTCCGTGGCGGCCCGGGTACCCGCCTGCCACCGAACCGAGCGAGCCACGGCCGAGCCGGTCGACGCGGCCCGCCGGTGGACACGTCGTGTGAGCCCCGGAACACCCGACGGCGGCTGACCGGGCAGGCGGATCGTTGTAGTCTCCGGATCGCCCTTGACCCGCGCCAAGCGGGCAGGGAGCTGACGAATCGGGAGTTTCCTCATGTTGCGGACCATGTTCAAGTCCAAGATCTAACGTCTGGCCATATACCCAGGTCGGGCGGGTGGCGGTCGCGTTTCGGTCAGCATTTAGTCAGCGTCAGTACTGGGATCCGCGACGGTGAAGCGGCTTTTGCCGCCACCGGGAGGGACTGGAAGAGAGACGAGCCAGTTCTTGCGACGCACCGCGCGAGCGGCCGTCGGCGAGGGGGCTTGCTGCTGCGCGGCAAGAACGGCGCCCGCAAGGCCTCGGCCGCATCCTGGTGGACCTGGACCTCGACTTCGTTCTCGCCAGCGAACGCCTGATCGGCAGTGGCGCGCCACGACGGTCGTCCTCACGCTCCTGGACGCACTGCCGGCGACCGGCAGCACATTCGCCTACCACGGCGACTTCCACTGGCCCGGCATCGCCTGGCCAACCGGATCACGCAGCGTACGGTGCCGAACTTTGGCGGATGCAAGCGGCCGACTACGAGTACCTCGCGACCCGCACGGAGGTTCACGGCACACCACAGATCGCCCTCGCCGGACCGCCGGCCGAGGCAGTGTGGGAGGCGGAGCCGGCCCCTGCCATGAACGCCCTGGGCATCGCCCTGCATGAGGAGGCGGCGCTGGATCTTCTCCTGGGTGCCCTCGGGTGAAAGGCTCCGCTGGACGACGGACCGGCTGCTGCGGGTATACGTGGTTCGTCCCGCCATGCTTCGTTAGCGGCGTCAACAAATGCAACGTTGATAGCGGCGTGGACCCTGTGTACGGTTGCCCGTATGACGGACACTCCCGCCCCGCAGGCCGGCTCGCTGGTGACCGGCTCTGAGATCGCCAGACTGGCGGGCGTCACCCGTGCCGCCGTCTCGAACTGGCGGCGGCGTTACGACGACTTCCCCACGCCTCGCGGCGGGGGTGCCAACAGTCCGCTGTTCGACCTGTCGGAGGTCCGGACCTGGCTGGACAAGCAGCGCAAGGGGCAGGAAGTCTCCGTAGAGGTGCAGCTGTGGCAGGCGCTGCGCGGAGTCTACGGGGACGACATGCTCGGTGGGCTCGTCCACGTCGCCCTCCTTCTCACCGAGAAGGAGGCACCTCAGGAGCTTCCGGTGGACATCGCTCGGCTCGTGCGGAACCTGGCGGAGAGCGATGGTGCGGCAGAGGTGGTGAGCATCCTCGCGGAGCGCTTCACCGACTCCGTACGCCGGAGCGGATCGGACCAGGTGACCTCGTCGCGGGTCATCCGTGCCGTACGCTACTTCGCCGGTGAGGTGGCACCTGACGCGACCCTCTTCGACCCGGCCTGCGGTATCGGCTCACTCCTGCTCGCCATTGGTCCGCAGCAAGGCCCCAGGCGCCGCGGGCAGGAGTCCGACCCCCGCAGCGCCACGCTCGCCCAACTGAGAGCCGACCTTACTGGGCACACCGGTGTCGACATCGTCAGGGGGGACTCCCTGCGTGACGACCACTGGACGGACCTCAAGGCCGACCTGGTCGTCTGTGATCCCCCGGTCGGAGAATCCGACTGGGGGCGTGAGGATCTGCTGCTCGACTCACGCTGGGAGTTCGGCACGCCGTCCCGGGCCGAAGGCGAACTCGCCTGGCTCCAGCACGCCTATGCGCACACCGCGCCAGGCGGTCGAGTTCTCATGGTTCTGCCCGCCTCGGTCGCCTATCGCAAGGCGGGCCGCCGTATCCGCGCCGAGCTCGTACGACGGGGCGTCCTCACCCAGATCACCGCCCTGCCGTCCGGTACCGCGGCCTCGCATGCCCTTCCCGTCCACCTCTGGCAGTTGCGTCGCCCGCTGACCCCGAAGGATGCCGTCACCAGCGTCCGCATGGTCGATCTGGCGGCGGGCGATCCGGACGGTTCACTGGAACCGGCCCCCGAGCAGATGGCGGAAGTTCCCCTGATCGACCTGCTTGACGATGCTGTGGACCTCACACCCGGCCGTCATGTCGATGATTCGAATCGCGACTACGCAGTCGAATATCAGAGTCTGCGAGGGCAGTTGACCGAACAGGTGAGGCTCCTGGCGGAGTTGCTGCCGGCGTTGGTCGCGGGCGACGGCCCCAGCTCGCTCGACGGGCCCACCGTCAGCGTCGCCGATCTCGCGCGCGCAGGGCTCGTCGAGTACGGCGATCCGGAACCGGTCTCGATCAGCGACCAGCTCGACACCGACTACCTCCAGGGATTCCTGCGCAGCATGGCCAACACCCGGCGCTCCACGAGCACCAGCGGCACCTTCCGCCTTGACGGCAAGGGTGCCCGCATCCCGCAGATGGACATCACCGAACAACGGCGGTACGGGGCGGCGTTCCGCGCGCTTCAGGAGTTCGAGGAGCGAGCGCGCAGAGTGGCGGAACTGAGCCGGGAGGCGGCGATTCTGGCCAGGGACGGTCTCGGCAACGGCGCACTCGCCCCGGAGAACTGACGGGGAGCGTCACCTCGCCGGGCCCGGTCACGCCGAAGTGGTTACGGCACGAACGAACTGGCCGAGCCGCTCCACGTCACGGCCAACGCCTCCCGAGCACGCGTGCACGCGACGAACAGCAGGCACCGCTCCCGCAGCAGATCCGACTCATGCTGCAGCGCGTCCACGGAGGCGGGTGTCACCTCGCGGGCGAACGGAACCGCGCTCGCCGTCACGCCCAGGACGGTGACGCAGCGGAACTCCAGTCCCTTCATCGCGTGCATGGTGGCAAGCCGCACCCCGTCCATGCCGGGCCCCGGGTTGTCCCTGACCCGGACCACCGGGATCCCGGCCGCCACCAGCTTGTCGTACGCCTTGTCGAGCAGCACGTTGAAGCGGGCGCACACGCCTATCTCCGACGGCCGGATGCCCTGTGCGATCCAGTCCTCGACACGTTCGACGAGAGCTGCCACCTCCGCCTGCTCGGAGCCGTACCCGGCGACATGAGGCTGCCGGCCGTGCAGCAGTGAGCGGTAACCGGTGAGGTTGTCGTAGCCCTCGCCGCCCAGGTCGTCGACCGACACCGGGCTGAGGAGACCGGTCGACCAGATCAGGATCTCCTCCGTCGACCGGTAGTTGATGCGGAGACGGTGGGTGCGACCGGTCACCGAGATGCCCAGGGAGCCGAGCGACACCTTCGAGTCGTAGATGCGCTGATGCGGGTCCCCCGTGATGAACAGGTCGTCACTGCCGGGTGCGACCGCGCCGCGCAGCACACGCCACTGGGCGGGGTGCAGATCCTGTGCCTCGTCGACCACGACGTGGTCGTGCGTGGGCGCCGATCCGGCCAGGAGATCGGCCGCACGTGCGCACACCTTCAGATGCGTGGTGGCCTTCTGGGTGCTCAGCATCGACTCGAACAGCTCGACGCCCGCCCACAGCTGGTCGCGTCGCGCCGACGGCAGCGCGCTTCCGCGCCCGCGTCGCAGGGCGGTGCGGTAGGCGTCGGCGGTGCGCAGGTCCTGGGCGAGGATGACATGGCGGTACTCCTGAGCCAGGAACTGCTCCGTCCACGGCAGGCCCAGCTGTTTGACCACACGCTGCCACAGCTGTCGTTCCTCCCGGTCATTGACGGGGGAGGGGGACTTGCTGTCGAGGCGCGTCACGACGCCGTGTGCGTAGGCGTTGACCGTCGTCACATCGACGCGGCCGAGCAGTGAGTCGTCACCGTCGAGGAGCAGGGAGAGGTCCTCGCGCAGTGAGCCGGCCAGCGCGTTGGTGTAGGTGGTCAGCAGGATCCGGGTGTCGGCCGCGCGGGTGAGGAGATGCTTGACGCGGTGCAGGGCCGCGACCGTCTTACCGGTGCCGGGACCGCCCGTGATCTGAACCGGGCCGCCGAAGGACACCCGGTAGGCGACCCGGCGCTGCGAAGGATGAAGGAACACCCGCCAGGCAGTGAACGGCTTCTCCAGGACCTCCGCAAGCTCTTCGGGGCCCCTGACCAGGGTGATGCGGCTTTTGGTGTTGGCGATGGCGACGGCGAGGCTCTCGTCGGGGTCGGGGCCCGCGTCGACCGGACGGCGGACGGCGACCACGTCCCGGTACACCTCGTCGGGGCCGAATCCCTCGGCGAGGTACTGGAGCACCTCACACTGGTCCTCCGGCAGCAGGGTTTCAAAGGCCTTGAGCTGCGCCTTGTCGACGATGGTCCTCACCGCACGCAACACCTGGTCGTCGATGCCGAGATGGCGCAGAACACTGTCCGAATACTTCGCGAAGAGCAGGGAATCGGCGGCGGCAGCCGCCTTCTCCAGCGCCGGAGTCAGCTGCTCGAGGGCGACCACGTTGCGGACTTCGAGCGCGCGCGTCGCGGAGTTCGTCGTGTACAGCCGTTTGGCCGCCCAACTGTACGCGTCGTCATGCCGTACGACGTTGACGAGCAGGAACACGTCACTGCCGTCGTCCGGGGCGAGGACGACACCGCGCCAGAAGTCGTTGATGCGGATGGTCCGCATACGGGTGTCCTGCGCGTTGTGCACCGACTCCAGGTGGAGCCCTTTGTCCGCGTGCAGTTCGGGTACGGAGAGGAGCTGGAACTTCTGCATCGCCTTGCGTACGCCGGCCTTGACGGGCTTCTCAAGGGAGTCGTAGCTCTCCCAGAAACTGTTGGCGAACGCGAGCTGCGGCACGAGGTGAACTCCCCACCCTGGACGGACACTCCGCAGTCGATCATACGCGCGCGGTGTTCACCAGCCGCTGGGCCAGTCCCTCGACGGCTGTGAGCAGTCCTGCGGGTTCCTGATCCAGGTCGAGGGCGTGCTGATGGATGACGACGCCTGCGTGGCGCACCTGGTGCGCGGCGTGCGGGGCATTCCCCTTGGCGTACACGAGATGGCCCTCGCGCAGGCCGAGGGCCGTGCAGTATGCCAGCATCTGGTAGACGTCGGCGCCCGGATAGCCGCCCGGCCGCTCGGCCTTGTACTTGGCGTCCACGACCGCGCACGGGACGCCGTCTGGCCCGTACAGCACGAAGTCCGGTCTCATACGGATCGCCGCGGCCTCGTCCAGGTGGTGCGGGTCCTGAAGGCGGACGGTGTGGCCACCCGGGATCCGGCCCCGGCCCCGCTCCCGGAAGGTCTCGCGCAGGGCGATCGTCACGAAGTCCTCGAAGAGCTTGTTCATGTCGAAGAGGAAGCCGTCGATGCGCAGATCGCCGGGGGCGTGCTCGGCGGAGGCGCCGTCCAGGACGACGCATGCGAGTCGCAGGGCCTGGTGGTAGCGGGAGTTGAGGCGGGTCGGACGCCATTCGGGGATCGGCTGTCCCCGCACGATCGCCGTGACGTCGGTCAGTCGGGCGCGCTGGTGCAGCAGCCGGCGGCGCACGTCGCGCGGCACGCCGGGAAGGCGCAGGAGCCGCTCGACCGCGGTGCCCAGGATGCGGTTCTCCGCGATGTCGGTGGTGAACTCGTCATACGCCACCTCGATCGGCAGCATGGCCCCGAAGCGCCGCCTGATCTGTTCGGCCTCCCTGATCCGGCCGCGGATGACGAGGGCGGACTCCTCGGTCGCCCGGTACCCCTGCAACAGGCCCTGTTGCAGGGCCCGGTCCACCTGCCGCTCCACGGCGTGGGCGAGCGCGGGCAGCAGGTCCCGGTGCTCGGCGACGTCGACCTCGCGGTCTCGCCAACTCCTCGTCGGATCGAGGCTGTAGCCGAGCAGGAAGAAGAGCCGGACGATGGGCACCTTGGGTGTGACGCGTACGGTGACCGGTGTGCTGCAGCCCGGTGCCGTGACGGCCACGGCCCCGACCCTGCTGCCGGCCCTCAGCGACCAGAACCCGGGCGTGTACGGGTCGGGGGCCGCGTCCACGACGCCTGAGGCGGCGAGGGCACGGCCGACGGCGTCTGGCAGGGCGAGACGCGTCGCCTTCGCGTGCTCGACCAGTTCGACGGACCGCACGGCGTCCTCTGCGGACGTCACCCCTGCGACTCCCGCAGCGCGGCCAGCCCGTACCGCTTCTCGATGTCCAGGCCCTCGCCGTAGTGATGTTCCTCCAGCAGGGGCAGGATCTTCGTCCGCCAGGTCCGCTCCAGGCCGCCCTCCCGGTAGACGCCCTTCTTCATCAGGTACGAGGGCCCGATGCGGAAGTCGGCTTCGTCGATGCGCGAGTTGAGCGCATCGAGCAGGTCCGCGGGCTCCGCGTTCTTGCCCTCCCTGGCCAGCCAGCGGCGCAGCAGACCACGTGTGGGCTCCGTACGCGGCGACAGTTCGACGAAGGCGAAGCGGCGGCGCATCGCAGCGTCCACGAGGGCGATGGACCGATCGGCGGTGTTCATCGTGCCGATCACGAACAGGTTCGGCGGCAGCGCGAAGTCGTCGCCGGAGTAGGTGAGCCGCACCGACTTGTTGCGGTACTCCAGCAGGAAGTACAACTCGCCGAAGACCTTCGCCAGGTTGGCCCGGTTGATCTCGTCGATGATCAGAAAGTGCGGGATGTGCCGGTTGCCTTCGCGCGAGGCCAGATCAGCGAGTTCGCGCAGCGGACCCGCGGTGAGCCGGAAGGCGACTTCCCTGGTCTGCGGGTCCTCTTGGGGCCGGAATCCCTCGAAGAAGTCCTCGTAGGCGTACGAAGGGTGGAACTGGACAAGCTTGACCTGCTCCGGCCCGCCGCCCAGGAACTCGGCCAGTTTCAGCGCGAGAAAGGTCTTTCCCGTGCCGGGGGGTCCGTACAGCACCAACTGCCGCTCGTCCGCGAGCAGATCACGCACCTCCCGCAGCCATGAGGCGTCGTGCACGAGGAGCTCGTCCGCCAGTTCGTCCGTAGGATCGGGTAGCTCGAGCTCACGACGGGCGACGATGGCCGGGATCTCGACGCTCGGGTCCCGGTCTATGGCCGCGGCTTCCTCCGTCAGCTCTTCGTCGCTCCGGCCCAGCCCTTCGACGAGGGCCTGGACGGGGGTCAGGTCGACGACGTCGTGCTGGATCGAAAGCTTCTGCTGGAGGGCCTCCGGCAACTCGTCGTACGGGACTCCGGCGGACCTCCACCTGGCCCTCCGGCGCAGATTGGACAGCCCACCCTCGGACTCGACCTGCTCGGCCTCACCGGTGACCGTGCCCACGTACAACTGCCCGTCGGAGATGGCGCAGAGGGTGTCACCCAGCCGCATCTGGGTCAGGAAGCAGTGCAGCTCGTCGACCATGGCCTGCTTCTGGCTGTACGAGGTGGTGGCGTCGTACCCCTCCTGTACGTACTGCCGCAGCATGCTCTTGGTGGGGTCCGCCTCGTCCACCTGCGGCAGATGCGTGGCCGAGAGCGTCACCCACCCCTCGGGTACCCACAGTCGCTTCACCAGGTCGCGCCCGGACACGTTCGAGCCGCGCACCAGCCAGGTCTTGTGCGCGGTGCGCCACGAGCTCCCGAGGTAGTCGACGAGCGGGAAACCTTCCTCCGTGCGCCATTGCGCCAAGCCGTCCGTGCTGCGCCCTGCCACCACGGAGGCGGCAGCGGAGGGGGAGTTGCACTCGATGTCCCGTGTCGTCTCCCAGTGATCCGGCCACCGGCCCGACTCCCTGCGGATACCGCCGTCCGCCACCAGCCGCTCCCGTTGGGCCGCGGGGTACGGCGGGATGCCGGGGGTCTCCTCGGGTTGCACGGGTGAGCCGGCGAGGACGAGGAACTTCAGACTTCCGTTCATCCCCTTCTCGGGCAACACCCGCCCCCGGGCCTGCGGCCCCCCGTTGGGCAGGGTCAGCAGGAACTCCGGGTACTCGTCGGCCATGAACCTGCACCTCACACCACTGGTCCGATCTTGCCTGCAGCGTAGCGCGAGCCACTGACAGACCGTCTGCGGACAGTGGTTCCCCGCTTCCTAGGATGTGCATTCGACCAAGGGAGGGGATCACATGACGGACAACAGCAGGGAAGGGGCGTCGGAGAGTGGTTTTCGGCGGGGGCGCGCGGAATGGCTGGAGACGAGGGTCGGGGACCTCGCCGATGTGATGGAGGAGGCCGGGGCCCGCCTGTGCAAGGTGCTTCCCTCCGACCTCGGAGATCAGCGCTTGGTCGCGGCGGTGACGCTGGCGAGGGTGGCGGCGGACGAGGCGCGGGCCCAGTCTGTGGCCGAGAGTGTCAGCTGGCTGGAGCGGCTTGTCCCTGGCGGGCATCTTCACGACTTGGCGGGAGCGGTACGCGAACTCCGGTCGCGTCTCGCGTCGAGCGGCGAGCCCGCGCTCTGGTCGTGGAACGCCGAGGGGTGGGAGGAGATGCTGCTCTGGTGGTGGAGGCGGAGTCAGCCTCGCACCGGTGACCCGGAACGCGACTTCGCGGAGTGGCGGTCGCGCTGGTCGGCGGATGTTCCGTGGAACGGTGACATCGACCGTCCCGAGAGTGCGCCACGCAGACACGGCCGCGCGCTCGTCACACCGGCCGAGTTCTTCGCCCGCGAGCCCGAACCGCTGGCGCTCCTAACACAGGCCGTTCTCATGGCGCCCGCCACGGCCGCCGCAGTCCAGGACGCCGTGCTGCTGCGCGAGGAGCAATTACAGGGTGCCGGGCACCTGGGGTGGCTGGCCGAGCAGCAGGCGCGCGTCGAGCATCTCGAAGCGTGGCGTCGTAGGCACCAGACCGCGGGCTCCGAGTCGACGCGGGCCTTCCTCGCGGAGTTGTCGGAGGCGGTCAAGCGGTACATGTCGCTCGTGCTGCAGCCGGTGATCGACGCTCTCTCCCCGTGCGAGCGAGCCCTTCTGAGCGACAGCAGGAACGGGGCACGACGTTCCGCCGCCGACTACCTGGACGCTTTCCTGGACGCGCAGGTGCAGCCCGGCGAGGAAGCCTGGTGCGACGAGCGGCTGAGTACGGACGTCGAGCGGCAGGCAGGCGAACGCCATGAACGGGGCGATGCGACCTGGCACGGCATGGCGGGCTCGGTCCCGGTCTGGTACCACGTCATCGGCTCCAGGGAGGAGAGGGCGGCAGCCCTGGCCTACTCCGGGCAACCGTCGGCATCCGTGGTCCGAGTCAGGACCGGCGTGGAGGAACCGGGTGAGGCCTTCGGCCTCTTCGACGACCTGTGGGCCGAGTCGGAGGAGTGGTACCCGGAGCCCGGCGTCGAGATCCGCTATGACGCGGACAGCGTGTTCGACCTGTGCGCTCTGCTGGCGGTTGCCCAACTCGGCCACGCTCGACTGGAGTTCATCGTCCCGAGGGCCGACGGGAGTTTCCAGCGGCTTCGATCGGTGCGCGCGCGCCTTCGTGCGGACGACACCGGCGCCTGGCGCCGCTGGGCGCTCGCTGCACTGTCGGAATTGGTCCCCGATCCGGAAGACCTGGCCGACATGATGGCCCGTGAGGATGACGACAGCACGGACGGCAGCGACGCGGCGGACGCCCGTTCGAGGTCCCAAGACCGCCCCTCGCCCGACCCCTCTACCCGAGCCGCGGGTGAAGGGCTGCCGGCCGCGCTCCTCAGCAAGGTCAAGGCGTTGCTGAGGAAGGCGGAGAACGAGGCCGCCACCGAGGAGGAGGCCCGCGTCTACCTCGACAAGGCCACCGAACTCATGGCCAAGTACGGCATCGAGCAGGCCATGCTCGACGACGTCTCCGAACCGGGCCGACCGGTGGACCGGATCGTCGATCTGCATCCTCCCTATGTCAAGGAGGCGAGGCGACTTCTCAGCCGGATCGGCTATGAGATGCGCTGCCGGTCCGTGTACCCGGGGGGCAAGGACAACCGGCACCGAGTGCACCTCTTCGGTTTCGAGGCCGACATACAGGCAACCGAGGTGCTGTTCGCGAGCCTGCGTCTGCAGATGCTCGACGGGGCGGACCGCGCGGACCGTCTGCACCGTCCGCTGGGTGAGGACGCGCGCGCCTACAAGCGTTCCTGGATGCTCGGCTTCATCCGGGAGGTGACCGCACGGATCGGTGCCGCCCAGAAGGCCGCGAGGGCAGCCGCCGAGCAGGGAGGCGAAATGGACGGCAAGGGAGCGGGCGGCCGCAGCGTGGCCCTGGTTCTGGCCGACCGGACGACGGTGGTCGAGGCACGCCTCGCCGCCCAGTACCCGAAGCTGAACAAGACCCGTCCGACGAAGTTCAAGGGCACCGGCTACTGGCAAGGGGTCGCCGACGGGCGGGATGCCGACATCGGTGGTCCGGCCTTCGACGAAGAGGGCCAGGCCGCGCAACTCGCGTAATGAATCCATCCACGTGTTGAGCGGTGACCAAGAGGGGTGTGGGCCGGGGGAGACACCCGGCCCACAGTCTCGCCGCTCAATCGGCCGTCAGACGTCGTCGGGGAGCAGCCGGAAGGAGGGCTGCCCGGTCAGTGGTCGCATTATGCGAAAGTGGCCGTCCGTCGTGAAGATATCGGCCGTCTGGAAGGCCGCAGCCAGGGCGACGTTCATCGCGTCCGCCAGACCCACTCCCGCACCCCCGTTCGCGTCGACGTACCCGCGCATCACCGCCATGGCACTTCTCAGATGCGGTGCGATGTCGGGGATCTCGAACCGGCGGGCCTCCGCCTGGCCGGTGATGAAGTCCAGCGCGTTCATGGCGGCCTTGGTGCCGACTCGTGAGGTCAACAGGTAGTCCAGTTCGGTGAGCACCATGGGTGAGACCACGAGGTGCCCCGTTCGTGCGAGAGCTTCCCGGTGAGCGGAGTGGCGGGGGTCCTTAGGCGTGAACAGCCGGTACAGGGCGTTCGTGTCGGCGATCGCGACTGGGATGTCAGTCATCGGTCCCCTCGCCCAGATTTTCGCCCATACCCCGTAGCGTCGCCTCGATCTCCTCGTCGTCGAGCACGGGCCCGCCCAGGTCCGGGATGTCCAGGTCGCCCATGGGGTCGGTGCGGAACGGGTACGCGGGCCGGCCCATCAGTGCACCGCGGGGCACGATGTCTCCTATGGGGACGCCGTCCTTGGTGATGGTCACCGTCTCCCCTGCGGCGACTCGGGCCAGGACACGCGATGTCTGCTGGTTGAGCTCCCTGAGCGGGACCTCCGCGCTGTCACTCATTCGTCCAATGTACTACTCGTTCTACATGGCTGCAGTGCGCGGCCACTGTTCGGCACCGGGGTGGGGGAATACGCGGGTCCTCCTCCGTCAGGTCATTGACCAGCGCCCCTGCTCCGCCGGAGACGCCGTCTGGACCTCGCAGGTGTCTTCCTTCGCGTGCGGCATGGGGCTCCCCGGTGTGGAGTGCGCCGGACCAACCGGCTGTGGAGTTCCGGGTTCGTCCGGGGGCAGGAGGAGCGCCAGCGGCTGCGGCCGTCGGAGCCGGGACCGCTGACCTCCGCGCGCTATCTCGTTGCGGCCCTCGGCGAAGGCGTCGACGTTGTAGCGGTTGGGCGAGCCAGTGGCGCAGCTGCTCGTCGACGAGTGCACAGGTCCGCACGCAGTCGGTCCGGCTGGTGACCACCATGCGGTAGCGGCGGGTGTCCATCGTGCTGCTCCTCACGTGTACGGGAGACGGCGGCGTGGTTCAGGCGGTGGCGGCGGCCAGGACGCGAAGCAGTTCACTCACGTCCAGGTGCCAGGCCCGTACCTCGGCGGGCGTAGGGGGCAGGTCGTACGTGTGGTAGTGACAGGCGGCGCTCAGGCCGGACCAGACGGTGTACCACTGGCGCGCGACCGAGGGACTGGCGTACCACTGCAGGCAGAGCATGCGGGTGCGGCCGGTGCTGCGGGTCATGCGAGGGCTTACCGACCGCCAAAACGCGTCGAGGGTCTCGTCGAGGGCCAGCCGGAGCAGGGTGGCCGCGGCGCGCGCCCGGACACCGGGGGAGAGCGTGGTGTCGTCCGGGGGATTGAGCAATTGGTCTGCGGCCGCCAGGAGTTCGTTCGTGGGGAGAACGCGGGTGGAGCGCCCGGGAGTCGTCATCGGGCCAGCACCTCCTTGGCGAGGCGCTTCGTACGGTCGACCAGGGCCAGTCGGTCACCGACGGGCGTGGTCGGTGCCTGGTGTGACGCCTGGTTCAACCCCTGGATCAACTCCCGGGCCCACGGGCCGTGGTCACGGGCGACGGCGTCCAGCACGTCGCGCCCCTCCTTGCCCCGCATGCCCATTGCGAGGGCCGCGAGGCCGGTGAGGGGCCCTGGCCGGGTGACCCGCTCCTGGACGTCGCGCTGGCCGACGCCGGCCTCGCGCAGGGCCCGCCGCGCGGTGTTCTGGTAGGCGGCCTCCAGCGCCAGACGGCACATCGAGGGGAGCACCCGGTCGGCGACTTCCGGCGGCAGGTGCGGATCGAGCGCGATGGCCCGTGCCTCCGCCAGGGCCTGGCTCACCGGGTCGCTGACGGAGGAGACGTGAACGACCGAGTCGGTCTGCCGGGATACCCGCATGACCGTCGCCCTCAGCCCGAGGCGTTGGACGGCCTCTTCGAGCCGGGTGTCGTGGGTGAAGACGACGACCTGCCGGTGCTGCGCGTACAGGTCGAGGACCTTGGCCAGGCCGTCGACCTTCTCCGGGTCCATGGACTGCACCGGGTCGTCGATGACCAGGAAGCCGAAGGGGCTGTCCTGGTGGGTGGCGCGCGGAATGAACAGGGAGAGGGCGAGTGAGTGCAGTTCGCCCTGGCTCATCACGCCGAAGGCGGGCGCGTCGGCATCGTCCACGGAGACGGGGAGGCTGACCTGCCGCTGCGGACCGACACCCGTGAGCCCGATCGCACCCAGCGAGACGCTGCTGCGTTCGCACAACAGCCGCCAGATCTGCCCGGACTGGTCGGCGAACGGCTTGAACCGGGCGTCCCGCAACTCGTCGGTGAGCGCCCGCACCCAGTCACGTACGGCCTTGACCTGCTTGCGGGCGGGCTTCGCCGCCTGCGCGGCCTCCGCCTGCCCCAGCCATGCGGACAGGCGTACGGCCACGGGCTGCCAGCGGCCGTCCTGCGCCGTGACGCGTCGGCGGGCGTCTTCACGGACCTGATCACAGGCGTCACCGAGGACCGCCTCGGCGCGTTCCGCACGGTCGGCCAGCTCGCGCGGGTCACGAACCGTGCGGCAGGCGACCAGATCCCGCCAGAGCGCGGCGAGGGATGGCTCGTCGGCCTGGAGCCACACAGGGGCCGGACGCATCAGATCGTGCACCTCCCGCACCGCGTTCACGAGTTCGCGGTGTGCCGCCTCGGCCTCGGAGGCCTCCGACTGGAGCCTTTCGACCTGCGCGCGCGTTCGTTCCGCCCAGGAGCGGTCCAAGAGGTCGGTGCTGCCGCATACGGGGCAGTCGGAGACCTCGGGGTGGCGGCGGCGGTGTTCCAGCGCGGTGTCGAGCAGTTTGATCAACTGCCGGGCATCCTCGGCGGACCCGTGGCGTGCGTCGTCGGCCGCGGCGTCCGCCGAGCGCAGCCGGGTCACGGCCTTCGCGATCAACGGCCGGTCCGGGCGCTCCAGATCGGCCAGCCGACGCAGTCGGGCGAGGTGCGCCTCGTCGGCGGCGCCGTGGCCCTTCAACAGGGCCCGGACGGCGTCCAGGTCGGGGCTCCTGCCGGAGAGGGCTGTGATCGCCTCCTTGGCCCGCGGGTCGTCCACCTCCGACAACTCCAGGATCACGGTGGCGGTGAGGGCTTTCGCGGCGTTCTCGGTGTCGGTGAGGGTCTTGGCCCGAGCCCGTGCCGCCGCGTCGGTGTCACTGAGCAGTTCGAGGCCGAGGATCCGGGAGATCTCGTCGTGCAGGGTGGTCAGCGGCCCGTTGATCACCGCACCGAGCTGGGTGTACGGGAGGAACGGCCGGTACAGCGACAGTTGCTCGGCGTCGATCACGTCGTGCACGTCTTCGCCGGTGGACTGTCCGGCTTACTCCACGACGGTACGAGACTCCTCAAGCCCTTCGCCGTGCCAGATCCGGCGTACGGTCACGGGCTCCTTGGCGCCCTCCCCGTCACTGCCGGCGTCGAAGCAGAGCTCCACAGCGACCTCGGGGGCGGAGTGCTCGTGGAGGTTGCGCCAGCCCTTCTTCCATACCTGAGTGCGCCCCTGCCAGCGGAAGTTGTCGCCCGTCAGGGCCATCTCCGCTGCCTCGGCGAAGCTCGACTTGCCGGAGCCGTTGCGGCCCGCCACCAGCGTCAGACCGGGGCCGGGATTCAGCCGGACGGTGGCGGCAGGCCCAATGCCGCGCCAGCCGGAGGCCGTGATGGACCGCAGGTACACGGCCCCGGAACGGCGACCGTTCCGGGGCTGAGCGGCAGGCAGCAGATCGCGCAGCAGGGCCTGCTCCTCGGCGGAGAGCCCTGATCCGGGCAGACGGGCGAGGAGCAGGTCACGGAGGCTGGTGGTGTCGGTCATGGCTCGACTTCCTCGGGTTGCTCTGGGTGGCTGCGGCGGGCGTGCCCAAGGTGACGCGAGGGGACGGTGAGCCGTGGTCGATCCGAGCATGACGGAAGCGTGTTAGCGATGTCAACAGGCTTATGTGAATTCACGACGGTCGTGCGTGTGTACGTGCGTTCGACACGCACGCCCGGGACGGACGTGTGTTCGGTTAACGATTAACCGAGCCGGCCTCCGCACCGCCTCACTGCCCAGAACTGTCGTCGCCGACTGGGCAGCGTGTGATGGTCAGCGCAGTGATGAGCCCATCCACGCCGTCGCCTGCTCGGGCGTGGTGCGGTTATCTACGCCGAGGACGTGGATCGTGGCCAACAGGCCTTTGGGGCCATGTACTTGCAGGGTTCGCTGGGCGTGACTGCCCGGCTATGGATGGACGATGACGGCCATCGGGGCGGCGGCGGGTGCGTAACCGCTGCTGTAGGTGTGGAGTTGGCGGATGGCGGCCGCGCTCACGCCGTGGCGCTTCAGCGCAGCTCCGCCCACTCCGTCAACGGGAACTGGGACAGCACCTTGTTGCGATCGCTATCGGCAGCCGACTCCACCTCCGCCGCGGCGGTCCGGTCGAACGCGGCCGCGGCCGGGCGCACATCCACTCCGTTCGCATGAGGAGGGCGTCGCTGACGCTGCCGCCTGCTGACGCCGAACTCGTGCGTACGGAGTTGGACCCGTTGTTGCGCCCGAACAAGTCTGATCGTCACTGCTCGCTGCTTGGCTCCGACCGGGGCGATACGGTGTGGGCGAAGCCTGAGTCCGGTGGGGGGACGCATGTCATTCCAGACGCCGATCACGATTGCCAGCGCGCTGGAGAGGATCCATCGCCGAGAGTACGTGTTGCCGGCTATTCAGCGTGAGTTCGTCTGGTCGCGCGACAAGATCACGCGGCTGTTCGACAGCCTGATGCGTGGATATCCGATCGGCTCGTTCCTCATGTGGCAGGTCCACGAGGGCAACGCCGGCCGCTTCGCCTTCTACGACTTCATGCGCGACTACCACGAGCGCGACAACGCCCACTGCGCGCCGACGGGTCCGCTCGGCAGCCGGGCCGTCACGGCGATCCTCGACGGTCAGCAACGACTGACGGCTCTGAACATCGGTCTCTGCGGGTCGTTCACGGGAAAGCTCCCGCGCATGTGGGCGAACAACCCACTCGCCTACCCGAAGAAGATCCTCTACCTGAATCTCCTGCACCGTGGTCAGGACGACGACCTGGGCGTCGAGTACGATTTCCGGTTCCTCACGCAGGAGGAAGCCGCAGCGGGGACCGAAGCCGGCGACGTCCACTGGTACCGCGTTCAGGATGTGCGCGAACTGCGCACCGCCGGGGACCTCATCCGCGCGCTTCGGCGCCACGGAGTCGCGGACAACGACACCGCCGGCGACGTGTTGACCCGCCTCCACGAAGTCATACACGTCACCCCGACGGTGACCTTCTTCCTCGAGGAAGCGCAGGAACTCGACAAGGTCCTCAACATCTTCATCCGGGTCAATTCGGGAGGCGCCGTCCTCTCCTACTCCGACCTCCTGCTTTCAGTGGCCACCGCGCAGTGGGCCGAGCGGGACGCCCGCGAGACCATCCACCGGCTTGTCGACGAACTCAACGGGATCGGGCAGGGCTTCGCCTTCAGTAAGGACCTCGTCCTCAAGACGGGGCTGGTGTTGCTGGGCAAGGGTGACATCCGCTTCAAGGTGGACAATTTCGACCGCGAGACCATGACCAACCTGGAGAAGCACTGGGCCGACATCGAGGGGACTCTTCGCCTCAGCGTGGCACTACTCGCCGACTTCGGGTTCTCCGGTGTCACCCTCACGGCCAACAGCGTGGTCATTCCTCTGGCTTACTACCTCCATCGCCGCAACCTGGCGGACAACTACCGCACCTCGGACGCATTCAGGGACGACCGCGCGGCGATCCGCCGATGGCTCCAGCGCTCGCTCATGAAGTCCGGTGTGTGGGGCAGCGGGCTGGACCGGCTGCTCACCGGCCTGCGAGCGACTCTGGAGAAGGAGGGCGCACAGGGCTGGCCGACCGAGGCCATCGAACGTGAAATGGCACGGCAGGGCAAGTCACTTCGTTTTGAGGCCACGGAAATCGACGACCTCCTGGACCTCAGGTACGGATCGAAACGCCTGTTCCCGATGCTCGCCATGCTGTACCCGGGCGTCGACACCCGCGATCACTTCCAGGAAGACCACATCTTCCCGCGCAGCGTACTGCGGTCTCGGGTCAAGCTGCGCGCAGCCGGCCTGCCCGAGGATGCGCTGTCTCTGGTCGAGGACCGTGCGGACAGAGCGGCCAACCTGCAACTGCTCAGAGGGCCCGAGAACAACTCGAAGCAGGACGCTCTGCCGACCGTCTGGCTTCAAAGGCACTTCAAGTCGGTTGCCGAGCGCGAGAGCTGGTTGCGGGAGTACGACGCCACAGGTCTGCCTGAAGATCTGACAGGGTTCCTGGAGTTCTACGACGCACGCCGGGAGCGTATGCGGCAGCGCCTCGCGAGCCTCCTAGAAGTGCACCCCCGCGCGGACGAGGAGCCGACCGTCGTCACGCAGGAGGCCGCGCAAACCGTGCCGGACGACGAGCCCGATCCCGGGAACGAGGGGCTGTAGCCCTGGAGAAGAAGGCAGGCTGACTTGGTCGACGAAAAGGACCTGCGGAGCAAGGCACTAAGAACGGAATCCCGGGTGCGGGGAATGATGCTCGGGCTGGCCGTCGGTGACACTCTGGGAGCAGCTCGGGGCAACTTGCCGGCGAGCGGTCCGCTGCGGGCCGGCGTCAGCACGCAGCTGGCCTGCTTCACCGCCGAGGGCGTCATCCGCGCGATGGTGCGCGGCGGCCACAAGGGGATCTGCCATCCGCCGGGGGTCGTCCTGCACGCCTACTGCCGGTGGGCGGCCCTCCAGGGCATCGAAGTGGAAAGGATGCGGCGCCGGTGGGCTTCCGGCAACGGCGATGGGGAGTGGCCGGACGGCTGGCTCGCGGGCGTGCCCGTCCTGGCCGAGCGGCGTGGCAGCGCTCCGGCGACGGTGACGGCCCTGTCCCGGATCGAGGGCAACGACGAGCCGTCGGCCACCACGAGCCGGGGCTGTCATGCGCTGACCCGGTCGCTCCCGATCGCGGTTGCCGGAATCGGCTGGGCCACGCAGGCCGGCGAGTTCGCCGCACTCACTCACGGCGACTCGGCCGCGCAGTCCGCCACCGCCCAGGCAGCCGTACTGCTTCACCACTGCCTCACCAACGCCCCGCCGGAGCACGATCACAGGGGTCTCTCGGACCGCCCCGTGCAGGAGGCGATGGAGGCAGGGATCGCCGGGCTCCCCTCCTATGGCGAACGAACGGCCACCGACGAACACGGGCGCCTCCTGGCGGCATTCCAGCACGCCGTCGACCAGCCTGCGGAGGCGGCACTGCTCGCTCGCCTCGCACCGGACGCCACGGCGCCCTCGGCCCTGCTCGGCGGGATCTACACGGCGGCATCGTTTCCCGGCCGTGCCCAGCTCAGAGCCGCGTTGGAGTTCGCGGCGGGTGCACCGGACGGTGCCTCAGTCGCCTGCGTCACCGGGGCCCTGCTCGGTGCCGTACACGGTGTCGAGGCACTGCCCGTGGACCTGGTGAGCCGTCATGAACTGGCCTGGGTGCTCGACACTCTGGCGCGCGACATGCTGAGCGAGATCGTCGACTCGCCCAGCGGCAGTGAGTACGTCCCAGGCTGGGACCCGTACTGGTGGGACCGCTACCCCGGTTGGTGACTCGCCGCCTCACGGAGAGGAGCGCAGCCCGGTTCGCCCCGGGCCGGGAGAGACCTCGGCCCAGACGGCCTTGCCGCCGGGCGGGTACGGCTCGATGGCCCAGCAGTCGGCCAGCGCGGCGACCACGAGCAGGCCGCGGCCGGACTCGTCGTCCGGCCCCGGTTCCGGAGGGAGTGCGGGCAGCCTCTCGCCGCGGGTGTCGGTGGCCTCGATGTGTACGAAGCCCGTCGCCTCGCCGAGCGTGAGGGTGAGCCTGAAGTCCCGGCCCTGTACTCGCCCATGCAGCGCGGCGTTGGCGGCGAGCTCGGCGACGACCTGCTCGACGCGTTCGGTGACAGCCGGTGATACGGCCCAGGTGCGGAGTTCTTCGACGGCGAGCAGTCGGGCGAGGCGGGCTCCGCGGCGGGTGGAGGACAGGCGCTGCGCGAACATGTATACGGTGGGGGCGAGTTGCGATGTAGTCGCGTTCATGGGGCCACGGTGGCGGTGGGGCGGGGGTGTGCGCCAGCGACTCGGCCCGTACGGTGCGTCAGCGTACGGGCACGTTCTGTGGACGGTACGGGGATCTTGCCGTCACTGTGGGTGCTGTCGATCGCGGGGATGCCGCAGAGGACGTACGCACCTGGAGGTGGCCGCGTATGACGGACAGCAGCGACGTGACGGCTTGCGACTGGGAGCGCGAGCCCGACCCCTCCGACAGTCTGCGGACCTTCGGGGCCGTCGTCCAGGCCCTGCGGGAGCACGCCGGACTCAGCCGGGTGGACTTCGGGGCGCGGGTCAGGTTCTCCAAACACACTGTGGAGTCAGTGGAGTTGGGGCGGCGGATGCCCGACGAGTCGTTCGTCGAGCGTGCGGAGGAGGCGCTGGGCAACACTGGAGCGCTGCGGAAGGCGGCCGGGCATCTGACGCGGGGCGAGGCGGGGCTGGCGGCCTGGTTCCGGCGGTGGGCCCGGCTGGAGAAGGTCGCGGTGAGCCTGTACACGTACGAGTGCAGGCTGGTGCCGGGGTTGTTGCAGTCGGAGGGGTATGCGCGGGCGGTGTTCGAGGGCACG
This sequence comes from Streptomyces sp. NPDC001668, assembly GCF_042893155.1. Classification (NCBI taxonomy): domain Bacteria; kingdom Bacillati; phylum Actinomycetota; class Actinomycetes; order Kitasatosporales; family Streptomycetaceae; genus Streptomyces; species Streptomyces sp. NPDC001668. The sequence goes on from NZ_JBIAUQ010000004.1 coordinate 298,433, forward strand.
ATTCCGGTGGTCACGGACGAGGAGCTGGAGACCCTGCTCGCCGTCCGGATGGAGAGGCAGCGGATGCTGCACGAGCGGCCGACCGTGCCGTTCAGCTTCATTGTCGAGGAGCACGTGTTCTGGCGGCGCTTCGGGAACGTGGAGCAGATGCGGGCCATGCTGGACCATGTGCTGGAACACAGCGCGCCGCGCAACGTGACGCTTCAGATCGTTCCGTTGGAAGCGGGGTTGCATGCGTGTCTTGATGGGCCCGTGCAACTTCTGGAGACACCGGAGCGGCGTCGGCTCGCCTACTCGGAGGGGCAGCAGAACGGACGCCTGATTGCCGACCCGAAAGAGGTAAGTCTCCTCTACCAGCGCTATGACAAACTGCGCTCGCAGGCCCTGAACCCCGAAGACTCGCGGGGCCTGTTGGAGCGACTGCGAGGAGAGCTATGAGCACGACCGAACTCGCCTGGTGCAAGTCCAGCTACAGCGGCAGCCAGGGCGACAGCTGTGTAGAGGTCGCCGTCACTGAGCTGGCCATCCACGTACGGGACTCCAAGGACGTGACGCGACCTCACTTCGCCGTCGGGCGTGAGGAGTGGTCGCGGTTCGTGGGGTTCGTGGCGGAGGCCTGAGCGGAGCGGCGTGCGCGGTGGCGCTCAGAAGATCTTGCAGAGCGTCATCGCACGCATGTCGACATCGCCCGGTGACCCGAGGACGGAGCTGCGGCCCACGTAGATGGTGTCCCACTGCGAGGTTCCGACCGGCCACGTGCCGGAACTGATGAGCAGGCCGCCGGAGAGATCGGGGCCCGTTGTGCTGGCGTCCGGTATGCCGAGGGTGGCTGGTTCGGCCGAGGCGCCGGGCTCTCCCTCTTCGCCCTTGGCGCCGCGTTCGCCTTGTGGCCCCTGTTCGCCCTGAAGGCCCTGCGGTCCCCGTGCCCCTTCCGGCCCCGCCGGGCCCCGCGCGCCGGTCGCGACGAAGTAGGCGCCGGCCACCGCTCCCGCCGTGCCCGACAGGGTGACGACGACTGCGGTGGCGGCTATGCCGATTGCGACGCGACGATGGTTCGCTCTCATGATCTTTCCCCCGGTGCAGTGGTGGTTGTGGGGCTGTAGGCCGCAAAAGCGAGGGACTGTTCCCGCTTCCGGATTTGCCCCAGTTCGATGGGTCGCAAGCCGTGCGGCCGTCCGAGGCGCTTGAGGATCGAGTCGAAGTACGGCACTGGTGTGTGCTCGGAGGCGATCACGAGGGAGGAGAGCAGAACCCCGTGGGGCGAGGTGGGGCTGTCCACGGCGACGAGGATCGATTCCCTGGCCTTGTCGGAAAGGTCCGTCGACTTGAGCCCGGCGGCAGCGGCGAGCGTGTGCCAGCCGATGCAGACCTGGCGTCGGGCGGCATCGATCAGCGACGCTCGTGCGGCGTCCACCACCTTTGCTCTGGTGGTCCCCAGCTTGGACCAATGCGTCCGGTCCTCCTCAGCGGGGCGAGCGGCGGGAACGCTTTGGGGCGTACCAGTGTGCTGGGCGTAAGCACGGCCGCTCGCGGCCCACCAGGCGGCCTCCACCGTGGGGGTGCTGGCGTCAGGTACCCAGCCCAGTTCGGCCAGCACTTCGCCGAAAAATGGTGCGGGTCCGGTTAGCCGACCTTCATCCTTCACCAAGGCCGATAGCAGGCCGCGGCCGGGGACGTAGGGTCTGTCCACTGCGGCCAGGAGTCTGACCTGGTCCCTCGCTGACAGTGCGGAGCACGGGATGCCCTGCTTCCTGAGCAGTGTCTTCCACTTGATGACGCTGCGTCCGTTGGCGACGAGTTTCAGATGCTCGCGGAAACGAGCCACGATCTGATCCTCGTTCAACTTGAGGGTGGTGCCGTTCCCGCCCGAGACGGTCGGGGGCAGCTGAAGTGCCGGTACTGCCTCGTTGTGGGCGAGGGCGTAGGCAGTTCTCCGCTCGCGTTCCCAGATCTCCGCGACCTTCGCTTCGGACAGGTCGGATCTCCAGCCGAGGCCGGCGAGGACGTCGGCGAAGTACGGGGCGGGTGCGTCCGGGGCGAGGGCTGGTTTGACGAGCGCCGAGAGCACGGGCTTGCCGTCGGCTCGGGGGTAGTCGACGGCGATGAGCAGGCGGACGCGTTCCTCCGGAGTGATGTCGCCGGGTGCCGCTCCCGCGTGGCTGACGAGCGTCTCCCAGTTGACGAGGCCCCGGGCGCGGGCGACGAGCTCCAGCCTTGAGCGGACGGCCCGGATCGTCTCGGCCTCATCGAGGGGGAGGGGACGGGGTGTTGAGGCGGCCGCCGGTTCGATCGTCGTGGGCGTTGGTGGGGGTGGCTCGGGTGGCGGCGATGCGGGGCGCAGGTCCGGCCAGCGGGAGTCGGTCTGCTGGGGTAGGGGCGAGGCACCGTCGGCGCGTATGAGCCAGGCGGGCTCGGAGGGGGCCGCTTCGGTGAGCGGCAGCAGGTGGGCTGAGGAGTAGATGACGTGCAGTTGGTGAGGAGGAGGGGCGGGGTGGCCGTGCGGCAGGGTGATCCGGGCCCGGACGACGGCCGAGCCGAGCGGCTGGACGTCGGCCTCGTAGAGGCGTACGGCGGTGCCGTCCGGGTCAGGGTGCGGTGCCGGGAGTTCGGTCGCTGCGGTGAAGGCGATGGTGCCTGGAGCCAGCGGGAAGGACACGGGCGTAGGGGCGGGAGCGGGCGTGCTGCTCGCGGGCGGTTCGGCGTCGAGGCGGGGCGTGATGATCCCCTCTTTCGACAGGCGGCACTCGGTGAGGGCCGACCACGCGAGGCTGTTGTCCGGGTACTGCGTGCCGACGTACACCTCGCGGGTATCGCCCTGGGTGCGGCAGGAGATGCGGATGGCATGTCCGGCGGCGTCCACCTCGTTGTGCGAGAGCCCGCAGTAGGGTCCGTACGCCCAGTGGACGTGCGTGTGCCGGTCGGCGAGGCGTTCGCGGGTCTCCTGCCACTCGCGGAGGGAGAGACGGGCCAACTGGACCCGGATGAGCCGGGACCGGCCGTGACCGAACCGGACCTCGACGGCCCCACCGTGGACCGAACCGGGGGCCAGGTACGTGACCTCGGCGTCCTGGTATCCCTGCCGCAGCAGCCAGCGCCGCAGCGCCTGCCCGATGTAGAGGTGGTCGGCGCTGGCCTCACCGGTCTCCGTGCGGCGGCAGTGAACGGGCGGCCGGTGCGCGAAGTGGCACTTCTTCTCCGTGTACCGCTTCGGAGTCAGCTTCTTGCCGCAGCCGCCGAGCAGGACGCCGCAGTAGAAGTCGTCGCGGGTCCGGCCTCGCATGAACCCGTCGAAGTCGTCGTGGTCGTACGGCAGGAACACCGGCCAGTCCGACTCGGCCTGACCGATGACCGCCGTCTGAACCTTGCGGGTGTCTTCTTCGGAGGTGGGCGAGACCATCCTGGCTCCTGGCTCGGGCAGCGGCGGCGGTTGGGTCAGGCAGGGCGGCGGGGGGCTTGGCCTGGTGGTGGGGTGAGAGTGGAGATATACCCGAACAGGCCGCGCCCGTAAGCGAATCCAAGGACGTGACGCGATCTCACTTCGCCCTCATGCGGGAGGAGTGGTCGCGGTTCGTGGGGTTCGTGGTGGGGGCCTGAGCCGTGTTCGTCCCGGCGGTCGTGTGGGGACGTCCACCGCCGGGACACCATGTCAGCGGAGGTCGGGTCCACCCGCCTCGACTATCTCGTCGAGCAAGCTGATCGCTTCGTCGGCGTCGTCCGGGACGTCCGGGCCGGTGTCGGGAAACGATCCTGATGCTTCCTCGTCAGCGAGATGCGGGTACTTCTCCAGGAGGAACCGTCGCCGGTACGCCATCTCGGCGGCGTCGACGATCCCCTCCAGAGTGGCCCAGTTCAGTGTGCTGCCCATGACGACCCCGAGGGCGGGTACGGCCTTGCCGAGTCCCTTCTTGGTGAGGCGGAAGTGGAGTGCCTTCGCGAACTGAGAGGAGACCTTGCCGACAAACGTCTCGTTCAGTACCTTCCAGGTCTTTCCTCTGAAAAGCGCTTGGGTGAGCTTCGAGAGGTCCGCCATCGCGGCATTCTTGGCGGTGGCCGAACTTGCCGTACCCACGTTGATCACAGACATCACAAAAAGCTTCTCGGCAGGCTCTTCGGGGTCGTAACCGTAGAACAGCGAGACCTGGCCGACGGCTCGGGACGCGAGCCCGAGGACGAATGCGGCATCGGCGATGAAGGCACCGGTGATCGCACCTCCCGAAGGCGCCGCCGCGGCGCCGGCGGAGGCGGCGATCGCGAGCTGTCCCCCGGAGATCGCGAATGCAGCGCCTGCTCCCGAGAGCGCTGCGGCGGCAGGAAAGTACCAGCTCGCCGCCCGGCCGCGGACCGCCTCGACCTTTTCGAGGTCGAGGCGGCGCAGGTCGGACAGCGATGCGACGTCATGCCCGCGTTTGTTGTGGAGCGCCACCACCCGCTTGCGGGAGAGTCCCGCTCGCGATACTCGTCCCACCGTCCGCCGTACGGACTGAACGGCGGTGCCGCTCCAGTCCGGCATGGCGTCGGCGGCTCCGCGAGCGGTTGCGCCCACCTTGGAAGCGCCCTTGGCGACGAATTCCTGGCCACGCGAAACCGCCGATGCGGCCCGTGGGTGGTTCTCCAGTTGCTTCGCGGCACGCTTGCCGAGTTGTGTAACGCCGTTGGCCACGTGCTCGCCGGCGTTTTGCATCGCTTGTGACAGTGGGCGGCTCTTGAACTGCTGGATGGCACGCCATGCGTTGAGTTCGTACTCCGAAGGCTGCTGCGGGTTGCTCATAGTCCGTGGCGTTCCTGTCTCCGGGGCGTGTGGGATCAGGCGGGGTGGCGGGGGCCGTGGCCCGGGGGTGGGGTGAGGGTGGAGGTGTAGTTCTCGCCTTCGACGAGCGGGGTCTCCAGGGTGAGACCGGCGGCGCCCATGCGGTCGTACTCGGCGAGGATCAGTTCCTTGGTGCGGTACGAGCCGTACTTGGCCTCGTCCTTGCGGCGGACGATGGGGAAGGTGTCGAGGATGTAGTCGGCGTCTTCGCGGGAGATGCCGTAGAGGTGGAAGAAGAGGGCGTCGAGTTCGGCGCGGATTACCTGGCGGCGGCCTTCGTCCCAGTGGAAGGGGGTGCCGGTGTCGCCGATGTCAGCAGCGAGTCCTTCCATGTCAATTGCCGTGTAGGAGAGTTCGAGGACCCGAGGGGTGATCCAGGGAGCGTGGACGGAGAGTTGTTTAGGGGTGGGGACGGGGAGCTGCTTGACAATGAAAAAGCTCATGGAGGTGCCGCCGATACTCTGCCGCGCCGCATAATCGAAGGCGAATGACGACCAGACGGCTCCGAGGAGTTCCGGTGTCAGGGACAGGGCCAGGAGGTACTTGTGACCCACGCCCGCCACCGGCATTAGGGCGCTGATCATGCTCCTCTCGTCGGTGGAGCGGCAGATGTCCCGCCAGCCAAGGAGGAAACTGTGTGACCATCCCTTTTCAGCGAGGCGCTTGCGGACCCCGGGAGTGGCAATCTCCTCGCCATTCTTGTCGAACTTGCCGGATGGCGTGTCCTCTTCCGACACCCAGTATCGGGGCAGGACCAAGGCTTGGTTGTCGTCTTTCTCTTCCAGTGCGAGTGGCCGTGTGTCACCCTCGACGCGGTACGTGGCCCACCGGTGGTCGTAGTGGTGGAGCATCTTTGCCTCGTACAGGGCGAGCATCCGCTTCCCGTCCTTGGTGAAGACGTTGCCCTCAAGCGTCCAGCCAGAAGCTTCGAGATCCTCGCAGGGGTTGAGAAGAGCGGAGTCGTGGCCCATGTCGTACATCCGGAGGAACGTTGTGGCCCAGGCATTACCACCGGTCTGGCCCTCCTTCCAGAACACGGGCAGCCGCCGGTGCATCCGAAGTGTGATTTCGGCATCCCGACGCGACCTAAAAATCGGGAGGGTCCCGGTGTTTGGGTTGAGAAGCGCGATCTCCTCTGGCGTCAGTGCGAACGTCTTCTCCACATTGTCCAGTTCGGCCGGATCGTGAAGGAAGAACGCGAACTTCGCCGCGGGTTCGTGCAGAGACTCTCCGGTTAGGGAAAGAATGCTGAACTTGAACGAACGATGCACGCCTGGGAAAAGGGGAGCGGCATTCTCGAAGTCGTACAGTGCGGCCATCGACCTGCTTTTCACGAGGTCCTGCGAGAAGTACTGTGTTCGCGCATCCGTGACGATCCCCGTCGGCACGATCACGCCCGCCCGCCCCTTCGGCCCGAGCAGGATACGGTCCGTCTCCGTGAAAACGGAGTATGTGTTCAGGTTCCCTTGCCCAGTCAACGGAACCCGCCCCGACCGTCGCAGGAAGTGGCTCTCTGCATACACCTTCCGCTTACCCGCCTCGAACTCCTCGTACAGCGGAAGCGTGTCTGGAGAGTCCTTGAGTGCTTCGATCATCTTCTTGCGCACAGCGGTGCGGGACGCCTCAGCGATTTCCGGCGCCCGCTGCGCGAAGAACTCCTGCTCGCGAAAGTCCACGCTGTCCCACGGCGGGTTACCCACCACGGAGTCGAAACCGCCTGCCCAGCCCGTCGCAGGGGACACCCCCTGACCGTTCTCCGGAACGGAGAAGACCTCAGGGAACTCCAGGTGCCAGTGGAAGAAGTTGTACTGGTCGCGCAGACGCTCAATCTCGGTGCGGGTCTCCGCAGCGACGCCACCGCCACTCGGGTCCTCCAGCGCCTTGAATACCGAGTGCGTCACCGCGCGCGGAGCCTCCGGCGTCTTGAGCCATACGAACGCCGCGCACCAGGCGTCGGCAACCCGCCGGGCGCGCTGGTACGCCGAGGAGCCAGCCCACTCCTCGTATGCCTCCTCCTGGCGGCGCACATCCGTCAACTCCTCCGCCTGAGCCAGCGTGATGGACCGAAGCCCACTGGCGAAGGCGGTGTTAGCGACCCGGACTCCCTCATCGCCGAGATCGAAGAGGCTGCCCTGTCCGACCCGTTCCTGCTGGTTGATCTTCTCAAGCGCCTTCGCGTGCTTCTTGTCGTCGCCCTCGGTGGCGATGAAGGCGTCGTCGGGAATCCCGTCCCGCAGCAGCTTCGGCGTCGCACCGATCAATCCGTTCCCATGCTTCACGTGCGCGTCAAGGAACCCGAGCGGCTTCCCCGGCTCCAACGCCTCCAGCCACAGCGACACCTTGGCCAGCTCAACAGCCATCGGGTTGAGGTCCACGCCGTAGATGCAGCGGGCGACGACCTCGTGCAGGGCATGCCTCACCGCATCCAGCGTGGGCTCGGGGTTGCGTTCCCGTACCGCCGCCACCTGCTTGGCGATGCGCCGTGCCGACGCCACCAGGAAGTGCCCGGAGCCGCACGCCGGGTCGCACACCGTCAGGGACAGCAGCTCGTTCACGATCGCGTCCGCCGGGTCAGCCGCCCCCGACTTCGACGCCGCCTCCTCGCCCCGCTTCACCGCATCCCGTATCACCGGGTCCAGGGTCGAGTCCAACAAGCACTCGATGAGCGAGGACGGGGTGTAGTAACTGCCCGTCGTCTTACGGGTGTTGCCTGCGACCTCGACCAGCGTGAACGTACGGTCGGCGGTGCTGTGCTTGGGCTCCAGCTCCAGCAGGGACTCGTACACGGAGCCCAGCTCTTCCGCGTCCAGGTGCCGGTAGTCCACCGCCCGCCAACGCCCCGAACTGCCGTCCCGCACCTGCGACAAGTGCCGTACGGCCGTCAACAGAGCCTCGTTGGACAGCTTCAGCCCACGCAGCGGGGCGTCCGCCTCCGTGTTGTTGAACAGACCGCCAAGGCCGGGCAGGCCCAGCTCGGGGCGGCCCGCCTCGTCGCCCAGCGCGTCGAGGACGATGCACAGGGCCTCGTACAGGTCACCGTGTGCCGTACCCCGCCGCTTCCTCGCGTGCGCGCGCAGCCGTGCCGACGAGAAGTACGCCTCGTACCGCTCGCGTGCCTGCGGGTCCGCCTTCGGTGACAGCAGCGCGTCGCGGTCCTCGGCCACGAAGACGAACAGCAGCCGGTACACGAGCCGCAGCAGCGCGGCCTGGAGGGCCTTAGGGCGGACGTCCTCGCGCAGGGCCGTGTTCTCCGGGTGCCGCAAGAAACCCGTACCCAGCGCGGTGATCGCATCCTGGACGCCCTTGCGGAGCTGGTCCAGTGCCCGCGTCCCCGACGCGATGGCCTCCGTGCGCCACTTCTCCAGGCGGCACGCGGACGGCGGAGCGTCCTCCGCCACCTCGAACCGCGACACATGCAGCACCCGGTACAGCAGCACGAACTCGCTGAACAGCTCGCCGTCGAAGATCGCTTCGAGGTCGAACTCGACGTACGAGGCCGTGGCCAGTGCGCTGGAGTCGCGCAGCAGGCGGACCTGGCGACCGTTCGTCAGGACGCCCCACAGGTGGGCCTCCGTGCGGTTCAGGCACTCCTGGAGCATCGACTGCGGCGGGACCGTGCCCACGCCGCCGGGGCGCTTGTCGAGGTTGGCGTTCCAGGCCGTCTGGTGGATCAGCGCGTGCCGCCAGCGGTGGGAGACCGGGAACTTCTTCTCCGCGTCCGAGTCGGCGGTGATGCCCGAGGGACCGACCTGCGTCAGCGGGCCGAAACCCAACTCCCGCCAGAGCGGGGCCAGCCAGTCGCTGCCGGCGCGGCCGGTCGGGTCGGCGGCCGGATCGCCCGTCTCCCGGTCCTCGGGAAGGTGCTTGCGCAGCTCGCGCCAGAGCGGCTTCAGGTACTCCCAGCTTCGCTCGGCCTCGTCACGGACCGAACGGGAGGACGGCAGGCCGTAGTCGGCCGGCTTCGAGCCGGGGACGTCCTTGCCCTCGGAGATCCGGACCAGCATGTCGGCAGGCAGCAGCCCCCCGACCGTGTGGACGGCGGTGAACACCTGGTTACGGGTGACTGCGGACATCAGGCGGACACTCCAGGAGCAGCAGGGGCGACGGCCGGGGCGGCGGCAGGGGCGGCGGGCAGGTACACGTACGCGCCGAGGATGTCGGCGGGCTTCTGCACGGTGACGGACAGGCCTCGGACGATCTCGCCGGATGCCTGGCGTACCCGGCGGTGCGAGGCGTCCAGCTCGGCGGCCAGCTCCTCGCCGTACGTCTCCAGATGGCCGTACACATCCGGGAGGTGGGTGAGCAGGCGGCTCATCGTGCGCTCCGCGTAGTGCCGGTCCGTGCTTTCCGACGCCGTCGCGTCGAGAAGGCCCCGCGCCCGCTCCGGCGGCAGCCACTCCGCCTTCCTGGCCGAGCCCTCGAAGGCGATCAGCCGGGCGTCCTCCGCCACCAGCTGCTTCTCGCCGCTGCGGGAGGGCAGCGTGAGGTGGAAGCGGTAACGGACGAGGAGGAGGGTGGTGAGAGTGCCTACCGCGTCTGTCGTCACCACACCGCAGCGGCGGGCCGGCCGGGCACTGTCCGCCTGGGTGTCCAGGGCTGCGTTGAGGACGTGGGACGCGATGGCGCCCACGACCGGGTCCGTCCGCACCAAGGCCGCCTCACCCCGCGCCACCGCCGGGTCCGCGCGGAACGGGATCGGGCGGTCCTTCTCGATCACCTCCGCGCCGACGGTCGGCGCGAGCGCGTCACGCAGGCCGATGGGCGTGCCGCCCACCTGGGCCGTGAAGTCCTCACCCTCCCCGCGGAGCACGGCACCGAGGGCGCCCAGCGACTCCCGTACGAACGTGTCGATCTCGCCCGCGCCGCCCAGTGCCTCGCGGACCGCCGCGACCTCGCGCGCCACTTCCTGCGGACGCACGGACCGCTGCGCGAACCGCGAGCGCGACGCCTTCTCGCGCTCGGCCGCCGAGTTCCAGTCGCTGTCCAGCTTCGCCGTGCTCACCTTGAACGCGTCCGCGCTGAACAGGGCGTCCTGGTCCTCGCGGCCACGCATCAGCAGCCACTCCACGATCGCGTCCGTGACGCCCGTCGACAGTTCGTCGGGTACGGAGACGGAGATGCCGAGGTCCTTCTTGATCTGGCGGTGCTTCTTGATGAGGACTTCGAGAACCTTGCCGTCGATGCCGTTGTCGTCGCCGTAGAGCGTGATGACGCGGACCTGGTCCTTGCGCTGACCGTAGCGGTCGACGCGGCCCTCGCGCTGGTCGTGGCGGGTCGGGTTCCAGGCCAGGTCGTAGTGGACGACGGCGTCGAAGTGGTGCTGGAGGTTCACGCCCTCCGACAGACAGTCCGTCGCGATCAGGACACGGCGGGCCGCGGCCTCCTCGCCGGCCTCCTCGGCGAGCTTCTCGATGCGCTCTAGGCGCTGCTGCGGGGAGAGCGTGCCGGTGACCGCCTTGACGACGGTCTTGGCGCCGAGCGGGCCGCGCCTGCCGGACTCCTTGTCGTTCTCCAGCTGCTCGGCGAGGTACTCGGCCGTCGGGATGTAGCGGCAGAACACGATCGGGTTGTGACCGTCCGCGAGGAGCGCCTTGAGGTGCTTGATGAGCGCCTTGAGCTTCAGGTCCTTGGCCGGGCCTTCCAACTCCGCGGCGATGTCGGCGAGTTCGGCGAGGTAGGAGCGCGGGTCCTCGGTCGTCTCCGCTCCCGGTGCGACGTCCATGCCCTCCATCGCGTCGCTGTCGGCGGCGTCGCTGTTGAGGGGGGCACCGAGCTTGTCGGCCTCCTCCGCCGATGCCGCGATCGCCGCTGCCGAGCGGGTCCGCAGCGTCTGCGCGGCGGCGCGCGGGGACGACACCAGGGAGCGGAGCAGCGCGATCGCCGACCACCAGGCGATGCGCGCCTCCCGCTTGCCCTGGCTGCCCGCCTGCTCGACGCGCTCACTCGCGTACGCGATCGCGTCGTCGAGCAGGGCCCGGTACTCCGGCGACAGCTTGTACGTCTCGTCCTTGAAGTAGCGGTCCGAGGGGAACGCCGTCCGTTCCGCGAGGGAGTCGTCGGTGAGGCCGTCCTCCTTGGTGAGGTACTGGCGTACGTCCGCCCGCTTGCGCGCCACGAAGTGCTGAGCGAGAAGCTTCCTGCCTGCTTCCGAATCCAGGCTCACGTCGGCCAGTTCGGGCTTGACCAGGCCCAGCAGGTTGCGGAACGCGGACTCCTTGCCGCTGTGCGGGGTCGCCGTCACCAGGAGCAGGTGCCGGTTCTCGTCCGCCGAGACGCGGCGCAGAAGCTCGTAACGGAGCTGGTTCTGCGAAGCCGTGGAGGTGTCGTCGGCGACCACGCAGGTGTGAGCCTCGTCGACGATCACCAGGTCGGGGCAGTGGCGGACGAAGTCGTCGCGGTGGCGCGGGGACTTGATGAAGTCCGTGGAGACGATCACGTACGGGTACTTGTCGAACAGGGACTGGCCCAGGTCCAGGCCCCGTTCGAGACGTGAGACCGTCGAGGAGAGGACCAGCTCCGCGTCGATGCCGAACTTCGTGCGCAGCTCCTGCTGCCACTGCTCGGCGAGCGCGGGGGAGCAGAGCACGGCCAGGCCGGTCGCCTCGCCCTGCGCGAGGAGTTCGCTCGCGACCAGGCCCGCCTCGATCGTCTTGCCGATGCCGACGTCGTCGGAGATCAGCATCCGGACCGTCTTCTGGCGCAGCGCCATCAGGAGCGGGACGAGCTGGTACGCGCGCGGCTCCACCGCGATCCCGGCCAGCGAGCGGAACGGGCCCGCGCCGGAGCGGAAGCCGACGCGCAGGGCGGTGCGCAGCAGGCCGGCCGCGCGCTGGTCGCCAAGGTCGCTCGGCTCCGGCGGCGCGAACTTCGCCTCGTCGACCGTCTCGAACGCCGGGAACACCGCGGCGATGTCGTCGTCCGAGCCGCCCAGCGGGCGCAGGACGAGCAGATCGGGCTTGCTCTCGGGGAGCACGACCCATTCGCGGCCGCGGGCCTTCACCAGAGAACCGGCCGAGTACGTGAGTGCCATGTCTGTCTTCAAGTCCTCGTGGTGGGAGATCAGTTGGCGGCCGGAGAGCCGAAGTAGCGGGCGTTGGCGGCGGCGACGGCGTCCCAGTCGGCGTCGTGTGCGAAACGGATGACGTCCCAGCGGGCGTTGAACAGGCGGTCCTCGGCGTCCTCGTCCCGGAAGGTGTCCTGCTCCATGTCCGGCAGGTCCACGAAGACCGCCACGTTCACGCCGGGCAGGCGGTACACGTAGTCGGGGGTCGCCATCGCCTCGGTGAGGAACGAGCCCGGTTCGTCCGGCAGCCGCAGGCCGCGCGCCTTCGCCCAGCCCAGGAAGTCACCCTGAGCCGCCAACTCGGCCGCCGAAGCCGCCTCTACCGACGCCTCGACCGCCGCTTCGACCGGCGTCGGCTCGGCGGCGGGGGAGGTCTGGTCGAGCAGCCGCCGGTACTGCTCCGAGCGCGACTCGCCGCGCGACTCGCGCCGGGCCTTCGCCGTCGCGAGCCGCACCAGCAGGTCCCGCACCGAGTGCCGGTTGATGAGAGCGTGGTTGAGCTGGTTGCCGTACGTCAGGAGGCACTCGTAGCAGCCGAGCGCGCACGGCCGGTCCGGGTGCGGGCCGCCCAGGTCGGTGCCGTCCGCGTCGAAGTGGCAGATGTCCAGGGCGCGTACGGCCGCCTTCCCCAGGGCGTCCTCCTCCGCCTGGAGGCGGCGCAGCACACCCGCGCCGCCCTCGGCGGCCTCCGTGAACAGGATGCGGCCCCGGGGACCGTCGTCCGGCGGCAGCAGCTCGCTGGACAGCTCGGCGTCCTCCAGCTCGAACGCGGCCTCGATGCCCCGCTCCAGGGCGTACATCAGGGAGAGCGCGACCGGCTCCGGCAGCGCCTCGTCGAGGGTGACGACGAGGATGTTGCGGCGGTCCTCCACGTACGGGATGACCCGCTTCTTGCGGCGTCGCTCGTTGCCGTCCGCGTCGATCACGGGCAGCTCGCTGGAGTCGCCGGACGCCTCGGACGCGTCCTTGTCGTTCATCCAGCGGCCGTCCGCGAGGTCCAGCCAGTACCCGGCCGGCTCGTCGCTCTTGGCGCGCACCCGGCCGGTGTTGGTGATCCGGACGGTCGCCGAGTCGCCGTACGCCACGTCGGCGAGCGGCGCGCCCGAGGCGTCAGTGATCGCCGCGTTCAGCCGGCCCTTGCGGGTGCCGTGGTCCTGGAAGCGGTACGACGTCTCCAGCTTGAAGCCGGCGCGGCGCCGCTCCTCCTCGTCGGACGAGATCCGCTCACGGCGCGTCGTATACACGGTGTGCAGGTGCAGCAGACCGTACGTCGCCGCGCCCAGCGGCTCGTGGCACATGGCGCAGCGGTCCTCCAGTTGCTCCGGATCGTGGTGGTAGCCGCACTGCGCACAGCGGCGGGCCTCGCTGGTCGCCAGCTCGCCCGAGGAGTCCGGCGGCAGCTGGATGCGGGTCACCTGGTAGCGGGCGCCCTCGTGGTAGATCAGCGCACCCGGGCCGAACTCGCGGATCGCGAGGAAGCGCGGCCGCTGGAGGTAGTCGCCGTCTCCGCGGCGGCGACCGACGGTCGGAATGTACGCGGCGAGCGGGAGCCGCGGGAAGCTGTATCCGGGCAGGAAGCCCTCGGACGCGAGATAGCGGTACGGGTTGAAGTCGGAGAGGACCGACTTGCTGTCGGCGCTCTCGTTCATCAGGAGGTTGAGCTGCGTCTCGGCCTCGCGGCGGCGGGCGTTGGCGCGGACGCGGTCGCCCTCGGTGAGGCTGTAGTCGAGGCGGCGCCTGTTCTGGATGTACTGGTCGTCGAGCGCGGAGCGGAACAGCTGCCGCCAGCGGTCGAAGGCCCGGTCGAAGCGGGTCGCCACCGTCCGCACCCGGTCCTGGATCCAGTCGTCGTGCCACCACGTGGTGTCGGCGAAGTCGGGCAGGAGCGGGCCGAGGACGCGCAGGGCGGCGTCGACGGTGCGGCGCCGGGCGCTGTCGTCGAGGGAGGCCGCGAGGATGTCCGGCAGCAGCTCCAGCGCGGGGTTCGGACGGTCACCCGTGTCCGGATACGACACGTCGAGCACCTCGGGGACGGCACGGCCCAGCTTCAGGCCGGCCTCCGCGATCCAGATGCCCTGGAGGTGGGAGAGCACCAGGTCCTCGTTGGCGAGGTCCAGTCGCGGCGGGGCGACGGCACCCGCGACCATGCGCTCCGAGCGGCGGAAGTAGTACTGGTCGTGGCTGTTTCCCGTCGCGCAGTATGTGGTCACGAGGGCGGGCTGGCCGCTGCGGCCCGCGCGGCCCGAGCGCTGCGCGTAGTTCGCGGGCGTGGGCGGCACGTTGCGCATCATCACCGCGTTGAGCTGGGAGATGTCGACGCCCAGCTCCATCGTCGGGGAGCAGTACAGCAGCTTCAACTCCGCCTTGCGGAAGGCCTCTTCACGCTTCTCCCGCTCCTCCGGCGAGACCTGCGCGGTGTGTTCGCGCGCGAACAGGCCGGACAGGGTGCCTGCCGCGTCCTTGTACAGGTCGCGGAAGAAGGTGTTGACGCGTGGGCCGTCGCCGCTCTGGTAGGTGCGGGTCAGCGGGTCGTGCGTGCCCCGCTCGCCCCTGCCCGCACGCCAGACGAGGGACTGGGCGGCCACGCGGTAGCCGGTCGCGGCCGGGGCGGAGGACCTGCGGTAGCGGCCGGCGCGCTGCGGGGCCTCCGTCACCTCCTTCACCAGGCCCGCCTTGGCCAGCACCTTCAGCAACTCCTCGATGACCAGCTGGAGATCGGCCGGATCGAGCGTTTTGAACGACGTGTCAGCGCGGCGCAGGTACTTGCCGAACTTGCCGCGCGCCGACAGGAAGAGAGCCGAGCGGTCCATGCCGGGGCGGGAGGGGTGCGGATAGGCCGTGCCGACCTTCGGCTTGTCGGCGGCGGACAGCACCCACGGGTCGATTAGCCGCTCCTCGCTCGCCCGCTGGAGCGAGTCGAAGTCGTCACGGAAGTACGAGACGTCGATGGCGAGGGACCGGCGCATCTCGTTGAGCAGCGCCTTCATGACCTCGGCCCGCAGCGCCGGGTCGGCGTCGCGCAGCGCCTCGTGCGTGCCCGCCCACCGGTCCTGCTTGGCCGCAACCCAGTCCAGGTCCTCGTAGGCGATCTCCAGCAGGCCGGTCTGCTCCAGGTTCGGCATCGTGATGCGCCAGCCGCGCTCCAGATCCAGGTAGAGCCGGAAGGCGATCACGTCACGGAGGGTCTTGGCGGCGTTGCGGGCGAGGGAGGGCGGCAGATCGCTCTCGCCGGTGTAGTCGGCCGGTTCGATGGCGAGCGCGTTTGTCACCGACGAGGCCAGTTCCTCGTGGTGGATGCCGTCCTCGCCCGCGTCCAAAGCCGCCCGGTACAGGGCCCCGCGTAGCTGCGTGATCTGCACGAAGTCGTTGAAGTGACCCGCCTGGAGGGACGCGTCCTGCCGGTTGTCGACGAACGTGAGGAGCTTGCGCGCCTCCTTGTCCAGGGTTTCCTCCGGCACCGACTTCAGCGAGCGCACCACCGACGCGGAGATCAGCGAGGTCGCGGAGGACCGGCCCTCCTGGTCGAGTGTCGCCAGCTTCGCGAAGTCCCGGCCGCGTGTCTGTTCGTACGCGACCCCGCAGTGCAGGCAGAAGAGGAAGGGGGAAGGGACGAACGCCGCGTGGAGTTCGCCGCTCCCTTCGCGGCCGCGGGGGTCGACGGTGACAGCACGCGGCACCCGGTCGCGATACGACTTCTTCACGACCTCCTGGCCCTTGTCGTCCAGCTCCAGCCAGGACTCGGGCAGTCGGCGGTCGTCCACGGCGTACTGGACGTTGGACGGCCACGCCCGCTCGTGGTCGACGTACAGATAGCCGTCGCCCTGCCGGCCGCCCGTCGCGGAGGTGTCCCGGCGCGCCTCGTACCGGACCTCGCCGTCCTTCTCGGTCCGCCACACCGTCAGGTACTCCTGGCCGCACTCCCGGCAGAACGCCAGCGGCATCAGCAACTTGCCGTCACTGCCCGGCTGTTCGAGCTGGTACGAGCGGGTGAGGTGGCGCGAGAGCTTGTCCTCCAGGGTGACGTACACGGTGTCACCCTTGGAGAGGAACTGGTGCAGCCGGAACGCGAACAGCGGCCGCTCGGTCACCGGGTGCCGCGCCTGCGAACCGGCCTCCAGTGTGGCGCGGATCGCGGCGACGCACTGCTCCTCGGCCACTCCGGACTGCTCGTGCAGCTCCTTCGCCGCGACCTCGATCTTCGTGGGCTGCTGGCGGATGAGCCGCCCGGTGGCGTCGTCGGTGGCCAGGCCGAAGCGGGTCTCGATCCAGCGGGCCAGCGGGTCGCGCACGAGATCGTCGTAAGCGCGCGGCGCGGCGGGGGAGCTCAGACGCTCGGCGGGAACGACGTCGGGTGTGTCGTGAGTGGCGCGGACCAGGGTCTCGCCGATGACGTGCTCCGGGCGCACAGTCGTACCGAACAGCGTGCTCGCCACTCCTGCGACGACCTTCTTCTGGTCGTCGAGCGTGCCCTCCGTCGACATGGTGGCCGACGTGCCGATGCACTGCAGGTCCTGCGCCTGGCAGGCCTCGCGGACGCGGCGGATCAGCAGCGCCACGTCGGCGCCCTGCCGACCGCGGTAGGTGTGCAGCTCGTCGAAGACCAGGAACTCCAGGCCCCGCGCCATCTTGATGAGGCTCGCCCGGTCGGCCGGGCGGGTCAGCATCAGTTCCAGCATCACGTAGTTGGTGAGCAGGATGTCCGGCGGGTTGTCGCGGATCTCCTTGCGCTTCTCGTCGTCCTCCTGGCCCGTGTACCGGGCGAAGGTGACGGGCTCGCGGCCGGCGCCGTAGCCGTCGCGCAGGTACTTCTCCAGCTCCTTGAGCTGGCTGTTGGCGAGGGCGTTCATCGGGTAGACGATGATCGCCCGCACCCGCTTGGGAGCCTTCGGTCCCTCGGCGTCCCGCTGGTGGAGCACCTTGTTCACGATGGGGACGATGTACGCGAGGGACTTGCCGGACCCGGTGCCCGTCGTCAGGACGTACGACGCACCGGACGCGGCGGCGTCGATGGCCTCGCGCTGGTGCTGATGGAGCGTCAGCGGACGGCCGTCGGGGACCGTGCCGCCCTCGGTCTTCCTCGCCTGGAAGATACGGGCGCACTCGTCGTGCAGCACCTTCTGCCCGGCGAGTTCGACCACCGTGCCGCCGCCCTGGAAGAACGGGTTCAGGGACAGCCACGGGTCGGGCCACTGCGACTTGCTGTTGAGGTCGTCCTCGACGAACGCGGCGATGCGGTCGTCGCGGATGACGGTGCCGCCCTCGGTGAAGGAGCGGTAGTCCCTGATGAGCGTGCGGTGGACGCCGAAGACGTCCATGTCCCCGCCTGAGGCGGCGACCGGCATCGGCTCCGGGTTCGCGGCGGTGGCTTGCCCTGCGGGGGCCTGGGCCGCGGGATCACGCAGCGGGCGGGTCGGGTCCAGGGCGCTCCAGTGCGGCAGCCGGGGATTGTCCCCGTCCTGCCTGGCCAGCGGAAGCAGCGCGTCGCGTACGGCCACGGCGTCCGCGGGACGTGCCGCCGGGTCCTTGGCGAGCAACCGGTCGACGAGCCGGGCGAGTTCCGCAGGGATCTCGCTGCGGATGAGGGTGATGGGCGTCGGCTCTTCGCGCGTGTGCTTGGCGGCGAGCTCGAAGGGCGACTCGCTGGTGAACGGCGGTACGCCCACCAGCATCTCGTAGATCACACATCCGAGGGCGTACAGATCGGCGGCCTGCGTGACCTGCTTGGCCTCGAACTGCTCCGGAGCCATGTAGCGGGCGGTGCCCACAGTGACGCCGGTGCTGGTCAGCCGGGCCTCGTCCGGGTCGTCGACGATGCGCCCCATGCCGAAGTCGAGGACCTTGACCGTGCCGCCCTGGGTGAGCATGACGTTGGCGGGCTTGAGGTCGCGGTGGACCACGTCGGCGGCGTGCGCTGCGGCGAGACCGGACGCGATCTGGGCGCCGATGGCCGCGGCCCAGGTGACGGGGAGCTGTCGTTCCTCCTCGATGAGGTCGCGCAGCGTCTCGCCCTCCAGGAACTCCATCGCGAGGTAGGGCAGACCGTCCTGGTCCCCGGTTACCCCACCGGCGACGATGCGCGTGAGGTTGGGGTCGTCGAGGCGACGCATGATGCGCACCTCGCGGGCGAAACGTTCGGTGGCCTTGGGATCGGCGCCGGTGTCGATCCGGGTGCCCGTGCGGCGGCGCAGGATGGTCTTGACGGCGACCGTGCGCTCAGCGGTGCCCTCAGCTGCCTGGAGGTCCTCGGCCCGGTGAACCTCACCCATGTTGCCCTTGCCGATGACATGCCCGATGCGGAACCTGCCGTCCAGCAGCTCCTGGCTCACTGCCGCTCCCCTCGTCCTCTGTCGTCCCGTTCCTGCCTCGCGCTCAAGGCGGGAAAACGGAACGTGCCCCCTACATTCGTCGCGCACTGCTCATCGTGGCAGAGCGGGAGTCCGGTGTCCGCAACCGTACACGAAGTGGGTGGCCCGTGGAACGCTTTCAGTCCGTTGACATCGTCAACACGTCACCATACGCTGTGTTGTGTCATCGGGGAGGGGGGTGGGTGGTGTGGGACACCAGTCGGCAGGAGGGTCCGGGGCGCCAGGCGCTACGCCGGGGCGGGAATCCGGCCGTGCTGCGGGTGGAACCCAAGGTGGTCGGACGGCTGACGGGGTCGGACTCAAGGCCGCTCTGGCCGGATTGCTGACCCGGCTGCGCCATGCGGCTGTGGACGGCGGAGTACCAGAATCCGTGTTCATGGAGCAGGTCCGCACGCTGGGGCTCGGTGGCGTCGAGCGGGAGCGGCTTCGAGAGGAGCTGGCCGGGCTGGGGCTGCCCGTCCTGAGGGCGGTGGCGCATGCAGACGGTGACGGCTCGAATGCGGAAAAGGTTGCACGGATTCGTGAAGAATTTGTGTCCACTCCCGCCTTACCTTCCGGTGACGTGGTTCGGGCCCTGTTGGACCGTTATGCCGACGCCGAGGGATATGTGACTCCGCGCGCCCTGGACGGCGTGGCCCGGCTGGCCGGACTCGACGCTCGGGACGCGGCGGCCCTGCGGGCCGGGGCGCGGATCCGGGGTGAGGCCGTCATGACCGCCGAGGCGGCGGTCGCGGGTGGGGTGGCCGAGAGGGAGACGGTCAGAAGTGAGGCAGCAGCCTCGGTGGCCGATGACGACCTCACCGACGCCGAGGCGCACGAACTGGTGGACGTTCCGGAAGACGAGCCCCTTCCCCTGCCGCAGACGACAACCGGAGGCGACCTCGGCGACCTCACGGCCGCAGTAGCCGCCGCGCTCACCGTCCTGGAGAACGACCGCTTCCGGCGGCGGCCGGACACGCGCCTGCTGAGCGCAGAGGCGGAAGTCGGACTCGCCGTGCTGGTAAGGGGCGGATCCGACCACGTGGGCGAGGAACCCGACGACGCCACCCTGAGCGGCCTGCCGCACGACGACCTTCGGATCCGCGCCCGCGACTGTCTCGTCCTGCACAACCAGCGACTCGTGCACAAGATGGCGCCCCGGTATCTGGAACAGGGGCTGGACTACGACGACCTGTTCCAGCACGGCGCGCTGGGCCTGATGCGGGCGGCGCGGAAGTTCGACCCCTCCAAGGGCTTCAAGTTCTCGACGTATGCCACCTGGTGGATCCGACAGTCGATCAGCCGGGCCATCGCGGACGAGGGCGCCGTCATCCGTATCCCGGTCCATATGCACGAGCAGATTCGCAAGGTGGCGCTGGCGGAGCGCACCCTCGCGGTGCGGGGGCTGCCCGCCGGAGTCGCCGACGTCGCCGTGTACTGCGACATGACCATGCAGAAGGTCGAGGAAGCCCGGAAGCTGAGCCGTCGCACCGACTCCCTCGACCGTGTCATCGGGGACGGGGTCACTCTCGGCGACCTGATCGGGTGGACGAATCCACTGCCGCCGGTGGAGAAGGTCGTGCTCGACGCGATGCTGCTGGAGCAGATCATGGATGTGGTTGCCACGTTCTCCGAACGCGAGGCCCGCATTCTCGTCCGGCGCCTCGGCCTGGACGGGGACGAGACCCTGACCCTGGACGAGCTGGGGCGGGAGTTCGGGGTGACCCGGGAGCGCATCCGGCAGATCGAAGTCAAGACGCTGCCCCTCTTGAAGCAGCGGCTTCGGACGGCCGGCCTCACCACCGCGTACGGGTACGACGAGGAGTCGGACCCTGAGGCTCGTGACCCCGTCGGCAGACAGGCTTCGAGTGGTGAAGTCGGCGCGAGGACAAGGGCACGCGGGCAGAACTCCGGGAAGAGGCGGGCACCTGACAAGCTGCGCCCTGCCGCACTACACGACGCCACGCGGGAAGTACCGGAGCAGACGGCAGAAACGGCGCAGACGACCGCCGCCGAACGCCGGGGAGCGGAGACCGCGGCGGCGGAGACCGCAACAGACCCCGCCACACCTGGTGACATACCGGCGGGGGCTCTCATGGCTGAACCGGAGGAACAGGCGGAACGGCGCTCCCAGGAATGCCCGGATGATCGCCGGCCGCTGCCGCAGCAGAGGGCCGGGTCGGTCACCGCAGACGGCCCTGGGACGGGAAACGAATCGGCGAAACGGCTCACGGCAGCGGCGGAGCCGGCCCCGCGGCATTCACCCGCAACACCGGCTGCCATCGAGGCGAGCGGGCCGTCGGCAACCGAGCCTCCCACATCCGCGCGGTACACGGCGGACTGGCGGAAGGCGCTGCGGATGCCGACCGAGTTCGGCGGGGGAGTGGCCTGGCTCGCCGAATACGCGCTGCTCGCGATGGGGCATGTGCAGCTCACCGTGTTGCTCGGTCCGTACCCCGCCGACGCCGTCGTGCGGGCCGTGCGGGAACGAGGGGTGCTCGACCGGTCGGTGGTCAAGGCCCTGGAGGTGTTGCGCAACGTCTGCGACGCCGTGAAGAAGGCTGGGCTGACGCCCGAGGACTTCTTCGAGCGCCCGTCCGCGGAACTGCGTGGGGTGTCCCCTCGAACTTATCTGGCTGAGCGGCCGCTGGTGCACAGTGAGCCGCGCCTGGCGGTCCGTGCGGCCCTGCGGGAGTTCGTCGCTGAGCTGTCCTCTCGGCCTGCCCCTGAATTGGTGCCCGCCGACGCTGCACCGGGCGGCCCCACGGCACAGCCGTATTCAGGGCCCGATCGCGTGTCGACGAGCGTAAGCAACGCACCGGGGGAGGATGCGGTGGCTTCGCCGCACGACCTCGGGACGGACGCGCTCGGTCAGCCGGGGGAGCGTGCTGACACCCGTCTCGGGTTGCCGCAGCAGAACACGTTGCCTGTCGCCGCCGGTCCGCCGTACGTGCAGACGGACAGCGACTGGGTGCAGACCGCAACCATGCCGCTGAGCGCAGGACTCCAAGGTGAAGAGCAACCGCAGTTGCCGCTCGTCCCAGACCACCCCTCGACCGACGACCCGCAGCGGCGAGATATCGCGGCCACCGCCCAAAAGCCTATGTCGCTGGTCAAGGCAGGACGGCGGCCAGTGCCTGAGTCTGCCCGCGAGGAGGCCGAAAGGCAGTCGGGTCCCGTCGCCACGGCTGCTGGGCGAGGCCCGATGCCCACCCGCGCGGACACCGTGCGGCAACTCGTCCAACTTCAGGCGAAGGCGGACCGGCAGCTCGCCCAGGCGCTCACGGAGGCCGAGGAAGAGCGGGCAAGACTCTGTGCCGAAGCCGAGCAGCACCTCGCTGACACACACCGTGAGCATGAGGCAGAACTGACGCGCGCACGGGACGAACACCGACGGCAACTGGCCGAGGAACGGTCGGCCGGCGACGCCAGGGTCGCTGCTGCCCAAGCAGACGCAGCACGCCGGCTCGACGCCCTGGAGGAGACGCTGCTGCATCGCACGGACAGATCTCTCCTCCGCAAGGAGCAGCACCTGCGCGCTCAGACGGAGGAACGGATCGCGCGCCTCGAGGACGGGCATCGCGAGGCGCAGCAGGCCTTGGCCGACCGAGCCGAACACGCCGAGCAGAGGGAGCGCGCGGCACGGACAGCCCTGGCCGCAGCCGGTGAGCGCGGCACCCGGGCGGAGCAGCGCGCCAAGGAGGCCGAGCAAGTCGCCCGTACGGCCGAACAGCGCGCGAACGATGCGGAGCACAGGGCGAGCACGTCCGAGGAACGGGCAGCGGTGCTGTACCAGCGGGCGAACGAGGCCCAGCGGCGGGCGGAAGAAACTGCCCAGTGGCTGCGGCGCTACCGGGAGGAAGGGGAGGCCCGTATCGCGGGCCTGGAGCAGCGACTGCGCCAGGCCGAGATCCTGCTTGCCGAGCGCGACGCGGCTCTACAGGCCGCACAGCAGCAGGCCTCGGCCCAGGTGGCGGCAGCCGAACAGCTGGCCGCGGCACGGATCGCGCAGATCGAGCACGACGCCTGGGCCCGCATCACCGAGCTGCAGCAACAGCTCGCCGCCGAAACTGAAGCCGCCGCCGACCGCTCCACACTCCGCAACCGCTGGCGAAGGTCCTGACACCGCACTCCCGGCATCCCCGCCCCACACCCAGCACCCTGCCCACTCGTACCGCTTCAGGAGCACGGCCATGGACCCCAGACACGAACTCGTCTCCTCCCTGCACCGCCGACTTGTCGGCCCGGCCTTGGGGGAGCACGAGCTGCTCGAGGCCCCGCCCGACCGCGAATACCTCATGGGCACCCTGTATCCGCAGGAGGCCGACCTGCAACGGCAGTTGGACCTCGCCGCCGAAGAGCTGGAGGGCGCCGGCACGGAGGGCGGTGCCGAGGACACGACACCCGCGGGGGACCCCGTGCCCGAAGCCAATTCCTGGCTGCCGTCCTCACTCGGCCTCAGCTTCTACACCGACGCCACGACCATCGACGTCCGCTGCGCCGGAGCCTGCTACAAGACCCTTGCCGCAACCGGGGAGCGGGGCCGTCGCTGGCAACGCGTCCCCCTGCCCGAGGAGACCCACGCGCTCGGACCCGACCGGAACCATGTGCCTGTGCTCGACGGACGTGCCGAGATCCGTGTCCGCAGGCGCGCCTTCGGCTCCGGGCAGCTCGTCACCGTGGCTCTCGTCAACACCGCCCACCACGAACAGGCGCTCGGCAAGGCCGCGCAATGGGACCGGATGCTCTTCCAAGTGGAGCTGGAGGCGAGGCCTGCCGACGGCAATGTCCTGCCCTACCCGAGCGTGCGGCTAGCCAGCCGTGACCTGGAGGAACAGGAGCTGCGTCTTCAGTACCGGCACGTCCGTACACACGCCGTGGGCCACGGATGCGCGGTCGAGGAACGGTACGCCGAGAGCGGCGAAAACGGCGAGATCGGTGAGCGGGCGGTCGTGGCTCTCAGGGTCGCCGTCATGCCCGAGGCAGAGGTCAGCGGTGTCCGGGCGGCCGGCTTCACCGGCTCCCCCGTCCTGAACGTGCTCCACCTCGCCGATCCGGCGGTACCGCTTGCCCAACTCCACGAGGAGCTCGCCGAGTTCGCCGCCGACTACCGAGCCTGGTACGTGGGACAGCTGAACACCGAGGTCCCCGCGTGGGGCCGTGACGCCGCCAACCGCGTCCTGGCCCGTATCAGCGCGGCCGTCACCCGGATCGAGTCCGGCGTCCGTACCCTCTGCGATCCGGCGCGCCCTGAACTGCTGCACGCCTTCCGCACAGCGAACCGAGCGATGGCCCTTCAGATGCGCCACTCTGCCCGGGACCAGGCAGGCGAACGCCGCGCCCGCCGTGACCCGGTGCTCCTCGACCCGGAACCCAGCCCGGATACCGTGTGGCGGCCCTTCCAGCTCGCGTTCTTCCTGCTCTCCCTGGACGGTGTGGCCGACCCCAAGCACCCTCACCGGGAGACCACCGACCTGATCTGGTTCCCGACCGGCGGCGGCAAGACGGAGGCCTATCTGCTGCTGGCCGCCTTCGCCATGGTGCTTCGTCGGCGTGAGGCGGACGGCGGGGGCACGGCGGTGCTGAGCCGCTACACCTTGAGCCTGCTCACCACCCAGCAGTTCCAGCGCGCGGCCACCACCATCTGCGCACTGGAGACGTTGCGCCGCGCCGACCCCGCTCCCTACGGGGACGAGCCTTTCTCCATCGGCCTGTGGGTGGGTGAGGCCACCTCCCCGAACTCGTACGAGAAGGCTCGCGCCGTCTTCGACGATGTGCGGGGCGCGGCCCGGCCCGACGACGTCTTCATCCTCGACCGCTGCCCCTGGTGCGGCACACGCATCATGCCCGCCCACAAGTCGCCCGACATCGGGGACTACGGAGTGCGCGCCACCGCCGGCTCCTTCGCGTTCTTCTGCCCACGCGACCAGTGCGCCTTCCACGATGAGCTGCCCGTCGCCGTCGTCGACGAACAGCTGTACGACCGGCCGCCCACGTTCGTTCTCGGCACGGTGGACAAATTCGCCCGGCTCGCCTGGGAACCGCGCTCGGGACGGCTGTTCGGCGCGGACACCGGGAACCCCCCGCCGTCCCTCGTCATCCAGGACGAGCTGCACCTGCTCACCGGTCCGCTCGGCACCACCGTCGGCCTGTACGAGGCGGCCGTGCTCGGACTGTGCACCGACCGCGAAGGCATCGGACCCAAGGTCGTGGCGTCCACGGCCACGATCCGCCGCTCCGGCGAGCAGATCCGCGCCCTCTACGGCAGCGGCGCCCAGCTCTTTCCACCCGCCGGGCTCGACGCCCGCCACTCCTACTTCGCCGAACCCGACACGTCCCGGCCCGGCCGCCGCTACCTCGGCGTCATGGCCCAGGGACACACGGCCGGCCGCGCAGCGGTCGCCACCGCCGCCGCAATGCTCCAGGGCGCCTACGAACTGCCCGAGGAGCACCGGGACGCCTACTGGACGCTGGTCGCCTACCACCACAGCCTGCGCGAACTCGGCCGAACGGTCACGGCGGCGGCCGACGACATCCCCGCACAGCTCACGTCATTGGACTCGGGTTCGGGAGTCAGGGAACTGCCGGACCATCAGGTGCAGGAGCTCACAAGCAACCTGCCGCGCGCCGAACAGCCCGTGCTCCTCGACCGGTTGGAAAAGCCGTGGGACGATCCGCAGTCGGTGTCGTTCCTGCCCTGCACCAACATGCTGTCCGTGGGTATCGACGTGAAGCGGCTCGCGCTGATGCTCATGCAGGGACAGCCCAAGACGACGGCCGAATACATCCAGGCCACCAGCCGGGTGGGCCGGCACACCGTACCCGGTCTCGTCGTCACCTTCTTCAACGCCACCCGCCCCAGGGACCGTTCGCACTACGAGACCTTCGACGTCTACCACCGCTCCCTGTACCGCCACGTCGAACCGACCAGCGTCACCCCCTGGTCCGTCCCCTCACGTCGGCGCGCCCTGCACGCGGCGCTCGTCATCCTCGTACGCCACCGCCTCGGCCTCGCCGCCGAGAACCGCGCCGGGCACATCCTCGACCGGTTGCCCGAAGCGGAAGCCATGGTCAGCGAGTTGGCCGGGCGAGCCGCTGCCGGTGAGCCCCATGCCGCCGACGCCGTGCGCAAGGAACTCACCGAGCTCCTGGCCGACTGGGAGGAAGCCGCGCGCGAGGCCCGCAAGGACGGCCGCGAGCTGTACTACCGCAGCCAGGGGAAGGGGCAGTCCAACCTGATCAAGAGCTTCGAGCAACGCTACGGCCTCTGGGAGACACCGAACTCCATGCGCAACGTCGACCGGGAATGCCAGGTGACGGTGAAGGGAGCCGACCTGTGAACCGCACACTCCGCGTACGTCAGTCGCAGACCGTTCTGCCGTTCGGAGTCGGAGCCGTCTTCGACATCCAGGGCGAGTCGTTCGTCGCCACCGGCATCGGCGACTGGCCGCAGAAGGGCAGACAGCGTGTCGAGTCGCCCCGGCTCGCGGGCCGGCTCGGCGTCACCGGCTTCTACGCCGCGCCCTCCACGGCCAACGACCGCTTCGACACCCCCGATGCCCCCGGAGCCCCCTACATCCGCTTCCCCTCTTGGCTGTTCTGCGGGTCCTGCCGCCGCATGAAGCGGTGGCGCATCGCCGACGAAAAGCCGGGACAGCCGCCCCGCTGCCCGTCCTGCTCACCCGGCCGGACCCTCGCCCCCATGCGGTTCGTGCAGATCTGCGCGGCCGGGCACCTGGGCGACATCGACTGGTGGTTCTGGGCACACTCGCGGCAAGAGGCCGGCGAACGGCGCCAGTGCGGCGAACGCGAGAAACTCCGGTTCCTCGTGTCCGAGCGCGCCTCCGGCCTCGAAGCGCTCTCCGTAACCTGCACGGCCCAGGGGTGCGGGGCCTCCCGCGACCTGCTCGACATCCTCGGCACCCACGGCATGCGCTGCTCGGGACGCAACCCTTGGCAGCGGGCCAACGAAGCCGTGGAGTGTGCGATGCCCGTACAGGTCGTTCAGCGCACGGCGGGCAACCTGTACTACCCGGTCGTGCACTCGGCACTCGACATCCCCGAGTCGGACACCCCCGCGTCGCACGACGACGAAGAACTCGCCGGGCGCGTCCGGGAGCACGACCTGTGGGTGTCGCTCTGCCGGGTCGCCGGCACCCCGCGCGCCGACGTCTTCCGCACGATGATCCAGGAGGACACCGGCGCCGACGACCGCCTCCTCGACGCCATGCTCGCGGAGGAGACCGGGCAGCCCCTGCCAGCCACATCATCCGATCCGGCGACGGCTCCGGCCCGTCCCGACCTCAGCCGCGAGGAATGGACCGCTTTCACCGCGCCCGCCATGCCCGCCACCCGCGACTTCGCACTGCGCGAGACCAGCCTCGGACTCGGACAGGAGACCGCCGAACCGTGGGCGGGCCTGCACCGCCGCATCGGACGTGTCGTCCTCGTCGACCGGCTGCGCGAGGTACGCGCCCTGTCCGGCTTCAGCAGGGTCTCCCCGGACGCGACCCTGGTCCCCGCCGACACCTCCCGGCGCCTCAAATGGCTCCCTGCCGTCGAAGTCTTCGGCGAAGGCATCCTTCTCACCCTCGACAAGAACGACCTCACCGCGTGGGAAGGGGACGAAGACGTGCGGCGGCGCGTCGACGGCATGCGCGCGGACTTCGACCGGTCCTTCCAGAAGGACCGGCTCCAGGCTCTCACCGGCGAGGAACTTTCCCCGCGCTTCGTCCTCCTGCACACCCTCGCCCATCTGCTGATCCGCCAGCTCTCCTTCGAATCCGGCTACACGACGGCCAGCCTGCGCGAACGCGTCTACGCCCGTCCCGAACAGGACCAGTACGGCATCCTCGTCTACACCGCCGCGGGAGACGCCGAAGGCACGCTCGGCGGGCTTGTGCAGCAGGGTGAGCCGCCGCGCCTCGCAGAGACCCTGCTGCGGATGACCGAAGCCGCCGCCTGGTGCTCCGCGGACCCGCTCTGCGCCGAACACACCGGCCAGGGTTTCGGCAACCTCAACCGCGCGGCCTGCCATGCCTGCGCCCTGCTGCCCGAGACGAGCTGCGAGACCGGCAACACCCTCCTCGACCGGGCTCTCGTCATCGGCGGTGAACAGGTACCCGGCTACCTCGAGTCGATCGTCACGGCCGCCCGGAGCGCCGCGGCGCACGCCCTGGAGGAGATGTGACCCTCACCTACCTCGACCTCGTACCGGAACAGCGCGGCTGCCTCGAAAACCTCCCCTTCGACGGCAATCACCTGATCAGCGGCCCGCCCGGCAGCGGCAAAAGCCTCCTTGCGGCCCAGCGGGCCATCATGCTCGCCCTCACCGGAACCCCGGCAGTGCTGCTGACGCGGTCCAATCTGCTCCGCCAGTCACTGGCCGCGACCGTACACGCGCTCGGCCCCGCGGACCGCAGTGTGCGCGTGGCGACCGCGCACGCGTGGCTCACCGAGTGGTACGGCGGACCGCCCCCACGCGATGCCGACGGCTGGTTCGACTGGCCCGCCTTCTACGCACGCGCCGCGGAGACCGGACCGGTACCCGGACTCGCCCTGGTCGTCGACGAGGGCCAGGACCTGCCCCCGGAGTTCTATCGTCTCTGTCGGCTGCTTGGAGCGCGCACAACGGTGTTCGCGGACGAGTGTCAGCGGCTGACCGACACCAACTCCACACTCACCGAGATCGCCGAGCGGCTGGGCCGGTGCACACGTATCGAACTTGACGGCAACCATCGCAACACCCGCCAGATCGCGACCTTCGCCGCCCACTTCCACACGGGCACCGGTCTGCCTGCCCTCCCCGAACACGAAGGGCCACCACCGCGACTGCACCGTCTGCCGCCCCACGGCGCGACCGATCTGCTGATCCTGCTGGCGCAGCGGCACCCGCAGCAGAGCATCGGTGTGATCGTGAACTCCACCCACACGCAGTTCTCCCTGCTCGGCAGTCTGGAGCGCAGAGCACCGAGGCTGAAACCACAGCTGTACACCTCCCGGGCCCGTGCGGGACAAGGCCGCTATCGCACGCTGGATCTCGGCCGCCCGGGGATCGTGCTCGTCCACCGGGCGAGCGCCAAAGGACTGGGCTTCGACACTGTCGTCATCCCCGATACTCACACGGACGCGGCGATCGATCCCACCTCGGCCGCCCTGCGCATGACGTACTACGTACTGGCGACCCGGGCCCGATGTGAACTCCATCTCGCGTACGAGGGGGAAACGGAGCCGCCTCTGTGCGCGCAGGTGGGACCAGGTGACCTGCTGCGCGGATGACGAACGCGGTCCGGCCGCCGACGATCGGCGCCCTGCTCATTCTCCGCTAGCCGGCCTGGCCATCCGCTGAAGTCACCCGCATCGCCGAACGCCCTGCGTGCGACGGGCTGCCGGTCGGGAGCGTCCGCACGGGTTGTCGAACGGGTGACTACCGTATCGCCACCGGTGTTGGGCGCCTGAGCGGCGTTGGTCATGACCGTGCGGTTGCACCTTTGGTGCAGCCGTATCGCCCACTGGCGGCTACGGTCGGCTGACGACTCATCGTGGGGGGCTGATGGTCCATCAGGGAAGTCAGCAATGAGTCAGTGTGAGCCCTGGAACACCCGGGGACCGCTGACCGAAAATGCGAATAGTTGTACCCTCCGGCGAAACGCCCTTGACCTGCAAAGAGCGGGCAGGGAGCCGACAAACCAGGAGTTTCCTCATGCTTCGGACCATGTTCAAGTCCAAGATCCACCGAGCCACCGTCACCCAGGCCGACCTGCACTACGTGGGATCGGTGACCATCGACGCGGATCTTCTCGACGCCGCCGACCTGCTGCCCGGTGAGCTCGTCCACATCGTCGACATCACCAACGGCGCCCGGCTGGAGACGTACGTCATCGAGGGCGAGCGCGGTTCGGGGGTGATCGGGATCAACGGTGCCGCCGCCCATCTCGTCCACCCCGGAGATCTGGTGATCATCATCAGTTACGCTCAGGTGACCGACGCCGAGGCGCGGGCGCTCGAACCCCGGGTCGTGCACGTGGACCTCGACAACCGCATTCTCGCCCTGGGGGCCGATCCGTCCGAGCCGGTGCCGGGTTCCGACCAGGAGCGCAGCCCGCAGGCGGTACCGGCCTGACCCTGCCGCCCGACGATATTCGGACCAGGAGCGTGCCCATGAGCGACATAGAGATCCGCGACGACCGACAGGCGGGGCGCCTGGAGGCGTTCGGTTCCGGGGGAGGCGAAGTCGTCGGCCACATCCAGTACTTCGTCCTCGAAAACCCCGAGCGCGCCCTGGTCCCGGTCCACACCATCGTGGAACCGGCGCACGAGGGGCAGGGCATCGCGGGCTCCCTGGCCCGCGAGCTCTACGGCATCGCGGCCCGCGAGGGCATGGCCGTAGCCCCTCTCTGCCCGTACGTCGTCAAGTGGGCCGAACGCCACCCCGACGAGGCCCCGGCGGCCGCCCCGGAGCTGCTCCGCGCGGCGAAGGAGTGGCTGGCGGCCCACCCCGAGGGCTTCTGAACGGACGCCGTACCGGATCGCCCCGGCCCGCCCCGACTTCCTGACGGGGCGGGCCGTGCGCTGTCCCACGCGGCCCCTTCGTCACGCACACGGGTGACTGGCGGAGGGGGCCACGGGTACGCGGGGGAGTAGTCCAGAGCCGATGTTGACCGACTGGCTGGAGGACCTGATGACCGATCCGTACCCCGACCCCGTCCCGCCGAGCCCCACGCCCGGCCCCGGGCCGGTTCCCACTCCGGGGCCGGCCCCGGAGCCGCCGTCACCCCCGAACCCGACCCCGCCTCCGGGCCCCGGCCCCGGTCCGGGACCCGATCCGGTCCCGCCGGCCCCCGGCCCCGACCCGTCGCCGTCCCCGGTGCCGCCGGGCCCCGAGCCGGTTCCGAATCCGGAGCCGGGGCCGCCGCTCAGTTGACGGCAGGTGACAAAGGGAAGGAGGGCCACCGAGCGGTGGCCCTCCTTCCCTTTGTCAGGGCGACGCTCAGCCCGTCACCTCGGACCGGTCCCCGCCCCACAGCGTGTGGAACGAGCCCTCGCGGTCCGTGCGCCGGTAGGTGTGCGCCCCGAAGAAGTCCCGCTGCCCCTGCGTGAGCGCGGCGGGCAGCCGCTCGGCGCGCAGCGCGTCGTAGTAGGCCAGCGCCGCCGCGAAGCCCGGCGTCGGCACACCCTGCCGGGTCGCCGCGACGATGACCTCGCGCCAGTCGTCCTGCGCGTCGGCGATCTCCTGGGCGAAGGTGTCGTCGGAGAGCAGGCTGGGCAGGTCCGCGCGGGTGTCGTAGGCGGACCGGATGCGGTCCAGGAAGGCCGCGCGGATGATGCAGCCGCCGCGCCAGATCGCGGAGACGGCACCGAGGTCGATGTCCCAGTCGTACTCCTCACGGGCGGCCGCGATCTCGTGGAAGCCCTGCGTGTACGACACGATCTTCGAGGCGTACAGCGCCTGCTCGACGCGGTCCGCGAAGGCACCCGCCTCGGACTCCGACAGCGGGGACGCCTTGGGCCCGGCCAGACCGCGGGACGCCTCCCGCAGCTCCGCGTGGCCCGACAGCGACCGTGCGAACACCGCCTCCGCGATGCCCGAGACCGGGACACCCAGGTCGAGGGCGATCTGCACCGTCCAGCGGCCCGTGCCCTTCTGCTCGGCCTGGTCCACCACCACGTCCACGAACGGCTTGCCCGTGGCCGCGTCCACGTGGGACAGCACCTCGGCCGTGATCTCGATCAGGTACGAGTCCAGGCGGCCGGTGTTCCAGGTGCGGAAGATGTCGGCGATCTGCGCGGGGGAGTACCCGGCCACGTCCCGCAGCAACTGGTACGCCTCGCCGATGAGCTGCATGTCGGCGTACTCGATGCCGTTGTGGACCATCTTCACGAAGTGCCCGGCCCCGTCGGGACCCACGTGGGTCACACAGGGAGCGCCGTCCTTGGCCTTCGCGGAGATCTTCTCCAGCATCGGGCCCAGAGAGTCGTACGACTCCTTCGGGCCGCCCGGCATGATGCTCGGGCCGTTGAGCGCGCCCTCCTCACCGCCGGAGACGCCCATGCCCACGAAGTGGATGCCCTGCTCGCGCAGTTCGCGCTCCCGGCGCCGGGTGTCCGCGAAGTGCGCGTTGCCACCGTCGATGATCATGTCACCGGGCTCCAGGAGCGGCGCGAACTCCTGGATCACCGCGTCGGTCGGCTCACCGGCCTTCACCATGATGACCAGACGGCGCGGCCGCTCCAGGGCCGCCACGAACTCCTTGGCGGTCTCGGCCGCGATGAAGTCGCCCTCGCCCCCGAACTCCTCGACCAGGGCGTGCGTACGCGACGCGGTCCGGTTGTGGAGGGCGACCGTATAGCCGTTGCGGGCGAAGTTACGGGCGAGGTTGCGGCCCATGACCGCGAGGCCCGTGACACCGATCTGCGCTGTGTTGCTCATACCGCCTGCTCCCAAAAGATCCTGTGGATCGCGTAGGTCGTCTCTCGCTGCCGGTCGTGCTTGTCAGTATCGTCCACCGGTCATCCTGGCTTGTCGGGGGGACTCTCCGCACACCAGCAATACGGTTCGGGCGCCTCGTTGCGTTCAGCGGGGAGCGCCGGTTGGGCGCGTGACCCCAAGCGGCTGGTTGCCGTCTTGTCATGGCCTGTTCGTGGCGCTTACTTTTGCCCCTCCTGGCGCAGGACGCATGTCTAGGGGGAGGCCCGTCATGGCCGTACGCGGCCGGCATCGCCGGTATCAGCCGAACAGGATCAACCGCGCCTCGCTCACCGTCACGGCGGGCGGCGTCGGCATCGCGGTCCCGCTCATCGGCACCGGCACCGCCCACGCCGCCGACGTGGACACCTGGAACAAGGTCGCCGCGTGCGAGTCCAGCAACAACTGGAGTGTCAACACCGGAAACGGCTATTACGGCGGGCTCCAGTTCACCCAGTCCACCTGGGAGGCGTACGGCGGCACCCGGTACGCGGCGCGCGCGGATCTGGCCACCAGGGACCAGCAGATCGCCGTGGCCGAGAAGGTGCTGGACGGACAGGGACCCGGCGCCTGGCCGGCGTGCTCGGTGCGGGCCGGGCTGACGCGCGGGGGCTCGACCCCGGACCTCCAGCCCCACACCGAGAAGACGGCCTCCGTGCGGGACGTGCAGCCGCAGACCACCCCGCAGTCGCGGGCCGGGTCCGCCCGGCTGTACACCGTGGTCCGCGGCGACTCGCTGTCCGGGATCGCCGACGCGCACAAGGTCCGGGGCGGCTGGCGGGGGCTGTACGCCGCCAACCGCGAGACCGTCGGGGCCGACCCCGACCTGATCCTGCCCGGACAGCGGCTCAGGCTGCGCGCCACCACCGGCACGACCACCTCCGGCACGACCACCTCCGGCACGACCACCACCACCGAGCACACCTCGACGAAGAACACCTCCTCCGGCACCGAGGAGAGGACCCGCAGGACCGAGAAGACCGAGCGGTCCGCGGAGACGGGCCTCGTCGCCCCCGTGAACGCCTCCCTCGGCACCCCGTACCGCAAGGCGGGCTCCGCCTGGTCGAAGGGCTACCACACCGGCGTCGACTTCCCGGTGCCCACCGGGACGTCCGTGAAGGCGGTCGCGGCCGGGAAGGTCGTCACCTCGGGATGGGGCGGCTCCTTCGGCTACCAGGTGGTGATCCGGCACGCCGACGGCCGCTACACGCAGTACGCCCACCTGTCCGCGATCTCCGTGAAGGCAGGACAGTCGGTGGGCGGCGGGCAGCGCATCGGCCGCTCCGGCACCACCGGCAACAGCTCGGGCCCGCATCTGCACTTCGAGGTGCGGACGGGGCCCGGCTTCGGTTCCGACGTCGACCCGGTGGCGTATCTCCGGGCCGGCGGCATCAGGATTTGACGCGGGTCCGGTGCCGGTCGAGGACCGGCATCGGGATGTACCCGGCGCCGTAGAAGGGGCCGTAGTACGCCGGGGGTTCGTCGCCCGGGCCCGGAAGCCCGGCGGACGGGCCGTCCGACGCCCCCGCCACCGCCTCGGGTGCGGCGGGGGACGGCACGAGCAGTTCCTCACGCAGGGCGGCGACCTTCTCGGCAAGCACCTTCTCGCCAAGCACCTTCTCGACGAGCACCTCCTCGCGCAGGAGCGCGTCGGCCGGCTCCTCGGCGGGCGCCGGCACGAACGGGTCCGCCAGTACCTCCAGGTCCTCGGACGAGGCAGGCACGGGCTGGGACCCGGTGCGCTGGATGCGCTCCGTGGTCAGCAGGATCAGCCCGCCCGCCGCCACCACACCGCAGCTCAGGGCGAGCGCGGTGCCCGTGGTGCCGTAGCGGAAGGTTTCGCCGAACATCGTGATGCCGACCGCCGCCGCCACCACCGGGTTCACGACCGTCAGCGTGGCCAGCGGGGCCGCGAGACCGGCGCCGCGGTAGGAGGCCTGCGACAGCATCAGACCGGCCGTGGCCAGGACGCCGATCGCGGCCAGCGAGGGCAGGTCCGAGGCCGTCACACCGCCGCTCCAGTCGACGGCGACGGTCTTGGTGAACACCGAGGACATACCGAACGCTATGCCGGACGCGGTCGCGAGCAGCACGCTGCGCACCGCCGGGTGCCGGTGCGCGGCCCGCCCCGCGATCATCAGCGCGACCACCGCGGCGGCCGTCACCAGCCCGGCGAACAGCCGCTGGGCCGTGCTCAGCGACTGCGCGTCGGACGCGCCGACCAGGGAGAGCAGACCGGCCAGACCCACCGTGGCCATGATCGCGCCCCGCCAGGCGGTGGCCCCGGCCTTGCGGCCCACGAACAGCGCGGCCATCGGCAGCGCGAACACGATCGTCAGGGCGCCCAGCGGCTGGACCAGGCTGAGGGGGCCGTAGGCGAGCGCCACCACGTGCAGCAGCCCACCGAGGCCGTTCAGCGCGACCGCCGCCCACCAGCTCGGCCGGCGCAGCGGCGCGTACTGCTCGTCCGGGTGCGACACCGCGACCTGCTCCTGCACGATCGCTCCGCCCGCGTAGGCGACGGCGGAGACGAGGGAGAGGAGCACGGACAACGCGAGGGCACTCATGAGCTGCTCCTCTGCGTGAGGCGGGGGCTGGCTGCCCGGCGCGA
Organism: Streptomyces sp. NPDC001668; assembly: GCF_042893155.1. Taxonomy (NCBI): domain Bacteria; kingdom Bacillati; phylum Actinomycetota; class Actinomycetes; order Kitasatosporales; family Streptomycetaceae; genus Streptomyces; species Streptomyces sp. NPDC001668. Next base: position 332,723 of record NZ_JBIAUQ010000004.1, read on the forward strand.
CGAACGGTCGTCTTCCATGCAGAACACGATGCCGGGAAAAGTTCTTCCCGTCGTCGTACCTGAGCAGGCAATGGGTCCTACTGCCGATGGAGTACAAAAGGGTCCGTGTCCTCCCCAAGGCGGGTGACACGGGGTGGAGGCCCCCTGGTGGGTTCCCCTACGGGCCTTGGTACTACTGCTGGTCGTGGACCTCGACCCTGATCTCGCGGCGCTGCGACCGCTCGGCGCCTTCTTCGTACTGCGCACGATCGGCGGCCCTCCCGGGGCATCACGCCCGGCGCTGCCGACCCTCGCACAAGTCTACGAGAACCAGGTGTCGGATGTTTACGGAAATACCCTGACTTTTCGTGTCCAGAAGGTCGCCGCGGCCCTGCGCGCCCCCGAGCCCCGGATCGCGGCCTCGATCGCCCACCAGGGCCTCGCCGCCCGCCTGTGGTCGGTGGCCCTCGGCTGCGCCGTCCGGTACGGGCACATCCCCGACCTGGCCCCGCACCGGCTGCACTGGGACCCTGAGGCGAGCGCCCCCGACGATCTGTGGCTGGACGCGGTGACGCCGCTTCCGGCCGACGCCGGGACGATCGCCCGGGTCGTGCTGCACGGCCATCTCGAGCCCCTGGCGGCGCTGCTGCACACCGAGTACCGGCTGGCCGGCGGACTGCTGTGGGGCAACGCCGGCTCGGCGCTCATGGGAGCCGTCCGTCAACTGGGCCACCCCGACGCCCGCGCCCTCGCGGCGGAACTCCTCGCGCACCCCCTGCTCGCGGGCACCCTCGACAGCACCACGCTCCGCCGCCGCAGCTGCTGTCTGTACTACCGGTTGCCGGGGGGTGGCGTGTGCGGTGACTGTTGTTTCACACGAGCCCCGCGCTCTTCCCCGCGCGGCGCATCTGGGTGACCATGAAAGCCGATCAGTCGTGAGACAGGGGGTACCGGGTGCGTGTGGGCCTGCTGACCCGGGAGTACCCGCCGGACGTGTACGGCGGCGCGGGTGTCCATGTCGAGTTCCTGGCCCGGGAGTTGAGGTCCCTCGTCGACCTGGATGTGCACTGCTGGGGCGAGGGCCGCACCGAGGGCGTCGTCCGGCACCGGCCCTGGTCCGCGCTGGACACCGCCAACGACGCGCTGCGCACCTTCTCCGTGGACCTCTCCATGGCCGCGGGGCTCGAAGGCCGCGAGCTGGTCCACTCCCACACCTGGTACGCCAACCTCGCAGGCCACCTCGGCAAGCTGCTGCACGGCATCCCGCACGTGATGACCGCCCACTCCCTGGAGCCCCTGCGCCCCTGGAAGGCCGAACAGCTCGGCGGCGGCTACGCCCTCTCCAGCTGGGCCGAACGCACCGCGATCGAGTCCGCCGACGCCGTGATCGCCGTCTCCGGGGCGATGCGCGAGGACATCCTCGGCTGCTACCCGGCGCTGGATCCGGCCAAGGTCCACATCGTGCACAACGGCATCGACACCGCCCTGTACCGCCCCGACCACAGCACCGACGTACTGGACCGCGTCGGGCTGGACCGGGACCGGCCGTTCGTGCTGTTCGTCGGCCGCATCACCCGCCAGAAGGGCGTGCCGCACCTGCTGCGGGCGGTCCGGGACATCGACCCGGCCGCGCAGGTCGTGCTGTGCGCGGGCGCCCCGGACACACCCGAGATCGACCAGGAGTTCCGCGAGCTGTTCGAGGAGCTGAGCCGGGTCCGTGAGGGCGTGTTCTGGATCCCGCAGATGCTGCCGCGCCCCGAGGTCATCCAGCTGCTGACCCACGCGGCGGTGTTCGTCTGCCCGTCGGTGTACGAACCCCTCGGTATCGTCAACCTGGAGGCGATGGCCTGCGGCACTCCCGTGGTGGCCTCCCGGGTCGGCGGCATCCCTGAGGTCGTGGACGACGGGAGGACCGGACTGCTGGTGACCGTGGACGACGCGTTCGAAACGGGCCTCGCGCGGGCACTCGACTCCGTGATCGGCGATCCGGCGACGGCACGCCGGATGGGCGAGGCGGGACGGGAGCGCGCGGTGGGCGAGTTCGGCTGGGACGCGGTCGCGCGGCGCACGGTCCGGCTCTACGAGGAGATCCTCAAACAGGCGTAGCGAGCCCCGGGCAAGGGCAAGCATGGGTCACATACCAGGGTGAGGGGAGCGACCATGCGTCGTGGCGGACCTTCGGTGCTCGGCATCGTACTCGCGGGCGGAGAGGGCAAGCGCCTGATGCCCCTGACCACGGACCGCGCCAAACCAGCGGTCACCTTCGGCGGAACGTATCGCCTGGTCGACTTCGTGCTGTCCAACCTCGTCAACGGCGACATCCTGCGCATCTGCGTGCTCACGCAGTACAAGTCGCACTCGCTGGACCGGCACATCACCACCACCTGGCGGATGTCGAGCCTGCTCGGCAACTACATCACTCCGGTGCCCGCCCAGCAGCGCCTCGGCCCGCGCTGGTACCTGGGCAGCGCGGACGCGATCCTGCAGTCCCTGAACCTGATCTACGACGAGCGCCCCGAGTACGTGGCGGTCTTCGGCGCCGATCACGTGTACCGCATGGACCCGCGCCAGATGCTCACGCAGCACATCGAGTCCGGTGCGGGCGTCACGGTGGCCGGGATCCGCGTCCCGCGCTCGGAGTCCCCGTCGTTCGGGGTGATCTCACCGGCCTCGGACGGCCTCACGGTGGAACGCTTCCTGGAGAAGCCCGCCGACCCGCCCGGGCTCGCGGACGACCCGGAGACCGTGTTCGCCTCGATGGGCAACTACATCTTCACCACCAAGGCCCTGATCGAAGCCCTGCAACGGGACTCCGAGGACGAACACTCCGTCCACGACATGGGCGGATCGATCCTCCCGCAGCTCACCGACCGCGGCGAGGCCCAGCTCTACGACTTCAGCGCCAACCACGTCCCCGGCGAGACCACCCGCGACCGCGGCTACTGGCGGGACGTGGGAACCCTGGACGCCTACTACGACGCCCACATGGACCTGATCGCCGAGCGCCCCGCCTTCAACCTCTACAACCGGCAGTGGCCCATCTACACCCACTCCGGCCAGCTCTCCCCGGCCCGCTTCAACGCGGGCGGCATCGCCAGCGAGTCCATCATCAGCGCGGGCTGCCTGATCCGGGGCCAGGTCACGCGGTCCGTGCTGTCGCCGGGCGTCCTGGTCGACCCGGGGGCCGTGGTCCAGGGCTCGGTGCTGCACGACGGCGTCAAGATCGGCCGGGGCGCGGTGGTCCGCGGTGCCGTCCTCGACAAGAATGTCGAGGTCCCGCCGGGCGCCACGATCGGTGTGAACCCGGAGCGGGACGCGGAGCTGTACACGGTGTCCAAGGGCGGGGTGATCGCGCTCGGGAAGGGCCAGCTCGTGTCCTAGGTCCTGTTCTCGGGCCCCCGCAGGGACGCGAAGTTCTTCATGATCACCTCGCTGGTCCGGCGCAGCTCGTCCGAGGGGCTGATCTGCAGGTACTCGCTGCCCGGCTCGGTGTGGATCGGGACATGTCCCGCGGGGGCGTAGAACGCGTCGCCCTCGTGGTACACCTCGTCGTGGTCCGCGTAGTGGAAGGTGAGTTCGCCCCGGAAGACGTAGCCCCAGTGCGGGCACTGGCACCGGTCGTCGGGCAGCCCCTTGAGCAGGGGCCCGTGGTCGATGTCCTCGCGGAACGTCACGAAGTCGACCGTGTAGTCGCCGAACTCCTCGGCGCGGTCGACGACCGCCCCGTAGTCGCCGCCCTGGGTGGCCGTGTCGCGGGAAACCTTCGGCATCTCCGTCGCCTTCTTCCGGCAGGGGAGTGGTTCTCCTTCCCATTGTCCGCGTGCGACGCGCCGACGGCATGCGCGGACGGGACCCACCACGGGTGCTTGTCATGTCCCTGGACGGAAGCCGGAATCCGTGTTGTCATGCCAATTCCTGTCCATGACAACGTTGTTATGGAGGCTTCCATGCACAGCAGGCCCCTCACCCGCCTCAGAAGCCGACTGGCGTTACTGTTCGCCGCCCTCCTCGGCTTCGCCGGCCTGACCGCGGCTCCCGCCCTCGCCGACGACCCGGTCGGGGCCCGCGGTCTCAAGGGCGAGTACTGGACCCAGTCCGCCCCCGGCGCCTTCGACTTCCACGAGCTCAAGGCGACCACCTTCGACCCGAACCTCGACTTCGACACCCTGGAGCCCCGGCTCGCCGCGGCGACCGGCCGCTCGGACGACGTCAGTGTCCGCTGGACCGGAAAGGTCGTACCGGAGAGGTCCGGCCCCCACACCTTCTCGGTCATCGCCGACAACGGCTTCCGCCTGTGGATCGGCGGCCGGCTCCTCATCGACCACTGGGTCGACGACTGGGACCGCGAACAGAGCGCGCAGCCCGTCGAGTTGACCGCGGGGGAGTCCTACGACATCAAGGTCGAGTACTTCGAGCACTACGGCGGCTCCAACCTCCACCTGCGCTGGGTCCAGCCCGGCGGTGCCGAGGAGGCCGTACCGCAGTCGGCGTTCCGGCTCCCCGACGGCTACGACTACGACGGACCGATCGCGACCACCGTCCTCGGTACCGGCCGCACCCTGAAACTCGGCTTCGCCCACCCCCTCGCGGCGCCCCCGGCCGGCCTCACGGGTCACCTCCAGGCGGTGATCGGAGGCGCCAAGTGGCCCTTGAGCGAGGCGAAACAGGATCCGCGAGACCCCCGCGCCCTTCTCGTCACCCTCGCCGAGCCCGTCGTGGGCAACAGGACCGGCACCGCCCGCGGCACCGCCGACCTCCGCTACGACGGCGAGGGCGGACTCGCCGGCGCCGACGGCAACGTTGTCCACTCCTTCTGGAGCAGCGGCCCCAACCACTCGACGTACGAACTGCGGACGCGGTGGGCCGACGAGGTGGGCCCCGGCAACGCCCATCCCGAGTACCCGCGCCCGCAGTTGACCCGCCAGGAGTGGCGCAACCTGAACGGCCGCTGGCAGTTCGCCGCCGCCGAGGCCGGTGAACAGCCGCCCGTGGGCCGGAACCTGGCCGAGCGCATCCTCGTGCCCTACCCCGTGGAGTCCCAGCTCTCCGGGCTCGAACGGCACGAGGACCGCATGTGGTACCGCCGCACCTTCACCGTCCCGGCGGACTGGAACATCGGTGCCGGCAAGCGCCTCCAACTCAACTTCGGCGCGGTCGACTGGCGGTCCGTGGTGTACGTCAACGGCACCAGGGTCGCCGAACACACCGGCGGCTACGACAAGTTCGGCGCCGACATCACCGACGCGCTGAAACCCGGCCGCACCCAGGAACTCATCGTCGGCGTGTACGACCCCACCGACGCGGCCGACGGCGAGAACCCGCCCCTCGGCAAGCAGCGCCTGGACCCGAGCGGCATCTGGTACACCCCGTCCTCCGGCATCTGGCAGACCGTCTGGATGGAACCGGTCGCCCCGGACCACGTCGACTCCCTCAAGCTGACCCCCGACGTGTCGAACAGCCGGCTGACCGTGGCGGCACAGGGCGTCCGCGACGGCGTACCGGTCACGGCGACGGCGTACGACGGGAAGCGGAAGGTCGCCACCGTGCACGGCCGGACCGGCGAACCCCTGACCCTGACCATCGACAACCCGCGCCTGTGGTCGCCCGACGACCCGTTCCTCTACGGCCTGAAGGTGACCGTCGGGGCCGACCGCGTCGGCAGCTACTTCGGGATGCGCTCCATCGCCGTCGAGAAGGTGAACGGCACCCCGCGCACGGTCCTCAACGGGGAGCCGGTCTTCATGATGGCCACCCTCGACCAGGGCTTCTGGCCGGACGGCCTGCACACCGCACCCACCGACGAGGCCCTCGCGTACGACCTGAGGGTGCACAAGCAGCTCGGCTTCAACGCGGTGCGCAAGCACATCAAGGTCGAGCCCGACCGCTGGTTCTACTGGGCCGACCGGCTGGGTCTGATGGTGTGGCAGGACATGCCCGCCATGACCGCCGGGGTGAACCCCGGTCCCGCCGCACGCGCCGAGTACGAGCGCGAGATGAAGCAGATGATCGACGAGCACATCAGCAGTCCCTCGGTCGTCATGTGGGTGACCTTCAACGAGGGCTGGGGCCAGTACGACATCGGCCGGGTGGCCGAGCAGGCCAAGGCCTGGGACCCGACCCGCCTGGTCGACAACCAGTCGGGCCTCAACCTCGGAGCCGACGGCGACGCGGGCGACATCATGGACGAACACGGCTATCCGAGTCCCGCCCTGCCGCCTCACCCGGACGGCAGGCGTGCCCTGGTCAGCGGGGAGTACGGGGGTCTCGGCCTGGCGGTGCCCGGACACGCGTGGCCGGTGCAGCAGTCGTACGTCGACGTCGATCCGGCGACCTACACCGACGACTACCTGGCCAAGCTCGACGAGGTGCGGTCGTTGGTGTGCAGGGGGAGCAACGGGGCCGTCTACACGCAGATCTCGGACGTGGAGGGGGAGCTGAACGGGCTGCTCACGTACGACCGCGAGGTCCTGAAGCCGGACTCCGGACGGGTGAAGGCCGCGCATCTGGCCCTGATCCGGGACGCCTCCCGGGCGACTCCGACGGGGTGCGCGACGACCGGTGACTGACCGGCGACCGACCGACGAGTGAGCACTTCCGCACCATGTGTCCCGCCCCTTTCACGAGGGGCGGGACTTAATCTGATGTTAACTGTGCGTAGCTTGATCGTACTTGACCGTAATCGCCGGAGGGCGATTGACTGCTGGCCCACCCGTTGTCGACGCGAGGCAAGCCATTGACTTCTGACCTGCTGGCCCCTCTCGACCTGGCGTTCTGGAACATGGAATCCGCCGAGCACCCGATGCACCTGGGAGCGCTCGGCGTCTTCACGGCGCACTCGCCCACCGCGGGCGCCCACGCGGCCGACCTGCTCGCGGGCCGGGCGGCCGCCGTACCCGGACTGCGGATGCGGATCCGGGACGTGTGGCCGCTCGGCTTCCCGTTCGCCTTCGGGGGAGCCGCCCGCGTCCCCGATCCCGACTTCGACCCGCTCCGGCACGTCCTGCTGCACGCGCCGACCGCGGACTTCCACGCCGAGGCCGGCCGGCTCATGCAGCGGCCGCTGGACCGCGACCGGCCGCCGTGGGAGGCGCATGTGCTGCCGGGGGAGGACGGCGTCTCCTTCGCCGTGCTCTTCAAGTTCCACCACGCCCTGGCCGACGGACTGCGGGCGCTGACGCTCGCCGCCGCCATCCTGGACCCGATGGACCTGCCGGCGCGCGGGCCGCGCCCCGAGGAGCCCGCGAAGGGCTTGCTCCCGGACGTGCGCAAGCTGCCCGAGCTCGTCCGGGGCGCCGTCTCCGACCTGGGCCGCGCCCTCGACATCGGCGCCTCCGTCGCCCTGTCCTCCGTGGGCGTGCGCTCCTCGGCCGCCCTCACCGCCGAGCCGAGCGGCACCCGCCGTACCGCCGGAGTCGTCGTCGACCTCGACGACGTCCACCGCGTCCGCAAGAGCCGGGGCGGCACCGTCAACGACGTCCTGATCGCCGTCGTCGCGGGCGCCCTGCGCCGCTGGCTGGACGAGCGCGGCGACGGCAGCGAGGGGGTGACGCCCCGCGCCCTCATCCCGGTCTCCCGGCGCCGTCCCCGCACCGCACACCCCCAGGGCAACCGGCTCTCCGGGTACCTGGTGCGGCTGCCGGTCGACGACCCCGACCCGCTGGGCCGGCTGGACACGGTCCGTACGGCCATGGACCGCAAGAAGGACGCCGGCCCCCACCGCGGCGCGGGCGCCGTCGCCCTGCTCGCCGACCACGTCCCGGCCCTCGGCCACCGCCTCGGCGGGCCCCTGGCGGGTCAGGGCGCCCGGTTCTGGTTCGACCTCCTCGTCACCAGCGTCCCCCTGCCCGGCATCGGCCTGAAGCTCGGCGGCAACCCGGTCACCGAGGTCTACCCCTTCGCCCCGCTGGCCCGCGGCCAGTCCCTCGCGGTGGCCATCTCGACGTACCGGGGACAGGTCCACTACGGCCTGGTCGCCGACGCGGAAGCGGTGCCTGACCTGGATCGCTTCGCCGCGGCGCTGTCGGAGGAGGTGAAGGAGCTGCTGGCCGCCTGCGGGGCTTGATCGTCTCCGGATTGCGGGCCGGGCCCGGCGCTGAAGTAAAATTCCGCGTTCGACCAGCGGACGCGGCCACGGCCGCACGGGTGACCAGGGAAACGGCAGCGCGATGACGGTGACAGAGGACGGCTCGGCGACGACCACGGACGAGGTCGTGCGCGAGCCCGGTGACGAGGTCGCGTACGGCCCCGGCATCGACCCGGAGCGGCTGGCCGTCTGCCTCGGCGTGCTCGACGAGCTCGACAAGCTGGACGTCGACCACCCGGACGCGATCGCCGTGCGCCGGGCCACCGCCGGGATCTACCGCTCCGTGAAGCAGCGCCGCCGGCAGGAGCGCCGGGCCGCCAAGACCGCCCACGACAGGGCGGTCACCGAGGCCACGGCGACCGGCTCCGCCCAGCGCATCGACGACGAGACCGAGGGCATCCTGCCGCAGTCGCGGACCGAGGAGGGCAGGATCGCGGGGATACTCCAGCGCCCGCGCTCCTGCTACACCTGCAAGACCCGCTACGTCGAGGTCGACTACTTCTACCACCAGCTCTGTCCTGACTGCGCCGCCCTGAACCGGGCCAAGCGCGACGTCCGCGCCGACCTCACCGGCAAGCGCGCCCTGCTCACCGGCGGCCGCGCCAAGATCGGCATGTACATCGCACTCAGGCTGCTGCGCGACGGCGCGCACACCACCATCACCACCCGCTTCCCGAAGGACGCCATCCGCCGCTTCAAGGCCATGGACGACTCCGGGGACTGGCTGCACCGCCTGGAGGTCGTGGGCATCGACCTGCGCGACCCGGCGCAGGCCGTCGCCCTCGCCGAGCAGGTCGCCGCGGCGGGACCGCTCGACATCCTCGTCAACAACGCGACCCAGACCGTACGACGGCTGCCGTCCGCCTACGCCGCCCTGGTCGAGGGCGAGAGCGCCCCGCTGCCCGCCGGTGAACTCCCCGCCCACCACGTCATCGGCGCCTTCGGCTCCGGTTCGGTCGACGGACTGGCCTCGCTGCCCGCCGGGATCTCCGGCATGGACGCCCAGCAGGTCGCCGACCTCGCCCTGGTCGCGGGCAACGCCAGCGTGGCCCGGCACCTCGACGGCACCGCCATCGACGCGGGCGGCCTGGTCCCCGACGTCGTCGACAGCAACACCTGGGTCCAGACCATCGAGCAGATCTCCCCGGTGGAGCTCCTCGAGACCCAGCTGTGCAACTACACGGCACCCTTCATCCTGATCAGCGCGCTGCGCCCGGCCATGGCCGATGCCGCGAAGAAGGCCAGGAGCGGCCGCTCCTACGTGGTGAACGTCTCGGCGATGGAGGGCGTCTTCGGCCGCGGTTACAAGGGCGCGGGCCACCCCAACACCAACGCCGCCAAGGCCGCCATGAACATGGTCACGCGGACCAGCGCCCAGGAGATGTTCCAGACCGACGGCATCCTCATGACCTCCGTCGACACCGGCTGGATCACCGACGAGCGCCCCCACTTCGACAAGCTCCGCCTCGCCGAGGAGGGCTTCCACGCCCCCCTCGACCTGGTCGACGGCGCGGCCCGCGTGTACGACCCGATCGTGCGCGGCGAGGACGGCGAGGACGTGTACGGGGTCTTCCTGAAGGACTACGCGCCCGGGAAGTGGTGAGCCGGCGGCCCTGACCGCTCGTCGGCGGCCCTGACGTGTGGGCCGCCGACGACGGGGAACCCGGAGGCCGGAGTGTCTCCCGGCGCCAGGAGTTGTCATGGCACCTTCCCACAGCATCGATCCGCGCGCCTTCGACGATCCGCGCAACCGCTACCCCACCGACGAGGAGTTCTACGCGAGCGACCGTCCGCTTCAGCACGTGCTCCCGGAGGACCGGCCCCGCGGCGGCCCCTCCGACCCGATCAGGCACCCCTGGGGCTGGGGCATGATCGCCTTCGTGGTCTTCGCGTGTCTGATCGTCCTCATGGGCGTCGCCCTGGCCCCCTGACGCGGTCATGAGTGCGGCGGCGCACCGGACCGCAGCCGGTCATGGACGGCGTACCCGCCCGGGTGCGCCGCCCGCACCCGCGTGCCCCCGTCCACCAGCAGATCCGCCCCGGTGATCCACGGCCCGCGCGACGTCCCCGGGCTCCCCTGTCCGTCCCAGCGGCAGCTCGACGGGCCCCTTCTCCCACACGAACCGCGCCATCTCCGTGCGCACGAGCCCGGGGGAGACGGAGTTGACCCGCACCCTCGGCGCAGCTCGCCCGCCGGCTGCTGAGTCAGGTGAAGCAGCGCCGCCCTGCTGGTGCCGTACGCGCCGACGTTCGGCCCCACGTGCCCGGCGCCCTCCGTGCAGATGTCGACCACCGACCCGCCGTGCTCCCGCATCCACCCGTGCCACGCCGCCTGCACCAGTCGCAGCGGTGCCTCGACGTTCACGGTGAAGGCCTCGGCCCCCTCATGGAGGTCGATCCGGACGTATGGCGCGAGGCGGGGTCGGCGACGCTGCCCGCGAGCCCGACGCCGCAGAGTTCGGCGGCGGCCCGCCGCACCTCCTCCCGGTCCCGGGCCGTGACGCACACCAGCGCGCCGGCATCGGCCAGTTGCCGGGCGACCTCGCGCCCGATCCCCCGGGTGCCGCCGGTCACGAGGGCAGCCCTGCCGTGCAGTCCGTACGGCGACGTCATCGCCGTACCGTCTCGTGACGGATCGTCAGTCGACAGTCTCCAGACGGGAGTTGCGTGCCGCGACCAGCTCCAGGACGGCACGCCAGTCCTCCAGGACGCCGGCGTCGAAGCGGGACGTCAGGCTCTCCTCGCCGGCCAGGCGCAGCAGGTCGTCGTCCGCGCCGGCGCCGTGGTGGCGCATCAGGCGGTGGACCCGTTCGCCGAGCAGGGTGCGGAAGACCTCGGCCGCCTGTCCGGTGCCCAGCAGCAGACCCGCCACCTGGAGTTCCTTGTCGGCGGGGCGGCTGCGGCGCAGCAGCGCGGCGGTCCGCAGGGCGTGTTCGCTGCCGCAGGCGTGCAGCAGATCCATCAGCTCGTCGACACTGCGCAGTTCCATACGTCAGACCTCCCGCCGGGCCGGCCGCTGTCATGGGTCAGCAGATCATGGGTGGCTTGCGACGCGGCCAACGGGACTTGAACTGCGTGACCCCGACGGCTCGGAGAGCCGGTCGGGACGTAGGCCGAACGAGTGACTCCGGAAAGGCATATCAACTGACAAAACAGGCGGAACATGGCGGGAAAAGCCAAGGTGAATTGCAATGGTTACACCTTGTTTTCAGCCCCTATCGAGCGCACCCCTGCTCATCTGGTTAATCTGTAGCCGACGGACGGCAGTACGGGGTCCCACCCACACCCACAGTCCGTCCCGGGACAAGCCGGTCACCACGGCCTGCTCTCACCTGAGTTGCACGGCGCCACCGCGTCCGAACCGATCTCGACCCATTCCCGAGCGGACGTCCAGGCACCGACCGTAGGTTGGACAGGTACGACCCGAGGGTGAGCCCGACACATAAGGAGTGCGCGGTGACACCGGAGAAGACGAATCGCGAACAGCGCCCCAAGGAACGCCCGGAGCGCGCGGGCCGACGGCCCGGAGACATCGGCAGCCTCGACGTGTGGGCGCGGTCCGCCCCCATCCGTCTCGCGGGTTACGAGGACGACCTCGCCGAGCCCCACATCCTGCCCAGCGTGGACTGACGGCGGGACCTTCGCGATCGCCGACGGCATGGGCGTGCGAGACTCACGCCCATGCTGATCAGAGAAGCCGTGGCCGACGACTGGCCACGGATCTGGCCGTTCTGGCACCGGATCGTGGCCGCGGGAGAGACCTACGCCTGGGACCCCGACACCTCCGAAAAGGCCGCCCGCGCCCTGTGGATGAACCCGGCCAAACGCGTCCACGTCGTCGAGGACGAGAGCGGCGCCCTCGTCGCCTCGGCCTACGTCACCCCCAATTACGGTGGCCCCGCCGCCCGGATCGCCAACGCCGGCTTCATGGTCGACCCCGACCAGGCCGGCCGCGGCATCGGCCGCGCCCTCGCCGAGCACATCCTGGCCGGCGCCGCGGCCGACGGCTACCGGGGCATGGTGTTCAACGCCGTCGTCGAGACCAACCCGGCCGTGAAACTGTGGACTTCCCTCGGCTTCACGATCCTCGGCACCGTGCCGGAGGCCTTCGAACACCCCCGGCACGGACTGGTCGGGCTGCACATCATGTACAAGGCCCTGTGATCACAGGCGCTCAGTCGAGCGGCGCCGTCCGCCGCCACGGCTGCCGTCGCTCCAGTTCCTCCGCGACCTCCAGCAGCACCGTCTCCGAACCGGGCCGTGCCACCAGCTGAACGGCGGTGGGGGCGCCCGAGGGCAGAGTGCCGAGCGGGACCGACATGGCCGGCCAGCCGGTGAGGTTCCACGGCGGGGTCAGCGGCGAGTAGGCGGTGTTGACCAGGACGTTGCGCAGCCAGCCCCGCTCGTGCCAGGCCTCGGCCTTGGGGGATCGCCGGGCCAGGGCCGGCATCAGCAGCACGTCGTGCTCGGCGAAGAACGGCTCCAGGCGTGCACGCAGTTCCTGCCGGGCCCTGCCCTTCCGCACACCCTTGACGAAGCGCCGGCCGATCGCCGCGTGCACCCGGGTGCGCCGGGCCAGCAGCCGCGGGTCGAGCCCCTGGGCGTCCACGGACGTCCCCGCCGTCCAGGTGGCCAGCGAGGTCATGCCCAGCGAGAGCGGGTACGGCGGATCGGCGCGCCGCACCTGATGCCCCGCCTTGATCAGCAGCCCGGCCGCCTCCCGGACCGCGTTGGTGTACGGCGCGCTGACGGAGACCCCGGCGAGGGGGCTGCGCAGGGACACGGCGACGTCGAGCGTGGCGGGCGCGTCCCGTCGTACGAACTCGGTGCCGGCGATGACCGAAAGCAGCAGGCGGGCGTCCTCCACCGTGGTCGCGAGGGGGCCGTTCTCGGACATGCCGAACCAGTCGCCGTCGCTGATGCCGGCCGGCACCACCCCCGACCCGGGCTTCAGCGTGACCAGCCCGCAGTTGGCGGCGGGGATGCGCAGGGAGCCCATGCCGTCGTTGCCGAGGGCGACCGGGACCAGGCCCGCGGCGACCGCGGCCGCGCTGCCACCGGACGAGCCGCCCGCGGTGCGCGAGGTGTCCCAGGGGTTGCGGGAGGTGCCGTGCACGCCCTCCGTGGTGCCGAAGACGCACAGCTCCGGAACGTTCGTCAGCCCCACGACCACCGCGCCCGCGGCCCGCAGCCGGGCCACTACCTCATGGTCGGCCGCGGCGGGAGTGTCCGGGGTCGCGGCGGAGCCGACACGGTTGGTCTCACCGCGCACGGCGAGGTTGTCCTTGACCGCCACGGGCACACCGGCCAGGGGGAGTTCGCCGAGGTCGCCCCGGGAGCCCACCTCGTCGGCCTCCGCCAGTGCCGCCTCGGCCCGCACCAGCCGGAACGCCCCGACACGCCTGTCCAGCTTCTCGATCCTGGCCAGGTGCTCGGCCACCACCTCACGGGGCGTGGCCCGCTTCTCGCGGACGGCGGCGGCGATCTCGGCGGCCGTACGGCCGACCCAGCTGGTCACATGCGCTCCTCGGGGCTACTCGCGAGTACGTAAGGAGAACTCTGCCCGGAGGCGGACGTCACGTCGAGAGCGCTCGCGCTTGGACATTCGGGCCGGTCCTCTTGGACTTTTCGCGGCGGATGAGGCCGGGTGAGGAGCGCCGACCAGCAGGTCATCCGATCTCTGGCTCAACTCAGGGCCGATTCAGCCCCGTTGACAGCTCTTCTGGTGGCCTCAATTATCAGCCACCCGATGAATAGGGAGTCGCTCATGAGGAAACGGCTGAGATTCGCCGCCGTCGTGACGCTGCTGACGCTGCTCCTGGCACCCGTCCCGGCGGTCGCCCGGTCCGAGGAGGGGGCGCCGGTCACGGTGCCTGCCCTGACCCGGTGGACCCCCGCGCCGGGGGCCTACGTCTACCGGCCCGGGGCCCGCCTGGTCGCGGACGGCGCGGCCGAACGCCGGGTCGCCGACACGCTGGCCGGTGATCTGCGCACATCCGGCCACGGCTCGGTCCCTGTCGTACGGGGAGGAGCCAGGACCGGTGACATCGTTATCAACGTCGAGCCGTCCCGGACCTCCCTCGGCGCCGAGGGCTACGAACTCCGTTCCGGCGGCAGCCTGTCGATCACCGGAGCGACCGAGACCGGCGCCTTCTACGGCACCCGGACCCTGCTCCAGCTCCTCGCGCAGGGCGACCGGATCCCCGCCGGACGCACGGTCGACGTGCCCCGCTACAAGGAGCGGGGTGTCGGCGTGTGCGCCTGCTACATCCACATCTCGCTGCCGTGGCTGGAGAACCTCGTCCGCGAGATGGCCTACAACAAGCTCAACCAGCTGCTCGTGGAGCTGAAGGTCAAGAGCGACGCCCACCCCGAGGCCAACACCTGGGGCTACTACACCAAGGACGAGATACGGCAGCTCGTCGCCCTCGGCGACAAGTACCACGTCGAGATCATCCCCGAGATCAACTCCCCAGGACACATCGACCCCTGGATCGAGAACCGCCCGGACCTCCAGCTCACCGACTCCGACGGCACCAGGCAGCCCTCCCGGCTCGACATCACCCAGCAGGCCTCCTTCGACTACTACAAGAGCCTGATGGACGAGTACGCCCAGGTCTTCACCTCGACGTCCTGGCACATGGGCGCCGACGAGTACATGCTCGGCTCCGACTTCGCGAAGTACCCGCAGATCCTGAAGTACGCCCAGGAGAAGTACGGTTCGGGCGCGGCCCCGCAGGACGCCTTCGTCGACTTCGTCAACCGCGTGCACGACTACGCGGCGGGCAAGGGCGTGCGGCTGCGCATCTGGAACGACGGGCTGACCGGGGCCAACACCGTGCCGGTCGAGAAGGACACCACGGTCGAGCACTGGCTGGACGTGGCGGTCAAGCCCAGTCAGCTCATCGCACAGGGCTACTCGGTGATGAACGCCGCCTATTCGCTCTACCTGATCCGCGGCGGCTTCCACAGCGACACCGAGTCGCTCTACGACCAGAGCTGGGACCCGCGCAGCTTCGAGGGCGAGAAGCTGACCTCCCCGAAGGGCGTCACCGGCGCCAAGATCAGCCTGTGGCCGGACAACGGACGCGGGGAGACCGAGAACGAGGTCGCCGTCCGCCTCTGGCCCGCGCTGCGCCACGTCGCCCAGGCCACCTGGGGCGACCCGCACCCCGACGCCACCTACGCGCAGTTCGTGGCACGCGGTACGGCAGTCGGGCACGCACCCGGATGGCGTGACCTGACCCGGGTGCCGGTCGCGGACGGCACGTACACCTTCGGGCGGTCCTTCACGGCCTCGGTGCAGCGCACGCCGGACGGTTACGCGACCCTCCGGTCGGCGGCGGGCTGCCTCGCGGTCAGCGGCGGCAAGCTCACCCTCAACGTGCCGCTTCAGCCCGGAGTCGAGGCGAGCTGGGACACCTGCGACGCGACGAGCACCTTGCAGCGCTGGGTGCTGGAGCCCGCGGGGCGCGGCTACCGGCTCGTCAACGCGATCACGCGGATGGCGCTCACCGTCACGGACGACGGCCGGATCGTGCAGTACCCGGCCGACCAGCACACCCCCACGGTCTGGCACGTGAGCTGAGGAGCCCCCATGACTGTCTCCAGACGCCTCTTCGTCACCGCGGCCGCCGGCCTCGCCGTGACCGGCATTCCGGGGCCGGCGGCGGCCTCGGGCGGTGACCCCCGCTACCGCATCCCCGTCTCACCGGACGACACCGAGGCCGCCCTCGTCCGCAAGGCGTCCCAAGTCCGGCCCACCGCACGGCAGATCGCCTGGCAGAGCCTGGAACGCACCGCCTTCCTGCACTTCGGCGTCAACACCTTCACCGGCCTGGAGTGGGGCACCGGCGACGAGGACCCGAATGTCTTCCAGCCGGCCCGCCTCGACACCGACCAGTGGGCGGCCGCCCTGAAGGACGGCGGCTTCAAACTGGCCATCCTCACCGTCAAGCACCACGACGGCTTCGTCCTCTACCCCTCCCGCTACACCGGCCACACCGTGGCGTCCAGCAGTTGGCGCGACGGACAGGGCGACGTACTGCGCTCCTTCGCCGACTCCATGCGCCGGCACGGCCTCAAGGTCGGCGTCTACCTCTCACCCGCCGACGAGAACCAGTACCTGCACGGCGTCTACGCCAACGGCAGCGCCCGCTCCGAGCGCACCGTGCCCACCCTGGTCGAGGGCGACGACCGCTCCCCGGACCGCTTCTACACCCTCCCCGCGACCGACTACGGCGCCCACATGCTCAACACGCTGTACGAGGTGCTCACCGAGTACGGGCCCGTGGACGAGGTGTGGTTCGACGGCGCCCAGGGGCACATCCCGCCCGACAAGGTGGAGAGCTACGACTGGGACAGCTGGTACACCCTGGTCCGCGCCCTCGCCCCGGCCGCCGCGATCGCCGTCACCGGCCCCGACCTGCGCTGGGTCGGCAACGAGAGCGGCATCGCGCGCGAGGACGAGTGGAGCGTCGTCCCGGTCAAGGAGAACCAGTACGGCCGCACCGACTGGGCGCTGTCCTACGACACCCCGGACGAGGGCAGCCGGGCGGCCCTGGTGAAGGCGCAGCCGGTCACGGACTACCTCCAGTGGTGGCCCGCCGAGTGCGATGTCTCCCTCCGCGACGGCTGGTTCTACCACGCGGACCAACAGCCCAAGTCCGTCGACTACCTGACGGAGATCTTCTTCGGTTCCGTGGGCCGCAACGCGGTGCTGCTCCTGAACGTTCCGCCGGACACCGACGGTCTGCTGCACGGCACGGACGTCGTCCGGCTGCGCGAGTTCCGTGAGCGGATCGAGCGCGAGCTGCCCCGCGATCTGGCACAGGGCGCGCGCAGGACCACGGCATCGGACCGCGTCACGCTGGACCTGGGCCGCGAGCGGGAGGTGGACCGCATCCGCCTCGCCGAGGACATCCGGCACGGTCAGCAGGTGGAGAGCTTCGTCGTCGAGGCCTTCCGCGACGGCGCCTGGACCGAGGTCACGGGCGCCGGCACCATCGGCGCGAGCCGCATCCTGCTGCTGTCGGCGCCGGTACGGGCGCGGAGATGGCGGTTGCGGGTGACACGGTCCCGAAGCGCGGTACGGGTGGGGGAGTTCGGGCTGTACCGCTCCGAGGTCTGAGGAGCGGGTGGCCACCAGGACGTCGTCGATCTGGTGGCCGCTCGGCAGCCACCGGCCTGCACAGCTCCACCCGGACCTCCCCCTCGTTCAGGCCCCGAGCTGTGCCCGCAGCCACTCCTCCACCTCGCCGACATGCGCGGCCGCCGCGGCCCGGGCCGCCTCCGGGTCGTGGGCGACCAGGGCCCGGTGGATCGCGGCGTGTTCGCGCCGCGTTCGTTCGAACGCGCCCTCCTCCTGGTAGCCGCGCCAGACCCGGGCCCGGAAGGTGCGGGACGACAGGCCCTCCAGGATCGCCGCCATCGTGTCGTTCCCGGCCGCCACAGCGATCTCGCGGTGGAAGGCCAGGTCGTGGGCGAGGATCTCCTCCGGGTCGTCGGTGGCGTTCATCGCCGTGAGGTGTTTCTCGACCTCGGCCAGCTGGTCCGGCGTGATCCGGGCGGCGGCCAGCGCGGTCGCCGTCGACTCCAGGATGCGGCGTACCTCCAGGAGTTCCACCAGCTGCGGGCCCCGGGACAGGTCGGCCACCACACCGAAGGTCTCCAGCAGGTCGCCGGCGTCCAGCTGGGTGACGTAGATCCCGGAGCCGTGCCGCGCCTCCAGCACGCCCAGCACCGTCAGCGCGCGGATCGCCTCCCGCATCGAACTGCGGGAGATGCCCAGCTGCACCGCCAGATCACGCTCGGTCGGCAGCCGCTGGCCCGGCTCCAGGCGGCCCTCGCCGATCATCGCCTTGATCTGCTCGATGGCGCGCTGCGTCACGGTGCCCTTCTGCGGGGCTGTCTGGTCCACGCCACTCCTCCGCTCACCGGGTGCCACCCACCAGGTGCGCCGAAGTCTAGCCGCCGATGTGGTCGGACCACTATGGCCGGAAGTCGAGAAAATATGCCGCCGAAGGGTATTGCCAAGGGCGAGTGGTCTGATAAGTATGCCGTCATCTGCTCGAACACGCTCATGTTCGACCACGCGAAGCACGCTCAACGAGGAGCCGCCAGATGCCCGGCAGGACAGCAGTGGGGAAGCGGAACAGAAGGATCATCGGCGCGGTGGCCGCGGCCGCGAGCGCCTCGCTCGTGCTCGCCGCGTGCGGCAGCACCAAGGACACCGGCAGCGCCGGCAGTGCGGGAGGCGACGGGACCGGCAAGGTGGGTGTGATCCTGCCGCTGCTGACCTCGCCGTTCTGGCAGTCGTACAACGACTACGTGCCCAAGATGGCCAAGTCCGAGGGGGTGGACACGCTGAAGACGGTCAACTCCAACAGCGATCCCTCCCAGCAGATCACCGACATCAACAACGAGCTGAACCAGGGTGTGAAGGGCCTGGTCGTCGCCCCCCTCGACAGCGCCGCCATCGAGGCCGGCCTCGACCAGGCCGAACGCAAGGGCGTCCCGGTCGTCGCCGTCGACGTGGCCCCCGACAAGGGCAAGGTCGCCATGGTCGTACGGGCCGACAACGTCTCGTACGGCGAGAAGGCCTGCCAGTACCTCGGGGAGCACATCACCTCCGGCAAGGTCGTGCAGATCATGGGCGACCTCGCCTCCGTCAACGGCCGCGACCGCTCCGAGGCGTTCCGGGCCTGCGTGAAGAAGAACTTCCCGAAGCTGAAGGTCCTGGAGATCCCCGCCAAGTGGGAGTCCGACACGGCCGCCTCCCAGCTGGGCACCCTCCTGAACGCCAACCCCGACATCAAGGGCATCTACATGCAGGCCGGCGGCGTCTACCTCGCCCCGACCCTGCAGACCCTCAAGTCCAAGGGGATGCTGAAGAAGGCGGGCACCGCGGGCCACATCGCCATCGTCTCCAACGACGGCATCCCGCAGGAGTACGACGCCATCCGCAAGGGCGAGATCGACGCCACCGTCTCCCAGCCCGCCGACCTGTACGCCAAGTACGGCATGTACTACATCAAGGCCGCCATGGAGGGGAAGACCTTCAAGCCCGGCCCGACCGACCACGACTCCACGATCGTCAAGCTGTCCAGCGGGATCCTGGAGGACCAGCTGCCCGCGCCCCTGGTCACCAAGGACAACGTCGACGACCCCAAGCTGTGGGGCAACACGGTCAAATGAGCACCCCACTCGTCGAAGCCCACGGGGTCGTCAAGCGGTACGGCCCCACGACCGCCCTCGCCGACGGGCGGCTCACCGTCCTGTCCGGCGAGTCCCACGCGCTCGTCGGCCGCAACGGCGCGGGCAAGTCCACCCTCGTCACGATCCTCACCGGCCTCCAGGCCCCCGACGAGGGCACCGTCCGCTTCGACGGCGAGCCCGCGCCCCCGCTCACCGACCGGGACGCCTGGCGCCGCAAGGTCGCCTGCGTCTACCAGAAGCCCACCGTCGTACCCGAGCTGACGGTCGCCGAGAACCTCTTCATCAACCGGCAGCCGTTGGAGAAGGGCTTCATCAGCTGGCGCAGGCTGAGGAAGGAGGCCGCCGAACTCCTCGACACCTGGGACGTGCGCGTCGACCCGGAGGCGCGCACCGCCGACCTCAAGGTCGAGGACCGCCAAATGGTGGAGATCGCACGGGCGTTGAGCTTCGGCGCCCGCTTCATCGTCCTCGACGAGCCGACGGCGCAGCTCGACAAGCGGGAGATCGAGCGGCTCTTCGGCCGGATGCGGGCGCTCCAGGACTCCGGTGTCACCTTCCTGTTCATCTCCCACCACCTCCAGGAGGTGTACGAGGTCTGCCAGACGGTGACGGTCCTCAGGGACGCCCGCTGGATCACCACCGCCCCGGTCGCCGACATGCCCCGGGCGGCCCTGATCGAGGCCATGGCGGGCGAGACCGTCACCGAACAGGCCGTGGACATCAGGGGTGTCGAGGACGGCGCCCCGGTCCTCCTCGACGCCCGCGGTCTCACCTCCGGCGCCTACGAGGACATCGACCTCACCGTGCGCCGCGGGGAGGTCGTCGGACTCGCCGGCATCAGCGGCAGCGGCAAGATCGAGCTCGCCGAGACGTTCACGGGACTGCACACCCCGACCGGCGGAACGGCCCGACTCGACGGCACGCCCCTGCCGTTCGGCGACGTGAAAGCCTCGTTGGCGGCCGGCGTCGGCTTCGTGCCGCGCGACCGGCACGCCCAGGGCCTGGTCCTCGGCATGACCATCGGCGACAACGCCACCCTCAGCGTCCTCGACCGGCTCGGCCGGTACGGGTTCGTCGGCACCGACCGCAAGCGCGGTTTCGCCACCGAGCTGATCGACCGCCTCGACATCCACACCGAGGGCCCCGACCAGCCCGTCTCCGATCTGTCCGGAGGCAACGCGCAGAAGGTCGTCATGGCGCGCGCCCTCGCCTCCGACCCCCGTCTGCTCGTCCTCATCAACCCCACCGCGGGCGTCGACGTGAAGTCCAAGGAATCCCTGCTCTCCCGCGTGGACACCGCCCGCGAGGACGGCACCGCGGTCCTCGTCGTCTCCGACGAACTCGACGACCTGCGCCGCTGCGACCGCGTCCTCGTCCTCTTCCACGGCCGCGTGGTCGCCGAGCACCCGGCCGGCTGGCGCGACCACGAGCTGATCGCCTCCATCGAAGGAGTGGACCACCATGGCTGACACCCAGGCTCCGCCCGTGAAGCAGGTGCGGGTGCCCGAGGCGCGGGCGGCCCGGACGGTCCTGCTGCGCCGCGCCCGCGAACTCGCCCTCGTGCCCGCCCTGTTGCTGCTCATGGTGCTCGGCGCGTTCGTCAACGACTCGTTCCTCACCGAGCGCAACCTGATCTCCATCCTCGGCGCCTCGGCCGCCCTCGCGATGGTCGTGCTGGCCGAGTCGCTGGTCCTCATCACCGGCAAGTTCGACCTCTCCCTGGAGTCGGTCGTCGGCATCGCCCCCGCCGTGGGAGCCCTTCTCGTCCTGCCCGCCGCGCAGTCCGGCTGGGGGACCGAGTTCCCGGCCGTCCTCGCCATGCTGGCGATCCTCGTGGTCGGCGCGGCGGTCGGCGCCTTCAACGGCATCCTGGTCGTCAAGTTCAAACTGAACGCGTTCATCGTGACGCTCGCGATGCTGATCGTGCTGCGCGGACTGCTCGTCGGCGCCACCAAGGGCAAGACCCTCTTCGGCATGCCGGACAGCTTCTACTCCCTGGCCACGACCACCTCCCTGAACATCCCGATGTCCGTCTGGCTCGCCGCCGTCGCCTTCGCCGTCACCGGGTTCGTCCTGAAGTACCACCGCGTCGGCCGCTCCCTGTACGCCATCGGCGGCAACCCCGACGCGGCCCGCGCCGCAGGCATCCGCGTCGAGCGCGTCATGCTCGGGGTGTTCGTCGTGGCCGGTGTCCTCGCCTCCGTCGGCGGCATCATGCAGACCGGCTACGTCGGCGCGATCAGCGCCAACCAGGGCCAGAACATGATCTTCACGGTGTTCGCGGCCGCGGTCATCGGCGGCATCAGCCTCGACGGCGGCAAGGGCACCATGTTCGGCGCCCTGACCGGCGTACTCCTGCTGGGAGTCGTACAGAACCTGCTCACGCTCGCCCAGGTGCCGTCCTTCTGGATCCAGGCCATCTACGGCGGAATCATCCTGGTCGCCCTCATGATCGCCCGTGTGACGACGGGACGTGCCCAGGACTGAGTCCGCCCGTCCCGTCCCCTACCGAAAGGCCTTCCGTGTCCTCGACCCCCGCCCGCGTCACCGCGGTCGACACCTACGACATCCGCTTCCCCACCTCGCGCGAGCTCGACGGCTCCGACGCGATGAACCCGGACCCCGACTACTCGGCTGCCTATGTCGTGCTGCGCACGGACGCGGCCGACGGGCACGAGGGGCACGGATTCACCTTCACCATCGGGCGGGGCAACGAGGTCCAGGTCGCCGCGATCGAGGCGCTGCGCGGGCATGTGGTGGGGCGGTCCGTCGACGAACTGTGCGCGGACCCGGGGACGTTGAACCGCGACCTGATCGGCGACAGCCAGCTGCGCTGGCTCGGCCCCGAGAAGGGCGTGATGCACATGGCGATCGGCGCGGTCGTCAACGCCGTGTGGGACCTGGCCGCCAAGCGCGCGGACAAGCCGCTGTGGCGGCTGCTGGCCGAGGGCGACCCCGAGTGGCTGGTAGGCCAGATCGACTTCCGCTACCTCACGGACGCGCTGACCCCCGAGGAGGCACTGGAGATCCTGCGGCGCGGCCGTGCGGGCTCGCGGGAGCGCGCCGAGCGGCTCCAGGAGCGCGGCTACCCCGCCTACACCACCTCCGCCGGCTGGCTCGGCTACGACGACGAGAAGCTCACCCGGCTCGCCGCCGAGGCCGTCGCCGACGGCTTCCGGCAGATCAAGCTCAAGGTCGGCGCCGACCTGGAGGACGACATACGGCGCTGCCGCGTCGCCCGCCGGGTCGTCGGCCCCGGCATCCGCATGGCGATCGACGCCAACCAGCGCTGGGACGTCGAGGAGGCGATCCGCTGGACCAAGGCGCTCGCCGAGTTCGACCCGTACTGGATCGAGGAGCCCACCAGCCCCGACGACATCCTCGGCCACGCCGCGATCCGCGAGGCGGTCGCCCCGGTGAAGGTGGCCACCGGCGAGCACGTCCAGAACCGGGTCGTCTTCAAGCAGCTCCTCCAGGCGGGCGCCCTGGACGTGGTGCAGATCGACGCGGCCCGCGTCGGCGGGGTCAACGAGAACCTCGCCATCCTCCTGCTCGCCGCCAAGTTCGGTGTGCCGGTCTGCCCGCACGCGGGCGGGGTGGGCCTGTGCGAACTCGTCCAGCACCTGTCGATGTTCGACTACGTGGCCGTCACCGGCACCACCGAGGACCGGGTCATCGAGTACGTCGACCATCTGCACGACCACTTCCTGGATCCCGTGGTGATCCGCGAGGGCCACTACACGGCACCCACCGCGCCGGGATTCTCGGCGGCGATGCGCCCGGAGTCGATCGCGCGGTACACGTTCCCGGACGGGGCCTTCTGGGCAGAAGACCTCGCCGACGACGCACAGAAGAAGGGGCAGGCGGCATGAGCGACTTCGAGGGACTCAAGGCTCTGGTGACCGGCGGCGCCTCCGGCATCGGCCGGGCCACCGCCGAACTCCTAGTCTCGCGCGGGGCCCAGGTCGCCGTCCTCGACCTGGACCCCTCCTCGGTCGAGAAGCCCCTGCTCGCCTACCGCGCCGACGTCACCGACGACGCCTCCGTCCGCGAGGCCGTCGCCGCTGCCGCCGCCGACCTCGGCGGACTCGACATCGTGGTCAACAACGCGGGCATCGGCGCCCAGGGCACCGTCGCGGACAACGACGACGACGAATGGCACCGCGTCCTGGACGTCAACGTCGTCGGCATGGTCCGGGTGGCCCGCGCCGCCCTGCCCCATCTGCGCGAGTCCGCCCACGCGGCGATCGTGAACACCTCCTCCATCGCCGCCACCGCGGGGCTCCCGCAGCGGGCCCTGTACAGCGCGACCAAGGGGGCCGTGTACTCCCTGACCCTCGCCATGGCCGCCGACCACGTCCGCGAGGGCATCCGCGTGAACTGCGTCAACCCCGGTACCGCGGACACGCCGTGGATCGGGCGCCTCCTCGCCAAGGCCCCCGACCCGGCCGCCGAACGCGCCGCGCTGGAAGCCCGCCAGCCCACGGGCCGACTCGTCTCCGCGGACGAGGTCGCCGGTGCCATCGCCTACCTGGCGAGCCCGCTCTCCGGCGCCACGACCGGCACCTCCCTCGCCGTCGACGGCGGCATGCAGGGCCTGCGCCTGAGGCCGGTGGGCCAGTGAACACCCTGGGCCGCAGCGGGGTCCCGGTCAGCCGGCTGGCCTTCGGCGGCGCCGTCATCGGCAACCTCTTCCACGAGGTGAGCGACGAGCAGGCGCACGAAGCGGTCGATGCCGCCTGGCAGAGCGGCATCCGCTACTTCGACACCGCCCCGCACTACGGACTGGGCCTCGCGGAGCGCAGGCTGGGGGAGGCTCTGCGTACGTTTCCGCGCTCGGAGTTCACGCTCTCCACGAAGGTCGGCCGACGCCTGGAGCCGTCCACGGACGGTGGCGACGACCTCGCGAACGGCTTCGCCGTCCCCGCCACCCGGCGCCGCGTCTGGGACTTCAGCGCGGACGGCGTACGCCGCACCCTGGAGGCGAGCCTCGAACGGCTCGGCCTCGACCGCGTGGACGTCGTCTACCTGCACGACCCCGACGACCACGCCGAAGAGGCCTTCCGCGAGGGCTATCCGGCCCTGGAGAAGCTCCGCGCGGAGGGAGTCGTGGGGGCGATCGGCGCCGGCATGAACCAGGCCGGGATGCTCACCCGCTTCGTCCGGGAGACCGACGTCGACGTGGTGCTGTGCGCCGGGCGCTACACCCTGCTCGACCAGAGCGCCCTCACCGAACTGCTGCCCGCCGCCGTGGAGCGGGGCGTCTCCGTGGTCATCGGCGGCGCCTTCAACTCCGGTCTGCTGGCGGACCCGGGGCCGGGATCGACGTACAACTACGCGCAGGCCCCGGGCGACCTGCTCGACCGGGCCCTGCGCATGAAGGAGATCGCCGAGCGGCACGGCATCACCCTGCGGGCCGCCGCCCTGGCCTTCTGCGCGGCCCACCCCGCAGTGGCCAGTGTCCTGGTGGGAGCGCGCTCGGCGGCCGAAGTCCGGGACGCCGCCGAGCAGTTCGCGACGCCGGTGCCCCCGGCGTTCTGGCAGGAGCTGCGCGACACCGGTCTGCTGACCACCGAGGAGCCGTCATGAGAGTGGCCCTGCACACCAAGGTCCGCGCGGACCGCGTCGACGCGTACGAGGCCGCCCACCGCGAGGTCCCCGTCGAACTCACCGACGCGATCCGCGCCGCCGGGGCCACCTCCTGGACGATCTGGCGCAGCGGCACCGACCTCTTCCACGTCCTGGAGTGCGAGGACTACGGCCGCCTCCTCGCCGAACTGGAGAAACTCCCGGTGAACGTCACCTGGCAGGCCCGCATGGCCGAACTCCTCGACGTGGTGCACGACTACTCCGACGAGGGCGCCGACGCCGGCCTGCCCGTCGTGTGGGAGCTGCCGTGACGGTGGTCGACGCGCACCACCACGTGTGGGACCTGTCGGTGCGGGACCAGGACTGGATCGCCCCGGGCAGCCCGCTGCGGCGGAACTTCTCCGTGGCGGACCTCGCACCCGAGGCCCGCGCGGCCGGCGTCCACCGCACGGTCCTGGTCCAGACGGTCACCGTTCCCGAGGAGACCCCGGAGTTCCTCGCCCTCGCGGCCGCGCACGAGCTGATCGCGGGCGTCGTCGGCTGGACCGACCTGACCCGTCCCGACATCGCCGACGAGCTGGGTCGGCTGCGGCAACTCCCCGGCGGTACCTACCTCAAGGGCATCCGCCACCAGGTCCAGGGCGAGCCCGATCCCGAGTGGCTGCTGCGCCCTGACGTACGCCGGGGCCTGGCCGCGGTGGCGGACGCCGGCCTGGTCCACGACCTGGTGGTCCTCCCGCACCAACTTCCCGCCTGCGTGAAGGCGGCCGAGTCGCTCCCGCACCTCACCTTCGTCCTCGACCACCTGGGCAAGCCCCCCATCGCCTCCGGCACCCTGGAACCCTGGGCGACCGATGTCCGTGCCCTCGCCGGCCTCCCCAACACCGTCTGCAAACTCTCCGGCATGGTCACCGAGGCCGACCCCGTGTCCTGGACCATCGACGACCTGCGCCCCTACGCGGACACGGTCCTCGACGCCTTCGGGCCGGACCGCCTGATGTTCGGCTCGGACTGGCCGGTGTGCACGCTCGCCGCGACCTACGAGGAAGTACTCGACACCGCACGCCGGCTGGTACCCGTGTCCGTCCACGCCCAGGTCTTCGGGGCCACCGCCGACCGGGTCTACGGGCTCACCGCACCCGGGGCGTAGCCGCACGGAAAAGCAGTTGGCCGCCGACCCCCCGGCCGGGACAATCCCGTGAGGTCCAGGGGTGGGAGGATGCTTGGCCGTGTTCGTGTGCGCGGGCTGCGACGCCGTGCTGACCGCAGAGGTGTCGCGGGTCGCGCTGCCCGCCGAGGTCCACCAGACATGGGGGAACGGGACCCTGCTCCCGGTGCTCATGGACGCCGGCACCTACGCCGTGGACCCGGAACCCTCGGGGCCGCCGTGGCGGCGCTGGGACGAGACCGGGGCGGCCGAGGCGGAGAAGCGAGGCGTGTACGCGCCGGTCTTCGCACTGTCCTACGGGGCACCCGGGGCGGTCTTCGTCGCGCCGGGCGACACACGAGGCACGGTTGTGATCCCGGAGCGGTCCGGCGGGTTCTGCTGCGGACTGGACGGCAGGGACGGCCCGAACCTGGCGTGCGGGAGGTGCGGGCAGGCGGTGGCCACGCGTATCGACGACTGCTCGTACTGGCAGTCGGTCCGGTTCGATCCCGACGCCGTGCGCGGTGTCCGCGCCGAGGACAGCGCTCCGGAGGCGGAGTCCTGGCAGGACTGGGCGGAGCGGCGGGAGACGGAGCCGCCGGTCGACCAGGCCGGAGGCTGGAGTCCGCGCTGGGCGGCGGCGGCCGGAGTCTCACTGGCCCACCTGCTGGCCGCCTCGGACGGCGCCTCCGTGGCGGTACCCGACGGACCTGTCGCGGACGTCTTCCGCCACGCGCTCGACACCCTGCTTCCGGCGCGGCGGCCGGCCAGGACGGCGGCGCTCGCCGGCCCGTCCCTGCCCGCCCCCACCGCCGACATCGCGCTGGTGCCCACGCACCCGCGGACGGGCAGAACCTGGCCGTCGCCCGGCACCGTCGCCGTACCGGTGGCCGCGGACATCTGGGTGCAACTGGCTTACCCGGACCGGCACTTGTTGTCCATGCCCGTGGCAGGGCGAATGCCCGGCGGAGTCTTGCGTGACGATCCGCTGCCGCCGCGCCCCCACAGCCTGTTCCGGCCCGACTGGGGGGTGTTCCTCCGCACCCTGGCCCGGCTGCCCGCGGTACGCGAGGAGTGGCTGCGTGAGATCCACGAGCGGGTGCGGAACCGTCCGTACGCCGACCCGTTCTAACGCCGCACGGCTTCCGCCAGCCGTGTCGGTGGCAGGAATTCCCGCACATATGTCCGCTCCCAGCACGCCCCCGTCTCCCGCAGCTCGCGCCACGTCGTGTACCGGTACCGGAACAGCCGGGCGCGGACGTAGCGGGGCGGGGCGTCCGCCGGGAACGGGGAGCGGCGCAACAGCCGCAGTGTGGCGGGGTCGTTCTCCAGGAGCCGTTCGACCAGGGTGCCGAACCACGACTCGGCGTACGCCGGGGACAGCGCGGCGAACCACATCATCCAGTCCAGACGCAGGTGGTAGGGCGCGAACTGGCGCGGCCAGCGCCGTGGATCGCCCGGCTTGCCCTTGAACTCGTACTCCCTCCACTCGGAGTCCCTGCGCGGAACGTCGGCCGCCGTGCCCTCGACCACCACCTCGTAGCGGATCCGGCTGACGCTGCCGAACGCGCCGTAGGTGTTGACGAGATGGAGCGGGTCGAAGGAGCGGTTCATGATCTGGCGGCGCGAGAGCATGTTGCGGACCGGGTGGTAGCTCAGGCCGAGGAGCAGCGCGGCGACGGCGAGGACCACGACCTCGTACCAGAGCGGGGTGGCGGGCAGGTCGGGCGCGTCTCCCGGGAGTTCCAGCGCCGACGACGCCAGCACGATCGTGATCCAGTTCAGCCAGGCGAAGTTGCCGGAGAGCACCAGCCACAGCTGGGTCACGATCATCAGGGACGCGGCGGCCGTCGCGATCGGCTGCGGGGTGAACAGGAGGAAGGGCACAGCTAGTTGGGTGACATGGTTCGCGGCCACCTCGACCCGGTGCAGCGGCTTCGGCAGATGGTGGAAGTACCAGCTCAGCGGCCCGGGCATCGGCTGTGTCTCGTGATGGTGGTCCAGGCAGGTGAGCTTGCGCCAGCAGGCGTCGCCGCGCATCTTGATCAGTCCGGCGCCGAACTCGACCCGGAACAGGATCCAGCGCAGCAGGAACAACACCAGGACGGGCGGGGCCACTTCGTCGTTGCCGAGGAACACCGCGAGGAAGCCGACCTCCAGCAGCAGGGACTCCCAGCCGAAGCCGTACCAGGTCTGGCCCACGTTGACGATCGACAGATACAGCAGCCACGGCACCAGCCACAGCAGCATCCCGCCCCACAGCGGCAGCAGGGAGTCGAGGCCCGCCGCCAGTGCGACCGCCACCGCGCAGCCCGTCCACGCGCAGAGCGCGAAGAACCGGTCCGAGTAATGGAGTTGGAAGACGCTCGGCGCCCGCCGGAACGGCACCCGCGCCACGAAACGGGGGACCGGCAGCATCCCGCGCTCCCCGAGCAGCGCCCGGAACTGCAGGGCCGCCGCCAGGAACGCGACGAAGTACAGCCCTGCCAGAGCCCGCTGGAAGACCAGCCGGCTCAGCCAGTAGTCGGGTGCGGTGAACCAGTCCACGGCCGTTCTCTCCTGCCTCCCATTGTCCCCCGAACCTCTGCGTGACGCTCCGTGTACCTACCCACGCGCTTGCGTAACAGAAGGGAGGGGATCGGACAACGGTGACCCGGGTGGCACCCGTACGACCGTCCCGAGGACGACGGGGACTGGTCCCCGCCGGGCCCCCGGCCCCACCGGCACCGGCACCGCCCCCCGGTCGAAGAATCGGGCAAATCCTGGCAAGGTGGCCCCATGGTTGATCGGGGAGCGAGCGCCCTGTCACTCCCGGACGACTGGCCCGCCCACCCGGATCCGATCCTGGCGCTCAACCGTATGGGCAGCTTCGACTGGGACCTGGACAACAGTCTGTTCCACATGGACGCCCAGGCCCACGAGGTCTTCGACCTGCGCCCCGAGGAGTACGACGGCAACCCCGTGAGCCTCGCCGTCCGGGTGCCGACGGCAGAGGCGCACCGGCTCGACGCCCTGGTCGCCCAGGCGATCAAGGACGGCAGCGAGAACTACGGCACCTACTTCCGCATCCGCTGCCGCGACGGCACCCTGCGCTGGACCCACACCCAGGGCTACATCCGCCGGGACGAGACCGGACGCCCGCGCCGGATCATCGGGATCCTCCGTGACGCCACCCAGGAGATGGGCGAGCTGGAGGCCCGCCGGGAGCAGGCCGCCCTGGACGAGGCCCGGCGCCGGCAGACCAACGTCGTCCAGCTCACCACGGCCGCCCTCGCGCACGCCCGGACCGTCCAGGACGTCATCGACGTCCTCAAGGACACCCACGGCCTCACCCACCTCGGCGCCACCAGCCTGGTCATGGGCCTGGTCGAGGCGGGCCGCATCCGGCTGATCGCCGAGGGCCCGGAGGGAAGCTTCGTGCCCGGCACCGACATCACCCGGATCGACGAGCCGTACCCGATGAGCGAGGCCGTGCGCACGCTCAGCCCCCGGTTCATCGAGTCGCCGGAGGAGTTCGCGGACCGCTACCCGATCCTGTGGCCGCACATCACCGGCCTCCACATCACCTCCGCCGCCTACCTCCCGCTGATCGCCGAGGCCCGCCCGATCGGCGCCATGGGCCTGCTCTACAGCGACCGCCACGGCTTCACCCCCGAGGACCGCAACGTCCTCATCGCCCTCGGCAGCAGCATCGCCCAGAGCCTCCAGCGGGCCATGCTCTACGAGCAGGAGAAGGACCTCGCCACCGGTCTCCAGCAGGCCATGCTGCCGCGCACCATCCCCAGCGTCCCCGGCGCCGACGTCGCCGTCCGCTACCGGGCCGCCAGCGGCGAGGGCGCGCTGGCCCGGGACATCGGCGGCGACTGGTACGACCTGATCCCGCTGCCCGGCGGCCGGGTCGGTGCCGTCATCGGTGACGTCCAGGGCCATGACACCCACGCCGCCGCCGTCATGGGCCAGCTGCGGATCGTGCTGCGGGCCTACGCCGCCGAGGGCCACACCCCGGCCACGGTGATGGCCCGGGCCTCCGTGTTCCTCCACGAGCTCGACACCGACCGCTTCGCGACCTGCCTGTACGCCGAGGCCGACCTCGCCACCGGAGTCGTCCAGGTCGTCCGGGCGGGCCACATCGACCCGCTGGTCCGGCTCGCGGACGGCAGCTGCCGGCGGGTGACCGTGGACGGGGGGCTGCCGCTCGGGCTGTCCGCCGAGTTCGGGCAGCTCGACTACCCGGTCTCCACCCTCGAACTCGACCCCGGGGGCACCCTGCTGCTGTGCACCGACGGGCTGGTCGAACAGCCCGGCGCCGACCTCGACGACGGCATGCGGACCCTCACCAGCCTCATCGCCGTCGGCCCCGCCGACGTGTGGGAGCTCGCCGACCGGCTCATCGACGTGGCCGAGGAGCGCCGCGGCGACGACGACGTGGCGCTGCTCCTGCTGCGCCGCCGCAACCTGGACACCCCGCAGTCCGGCGGCCGCCTCCAGCAGCATGTGGCGCCGGGGGACCCCGAGGCCCTCACCCAGGCCCGGCACATGATCCGGGCCGCGGTCGGCGCCTGGGGCGCGCGGGAGCGCTCCGACGACATCGAACTGGTCGCCGACGAGCTGATCACCAACGCCCTGATGCACACCGAGGGCTCCGCGATCGTCACCCTGCGGGTCCTGACCGGCTCCGACCGGCGGATGCGCGTCGAGGTCGAGGACTCCTCCAGCGCCCTGCCCCGGCGCCGGGAGGCGGGCGAGTCGGGGGTCTCCGGGCGCGGTCTGCTCCTGGTCGACCTGCTGAGCGACGTGTGGGGGGTCGAGGCGCGGGGCGGCGGGAAGTGCGTGTGGTGCGAGTTCGTCGTGGGGGACCGGACCTGAGCCGACCGGACCTGAGCTGACCACAGCGGCCCCCGGTGGCACTCTGGACGTATGCCGGAACTCCCCGAGGTGGAAGCGCTCAAGGACTTCCTCACCGAGAACCTGGTCGGCCACGAGATCGTGCGCGTGCTGCCGGTGGCCATCAGCGTCCTGAAGACGTACGACCCTCCGCTCACCGCCCTGGAGGGCCGCGAGGTGGTCGCCGTGCACCGGCACGGCAAGTTCCTCGACCTCACGACGGACGGCGGCCCGCACTTCGTCACCCATCTGGCCCGCGCGGGCTGGCTGCACTGGAAGGACCGCCTGCCCGACGGGCCGCCCCGCCCCGGCAAGGGCCCCCTGGCCCTGCGCGTGGCGCTGGAGACCGGCGCGGGCTTCGACCTCACGGAGGCGGGCACGCAGAAGCGCCTCGCGGTGTACGTGGTGGCCGACCCCCAGGACGTTCCCGGCGTCGCCCGGCTGGGTCCCGATCCTCTCGCGGAGGACTTCGACGGGGCGAGCCTCGCGGCCCTCCTGAAGGGGGAGCGGCGGCAGCTGAAGGGCGCCCTGCGCGACCAGAGTCTCATCGCCGGCGTGGGCAACGCCTACAGCGACGAGATCCTGCACGCGGCACGCATGTCCCCGTTCAAACTGGCGGCATCGCTGACCCCCGAGGAGACGGAAACCCTCTACCGGGCCCTGCGCACGACCCTCACCGAAGCGGTGGAACGATCGAGGGGGGTGGCGGCGGGCCGCCTGAAGTCGGAGAAGAAGTCCGGCCTGCGGGTGCACGGCCACACCGGCGATCCCTGCCCGGTCTGCGGGGACACCATCCGCGAGGTCTCCTTCAGCGACTCCTCGCTCCAGTACTGCCCCACCTGCCAGACGGGCGGCAGGCCGCTGGCGGACCGGAGGCTGTCGCGCCTGCTCAAGTGACCGGACCCCGTCAGCCGGGATCCAGTGTCACCAGATGCTCCCCGCCCGTCGTCCTGACCTCGTAGCGGTCGATCTGGTCGGCGTGGAAGGTGGAGCTGCCCATCATGGTGTCGTCGCCGGTGGCGTGCCCGGCGTTCCAGCCGGTGACGGTCTCCTCCTTGCCGTCGCGGCTGATCGCGACGAGGTGGCAGGCGCGGGGGCCGGACTCGTCCTTGACCTTGAGCTCCACCTGGGTGCCCCAGTCCTCGTCCTCGGTGGTGACCTGGGCCCACACGCCGGACCGGGCGTCGGTGGCCTCGACGCTGGCCGTCCGCTCCGTGTCGCCGGCCGCGGTCATCGCGAGGGTGGAACCGCCCACGGTCAGGACCACGGAGGCGGCCACCGCGTACAACAGCCGCCTGCGGCGCGCCCGGTGGCGGCTGGCGACCTCGCCGAGGAGGCGGTTGAGCAGCTGGGGGCCGGGCTGGGCCATGGGGTGCACGGCCCGCGGGGTCGCCCGGCGGTACAACATCATCTGGCGGGTCACAGGACCGAACTCGGTCACGTGTGCCGCGCACTTGGGGCACTCCATGAGGTGGTCCTCGAAGCGGAAGGCCTCCGCCTCGTCCAGCACGCCGAGCGCGTACGCGCCGACGTCGCGATGCCTCTCCAAGGACCTCATGCGGAAACCTCGTGCCGTTGAGTGTGGGTGGGGTTACTCCTTGCTCCCACCGGTACGCACCAGCCCGCCGAATCACTCAAGGCATGCACAGAATCGTGACCAAGGGATTCGGAGCGGTCGGCCCCGCGGATTGGTCCGAATCGAAAAGAATCTAGAAAAGGTGGATGGCGAGGTGCCCGAGCGGCAGACCGAGCTGCCACGCGGGTGTCCACACCTTCGGACCCTCGTCCTCACCGACCCCGGAACCGCCGCCCGGCACGGCGTTCAGATCGGGCGCGAGCAGCTCCGTCTCCTCCAGCCAGCGCCAGGCCGCCGCCGCGAGTTCCAGGTCCGCGGCGGGCTCACCGGTGGCGACCGCCTTGGCGGTCAAAGCGGCCATCCGCTCGCACACCCAGTCCTGCCAGGGCTGGTCGTACGCCGTCAGGGACAGCCAGTTCTCCAGCTGGGAGACGACCTGGATGCCCGAGAGCTCTCCCTCGGTGTCGGCGAGGAAGACGGTCAGCGCCAGCGCGTCCCGCCCGGCCCGGAACTCGAAGGACGTCGGCGGCATCAGATCGCCGGAGCGCAGCAGCTCGTCGGCGATGTACTCGGCGTACAACCAGGCCATGGGGACGACGAGTTCCCCGCCGCCGGTGCCGTCCGTGCTCTCTTGACCTCTGTGCAGCATCCCTTCCTGCCTTCCTCCGGTGCGTGCGCGTCGCCCGACCCCGGGCCTGAGGACCCCATCCGGAACACGGATGAGGACAGCCGATTACTCAACCGGGGTCCTCAGCAAGGCGCTTTACGGAGGTTTGACTTTCCCATTGGTTTCACCGCAGGTCGGCCGCGTATCCGGGAAGCACCCGGCGCAGGGCGCGCAGCGCGTAGTACGCGCGGGACTTCACGGTACCGGGCGGAATCCCCAGGATCTCGGCGGCCTCCGCCACACTCGCCCCCTGGAAATACACCAGCACCAGGACTTCACGGTGCTCGGGAGTGAGTGTCTTCACAGCCTCGCGTACGTCGAGGGCGGCGGCGGCCCGTTCGGCGTGATCGGCGCACACCCGCGCGTTCTCCAGGACCGCGTCGCCGACCTCGGCGGGACGCGCCTGCCGGGCCCGCCGCGCGTCGATCGCGAGCCGCCGCCCCACGGTCAGCAGCCATGGCCGTACGGACTCGAAGTCGTCGGCGCGCAACGCCTCGGGATGCTGCCAGGCGCGCACGAGGGTCTCCTGCACCAGGTCCTCGGCGCGTTGCCGGTCACCGTCGCTGAGCCGGAGCAGGAGCGCGAAGAGGGGCCGGCCGTGCTCCCGCTGCAGTGCGGCGAGCTCGTGCTCGGCGGTCGTCCCGTTCGTGAGGGTGGTTCCGGCCGTCATGGCCGTATGGCACCGCAGCACGGGTCCGGGGGACAGGGCACGCACAAGGATCTGCGGCGGACGGTCGATCGCGTCGACGAACGGTTCGGTGAACGGTCCCTTCCGCGTCCCGATCGGTGTTCCGTCCGCCCCGGACGGGTCAAGAAGGCGGCCGGGCCGTTTGCGGACACGGACAAGCTCATACCTATTCGTCAGTAAATATGACCTCAGTGGGGTGAGCTGATGATTGCACGCAGAAGGCAGGTTGCCCTGGCCCTCACGGCCCTGCTCGCCGCAGGAGCCGCCTGCCAGGCGCACGGCCACGGGACACCCGGGCACCCGGCCCCGTCCGCCGCACCGCGCGGTTTCACGCTCGTCGCCTCCGGTGACGTCCTGCCGCACAGCTCGATCATCGACCGGGCCCGCTTCGACGCCGGCGGCGACGGCTACGACTTCCGCCCGATGCTGGCCGGAATCCGTTCCGTCGTCTCCCGCGCCGATCTGGCGCTGTGTCACATGGAGACCGTCTACGGCGCGAACGGCGACTACACCGGCTACCCGACCTTCAAGTCCCCGCCCGAGGTGGCCAAGGCGCTGGCCGTCACCGGTTACGACGGCTGCTCCACCGCCTCCAACCACAGCCTCGACGACGGTGCCGACGGTATCCGCCGCACCCTCGACGCCCTGGACCGGGCGGGCGTACGGCACGCCGGATCGGCCCGTACCGAGGCCGAGGCGCGCACGGTCACCGTCCTGCGCGCGGGGCCGGCGAAGGTCGCCCACCTCGCCTACACCTATGACACCAACGGCTTCCCGCTGCCCCAGGGACAGCCCTGGGCGGTGAACCTGATGGACGAGAACAAGATCCTGGCGGACGCCCGGGCCGCCCGGAAGGCGGGCGCCGACGTGGTCGTCGTATCCCTGCACTGGGGCACCGAATGGCAGGACGCGCCCGACGAGCAGCAGCTGGCCCTCGCCCGCGACCTGACCGCCGCCCGCACCGGCACCCGCCCCGACGTCGACCTGATCCTCGGCACCCACGCGCATGTCCCGCAGGCGTACGAGAAGGTCAACGGCACCTGGGTGGTCTACGGCATGGGCGACCAGATCGCCGGTGAGATGTTCAACCACGAGGGCGCCCAGGACCCGCGGGGCAACCAGTCCACCCTCGGCCGCTTCACCTTCGCCCCGCCCGCCAGGCCGGGTGAGCGCTGGCGGGTGGCGAAGGCGGAGTTCGTGCCACAGATGTTCGACGTGGACGCCGGCCGGGTGGTGAACCTCAACCAGGCGATCGCGCAGGGCGCCGACGTCGAGGGCGTCCGCGACCGGATCCGCGAGGTGGTGCTGAGCCGGGGCGCGGCGAAGGACGGGCTCACGATGGGGCAGTAGGTCAGTCCACGTCCGCGTGGTCGAAGGTCCGCAGCATCTCCTTCAACACGCGTACGCACGCCCGCAGTTCGGCGTCGGTCAGCTCGCCGCCGCCGACCTGCCGGTTCAGGGCGTGCTCGCGCGCCAGGGCCGCGGTGATGGCGGCCGTGCCCTCGTCCGTGATCCGGATCAGCGAGGACCGCTGGTGGGCGGGGTTGGGCGTGGCCTCCACCCAGCCCCGGTCCAGCGCGTCGTTGGTCATGCGCTGCACGAACTGCCGGGTCAGCGCCATGATCCGGGCCATCTGAGGAACCGTCATGGGCCCGTACCTGTGCAGCAGGACGAGGACGGAGCGCACGCCGACGGACATCCCCCGGTCCGCCTCGTCCTGCTCCAGTGTGCGCAGGCCGCGCCGGTAGAGCGCGCCGACCAGATCGAACACCTCGCTGACCCGGTGGCCGAGATCGTCGGGTGGCAGTGGCTCGTCGATGTCGTTCACCCGTTCATCATGCACCGGTTCATCATGACAACCGGGTTGTCAAAGTCCGCCGGAGATGACACCTTGGTTGTCATGATAGCTGCTTCGGAACTGAGCTTCTTCGCATCCGCCGACGGGAACATCGCCTACCTCGACACCGGCACCGGCGACCCCGTCGTCCTCCTGCACTCCGGCTACGTCGACCACCGCCTCTTCGAGGCCCAGATCCCGGCCCTGGCGGCCGGTCACCGCGTCCTCGCCGTGGACATCCGCGGCCACGGCTGGACCGCCAACGCCAGCAAGCCGTTCCGCTGGGCCGACGACCTCGCCGACCTGCTGCGTCATCTGGACGTGGGCCCCGCGGTGCTGGTCGGGGTCTCGATGGGCGGGGCCGTCGCCGGTGACACGGCGATCGAGTATCCGGAACTGGTCCGCGGGATCGTCCTGAGCGGGGCCTCCGTCAGCGACTTCGAGTACACCGATGAGGTGACGCGGAAGTCTGTGGCCGAATCCCAGCGGATGCTGTACTCGGGCGACATCGAGGGCTGGCTGAAGGTGTTCCTCGGGGCCGTCGCGGGTCCGTTCCGCGGGACCGGCGAGGTCGACCCGCGCATCCTGGACCACCTGCGCGAGATGGCCCTGCACACCGTCGCCAAACACACGGTGGGCGAGAAGAACTGGCACGTCCCCATGACCGACACCTGGGCCCGCGTCCCGAAGATCGACGTCCCGGTCCTCACCGTCAACGGCACGCTCGACTCGCCGGACCTGCTCGCCGACGCCGAACGCTACGCCGCCACCGCGCAGAACGGCCGCTCGGTCCTGGTGGAGGGCACCTCGCACTTCCCGAACCTGGAGAAGCCCGAGGAGTTCAACGCGATCGTGTTGGACTTCCTGCGTTCGCTCCAACTCTCCGCCGGCGCCGACCGCTTGTACGAGTACCCGCAATAGATCACGCACCCGATCGCGAACCACACGGCGAACCGCACCCAGGTCTGCCACTGCACGATCACCGCCGTGCACACCACCACGAAGGCCGGCAGGATCCCGATGTTGGTCAGTTCGGCCGCCTCGCCGATCGGCAGGAACCCGGCGATGGCGGCCGACGCGAAGCCGACGATCCGCGTCACGCGCGTGGGCCCGTGCCGCGTCGGGTGCGTCTTCGCGAACCAGCGGGGCAGCAGCCCGTCCCGGGGCATCGAGAACCACACCCGGGTCACCCCGAGCATGAACGTGAACATCACCGTGAGGATGCCGATGATCGCGCCCACCGCGATCACGTCCGCGAGCCCGCCGAGGCCCACCGACTTGAACGCCGTGGAGAACCCGCTCTCCTTGTCGATGTCCTGGTAGTCGCGTCGTACCCGAAGACCGCGAAGAACACCCTCGCCGCACCGGACCAGCACCTTGAGGACCATGACGGCCATCTCGAAGCGGGCCGCGTCGCGGATGCCGAGGTTCAGCAGACACAGCACCGCGGCGAACAGGTCCCCCCGGTGCCCGTCGCCGGTACCGGGCGCGCCCAGCATCCAGTGCGGCAGATCGGCGCCCATCTCCCCGACCAGGAAGCTGAAGCAGCCGGAGATGCCGATCGCCACCACCGCCACGATCGCCGCGTACTCCAGCAGCAGGTCCCAGCCGATGAACCAGCCCGCGAACTCGGCGTACGACAGCGCGGCCGCGGCGCTCGCGACAGCGGCCACGAGGAAGGAGACGAGGACTGCGGGCCCCGCCGTACCGGTGGCCACGGTCCCGGCCAGGGTGAAGATGCCCGCCCCGAAGATGCCGCCTACGCCTATCGCGGTCAGCTGTCACAGGCCGAGCGACCGTTCGAGGCCGGTGTCCGCGCCTGCCTCCGTCTCCTCGATGCGTTCGATGGGTTTGCGCCGGAGAATCCCCTCGCCCATACGGAGCCGGGCCATGCGCCTCACCTCTTCGCGTCCGGCAAACGCTGACGGCAGATCATGAGCGGTGGCCCGCCCCCTGGACGCCCCGGACTCCACCGAGTACATCCACTACGGCACCCACTTCACCCGGATGTTCATGCGCTGCTACCCGGAGCCCTGGCATGAACCCCCGGGCCTACGGCACCACCGTCACCGGCCACCGCCCCGCCTTGACCAGCCGTACCGCGACGGAACCGACGATCCGGTGCCCGGCCTGCTCCGAGGCGCCGACGACCACCGCGTCGGCCTTGAGCTCGTCCGCGGCCTTCGTCAGCCCGCTGTAGGGGTCGCCGCGGAAGGTGTGGAACTCCCAGCGCACATCGAATATCCCCTTGTTCTGCTCGGTCGCGTGCCGGATCTGGGCGACCAGGTCCTCGGCGATCTCGTCCGTGGTCTCGGCGACCGGAGCGCCGAGCGCGGCGCCCGAGGCCATCACCGGCTGGACGTACACCACGGCGAGCAGCGCGTGCTGCCGCCGGGCCAGACCTCCGGCGTACGCCGCGGCGCGGAGCGAGGAATCGGAGCCGTCCACGCCGACGACGATGACCTTGGGCCCGTCCGTGCCCCGCTCGAACTGGTGCGCATGCTGTTCCGTCACGGCTGTGAGGCTATCGGAATCCGCAGGTCCGGGCGGCACTCGGGACCGGCCGACGACGGTGCGCAAGGTTCACGGAATCAGGGCACCCGGAGGGCGGGCCGCGAGCGGGCCGCCCGCTGGACCCGCCGCCGCCCTCGGCACCCGGCCCCGACGGAGGGGACGAGGCCGGGTGCCGAAGCCGATCCCCCTCGTACGACGTCGTCCTGACGTCCCGCCATGCTCTTCGGCGGGGCCGACTGGTCGCCCAGCGACACGCGCCGGCGCGCCCAGGTCGGGACAGGTGCCGCGCGGAGCGCTTTCGCTGGGCCGTGCGGGTGGATTCGTGCCGCCGCCCCGGTGTTGCTGAGGTGCGTCGGCACTCCGCCGGGCGACTGATGAGTCATGACGAAGGATCAGTTGCTCACACGGCTGTCGTCGAGGACGGCGGCGCTGCTCACCCGGCGCCGGGCCCTGCTGGCCGGCGCCGCCGCGGTCGGGGCCGCCGGCACGGCCGGAGTGCTCGCGGCCCTCCCCGGCGAGGAGCCGGTCCGGCCGGCGCTCCCCGCCGCCGGCCCCCCGGCCCGTCAAGCGGTCAAGGCCTCGGCCTACCGCCTCCAGCCCCTGACCGGATACGGCCCGCCGCACACCGCCCCCAGGAAGACGCTGGTGCGCCACGAGCCGTTGCTGAAGGTCTCCGGACGCGGCCGGACCATGGTGTTGACCTTCGACGACGGACCCGACCCCCGCTACACCCCGCACATCCTGGACACCCTGGCCGAGTACGACGTCCGCGCGATGTTCTTCGTGTGCGGGGAGATGGCCGTCGACAACAAGGACCTGCTGGCCCGGATGGCCGACGAGGGACACGTCGTCGGAAACCACACCTGGTCCCACCCGCTGCTCACCCGGCTCACCCGCTCCCGCATCCGCTCCGAGATGGAACGCACCAGCGATGTCATCGAGGACGCCTACGGCGAGCGTCCCGAGTGGTTCCGCGCCCCCTACGGCGCCTGGAACCGGGCCGCCTTCCAGCTCGGCGCCGAACTCGGCATGGACCCCCTCGCCTGGACCGTCGACACCCTCGACTGGACGAGGCCGGGCACCCGCCGCATCGTCGGCCGGGTGGAGAACGGCGCCGCCCCCGGCGTCGTGGTGCTCTCGCACGACGCCGGGGGCGACCGCTCCCAGAGTGTCCGGGCGCTGCGCGACTATCTGCCGCAGCTCATCGATTCCGGCTATCACATCACCGTCCCGCGACGGCAGTACGTATAGCCGGAACACGCCCGCCCGGTCGGGGCCCGCTCAGCGGACCTCGACCAGGCGGGCAAAGGCCACCACGTTGCCCGCGTAGCCGTTCTGCTTGGAGAAACCGCCCCCGCAGGTGATGACCCGCAATTCGGCGGTCCCCTTGGAACCGTAGACGCGGTCGCCGGGGAAATTGTTCTTCTCGAAGACCTCGATGCCGTAGATCTCGAAGATCGCCGTCTTTCCGTCCTTGCGCCTGATCTCGACGCGATTTCCCTTCTTCAGGGCCCCGAGTCCGTAGAACACGGCGGGGCCCTGTTTGTTGTCGACATGGCCGACGACGACCGCGGTGCCCTTTTCGCCGGGGGACACCGCGCCGGTGAACCAGCCGGCCAGGTTCGGGTCCTCCGGCGGCGGTGCGCCGACCCAGCCGTCCGGGTCCAGGCCGACCGGTGTCAGCGGCGCGTCGACCCGGATCGCGGGGATGGAGACCCGGTCGGGCACGGCGAACGGCAGGGGGGCGGGGGCGTTTCCGAAGGTGGTGGTGTGCACCCGGCTGTCCGCCGCGGCCGCCGACGCGGGCTGTGGCGGGCCGACGTCGAACTCCCCCGAACCGTTCCGAATGAGCGCGAGACCGGTCAGCAGAACAAGCGCTATCACGCCCCAGGGAGCGCGCTTCTTCCGCTGCTCCGCCTCTTCGGCCAGTTCGGCCAGCTCGGACGCAGACATTGACTTCCCCTCTCGACGCGGCCGTCGCCGCGTCATTCGCGCATACGAGAACGCTAAGTCCCGCGCGCGAAACCGGCGACGGGTCGGCGGCGAACGGGTGGCCCCCGAACGCGGGTGGTGCGCCATACGAGTTGCCGTGAACAGGAATTTTCTGACGGTGTGTGACCTGCGGAGATATCTGATTGTGCGCTTTTCGCTCGGCGTGTCCCCTCACCAGGACGGACCATTGTCGAAATGCGGGCTGGCGCACGGCATCTGAGGGTCTTTCTGGGAGGCGTTTTCTCGCCGATCCACCGGGGACCGTTCCCGGGGCGTCTCCCGCGGAGGATTCACATGCGTACTACTCGTGCTCTGGCGGCCGCAGGCGCCGCGGTCGCCGTCCTCGGACTCGCCGCCCCGGCGGCCGTCGCGCGGGACGGCATGAACCTGAACCCGAGCAATGTCGTCGCCCTGCCCAACGTCATCGCCCGGGGCGGGCAGCTGACGATCACCGTCAACAACTGCACCGCCCCCGCCACCGCGAGCTCGGACGCGTTCC
Source organism: Streptomyces sp. NPDC001668 (assembly GCF_042893155.1). Taxonomy (NCBI): domain Bacteria; kingdom Bacillati; phylum Actinomycetota; class Actinomycetes; order Kitasatosporales; family Streptomycetaceae; genus Streptomyces; species Streptomyces sp. NPDC001668. The sequence continues at coordinate 373,395 of NZ_JBIAUQ010000004.1, forward strand.
CGACGATCAGGCTGACGACGGGGCCCAACAACCTGGCGACGGGGCGTGCCACGGTCAACCGGAACGCGGCCACGGGATCGCACAGCATCAGCGTCGTCTGCCGCAACGGCACCGTGATCAACCCCACGGCCTTCACCGTCATCGGCGGGGTCCGCGGCGGTCTCGGCGGCAGCAGCTCCACCGGGGCCACCCCGACCGACATGGCCATCGGGGGCGGTCTGGTGGCCCTGGCCGTCATCGGCGGCGGGGTGTTCTGGATGCGCCGGCGGACCGAGAAGCACATCTGATCTCCGCCCCTTCGGAGATTCTGACCGCACGTGACACAGGTCTCCGCCCCGGATTCCGACAGGATCCGGGGCGGAGGTCCGCGCGCCGGTGGAGCGGTCAGGTGCCGTCCTCGCCGGTGCGGCGACGGGCGAGGTGGTACGCCGCCCCGACCGAGCCCACGATCAGCAGGGCGCCCATGCCGAGTTCCTTGAGGTCGAGCCCGGCGAAACTGCCGCCCTCACCGGCGTGCACACCGCGGTCGGGGTTGAGCGGGACCGGGGTGGGGCCGACCGGGCGGCCGCCCGCGATGGTCAGTCCGGTGGAGCCGCTCACGCCGTCGCAGGTGAACGTCACCCGGTAGACCGCCCCGGGTCTGGCGTCCCAGTCGACCACGGCCACCGCCTGGCTCTTGTGCGACGGGATGGTGATGGTGTCGAACACCGCGGAGGTGACGGTCGCCGAGCCCTTGCAGCCACCGTGGTCGCGTTCCAGCAGCAGCGTCACCTGTCCGCCCGCCGCGATGGTCGAGGGCAGGACGCTGAAGCCGAAGGGCGTGATGGTGTCGCTCTTGGCCACGGCGGCCGGTGCGGAGAAGGTCAGGGCGGTCATGCCCAGCAGTGCGGCCGAAGCGACGCGTATCGCGCGCATGGTGGTTCCTCCGGTCCCCGAGGAGCAGCTGCGGACCTGTTCCGCCTACGTCAGAAATGCACCTCGATGACCGAAACGCTAGGAACAGGTGTACGTCTGCGCGATCGCTGTCGCTCCGAACGGGGCACGCGTGTGGGCCGCTCGGGGGACACCGGCGGCGTGTCGGACGCCGGACGCCCCCCGAAGGCCCTCGCGGTGAGGCGCTGTCAGCCCTTGATGTCCGGGAAGAGAGCGAGGAACGGCTCCGCCGACGCCGTGATGCCCCGGCTGTAGGGGGCGTCGAAGTCCCAGATCAGGAACAGCAGGAAGGCGATCAGCGCGGAGAACAGCCCCGCCAGGATCAGCTCGCGGGTCGTACGCCGGATCTGCAGCGCGAAGACCATCCCGATGGTGACCACCCCGCCGCCCAGCAGACCGAACCAGACCACCCCGGGCATGGTCGGCTCGACCGAGTCCGCGCGCGCGTTGCGGGCCTGGTCCACGGCGGCCACCTGGTCGACGAGCGGCTGGTAGGCCTGGGCCTCGAAGTCGGTCTTCGGCTCGTAGCCGGTGACGTCCGTGCGGATCCGGTCCAGGAGCTCGGTGCCGCGCTCGGTCATGCGGCGGTGGTCGGCCATCTCCTTCCACTCGGTGGTGACGACGTGTCCGACATAGGCGTTGACATCGCCCCGAATGCGGTCACGGACGTCGGCCGGATAGACCTGGACCCGCTCCGAGATCTCGTGCAGCGCCTGGGCCTCCGCCTGGACGTGGTCCTGTGCGGAGCTGCGGGCCTCCCACACGCCCGCGATGGCCAGACCCAGGACGATGGCGTACACCACCCCGATCCACATCGTCATGTACTCGATGACGTCCGGGGTCTCGCTGGGATCCTCGTCCACGGGCGCCGCCTTGTGGCGGATGAGCGTGATGGCGACCACCACGGCGCACGCGGCCAGCATCGCGAGGATGAGAACAAGCCATTCCGGCAAGGGATGCCTCCAGGGTCGGCACTAGCGGGGCCGCAGGGCGGCCACGGCGACCACCGCGGGCGCGGTGATGAGCAGGACGTAGATCACGGGCGAGGTGGTGCTGTGCGTGGGCCGGTCGGGGGCCTTCGCGTGGTGGTAGGCCGGGAAGGTCACCGGGCTCGCGGAGGGGCCCGGGGCCGGTGGGGACGGTGGCTTCCGCGTCGGGGCCGGGGTCGGAGTGGGAGCGGGGGGTGGCGTCGGGGCGGGTTCGGGGGGCGGTGTGGGGCGTGGCCGTGGTGCGGCCGGTTGTGGTGCCGGCGCGGGTGGTGGGGGTGGCGGAGCCGGCGGCTTGGGGGTCGGCTTCGGCGTGGGTGCAGGGGTGGGCGTGGGCGTGGGCTTGGGCGGCTTCGGCGTCGGCGTGGGTTCGGGAGGGGGAGTCGGCGTACACGGAGGCTCGGGGGGTGGGGGAGTGGGTGTCGGCGGGGGTGGGGGCTCGGGCTTCGGGCAGGGCGGGAGCGTGGGCCAGGTGAGGCTTCCGGCGACCGCCACCACCTCGGCGCCGCCGGGGCCGACCGAGGCGCAGGCCCAGGCATCCGCCTCGGCCGCCCCGGCGGTGGGGCCGCTGAGCGCCCACGTCAAGGCCAGCACGGCCAAAACCCGTATGGCGGAGGCGGATTGGGGTGATTCGGGTCGATGCACGACGGAGATCATGAGGCCTGTCACGCCGTCCCACGCGCGGGCGCGAAGAGATTGCTCCGAAGGAGGGATAAAAGGTCGCCCGATGTTTGAATCCGGGGCGCTCGTCCGTCCGATGAGGCGTACATCTGTGCGCTCCGGGGCGGGTGTGGTCACAGCGTCCGAAAAGAAATGTGCGGGACGGTTGAACACAACCCCTGCTCCGGCGCGTACTCATGGTCGTGCGGCGGCGCAGCAGGGCGCTGCAACACCCTTTTGAATTATGGGGAGTTGACGATGAAGACCTCCTGGCGGAACGCCTCACTCGTGGCAAGCGCCGCGGCGGTGCTGGCTCTGACGACGGCGTGCGGTCAGGAAAGTGGCGCCACCTCGTCGGTGGGCAGTCAGAACGTCGGTGCCACGGCGGCGGCGGGCGGTTACGGCGGCGTCGGCTCCGGTCTCGGGACGGAGACCAGCCCGAGCGCCAGCCCGACCGTGGGTGGCGGCCAGGGGAACCTGGGAGCCCAGTCGGCCTCCGCCGGCAAGCTCGAGGTGTCCGCGAACCCCGAGCTCGGGGACGTGCTGACCGACAGCGCCGGCCTCAGCCTCTACCGCTTCGACGAGGACACCGCCGAGCCGCCGAAGTCGAACTGCAACGGCGACTGCGCGACGGCCTGGCCGCCGGTGCCCGCGGACGACGCCTCGGCCGGTGCCGGCATCGACAAGGCACTGCTCGGCGAGGTGACCCGGGCCGACGGCAGCAAGCAGCTGACCATCGGCGGCTGGCCCGCCTACCGCTACGCCAAGGACACCAAGGCCGGCGATCTGACCGGCCAGGGCGTGGGCGGCAAGTGGTACGCGCTGGCTCCCACCGGCAAGAAGGCGTCGGTCGCCAGCCTTCCCGGACTGTCCACCCGCAACGACCCCAACCTGGGCGAGATCGTCGTCGACAAGAACGGCATGACGGTCTACCGCTTCGCCAAGGACAAGGCCTGGCCCGAGCCCGTCTCCAACTGCAACGGCGCCTGCCTGGAGAAGTGGCCGGTCGTGGGCCCGGTGTCGGCGAACGACACCAAGGACGTCCAGAAGAAGGGCCTGATGAGCTTCACCCGTTCCGACGGTGTCAAGCAGCAGACGGTCAACTGCTCGCCGATCTACACCTTCGCGGGCGACAAGAAGGCCGGGGACACCAACGGCCAGGGTGTCGGCGGCACTTGGTACGCCGTCCGCCCCAACGGGGACATGGTCGGCGTTTCCGACAAGTGACACCGGCTCCACCGATCCACCGGTCCGACCTCTCCGCGCCGCACGGAGGGGTCGGGCCGGTTTGCCGTCATTCCCCCCAACTCCCCGCGATTCGGCGCCCACTTCGGAACTCTCCGGAGTGTGGCGCCTACGTTTCGTAGCGCATCCGCGGCCACCTCCGGGCGGCACGTGCCGCAGGCAGTGACCGGGAACGGACGGTCAATTTCCGTTTCCGCTCGCTCCATTGGCGGGCGATCAGTAGCCTCAGCTCGAACACCGGATCGCCTACGCCTTGGAGAGATACATGGAGCGTCCCGCCTGGGCTCCTCGGAGCATCGACATCTCGGTGCCGAGCGTCGCGCGTATCTACGACTTCTACCTGGGCGGTTCGCACAACTTCGAGGCCGACCGGGAGGCGGCCCGCAAGGCCATGGAGCACGTCCCGGGACTGCCGAAGATCATGCAGGCGAACCGGGCGTTCATGCGGCGGGCGGTGCGGTTCGCCGTCGACGAGGGCATCACCCAGTTCCTGGACATCGGCTCCGGCATTCCCACCTTCGGCAACGTCCACGAGGTCGCCCAGAGCGCCCGCCCCGGCGCCCGGGTCGTCTACGTCGACCACGACCCGGTGGCGGTCGCGCACAGCCAGGCGGTCATCGCGGACAACCCGGACGCGGGCGTCGTCGCGGCCGACCTCCTCAAGCCCCAGGAGATCCTGGACAGCCCCGAAGTCCGGCGGCTGATCGACCCGAAGCGGCCGGTGGCGCTGCTCCTCGTTGCCATACTGCACTTCGTGGAAGACGCGGACGACCCCTATGGTGCGGTGGCGCAGCTGCGCGACGCGCTCGCGCCCGGCAGCATGCTGGTGCTGACGCATGCCGCGTACGAGGGAATCCCGCTGTCGCAGGAGCAGGTTCAGGGTGCGATGGACGTGTACGAGGACATCCGCAACCCGCTGATCATGCGCTCGCACGACGAGATCGCACGGTTCTTCGAGGGGTACGACATGGTGGAACCCGGACTGGTGCCGATGCCGCGGTGGCGGCCGGAGTCGGAGAACTGGGACCCCGACGACGAGGACCCGTGGGCCTTCTCCCAGTTCGGCGGCGTGGGGCGGACGGCGTGAGCGCGGAGCCGGACGGCCCGGAGGACAGACTGCGCCGGTTCGCGACGATCTGGAGCCGGGCGGTGTTCCCGGTGACGTCGACGTCCTTGACCCGGCCGGAGTTCGAGGAACAGCTGCTGCCGCTGGCCCGCCGGTTGAGCGAGGCGCTCGCGGCCAGGACCGTCGACACGGAGCAGGGCCGGGCGGTCGGCGCCGCCCTCGTCGCCGTGCACTGCACGGACCCGGAGGCGCTGACCCGCTCCCTGGACTGCGTCGACGCCTACCTGGTGCTCTACTGCGGCGGTGACGGCGACCGCGAGGACCTGCGGTCCCGGTCCGCACGCCTCCAGCACGCCATGGCCGCCGGGTTCGCGCAGGCACTGCGCGAACGGACACTGGCCGAGCAGGAGGCCATCGCGCGGGCCGCCCTGGAGGCGCAAGGGGTGGTGGCGCAGGCGCTGCACGCCACCGAGGCACGGTTCCGCGCGGTGTTCGAGGGCGCGGCCATAGGGATCGGCATCGCCGACCTGGACGGCAACGTCCTCCAGGTCAACGGCGCGCTGCTGCGCATGTTCGGCCTCACCGACCAGACGATGCGCGGCCGCAAGGTCCAGGAGTGGACGCACCCCGAGGACGCGCCCCAGACCTGGACGCTCTACGACGAACTCGTCCGCGGCGAGCGCGAGCACTACCACCTCGAAAAGGCCTTCTACCGCCCGGACGGAACGGTCCTGTGGACCAACCTGACGGTCTCCCTGCTGCGCGACGCGGACGGCGTCCCGCAGTACCAGCTCGCCCTCATGGAGGACACCACCGAGCGCCGGCTGCTCAACCTCCGGCTGCGGTACGAGGCCACCCACGACGCCCTCACCGGGCTGCCCAACCGCACCCTGTTCTTCGAGCGCCTGGAGAAGGCGCTCAACGCCGGCGAGGGTCAGCGGTTCGGCCTGTGCTACCTCGACCTCGACGGCTTCAAGACCATCAACGACAGCCTCGGCCACGCGGCCGGCGACCGGCTGCTCGTCGAGGTCGCCGACCGGCTCCAGTCCTGCGCGACCGCGCCGGGCGAGATGGTCGCCCGCCTCGGCGGTGACGAGTTCGTGGCGCTGACCACCGGTCCGGACACCGAGAGCGAGGTCGACGACCTCGCGGCGCGCATCATGAACGTGCTGCTCGCCCCGGTCCGTATCGACGGCCGGGAGCTGACCGTGCGCGGCAGCATCGGCATCGTCGAGGGCCCGACGGGTGAGCGGGGCCCCGCGGAGGTGCTGCGCAGCGCCGACATCACCATGTACCGGGCCAAGTCGGCGGGCGGCAACCGCTTCGAGCTGGCCGACCCGGAGGCCGACGCCCGCGCCATCACCCGGCACGGGCTCACCACGCAGCTGCCCGCGGCCCTGGAGCGGGGCGAGTTCTTCATCGAGTACCAGCCGCTGGTGCACCTCGGCGACGGCAGTGTGCGGGGTGCCGAGGCGCTGGTGCGCTGGCTGCACCCGCAGCACGGCGTCCTCGGCCCCGACCGGTTCATCCCGCTCGCCGAGCACACCGGGCTGATCGTGCCGCTCGGCCGCTGGGTCCTGGAGCAGTCGGTGCGGCAGGCCCGCGAGTGGCGAGAACGGTACGGCGAGGACACCGCGGGCGGCCCGCTCCGCATCAACGTCAACCTCTCGCCCTGCCAGCTCACCCACCCCGGCCTGGTCCAGGACACCGTCGACATCCTGGAACGCGCCGGCGTCGAGCCGAACGCCCTGTGCCTCGAAGTCACCGAGTCGGCCCTCATCGGCGCCGACGACGACCTGCTCAAGCCGCTGCGCCGACTCGCCGAGATGGGCGTCGACATCGCCCTGGACGACTTCGGCACCGGCTACTCGAACCTGGCGAACCTGCGCCGTCTGCCGGTCAGCGTCCTCAAACTGGACCGCTCCTTCACCCAGAGCATGCAGCAGTTCCCCGCCGACCCCGTCGACCTCAAGATCGTCGAGGGGATCGTCTCGCTCGCCCACGGCCTGGACCTCGCGGTCACGGTCGAGGGCGTCGAAACCGGCGCCCAGGCCGAGCAGTTGCGGATACTCGGCTGCGACACGGCCCAGGGCTGGTACTACGCCCGCCCGGGCCCGCCGGAGCGGCTGCACGAGCTGGCGCTGGTGGACGCGACGGGCTGAGCCCCGCCCCGGTCCTAGGGCAGCGGCAGTGACCGCAGGGAGCCGTGGGTGCGGGCCATGACGACGACGTGGCCCGTGTCCCCGCCCGGCACGACGATCAGGGGGTGTTCGCCGTCCCGGGTCTGTGCGTACGCCGCGGACATGCGGGGCGCGGCGCTTCCGGTTCCCCGCGGACCGGCGTGCAGGTCGATCGTGATCAGGCGTCCCCGGGTGACGGGGTCGTTGACGGGGGTGAAGGTCACGAACCGGCCGTTCGCCACGGCGGCGTCCGCCTCGGTGGCGTACGTGCTCCACAGCTTGCGGTCGTTCTCGAGGTCGTACGCGTTCCAGTTGCCCGCGCTCGTGTCCTCGGCGCCGGCCTCGTAGAGCACCAGGACCCCGTCGTCGGAGATCACCCCACGTACGGGTTTGTCGATGGTGTTCCTCGGGGTCGGCAGCGGCCTGAGCGTCGCCGGGTCCAGGCGCCGCATGGGCGGGAAGGTGTCCCCGGCGGAGAGCGGACTGCCGGTGCAGACCAGGTAGTGGCCGCCGGTGACCAGGTGCGGGCACGCGGAGCTGGTCGCCACCGTGTTTCCGGTGCGGGCGTCGCGGGCGGTGACCCGGCTGCCGTCGGAGTGGTAGACGCGGCCCCGGAAGGCGGCGAGGGGTTCACCCGCGCTCCGGGCGACGGACCGGTGCCACAGGGGCCTGCCGTCGGACGCGCGAACGGCCTCCAGCACGGCGGTACTTGACGTGGGGCCCGTCGCCGCGAGGGCGTAGACGACACCGTCCGCCGCGGCGAGGGTGACGTAGGAGCTCCCGGCGGGCGACCGATGGGTCCACGCCCGCGCACCCGTCCGCAGGTCGGCCGCGCGCAGCACACCGGCGACCCCGGTCACGGCCCGTACGTCGGCCGCGTCGAGGACCAGTCCGGCGTTCTTGCCGCGGTCGGCGGCGGGCACGGTCCAGGTGACACGGCCGTCGGCCCGCGAACGCCCCACGAAACCACCGGAGTCGGTCGCGCACACCACCTGGTGCGCCGTCGCGCCGCAACTGCCGCGGGCCTCCTGGCGGGAGAGGGCCGCCGTCCACGCGCGCCACGGGCCGGAGACGGACATCGAGGCCGTCTCCACCGTCGCTCCGGAGGCGTGGGACGGCGAGGAGACCGCCGGGCTCCCCGGCCCGCCGGACGCGGTGTTCCCCGCGCACCCCGCGAGCACCAGCAGTGCCGCGCCCACGGCCACGATCCGAGGTCTCATCCCCGCCCGCCTTCGTCGAGATCCATCAACGGCCGCGCCAACGGCCAGCATGCGCCGTGTCATCCGCCCACCCCCGTGCGAGAAGTCCCCATGCTACGGGCGCTCACCGCTCCAGCAGCATCCGCTGCAACTCCCGTGCCGCCCGCGGCGGAGCCACATCGCTGCGGTGGGCCAGCGCGATCGTCCGGTGCAGGCCGGGCCGCGCCAGCGGGGTGACCCGCAGACCCCGACCGGAGCGGGTGGCGACCATGCGCGGTACGACGGCCACGCCCAGGCCCGCCCGGACGAACCCCAGCACCGCGTCCATCTCCCCGCCCTCCACCGCGAAGTCCGGCTCGAACCCCTCCGCACGGCACGCGGCCACGGTCAGTTCGCGCAGGTCGTAGCCGTGCCGGAACATCACAAGCGGCTCGCTCTCCAGGTCGGCGACGCGCACGGAACGGCGGCCCGCGCCACCCGGGGCCGGAGCCTCCGGAGAGGAGACGACGACCAGGTCCTCGCGCAGCAGCTCCACCGTCGTCAGCGCCGGGGACGGCGTGGGCAGCGGGAGGACCACCAGGGCCAGATCCAGCGCGCCGCGCGCGAGCAGCCGTACGAGATCGTGGGAGCCGCCCTCCTCGATCATCAGCCGGATCCCGGGGTAGCGGTCGTGGAAGGCGCGCAGCACGTCCGGCAGCAGACCGGTGCACAGGCTGGGGGTCGCGCCGAGCCGGACCCGGCCGCTGCGCAGCTGCACCAGTTCCTGCACCTCGTGCCGGGCGGTGTCCGCGTCGGCCAGGATGCGACGGGCCAGCGGCAGCAGGGCCTCGCCGGCGTCGGTGAGCGAGATGTTCCCGCGCGCCCGCAGGAAGAGGTCCGCCCCGAGCTCCCGCTCCAGCGCCTTGATCTGCTGCGACAGCGACGGCTGGGCGACATGGACCGCCTCGGCGGCGCGGGTGAAGTGCCGGGTCTCGGCGACCGCCACGAAGTACTGGAGCTGCTGGAACTGCATCCTCGTACGATAGCTGCTCCCTATGGAATCAAGCCGGACCATGTCTTGGACCGATGGGGCCGTTCGGCCCTAGCGTCTTGACCCATGGCTCTGGCAACGCGGACGGACCGACGGCCGTCCATGGCACGCACCGTGTGGGACAGCTCCGTCGGCAAGAAGACCGTGATGGCCGTCAGCGGCCTGATCATGCTGCTGTACCTGGTCGTCCACATGATCGGCAACCTGAAGATCTTCTTCGGGGCGGGCGAGTTCAACCACTACGCGCACTGGCTGCGCACGGTCGGCGAACCGTTCATGCACTACGAGTGGACGCTCTGGCTCATCCGGATCGTGCTGGTGGCCGCCGTCGTCGCGCACGCCGTCTCGGCGTACCAGCTCAGCCGCCGGGACATCAGGGCGCGGCCCAGCAAGTACGTCCACAAGAAGCCCCGGTCGAGCTACGCCACGCGCACCATGCGCTGGGGCGGGATCATCCTCGGCCTGTTCATCGTCTGGCACGTCCTCGACCTGACGACCGGCACCGTGCACTCCGGCGGCTTCCAGGAGGGCCACCCGTACCAGAACGTCGTGGACACCTTCTCCACCTGGTACGGCAACGTGATCTACATCGTCGCGATGCTCGCCCTCGGCCTGCATGTCCGGCACGGCTTCTGGAGTGCCGCCCAGACCCTCGGCGTGGGCAGCCGCACCCGCGACCGCGCCCTCAAGGCCGTGGCCAATGTCCTCGCACTGCTGCTCACGGCCGGCTTCATCGCCGTACCCGTGGGTGTCATGACCGGAGTGGTGAGCTGAACATGACGTACACCGACTACCAGACCGGCGAACCGGTCGTCGACACCAAGGCCCCGCGAGGTCCCGTCAACGAGCGCTGGGACAAACGCCGTTTCGAGGCCAAGCTGGTCAACCCCGCCAACCGGCGCAAGCACACGGTGATCGTGGTGGGCACCGGCCTCGCGGGCGGCTCGGCGGGCGCCACGCTGGCCGAACAGGGCTACCACGTCGTCCAGTTCTGCTACCAGGACTCCCCGCGCCGCGCCCATTCCATCGCCGCGCAGGGTGGCATCAACGCGGCCAAGAACTACCGCAACGACGGCGACTCGATCCACCGGCTCTTCTACGACACCGTCAAGGGCGGCGACTTCCGGGCGCGCGAGTCCAACGTCCACCGCCTGGCGCAGATCTCGGTGGAGATCATCGACCAGTGCGTGGCACAGGGTGTGCCCTTCGCGCGGGAGTACGGCGGCCTGCTCGACACCCGGTCCTTCGGCGGGGTGCAGGTCTCCCGGACCTTCTACGCCCGCGGCCAGACGGGCCAGCAGCTCCTGCTCGGTGCCTACCAGGCCCTCAGCAGGCAGATCGCCGCCGGGAACATCGAGCTGCACGCGCGCACCGAGATGCTCGACCTGATCGTCGTCGACGGGCGGGCGCGCGGGATCGTGGCCCGCGATCTCGTCACCGGGCGCATCGACACGTACTTCGCGGACGCGGTGGTGCTGGCCTCCGGCGGCTACGGCAACGTCTTCTACCTGTCGACGAACGCCATGAACTCCAACGCGACGGCGATCTGGCGGGCCCATCGCCGCGGAGCCCTCTTCGCCAACCCCTGCTTCACCCAGATCCATCCGACCTGCATCCCGCGCACCGGCGACCACCAGTCCAAGCTGACCCTGATGAGCGAGTCGCTGCGCAACGACGGCCGGATCTGGGTGCCGAAGGCCAAGGGCGACACCCGTCCGCCGAACCGGATCCCCGAGGACGAGCGCGACTACTACCTGGAGCGCATCTACCCGTCCTTCGGCAACCTGGTCCCGCGCGACATCGCATCCCGCGCCGCGAAGAACGTCTGCGACGAGGGCAGGGGAGTGGGGCCCGGTGGACAGGGCGTCTACCTGGACTTCGCCGACGCGATCAAGCGGATGGGCCGCAAGGCCGTCGAGGCGAAGTACGGCAACCTCTTCGACATGTACCAGCGGATCACCGACGAGGATCCGTACGAGGTGCCGATGCGGATCTATCCCGCCGTGCACTACACGATGGGCGGACTGTGGGTCGACTACGACCTCCAGACCACCGTCCCCGGCCTGTTCGCGATCGGCGAGGCCAACTTCTCCGACCACGGCGCCAACCGGCTCGGCGCCTCCGCGCTGATGCAGGGCCTGGCCGACGGCTACTTCGTGCTGCCGGCGACCATCAACGACTACCTCGCCCGCAATCCCCACCAGGACGCGGTGACCGGCGAACACCCCGCAGTCCAGGAGGTGTTGGCGGAGACCGAGGACCGGATCAACCTGCTCCTCGCCGTCGACGGCGACCGTACGCCCGACTCCTTCCACCGCGAGGTCGGTGAACTCATGTGGGAGTTCTGCGGGATGGCCCGCACCGACTCCGGACTGCGCAAGGCACTGGAGCGCATCCCGCAGATCCGTGAGGAGTTCTGGCGGCGCATCAAGGTCCCGGGCACCGGCGAGGAGTTCAACCAGTCCCTGGAGAAGGCCAACCGCGTCGTCGACTACCTGGAGCTCGCCGAGCTGATGTGCCTCGACGCGCTGCACCGCGCCGAGTCCTGCGGCGGCCACTTCCGGGAGGAGTCCCAGACGCCCGACGGTGAAGCCGCCCGGCGGGACGAGGAGTTCGCCTACGCGGCGGCCTGGGAGTTCACCGGCACCGGCGAGGCTCCCGTCCTGCACAAGGAAGACCTGGTCTTCGAGTACGTCCACCCCACTCAGCGGAGCTACGCATGAAGCTCACCCTGCGCGTCTGGCGGCAGAAGAACGCCGACGCCGACGGCGCCATGTCCACGTACGAGGTGGACGGCATCTCGTCCGACATGTCCTTCCTGGAGATGCTGGACACCCTCAACGAGGAGCTCATCCTGCGCGGTGAGGATCCGGTGGCCTTCGACCACGACTGCCGTGAGGGCATCTGCGGCGCGTGCTCGCTCGTCATCAACGGCGACGCGCACGGACCCGAGCGCACGACCACCTGTCAGCTGCACATGCGGTCCTTCTCGGACGGCGACACGATCGACATCGAGCCGTGGCGGGCGTCCGCTTTCCCGGTGATCAAGGACCTGGTCGTGGACCGGTCGGCCTTCGACCGGATCATCCAGGCCGGCGGTTACATCACGGCGCCCACGGGTGCGGCTCCCGAGGCCCACGCGACGCCGGTACCCAAGCCCGACGCCGACTTCGCCTTCGAGCACGCGGAGTGCATCGGATGCGGAGCCTGTGTGGCCGCCTGTCCCAACGGGGCGGCGATGCTGTTCACCTCGGCCAAGGTCAATCACCTGAACGTGCTGCCGCAGGGGGCGCCCGAGCGCGAGACCAGGGTCCTCGACATGGTGGAGCAGATGGACGCGGAGGGCTTCGGCGGCTGCACCCTGACGGGCGAGTGCGCGACGGCCTGCCCCAAGGGCATCCCGCTGGTCTCCATCACCAGCATGAACAAGGAGTGGCTGCGGGCGACCCGGAAGGCCGCCAAGCGCTGAGAGACGTTCGCCGATCAGTGCGGACGGGTGGGGCCGGACGTGGTGCTCATGCCCGGCCCCACCACGCCTGAGTGCTCTCCGGCCACCGGCCCGACACCGCCCGGTCGGCGGAGTCGGAGGCCCCGGACACCTTGCCCGAGCCGTTCAGCCACCGCACATCCGGGCTCTTGGAAGCGGTCACGTACGCGCCAACCGGCGTCGGGAGAACAGGGACAGCGGCACCGCTCGCCGCCTCCGCCTGTGACCTGGAGAGTGCCATGACCGGCGTTTCCACCCTGGACCGTCCCCCGCAGAGCGTCGCCCCCACCCGCTACACCGTCACCCTGGCCCGCGACGAGGACGACGTACGGGCCGCGCAGCGGCTGCGGCACGACGTGTTCGCCGGGGAGATGGGCGCCCTCCTGGCCACCCCGGAACCCGGGCTGGACATCGACGGCTTCGACGCCTACTGCGACCACCTGCTCGTCCGCGACACCGTGACCGGCCAGGTCGTCGGCACCTACCGGCTGCTGCCCCCGGAGCGGGCCGCGGTCGCCGGACGCCTGTACTCGGAGAGCGAGTTCGACCTCGCGCCGCTGGACGCGATCCGTCCCGGCCTCGTCGAGGTCGGCCGCTCCTGCGTCCACCCCGACCACCGCGACGGCGCCGTCATCGGCCTCATCTGGGCCGGGATCGCCCGCTACATGGTGGACCGCGGCCACGACTGGCTGGCCGGCTGCTGCTCCATCCCGCTCGCCGACGGCGGCGCTCTCGCGGCGGGCACCTGGGACCGGGTGCGCACCAAGTACCTGGCTCCCGAGGAGTTCCGGGTACGGCCCCTGCTGCCCTGGGAGCCCGCCGAGGGGACGCCCGCCGCCCACACCGAACTGCCCCCGCTGCTGCGCGGCTACCTCCGCCTCGGCGCCTGGGTCTGCGGACAGCCCGCCCACGACCCGGACTTCGGGGTCGCCGACATGTACGTGCTGCTGTCGATGCGCCGGGTCAACGCCCGCTATCTGCGGCACTTCCTCTCACTCGTCCCGGCCTGATGAGCGTCTGGCTGCCCAGCGCGCCCTGCACCCCCGGGGCATGTGTGGAGCGGAGCGGGTCCGTCACGGCCGTACCCCGTGCCGTGCTGCGGCTCCTCACGGTCACGGCGGTCCTGCTCGCCGGGATCACGCTGCTGCCCGTCGGCCGGTGGATACCGGCCGGCGCGGTCAGGTGGTGGTGCCGGGCGGTCGTAAGAGCCTCGGGGGTCCGGGTCCGCCTGTCCGGCGCCACCACGCCCACGGGCGGGGTGCTCCTGGTCGCCAACCACATCTCCTGGCTCGACATCCCGCTGCTCGCCGCCGTCCGGCCCGCCCGGATGCTCGCCAAGTCCGAGATCCGGCGGTGGCCCGTGGCCGGGTGGCTGACGGCCCGCAGCGGCGCGCTGTTCATCGAGCGGGACCGCCTGCGGGCCCTGCCGGACACGGTCGCCCGGATCGCCGACGCGCTGCGCGGGGGCGCCGCGGTCGCCGTCTTCCCCGAGGGCAGCACCTGGTGCGGCCGCGCCCAGGGCCACTTCCGCCGCGCAGTGTTCCAGGCCGCCCTGGACGCCGGCGTGCCCGTCCAGCCGGTGAGCCTGCGCTACCGCCTCGCCGACGGCGGCTCCAGTACGGCCCCCGCCTTCATCGGCGACGACTCCCTGCTCGCCTCGGTGTGGCGGGTGGTGTCGGCGCGGGGGCTGCTGGCGGAGGTGGAGGTCCCGGCCCCGGTCCCCCCGGGCAGCCACCCCGACCGCCGCACACTGGCCCGAGCGGCACAGTCGTGCGCGTGCCACGGGAGGACGGGGGAGCACACGGGGGGCTGACACCCCGGCCGGGGTCAGGTGTCCGGGCCCAGCGCCCGTGCCAGATACGGTGCCGTAGCGCTCCCCGCCACCCCGGCCACCTCCCGCGGCACGCCCGTCGCCACGATCCGGCCGCCCTCGTCCCCGCCGCCGGGTCCCAGGTCGATCACCCAGTCCGCGCCCGCCACGACCGACATGTCGTGCTCGACGACGATCACCGTGTGGCCGGAGTCGACGAGGCCGTGGAGCTGGCGCATGAGGACCTCGACGTCGGCCGGGTGGAGGCCGGTCGTGGGTTCGTCGAGGAGGTAGAGGGTGTGGGCGCGGCGGGCGCGCTGGAGTTCGCTCGCGAGCTTGATGCGCTGGGCCTCGCCGCCGGAGAGTTCGGTGGCGGGCTGGCCGAGGCGGAGGTAGCCGAGGCCGACGTCGAGGAGGGTGGCGAGGCTGCGGGCCACCAGCGGGGTGTCCGCGAAGAAGTCCGCCGCCGACTCCACCGTCAGGTCGAGGACTTCGGCGATGTTCCGTCCGCGGTACGTCACTTCGAGCGTCGCGGGGTTGTAGCGGGCCCCGCCGCAGTCCGGGCACGGCGCGTAGGTGCTCGGCAGGAAGAGCAGCTCGACGCTCACGAACCCCTCGCCCTGGCAGGTCTCGCAGCGTCCTCCCGCCACGTTGAAGGAGAACCGGCCCACGCCGTAGCGGCGTTCACGGGCCGCGTCGGTGGCGGCGAAGACCTTGCGCACGACGTCGAACAGCCCTGTGTAGGTCGCCAGGTTGGAGCGCGGGGTCCGGCCGATCGGCTTCTGGTCGACGGACACCAGACGGCCCACCCCCTCCAGCTCCTCCGTGATCTCGCCGACCAGCGTGGACTTGCCCGAGCCCGACACCCCGGTGACCGCGGTGAACACACCGAGCGGGAACTCGGCCGTCACCCCGCGCAGGTTGTGCCGGTTGACCGGCCCGACCTTCAACCGGCCGCGAGGTGACCGCACTTCACGCCTCACCGCGGGGGAGCGATCGAACAGGTACCGGGCGGTGGCGGACTCCTCTACCGTCGCCAGCCCCTCCACCGGGCCGCTGTGCAGCACCCGCCCGCCGTGCTCACCCGCCTTCGGCCCGACGTCCACCAGCCAGTCCGCGCCCCGCATGACGTCCAGGTGGTGCTCCACCACGAACACCGAGTTCCCGGCCGCCTTCAACCGCGCCAGCACGGTCAGAAGGGCCTCGGTGTCCGCCGGGTGCAGTCCGGCGGACGGCTCGTCGAGGACGTACACCACGCCGAACAGTCCGGACCTCAACTGGGTCGCGAGGCGCAGCCTTTGGAGCTCGCCCGCGGACAGGGTGGGGGTCGCGCGGTCCAGGCTCAGATAGCCGAGGCCGAGCTCGACGATGGGCGCGATACGGGACTTGAGGTCGTCGGTGAGGAATCGCGCGGTCTCGCCGTGGGCGACCAGCGAGGCGGCCAGTTCGGTCAGCGACAGGGCCGCAAGGTCGGCGATCGTGCGGCCCGCGAAGGTCACCGCCATCGCCTCCGGACGCAGCCTGCTGCCGCCGCAGAGAGCGCAGGGGGCGGAGACCAGGAACCGCTCCGCCTTCGCCCTGAGTGTCTGGCTCTTGGAGTCCGCGAACGTCTTCATGACATAACGGCGGGCGCTCATGTACGTGCCCTGGTACGGGCGTTGGATGCGGTCCGCGTCCCGTACCGGGTGCACGGTGACCACCGGCTGCTCGTCGGTGAAGAGGATCCACTCCCGCTCTGCGGCGGGAAGTTCACGCCAGGGCCGGTCCACGTCGTGGCCGAGGGCGTCGAGGATGTCCCGCAGGTTCTTGCCCTGCCAGGCGCCGGGCCAGGCGGCGATGGCGCCCTCCCGGATTGACAGCGAGGGGTCGGGCACCAGCGACTGCTCGGTCGTACGGTGGACGCGGCCCAGGCCGTGGCACTCCGGGCAGGCGCCGACCGCCGTGTTGGGGGAGAAGGAGTCGGAGTCGAGCCGTTCGGCGCCCGGCGGATAGTCACCGGCCCGGGAGAACAGCATGCGCAGCGAGTTCGAGAGGTTGGTGACCGTGCCGACCGACGAACGGGACGTCGGCGCCGAGCGCCGCTGCTCCAGCGAGACCGCGGGCGGCAGACCGGTGATCTCCCCGACCTTCGGCGCCCCCACCTGGTGGATCAGCCGGCGCGCGTACGGGGCCACCGACTCGAAGTACCGCCTCTGAGCCTCGGCGTAGATCGTCCCGAAGGCCAGTGACGACTTCCCCGACCCGGAGACCCCCGTGAACACGGCCAGCACATCGCGGGGGACATCGACATCCACACCCTTGAGGTTGTGCTCACGGGCACCGCGGACGCGGACGTAAGGGTCGTGGGAGCCGTTCGGGTCGTGCATGTGAACGACTCTAACCGGAGGTGATCGCCGCCAGCCGCCGGTAGGAGTCCAGCAGGGCCGCGCGGTCGTATGTGCTGGTCGTGACCAGGACCTCCTGGGCTCCGGTCTCCTTCAGGACCGTCTCCAGCTCGTGGGCGACCTGCTCCTCGGTGCCCGCGAGGTGGCCGGCGAGCCCGGACTCGTAGAAGCCGCGTTCCTTGGCCGTCATCGCGAGGGCCTCGACCCGCTCGGCGGGCGGCAGCGGCGGGAAGGTGCCGTGGGTCCGGGAGTACGCCATCGACCAGGCCTCCGGGACCAGCAGACGGCGGGCCTCCTCGGGCGTGGCGGCGACCGCGATCGTGCCCGAGATGACGACGTAGGGCTCGGACGCCCAGGGGGAGGGGCGGAAGTGGGCGCGATAGTGCTCGATGCCCCGCTGCATCTTCTCCCGGTTCCTGAGGTCGCCGATGACCATCGGCAGGCCCGCGCGGGCCGCGATCGTGGCACCCTCGCCCATGGCCAGGACGAACGGCGGCACGGTCAGGCCCTCGGCGGGACGCGCGTGCACGCCCGTCGGGGAGGTGCCGCGGAACCAGCCCAGCAGCTCCTCCAGCTGTACGGCGAAGTCGTCGGCGTCGTCCTTGCCGCGGCCCAGCGCCCTGCGCACGCCGTCGGTGAAGCCGACCGAGCGGCCCAGGCCCATGTCGATCCGGCCGGGGAACAGCGACTCCAGCACCCCGAACTGCTCGGCGACGACCAGGGGTTGGTGGTTCGGCAGCATCACACCGCCGGTGCCGACCCGGATCGTGTCCGTGGCCGAGGCCACGGCGGCCGCCAGCACGGTCGGCGCGGAGCCCGCGACTCCCGGTACGCCGTGGTGCTCCGAGACCCAGAAGCGGTGGTAGCCGAGCCCCTCCAGCTCCCGTGCCAGCCGTACCGTGTCCTGGAGCGCCTGCGCGTTGGTGCCACCCTCGCGGGTGCGGGAGCGGTCGAGGACGGAGAAGCGGACGGTGGCGGTCAGGGAACTCACACAGAGGTCAACGCGTGACTGGACGCGGTATTCCCGCCACGAAAACCAGATGACCTCGATCGCCGCAGGTCAGCACAATGGTCGCGTGACCCTCCAGAACATCCTGCTCTCCGGCGTCGTCGGCTCGACCGCCTACGGCCTCGCCCGTGAGGGCTCCGACGTGGACCGGCTCGGCATGTTCGCCGCGCCCACCGAGACCCTGCTCGGGCTGCGCACGCCGAAGGAGTCCCACGTCACCACGGCGCCGGACCGCACCCTGCACGAGGCGGCGAAGTGGTGCCGGCTCGCCCTCGGCGGCAATCCGACCGTCATGGAACTGGTGTGGCTGCCGGACGAGCTGTACGAGGTCCGCACCCCGCTGGGCGACGAACTCATCGCCATCCGCGGATCGTTCCTGAGCGCCCTGCGGGTCCGGGACGCCTATCTCGGGTACGCCACCCAGCAGTTCAGGAAACTGGAGAGCCGCGCCGGCGACCACCGCACCGCCAAGCACGCCCGGCACCTGAAGCGGCTCTGCCACCAGGGTCTGGAGCTGTACACCACCGGAACGCTCGCGGTACGGGTCGAGGACCCCGAGGAGTACCACCGCTTCGGCGATGCCGTCGCCGCCGACCCTGCCTCGGCCCGGTCTCTGCTGGCCCACTACGAGACCGCGTTCGCCGAGTCCCGCAGTGTGCTGCCGGACCGGCCCGACGAGGGACCGGCCGAGGCGTGGCTGCGCCGCGTCCGCGCGGAGTTCTACGACACGGCGGCGTGAGCGTGGGGCGCGGCGCTCTCGTGGTCGCAGGTGTCGTCGACGCCGTACGTCTCCCAGGCGGGGAAGGGGTCCACCAGGGCGCGGTCCTCGTCCGGGGAGAGGAGACAGGCGGCGAGGGCGCGGTGGAGCCCGTCGGCCTTCAATTGCGTGCCGATGAAGACGAGTTCCTGCGCGTACGGTGCCTCGGTGTCCCGTGCGGCGGACGGCTCGAAGCGGGCCACCGAACCGGCCTGTGACCACAGTCCCGTCACGTGCGGGCGGCTGGCCAGGGTGAAGAACCCCTTCGAGCGCAGGATCCGCCCGTACCCCCCGCCGTCCAGATCCTCGGTGACGAAGTCCCACAACCGGCCGGGGTGGAAGGGGAGTCCGGAGCGGAAGACGGTGGAGGAGACGCCGTACTCCTCGGTCTCGGGCACGTGTTCGCCGTTGAGTTCCTGGACCCAGCCCGGTGCCCGCTGGGCGCGCTCCAGGTCGAACAGGCCGGTGCCCAGCACCTGTTGCAGGTCGACGCGGGCGTGCTCGGCCCCGACGATCCGGGCGACCGGGTTCAGCCGTACGAGAGCCGCTCGCAGGCGGGCCGCGGTCTCGGCGTCCACGAGGTCGAGCTTGTTGAGGACGAGGACGTCCGCGAACTCGATCTGGTCGACGAGGAGATCGCTGACGGTGCGTTCGTCGTCCTCGAAGGGCGCGAGGCCGCGCTCGGCCAGCTCGTCGCCCCTCTCCAGCTCGGGCAGGAAGTTGGCCGCGTCGACCACCGTGACCATGGTGTCCAGTCGGGCCACGTCCCCGAGGGTGGCGCCGTCGTCGCGGGCGAAGGCGAAGGTGGCGGCGACCGGCATGGGCTCGGAGATGCCGGACGACTCGATGAGCAGGTGGTCGAAGCGTCCGTCGCGGGCCAGCCGGTCCACCTCCTCCAGGAGGTCGTCGCGCAGGGTGCAGCAGATGCAGCCGTTGGTCATCTCGACCAGGCGTTCCTCGGTCCGCGACAGCGCGGCCTCGCCGCCGCGCACCAGCGCCGCGTCGATGTTGACCTCGCTCATGTCGTTGACGATGACGGCGACCCTGAGGCCCTCGCGGTTGGCGAGGACATGGTTGAGGAGGGTCGTCTTGCCCGCCCCGAGGAAGCCGGACAGGACGGTGACGGGCAGGAGGCGGTCGTACGGCATCGGAGACGGTCCTCAGCCCTCGGGGCGCAGCAGGCCGCGCTCGTACGCCTTGACCAGGTTCTGCGGGACGAGATGCGCGACACCGTCGAGGGTGACCGGCACGAGCTGGCTGGTGGTGGCCTTCCACTGCGAGCGGCGGTGGCGGGTGTTACTGCGGGACATCTTCCGCTTGGGGACAGCCATGGCGGGATCCTCCTCGGTGGCGGGGTGAGCACCGAGGACGCTACATGAAAATGGATCCCATTAACAATCAACGGCGGCGCCGGGACCGCACCCGGGCCTCCCGCGGTGGCTCGATGAACTGCAGCTCCAGCGTGAGCGGCGGCTCGGCGACCCCCGGGCCGCCCGCCGCCGCCCACTGCACGACCTCCTCGGTGCCCTCGTCGTCCATGACGAAGCCGATCCACGCGGCCTTGCCGCCCGCGCGGCGTCCGGCCGCCGAAGGCCGTACGACGATGACATTGGCCTGGTCGCACGGGCCCAGACAGTCGGTCGTACGGACCTGGAAGCCGTGCTCGGCGGCGCCGGCCCGCAGCAGCTCCAGCTGCCAGGCGTGGTCGGTGCCGGGGTGCTTGCGGGCGTCGCCGCAGCAGCAGCCCCGGCAGACGACGAGGGTGCAGGAGCCGGAGCCGGTCAGGAACGTGCGGGGCGTCGAGGACATGGGAGAAGCATGCGGCCTGCACTGATCGCGGAGTACGGGCGGGGTGCCCCTGGGGTCAGAAGCGCGCTCCGATGGCCGCCCCGCTCCGGGGAACCAGGAAGGACGGCGCCGACGGCAGCGAACCGTCGGCCGCGCGCGGCCCGGTGATGGCCGCCGGGTCCGTGCTCAGCACCGAGGACGCGTTCCAAGTCCCGCCCAGATTCCAGGAATTGCCGCTGGAGACGGTGCCCGCACCGACGGCCGCAGCTTTCCCGTCGGCCACCGACAGGTTCGCGGTCAGCCGGGCCGTACCGCCCGAGATGTCGGCGTCGAAGCCGGTGCCGCCGTTGGCCCACGTCGTGTCGCGGCTCAGGGCGAGGGCGCCGGTGTTGCCGTTGTCCGTGAGGCCGTGGGCGGCGTTCTTGAAGGCGGCCGAGTTGCGCACGGTGTGCGCCACCGCCGGTGCCGGGGTGCCCCCGCCGAGCTTGAAGCCGTTCCCGTCGCCCGCGAAGTCGGGGAAGTTCCAGCGGTTGAAGCCGTTGCCGTACGCGATCGTGTTCTCGATGAGGACCGGCGAGGTGAACTTCCAGGCGTCGAAGCCGTCGTCGACGTTGTTCCACAGTCGCGCGCCCCGCACGACGTTGCCGGTGCCCGAACCCTCCTTGATGGCGAGGCCGTCCGCGCTCTCGCCGTTCTTGCGCGGGTCGCGGTTGGCGTAACTGTCCAGGTTCAGGATCTGGTTGTCGCCGGAGGCGCCCTGGAGCTGGAAGCCCGACTCGTAGTTGTCGTGGGTCTTCAGACGGGAGAAGACGTTGCCGTTGCAGCCGTCGCAGTAGACCCCGTACGGGCCGTTGACGATCTCCAGGTCCGAGATCCGCCAGTAGGAGGCCTCCTGGTGGATCGCCCCGCGCTCGGCCCGCGGGATGCTGCCGCCGACCGGGGTGTGGCTCGCGGCCAGCTGCTCGCCGTCGATCACGACCCGCTCGCCCTGGTAGGAGCCCAGGCTGATGGGCTGGGACGCGGTGCCCGAGGTGGCGATGGTGATGTTGTCGGTCAGGGCGTACGTCCCCGCGCGCACCGCGATGGTGTCGCCGGGCCTCGCGAGGTCCACGGCCCGCTGGACGGTGCGCAGCGGCTGGGCGAGCGTGCCCGGGGCGGAGTCGCTGCCGTTCGTCGCCACCACCAGGGTGGCCGGGGCCGCCGACGCCTGAGGCGCCGGTAAGGCCAGGGCCGCGCCCACCAGCGCCGCCGTCAAGATCGCCGTGTTCACACGCATGGAGTCTCCCGCTTCGACCTGACTGCTGTGTCGCCGGTCAGTGGTCGCCCGGGGCGGGAAGGTTGCCGGGTCTAGGGTGGGGATGTGACCGACAGCGACAAGCGCCCGCTCGCCGTGTTCGACCTGGACAACACCCTGGCCGACACGGCCCACCGGCAGCGGTTCCTGGAACGCAAGCCGCGCGACTGGGACGGCTTCTTCGCGGCCGCGCCCGAGGACCCGCCGATCCCGGAGGGCATCGCGCTGGTGCTGGAGAGTGCCGAGGAGTGCGAGATCGTCTACCTCACCGGACGCCCCGAGCGCAGCCGGCGCGACACGCTGGCGTGGCTCACCGCGCAGGGGCTGCCCGAGGGGCGCGTGCACATGCGGCGCAACGACGACCGGCGGCCCGCCCGGCGCACCAAACTGGAGATCCTCGAGCGGCTCGCCCGCACCCGGGAGATCCGTGTCCTGGTGGACGACGACGAGCTGGTGTGCGAGGACGCCCGACGGGCCGGATTCACCGTCGTACGGGCGCACTGGACCGCCCCTTCCGCCGCGCTCGAGGTGGCGCAGGAGCGGGAGGGGCGGACCTGAGCGGCTGAGGGGCCCTCAGGCGCCCCGGCGGGCCGTCAGCCGGTCAGTCGGACTCGTCGAGGCGGAAGCCCACCTTCAGCCCCACCTGCCAGTGCTCGATCTGTCCGTCCTCGATCTGCCCCCGTACCTGGGTCACCTCGAACCAGTCGAGATTGCGGAGGGTCTGCGAGGCGCGGGAGATGCCGTTGCGGATCGCCTGGTCGACGCCGTCGGGCGAGGTGCCGACGATCTCGGTCACCCGGTAGGTGTGGTTCGTCATGGTTCCACCGTGCCCCAGGCGGCGGCGGAGCGCGAGTGGTCCGACCGTTCATGGAGGGGCGAACCCCGCCTATCTTGGGCCCATGGACGGTATGCCGCGCGACATCTCAGCCCCCGCCACCGGCAATCCGCTGCGCCGGCTCACCCTGGAGCAGCTCCGGCGGCGCACCAGCATGAAGTGGCGGACGTACCCGCAGGACGTGCTGCCGCTGTGGGTCGCCGAGATGGACGTCCCGCTGGCCGAACCGGTCGTGCGGGCCGTCCGGGACGCGGTGGAGCTGGGGGACACCGGGTATCCCGCCGGGACCGCGTACGCCGAGGCCCTGGCCGGCTTCGCGAGCGAGCGGTGGGGCTGGGACGGGCTCGCGGTGGAGCGGACGGCGATCGTGCCGGACGTGATGCTGGGCGTCGTCGAGATGCTCAAGCTGGTCTCCGGGCCGGGTGACCCGGTGGTCGTCAACTCGCCCGTGTACCCGCCCTTTTACCAGTTCGTCGGGAACATGGACCGGAGGGTGGTCGAGGCCCCGCTCGGTGCCGACGGCCGGATCGACCTCGCGGTCCTGGAGGACGTCTTCGGGCGGGTCCGCAAGGGCACGGGCCGGCCCGCGTATCTGCTGTGCAGCCCGCACAACCCGACCGGGACCGTGCACACCGCCCAGGAGCTGGCCGACGTGGCGGCGCTGGCGCGGACGTACGGGGTGCGGGTCGTGGCCGACGAGATCCACGCCCCGCTCGTGGCGTCGGGCGCGACCTTCGTCCCCTACCTGAGTGTTCCCGGCGGGCAGGACGGGCTGTCGCTGATGTCGGCGTCCAAGGGGTGGAACCTGCCCGGACTCAAGGCCGCCGTGGCCGTTGCCGGGCCCGACGCGGCCGACGACCTCGCGCGCCTTCCCGAGGAGGTCGGCCATGGCCCCAGCCACGTCGGTGTCCTCGCCCACACCGCCGCGCTGCGGGACGGCGGCCCCTGGCTCGACGCCCTGCTCAGCGGCCTCGACGACAACCGCCGGCTGCTGGCCGACCTCCTCGCCGGCACCCTGCCCGCCGTCCGCTACGAACCGGCCGAGGCCACCTTCCTGGCCTGGCTGGACTGCCGTGCGCTGGAGCTGGGCGACGATCCGGCGGCGGTCTTCCTGGAGCGCGGCCGGGTCGCCCTCAACTCCGGCATCCCGTTCGGTACGGGCGGTGCGGGCTTCGTCCGGCTGAACCTCGCCACCTCACCGGAACTGATCACCGAGGCGGTACGGCGGATGGCCGCCGCCCTCGACCGGCGGTGAAAGAGGGGCCGGGACGAACCGGCCCCCCTTCGCTCACTTCACGATGCTCAGTGAGAGCGCGAACCGTCCCTCGGTGTCCGTCCACCAGTGGGCCAACTCCAGCCCGGCGGCGGAGAGTTCACTACGGACTCCCTCCTTGCGGAACTTCGCCGAGATCTCGGTGTACAGCTCCTCGCCGGCCGCGAAGTCGACGGCCAGGTCGAGCGCCGGGACCTTCACGGTCTGCTCCGTGCGCGAGCGCAGCCGCATCTCGATCCACTCGTTCTCGGCGTCCCACAGGGCGACGTGGTCGAAGGCACCGGGATCGAAGTCGGCACCCAGCTCGCGGTTGACGACGGTCAGGACGTTCTTGTTGAACGCGGCCGTCACCCCGGCCGCGTCGTCGTACGCCCTGACCAGCACGGACTCGTCCTTGACCAGGTCCGTGCCGAGCAGCAGCGCGTCACCCGGGGAGAGCAGGGAGCGGACCGAGGTCATGAACGCGGCGCGCTCGACCGGCAGCAGGTTGCCGATCGTGCCGCCGAGGAAGGCCACCAGCCGCGGGCCCGGTGTCCCCGGCAGGGTCAGACCGCCGGTGAAGTCGGCGATCAGCGCGTGCACGCTCAGCTCCGGACGCTGGGCGATCAGCGCGTGCCCCGCCTGGGTGAGGGCACTCTCGCTCACGTCGACCGGCACGTACGTGTGCAGCCCGGTCAGCGCGTCCAGCAGGTACCGGGTCTTCTCCGAGGAGCCGGAGCCCAGTTCGACCAGGGTGCGGGCGCCGGTCGCCGCCGCGATCTCGCCGGAGCGCGCTACGAGGATCTCCCGTTCGGCGCGGGTCGGGTAATACTCGGGCAACTCGGTGATCTGCTCGAAGAGTTCGCTGCCGTGGGCGTCGTAGAACCACTTCGGCGGGAGTGTCTTGGGCGTGTGCGTCAGGCCCTTGAGGACGTCGGCGCGCAGGGCGGCCTCGGTGGCGTCCTCGGGCAGGGTGCGGGTCAGCAGGAACGGACTCACGTGCGGGGCTCCTTGAGTGGTTCCAGGGACTTGAGGGGCGTCAGCAGGACGTCGGTGCGGCTCGCCGTGAGCAGCGTCCGGTCGGGGACCTCCTGCCAGTGCGGGTCGTCGTCGTACGGCTCGGAGGCCACGACCGTGCCGTTTCCGGGGCGTTGGAGGTACCAGAGGGTGTCGCCCCAGGCGGTGGCGGCGATGGACTCCCCGTTGGTGAGCAGGAGGTTGAGCCGGGAGCCGGGAGCCGCCTCGGCGACCTCCAGGACCGTGTCGGCCAGTGCCTGGCCCTCCTCGTCGCCGCCGCGCAGCCGGTTCAGGACCAGGGCCCACACGAACGCCGAGTCGTTGCGGGCCTCCATCGACAGCAGCTCCGCCGACGGCAGCGTGGTGGTCAGGGGGGCGAGCGAACGCGGCCAGCCCTTGACCGCGCCGTTGTGGCTGAACAGCCAGGGACCCGAGGCGTACGGCGCCGCGGCGGCCTCGGCGTCGGCTCCCGCCAGGGTCGCGTCCCGTACGGCGGCCAGGGCCGCACCGCTCTTCACGACCCGTGCCAGGTCCGCGAAGGACAGGTCCGCCCAGATGGGCCCGGCCCGCCGGTACCGCGCCGGAACCGGATCGCCCTCGGCGTACCAACCGACGCCGAATCCATCGGCGTTGACGGTGCCGTACCGCTGCCGACGCGGTGCCCACGACTGGCGGTACAGGCTGTGCGGGGGCTCCACCAGGAGCCGCCCGAGCGGCTCCTCGGGCCCCAGATAGGCCAGGTGACGGCACATCAGACGGCCCCCGAGGAACGCGCCGTGCGGAAGCCGGAGAAGATCTGCCGCCGGATCGGGTAGTCCCAGTTGCGGAACGTGCCCCGGCAGGCCACCGCGTCCACGGCGAACGAACCGCCGCGCAGCACCTTGTGGTCGGGGCCGAAGAACACCTCCGAGTACTCCTTGTACGGGAACGCCTGGAAACCGGGGTAGGGCTCGAAGTCGCTCGCCGTCCACTCCCACACGTCACCGATCAACTGGCGCACGCCGAGCGGTGATTCGCCCTCCGGGTAGCTTCCTGCGGGGGCGGGGCGCAGATGGCGCTGACCCAGGTTCGCGTGCTCCGGCGCCGGGTCGGCGTCACCCCACGGGTAGCGCGTCGAGCGGTTGCCCGCCGGGTCGTGGCGGGCCGCCTTCTCCCACTCCGCCTCGGTGGGCAGCCGGCGCCCGGCCCAGCGGGCGTAGGCGTCGGCCTCGTACCAGCAGACGTGCACGACCGGCTCGTCGGTCGGCACGACCTCGGTGACGCCGAAGCGGCGCCGCAGCCACTGCTTGCCGTCACGGCGCCAGAACAGCGGGGCGTGGATGGAGTTCCGGCGGATGTGCGACCAGCCCGCCGGCGCCCACCAGCGTTCGTCATCGTAGCCGCCGTCCTCGATGAACGCCTGGTACTCGGCGTTCGTCACGGGAGTGGTGTCGATGTAGAAGGCGTCCACCTCGCGCCGGTGCGCGGGGCGTTCGTTGTCCAGCGCCCACGGCTCGTCGGAGGTGCCCATGGTGAACGGGCCGCCGGGGACGAGGACTTCGGCCGGGCCGGTGAACAGCGGGGCCGGTTCCGGGTCCGGGGCGGTCAGCGCCTGGGGGCCCTTGCGGAGCTGATGGGTGATCAGCATCGTCTCGTCGTGCTGCTGTTCGTGCTGCGCGATCATCCCGAAGGCGAACCCGGCTTCGGTGAGCCGGGTTCCGTGCAGGGCGGTGCCCTCCAGGACGTCCAGGACCCGGCCGCGTACCTCCGCCGCGTAGCGCCGGGACTCGGCGGGCGAGAGCAGGGGCAGCGTGGGGCGCTCGGAGCGCGGGTGCTCGAAGGCGTCGTAGATGCCGTCGATGTCCGGCCGTATCGCCTCCTGTCCGGCGACGGTCCGCAGCAGCCACTGCTCCTCCTGGTTGCCGATGTGGGCGAGGTCCCACACGAGCGGCGACATCAGCGGCGAGTGCTGGGCGGTGAGGTCGGGGTCCTCCACGCAGCTGGTCAGGAGCGTCGTACGGTCCCGGGCGGTGACCAGGGTGGCCACCGCCCGCTCGCGAAAGGCCTCGGGGTCCGCGGTAAGGGTCTCCGAGGGCTCGGCGATGGGGTCGGTCATGTGCGGATTTCCTTCCCGAGCGAACCGTGCGTGCGGTCCAGCAGATCGTCGGCGGGGCAGCGGCCCCGGATCACATAGCGGTGCAGATACGTTTCGACGGCGTTCGTGACCTCCGGGGTGGCGCCCAGCCGGGGCAGGGCCTCCAGGGCCGCCGCGAAGCACGCGATGGCCGCCTCGTGCAGCTCGGGGTCGGCCAGGCCGTGCCGGGCCGCGTCGATCCACAGCGGATTGTGCGGGGCGGGCATCGACAGGGTGCGCTCGGCCAGCGGCTTCACCACCCGGTAGGCGGTCTCGGCGGTCTCCGGGTCGTCGAAGAGGGCCGCCGTCACGGCGAGCGGGACGATCCAGCCGTCCTCGCCGGGCTGGGCGTCGATCATGCGCAGTTCGAGGTGGCCGCGCGGCCTGACCGGCGGGAACAGGGTCGAGACGTGGTAGTCGAGATCCTCCCGGGTCGGCTGCCGGGGCACCCCCGACCTGGCCCACTCCCGGAAGGTGAGCCCCTCCGGGACGTCCCAGGGGCCGCTGTCGCGCCGTATGCACATCACCGGCGCGTCCAGGACGTGCCGGGCCCAGGCGGTGCGGGGGTCGGTGTCCAGGGACGGGCCGCCCGCCCGGCCCTTGCCGATCTCCGTCCACCGCAGCTGACGCGTGGAGAGCCAGCCGGTGGGCTCGGACCCGGCCAGCGGGGAGTTGGCGAACGCGGCCACCAGGACCGGGCCCAGCTGGTGCGCGAGCCACCACCGGCGTCCGAGGCCCAGCGGGCCTGGCTCCTCGTGGCCGGCGTCCACGCACACCTGGACGGAGGCCGAGGTGCACATCATGGCGCGCCCTGCCGGTCCGGTGCGGTCGAGACAGGCCTCCATGGCGTCGTAGCGCGGCTCCCGCAGGTATCTGCGCGGGGGATGCCAGGGGTCGTGGCCGATGCCGACGAGGCCGAGACCGTGCTCGGCGAGTGCCGCCCGGACGGCGGCGAGGTCGGCGGAGACGGTACCGATGCACTCCATCAGGGAGCCGGCGGGCTGCGAGCTCAGCTCCAGCTGGCCGCCCGGTTCGACGGTGAGCGCCGACGTCAGGGGCACGGTCCGCAGTGCGGCGTAGGCCGCCGCGAGTCGTTCGGATGTGACGGGGAGCCGCGGACTGCGCAGCTCGTGGACGAGCCATTCCACTTCCACCCCGATGCGGCGGGGCGGGCCGGTCTTGAAGCAGATGCCTCGGACCAGGGCCTCGAGCTCTGCTTCCGGTAGCGACGTACGAGGCTTCGTACAGTCGCCCAGTGAGTCGGACATGTCGGGATCCTCCTGAGATTCCACCATGCCACCGGTCCGGGGATCAGGTGGGTCGGACCGGCAACGCTCGTCCCACCCAAGACCTTCTTCCCGTTCCGCACAAGGGGGCACATCCGCGCATTAGGGGCCGTGGACCTCCGTTTCCCCAGGGTTTTCGAGGTGTTTTCCGGCTGTGCCGGGCGCCGGAAACTCTGTTGCACCGCGGCACCAGGATCGCCGACGATTCCTGCATGAGCACGACGGGGGAGACCGCGCGGCGTGCGGCCATGGCGCTCACGGGGGTGGCGCCATGAGCGCACGTCTGCGCGGGATCGCGCAGGAGACGGAACAGATCGTGGCGGCGGGACGCTATCGGGCGCCGGACGGCCACGAGGTGGTTCTGGGCGCCGAGATCGAGGCGGCGCGGGCGGGGACGCGCATGTACGGACCGAGCCCGGTGGACGTCCCCGCCTTCGCCGTCGTGGACACGTTCGTCGAGGTCACGGGGGAGAGCAGCCTGGAGGCGGCACTCCGGCTCGGCGGGCGCGTGGCCGTGCTGGACTTCGCCTCGGCGCGCAACCCGGGCGGCGGCTACCTGAATGGCGCACAGGCCCAGGAAGAGGCCCTGTGCCGCGCCTCCGCGCTGTACACCTGCCAGCTGGGGGCCCGTGAGTTCTACGACCACCACCGGGCTCACCGCGACCCGTTCTACACCGACCGGGTCATCCACTCACCGGCCGTACCGGTCTTCCGGGACGATCACGGCCGGCTGCTGGACTCGGCGCACCTCGTGGGCTTCCTGACCGCGGCCGCGCCGAACGCCGGGGTGGTGCGGCGGACGGCGCCCGAGCGGGTCGCCGAGCTGCCGCGGGCCCTCGCGGCGCGCGCGGGGCAGGTGCTGTCGGTCGCCGTCGCCGAGGGGTACCGGCGGCTGGTGCTGGGCGCCTGGGGCTGCGGGGTCTTCCAGAACGACCCCGCACAGGTGGCGGGGGCGTTCCGGGCGCTGCTCGAGCCGGGCGGACGGTTCGCCGGGGCCTTCGAGCACGTGACGTTCGGGGTGCTGGACCGGACACGGGGCGCGGTGGTGCGGGCGGCGTTCGTACGGGCGTTCGCCTTCGCGGAGCCTGTGCCGCAGCCGGGCTAGAGTCCGCTGCGGCAGTGGCGGTTGCCGCGGATGCCCCGCACGCTGCCCCAGCGGGAGCACTCCCCCTCGCCCGCCGCCCGAAGGCCCGTGCCCGCCCGGTACGAGGGTTTCCGGGCCGCACGGCGGGAGCACGCACCGGACGCCGCGCGGCCGCCCTTGGGGCCACTTCTGCAACGGACTCCGGCCGTCAGGTCCAGCCGTACCGCTCGTGCAGCCGCTGCCTGACCAGGTTGAACCGGCCCCGGTCCAGTGCGCACGCCTCCCGGCGCATGCCGTCCTCGTGGAGGCGCAGGACGCGGTCGACGTCCACCCAGGAGTCCCGGCCGGTGCGGTCCCAGGGTCCGCTGCCGATCGGCACCCACTCCCGGTCCCCGTCGTGCCGCTTGCTCGACAGCTGTACGGCCAGGAAGGTGCCGGCCGCCTCCCGGGCGACCACGAGCACCGGGCGGTCCTTGCCGCGTCCGTCGTTCTCCTCGAAGGGCACCCAGGTCCACACGATCTCGCCGGGGTCGGGGTCGCCGTCGTGCGCGGGGGAGTACTCGGTGCGCACCCTGCCGACCTCGCGCGGGTCGGCCTCGGTGGTGGCGGTGGCGCCGAAGCGGCCGGGGACGTTCTCATCGGTGTCACGGGTAAACGCAGTCACGAGGGCACCTTAAGGCTTCCCCGAACCGGGCGAGCGGTACGGTCGGTCGGATGAACACCTCATCGGCCGCGACGGCCGGCGCGCTCACCTTCGTGTGGCTCGGGATGGTGCTGGCGATCTCCTTCCTGGAGGCGCCGCTGAAGTTCCGCGCCCCGGACGTGAGCGTGCGGATCGGCCTGGGAATCGGGCGACTCGTCTTCCGGGCCCTGAACACCGTGGAGTGTGTCCTGGCCGCCGGGGTGCTGGTGGCCGTCGCCGTCGGTGACCCGCCGGTCCGGGTCGTCGTGTGGACCGTGGCCCTGCTGACCCTGCTCGTCGGCCAACTGGCCGTGATCCGCCCCCGGTTGAACCGCCGCTCCGACCGCGTCCTGGCCGGCGAGGACCTGCCCCGTTCCCGCGGTCACCTCTTCTACGTCGCCTTCGAGGCGGCGAAGGTCGTCGCCCTGCTCGGCCTGGGCGTCACGCTGCTCGCACAGTGAAGGCGGACCGTCCGGGGCGTCTTTCCTCAAGGGCCCCGGACGGTCCGTCCCTTACTCCTGGACCGGCACCTTCTGCACGGGCGGCGTCGCGACCCCGTTGAGGGAAGTCCCGTTCGGTGTCTGCCCGTTCTGGTTCATCGACGCCAGCAGCTGACGGGCCAGGCCCAGCCCCGTGCCGCCCATGGTGAGCGCCTTGGCGAGCATGTCGGCCATGCCGTCGGCGCCGTTGAGCACCACCATGTTGTCGACGTTGCCGAACGCGGACGCGCCGGCCTTGACGATCTCCGGCCAGTTCTCGGCGAGTTGCTGGGCGACGACCGCCTCCTGGTTCTCGGCGAGGGCGGCGGCGCGGGCCTTGATGGCCTCCGCCTCCGCGAGACCCTTCGCCCTGGCCGCCTCGGCCTCCGCGAGACCCCTGGCCTGAGCCGCCGCGGCCTCGGCCTCACCGGTGGCCCGGGTCGAGGCCGCCATGGCCGTGCCGCGGGCCTTGGTCGCCTCGGCCTCGGCACCCGCGGCCGCCTTGACCCGGGTGGCCTCGGCGGCCGCGGCCAGCTCGGTCTCCTTCGCCTTGGCCTCGGCGGCCGAGATCCGCGCGTCACGCTCGGCCTCGGCGAGCGTGCGCTTCTCGTAGGCCTTGGCGTCCGCCGGCTTGCGGACGTCCGCCTGGAGCTGCTGTTCGCGCCGGTGCGCCTCGAGTTCGGCGACCCGGGTCTCCTGGACCACGACCTCCTGCCGGGCCCCGGCGTCCGCGAGCGGACCGGCCTGACGCGCCTTCGCGGCCGCCTTGTCCCGCTCGGCCTGGTAGCCGGCCTGGAGGATCTCGCTGTCCCGGGTGGCCTCCGCCATCCGCGCGAACGACGCCTGCTCGGCCTCGGTGGCCAGCCGGTTCGCCTCCGCCTGCGCGATCCGCGCGTCCCGCTGGACGGCCGCCGCGTGCGGCATCGCCAGGTTCTGGATGTACCCGGTCGGGTCCTCGATCTCGTGGATCTGCAGGGAGTCGACGATGAGCCCCAGCTTCTCCATCTCCGTCCCGCAGGCGGCCCGGGTCTGCCCGGTGAGCTTCTCCCGGTCGCGGATCATGTCCTCGACGGTCAACCCGCCGACGATGGACCGGAGATGACCGGCGAACACGTTGTGCACCCGCTCCGACATCAGCTTCTGCTGATCCAGGAAACGGCGCCCCGCGTTGGCGATCGACACGAAGTCGTCGCCTACCTTGAAGATGACCACGCCCCGCACCTTGAGCGGAATGCCCTGGTGGGTCACGCAGTCCACATGCAGTTCGGTCTCGTTCAGGTCGAGCGAGAGCTTGCGCACCGCCTGCACACCGGGCAGCACCAAGGTGCCGCGCCCGGTGACGATGCGGAATCCCATGCCCGCCTCGAGCCCCTCGGTCTTGTGGTTGGAGCCGGAGATGATCAGTGCCTCGTTGGGTTCCGCGACACGCCACATCAGCTTGAACAGACCGATCACAACGGCGATGGCAGCTACGGCCACCCCCGCAACGACGCCGACAACCATCGGCATACGCCCCCTTTGGATGGTGCCCTTTCGGCACCGAACGAAGGGAGTGTGCGCCTGCCGGAGGCCGGGGTTGAAGACGCCGGCGAATCCTTGTCGAAACCTTGATACAAAGGCTCTCACCTGCGCGTTGGCAGGCTCAACTGTCGTACGCGGGCTGGACGTAGACCGTCCTGGGCGGCAGGTGCTCCACCACCATCACCACCGTGCCGCGCTCGATCCGGTCCGTGCCGGTGGCGGGGTAGGCGAGGAAGTGCTCGGCACCGCCCCGCACCCGGACGATCACCTCGCCGACGAGCCCCGGCCCGACCGTCCCCGTGACCCGCCCCATGAGCCCGACCATCGACGCATCGTCCATGGTCACAGGGTACGGGCGGAAGCCCGTCAGGCGGCGGGGGAATCCACGGCGGCCCGCTCGGGCGGCCAGACCTCGTCCCAGCGCAGCTCCGCCTCCAACTGCGCCGCCAGCGACAGCAGAAGCGGTTCACTGTTCGCGGGTCCGAGCAGCTGCGCCCCGACGGGCAGCCCCCCGTCGACGAACCCGGCGGGCACACTGACCCCGGGCCACCCCAGCACGTTCCACGGCCAGGCGTACGGACAGGCCGCGATCATCGCGCGGTCGGTGGCCAGCCCGCCCAGCTCCAGCATCGCCCCGATGCGCGGCGGGGGAGCGGCCGTGGTCGGGGCGAGGACGACGTCGTACGAGGTGAAGAACCCGCCGATACGGCGGTGCAGGACCGCCTCCGCGCGCCGCGCCGCCCTGAGCGGGACCCCGCCGAGCAGTCCGCCGAGCCGGGCCGCGTCCCGGGTGCGGCGGTCGAGGAGCGCGGGGAAGGGCGCCTCGCGGACCCGCTCGGCGATACCGGCTGTGGCGCGCGGGATGAAGGTGAGCCCGATCTGCCCGTACGGCGGATCGGCCTCCTCGACGGTGTGCCCCAAGTCGGCCAGTTTCTCCGCGAGTTCGACGACACGCGCCCGCACCTCCGGCTGGAGCCGCGCGGGCAGCGCGGTGAACGGCGGCTTCAGGGCGAGCGCGACGCGCAGCCGGCCGGGGTCGCGGCCGACCGCAGCCGAGGCGTCGACGGCGGGCGGGCGATGCGGGTCCAGGGCGTGGTTGCCGCTCGCCGCGTCGAGGAGCAGGGCCGCGTCGGCGACCGTGCGGGCGAGCGTGCCGTTGACGGTGATGCCCTGGAAGGACTCGCCCCGCGGCCAGGTGGAGATACGGCCGCGCTGCGGCTTGATGCCGACGAGGTGGGTCCAGGAGGCGGGGATCCTGACCGAACCGGCCCCGTCGGAGCCGAGGGCCGCGGGCACGAGACCGGCGGCGACGGCCGCGGCGGACCCACCGGACGAGCCGCCCGGGGTGTGCTCGGGGCTCCAGGGATTGCGGGTCGCGCCGAAGGCCGGCCCCTCGGTGAACGGCCACTGCCCGAACTCGCAGGTGTTCGTCTTGCCGACGATCACGGCCCCGGCCGCCCGCAGCCGCCGTACCGCCTCACCGTCCCTGACGACCGCCGGGAACTCGCCCTGGCAGCCGAACGCGGTGGGTTCACCGGCCACGTCCATGTCGTCCTTGACGGCGACGGGCACTCCGAGCAGCGGTTTCCGCACCCCGGCGGCCAGTTGGGCGTCGGCGGCCTCCGCCTCGGCGAGGGCGGAGTCCGCGCGTACGATCCGGAAGGCGTTGAGGGTGCCCTGGCTGCCGTGGATCCGCGCCAGGGTCTGCTCGACGAGCGCCCGGGAGGTGCACGTGCCGTCGGCCAGCGCGCGGGCGGTCTCCACCAGGCCGGCGGAACGGTCGTACGTCATGCGGTGTACCTCCGGGACTCCGGGAATCCGGGACGACGTTGCCTACCGAACGGTAACGTGGGAAAGCGCTTCGCCGGAACGGCGTCGGCGGGCGAGGCGGCGTGAAATGGACCTGGCACGGCGGCCACGCGGCGCTCACCAGGTCATGCGCAAACCATTGACGTGTCCGGGACACGGACCTACCTTCTGATCGACTTTCCGAACCTTGTTCGGAATGTCGGACATTCAGAGCCGCGTTGTGTCCTTGCCCCCAGGAGAGCCGCCGTGAGCACACATCCCCCCACACCGTCCCGCCGCACCCTGCTGCGCGCGATGGCGGCCCTGCCCGCCTCCGCCGTCCTGCTCGGCGAACTGCCCGGTCTCACCGGCACGGCCCTGGCCGCCGCCCCGCCCAGCGGCTCGGCCACCCGCTACACGATCGTGCCCTTCCTCAACAGCAACGACGGCACCGTGAACGTCTACCAGTCCGACGACGCCACGGACTTCCGGCTCCTCAAGTCCTCCGCCTACACCCCGCCCAGCAACAGAATCCGCGACGCGAGCGTCTTCAAGCACACCGACGGCTACTACTACCTCACCTACACGACCCACACCTGGCAGGACGTCAGCACCACGATCGGCTTCGCCCGCAGCTCCGACCGGGCCAACTGGACGTTCCTGTACGACTACACGGTCCCGATCGCCAACCTCTCCCGTGCGTGGGCGCCGGAGTGGTTCGTCGACAGCGACGGCAGCGTGAACGTCATCGTGTCCTGCTCGCTCACCAGCGACGAGTGGATCTTCACGCCGTACCGCCTGAAGGCCGCGAACTCCGCACTGACTGCCTGGAGTGCACCCGTGGCCCTGGCCGGCATCGGCTCGAACCACATCGACACGTACATCGTGAAGGCCGGCTCGACCTACCACGCCTTCACGAAGAACGAGACGACGAAGTACATCGAGTACGCGACCGCGACGTCCCTGACCGGGCCCTACACGATCTCCCGGACGGGTGACTGGGCGGGCTGGGGCAGCTATCGCGAGGGCCCGTCCGTGATCCGGCTCGACAACGGCGGCTGGCGGATCTTCTTCGACGGCTACGGCGACGGCACCTACTACTACAGCGACAGCTACGACACGTTCGCCACCTGGTCCGCCCCGACCGCGCTCCCGGGCGTCTCCGGCACCGCCCGCCACTTCACGGTCATCAAGGAGACGGTGTCCGGCGGCCCTGCACTCGCGAAGAACGCCACGCGGTCCTTCCGCTCGGCCAACTACTCGACCCGCTACTGGCAGGAGCAGTCCGCGCTGCTCAACCTCCCGGTGGTGACCGGCTCCAGCACGGCCGCGGAGAAGTCGGCGTCCACCTTCACGGTCGTCGCGGGCCTCGCCGACGCCAACGGCTACTCCTTCCGCGACTCCTCTGGCAACTATCTGCGCCACTGGGACTTCCGCGGCCGCTTCGACGCCGACGACGGCACGTCGACCTTCGCCAAGGACGCCACCTTCATCGCCCGCACGGGTTCGTCCTCGGGCGCGATCCGCTGGGAGTCGTACAACTATCCCGGGTACTACCTGCGCCACTACGACTACCAGCTCCGGGTGGAGCGGACGGCGGGGACGGATCTGTTCCGGCAGGACAGCTCCTTCGTGCCGGTGACTGCCTGGGCCTGACCTGCACACCCTCTGATTCGGTCTCGGCGCCGAGGTGGCGACGCCCAAAGCCTTCCGTGTCCGTTCGTGTGACCAGCGGCACTGCGACCTGTGCGCAGGCTGTGGATTACGGTGGCGCTGTCGTACCGTTCACGCGCGCGTACGGCACCCTCGTGCGACTGACGACCGTGGTGACCGACGTGCGTGCGCGTACGGCGTGCGGCGCGAAAGGAAGAAGGTGAGGGCGCGGCATGACCAGCATGATCTCGGAGGCGGGCAATCTGCCCGTGGCCTTCACCAGCTTCGTGGGCCGACGGCACCTCCTCGCCGAGATCCGCCGTGTCCTGGGGCCGGCGCGGCTGCTGACGCTCACCGGAATGGGTGGCGTGGGCAAGACACGGCTGGCGATCGAGGCGGCCGCCGCGTCGAGAAAGGCCTTCGCGGACGGGGTGTGGCTGGTCGACCTGGCTCCGGTGCGGGAACCGTTGTCCGTGGCGGACGCCGCCGCGGCGGCGCTCGGGGTGCCGGAACTGGGCGCGAGGCCCGCCCTGGACCAGCTCGCGGGGTATCTGGCCGGGCGCCGGGCGCTGATCGTGCTGGACAACTGCGAGCACCTGATCGACGCCTGCGCCGAGCTGGCCCAGGCGCTGCTGTCGGCCGCTCCAGAGGTACGCATTCTGGCGACGAGCCGGCAGACGCTGGGCATCGCGGGCGAGCACGTCCTCGTCGTACCGCCGCTGTCGGTGCCGGAGGAGGCGGTCGAACTCCTGCGGGACCGCGCCACCGCCGTCCGGCCGGAGTTCCGGATCACCGACCTGAACCGGGCCGGCGCCTCCCGGCTCTGTGCCGACCTGGACGGGCTGCCGCTGGCCATCGAGCTGGCCGCGTCCCGCCTGCGGACGCTCACCGTGGACCAGGCGGTGGACCGGCTGGAGGACCGTTTCACCCTGCTCACGAGCGGCAGCCGGACAGCGCGGCCCCGTCAGCGCACGCTGCGGGCGCTGGTCGACTGGAGCTATGAGCTGTGCGGTCCGGCCGAGCGGCTGCTGTGGAACCGGCTGTCCGTCTTCGTCGGTGGTTTCGCCCTGGACGCGGTCGAGAGTGTCTGCGTGGGAGAGGGCATCGCCCCGCACGAGGTGGTGGACCTCCTGGACCGGCTGGTCGGGCAGTCCATCGTCCTGGCGACCGAGCAGGAGGGTCTGCCGCGCTACCGCATGCTGGAGACCATCCGCCGCTACGGAAGACTGCGGCTCGCCGAGTCCGACGAGGAACAGCGGTTGCTGACGAAGCACCGCGACTTCTTCCTGGCCCTCGCCGAGCGCACCGCCGTCACGTGGTACGGCCCCGGACAGCAGCAGACCCTGGCCCGGTTGCGCGCCGAACACAACGATCTGCTGGCGGCACTGGACCACGACGGCGATCCGCAGGCCGAGCTGGCACTGGCCGCGGCGCTGCGATACCACTGGTGCGCCGACAGGTTCCTCGGCGAGGGTCGCCGTCGGCTCGAACACGCCCTCGCGAGCTCGCCCGAACCCACCTCGGCCCGGGCCCGGGCACTGTGGGCCGCCGCCTGGGTGGCGTTGGTGCAGGGCGATCCCGCCGCGGCGGACGGGTGGCTGACCGAAGCAGGGGAGCTGGGCGACCGGCTCGACGATCCTTCGGTACGAGCGAACGTCCTTGGGTTCCGGGGAACGCTGGCATTGTTCCGCGGACACCTCGAGGAGGCCGTGCCCCTCTTCGAGGGCGCGGTGGCCGCTCACACGGCACTGGGAGAGGAGGCGACGACGGTCTTCTGGCTGTTCCAGCTCGCCAGAACCCAGGCCCACCTCGGTGATCCGCGCGCGGCGGAGACCGCCACGCGGGCGGTCGCCGTCTCGCGGGCCCACGGTGAGGGCCTGAGCCGCTCGTACGCGCTGTGGGCGCTGGGCCTTGACGCCCTGGTACGCGGCGACCTGGCGGCGGCCATGGCACTGACCCGCGCCGGGCTGGAGATCCAGCGGGACTTCAACGACTACGTCGGGGCGGCGCTGCTGCTGGAGCTGCACGCCTGGATCAGCGCCGCCGGCGACGACCACGAGCGGGCGGGGCGGCTGCTGGGCGCGGTGCGCACCCTGTGGCGGGACACCGGCACCGGTCTCTCCGTGTTCGGTCCTGATCTGACCGAGCACCATGCGCG
Organism: Streptomyces sp. NPDC001668; assembly: GCF_042893155.1. NCBI lineage: Bacteria > Bacillati > Actinomycetota > Actinomycetes > Kitasatosporales > Streptomycetaceae > Streptomyces > Streptomyces sp. NPDC001668. The sequence goes on from NZ_JBIAUQ010000004.1 coordinate 411,091, forward strand.
CTGCGAGGAGGCGGTCGCCGGGGCTCTGGGCCCGGCAGCGTACGAGAGGGCTCTCGCTGAGGGCGGCCGCCACGACCGCCCCGGCCGGGGCATCGCCTTCGCGCTGGCCGACGATACCGAACCGGCCACCCCGGCCACGGCCACGGCCCGCAGTCCGCTGACCCAGCGGGAGCGGCAGGTGGCCTCGTTGGTGGCCAAGGGCATGACCAACCGCCAGATCGCCGCCACTCTTGTGCTCTCCCCACGTACGATCGGCGGCCACGTCGACCACATCCTGGCCAAGCTCGGCTACGGCCGCCGCGCCCAGATCGCGACCTGGTGGGCGGAGAACCAGGTACCCGACCCGTCCGAATGACGCATGCGCCGGGGTGCCCCCCGCTGTGATCCTTCTCGTCGTGGACGCCTGTACGGCGGACATGACAAACGGGTGACGCGAGGCTGCTGAACGCACCGGCGGTCCGATCGTGACTCCATCCGGTACACGCATACCCGCCTCAGTAAAAGCCGACCTCGGGCCGGTATGCCCTCGTACGCTCCTCATTCAGTCCGGAGGACATATGTTCAAGCGAACCGCAGTGCATGTACGCGGAAAGACGAGATCCAGAAAAGGGAAGCGTGCCTTCGCTGCTTTCTTCGCCGTTGCCCTCGCGATAGCGCTGCTCCAAGGTCTCCTGTCGATGACATCGGCCTCACCGGCACAGGCCGTATCGATCACCGAATGCCCTGGAGGTTCCAGTTCGGGAGAGGGGTCGTCTTCCTGCCCCAACCTGGAAAACAGCGATCTTGTCACCCAGAGGCGCTTCCCAACTCAGCTGTATCGCGGAGACGCCCGCCTGCCGAACGACATCTTCCGCCACGGCTTCACCTCATGGGGGAGCAATGACGACATAGTCTCGCACGTCCGAGGCGACAGAGAGCGCAACAGCAACTACATCCCGACGACTGGCACACGATCCATTGCGGAGACGTTCGCGCGCAATGGTGGACTGCTCCGGCTGAATTCCATGGCGGCGCAACCACGCTGTTCCAATGGGCGGCTCTGGATATACGGACTCATTCCATGGCGTGGCCTGCTGGAAAGCTGTGAACACGGCCAGGTTACCGCGGAGGCCTTCGTCTACGTCATCGATCCCACGTGGGCGAGGAACGCGCTGTACGTCCCCGATCAGGTCCGAGGCAATGCGGAGCTTCACCGGTACGACTACCAGGACGAATGGGCCTACGTTCACCGGATTCCGCGAGAGGCGATCACTGGCGTCCGCATCTACCGAATGACGGGGCATGCCGACAACCGCGAGGTAAATCCTCGGACCGTCACCTTCGCATTCGATCGTTTTGTCGGGAATCCTTTCCACGCGCAGGCGCAGATCCTCTACAATCCGGAGAGCGATCCGGACTCCCACTTCGGGTTCAATTCGAACCTGAACGTCCCCGACCTGCCCGCGAACCCGTACACCCGCGGCTGTTCGACGATAACCTTCTGCCGACGCTGACCCTGGAATTCCGCAAGAATTCCGTTTCGGCGGCATCCGGTTCACCCCGGCAATAATCCGCCGGCGAAGCCATGGGCTCACCCCGACACGAAAGGCAACACATGCTGAAGAACAACGAGCCGGGGGTGAGAACCCGGACGGTCACCTCGCCCATCCGACGGATGCGGACCGGTCTCGTCGCCACCTGCTCCCTCGTGCTGGTCGCCACCGGCGGGCTGCTGACGACCGCTCCCCCGGCACAGGCCGACATCACTGACGGCCTGCTGCTGCGGTACAAGCTGGACGAATCCGCCGGCACGGTCGCCCATGACTCCTCGGGCCACGGCCTTGACGGCACGGTCAACGGCACCGCCGACCTGGGTGGTGCCGAGGGACTGGGCTTCAACGGCTCCGACACCTACGTCAAGATGCCGAACAATGTCATGGCCGGGCTGAACTCGATCAGCGTCGACTTCGACGTGTGGGTCGACAACACCCTGACCAAGCCGTACTTCATGTACGGGCTCGGCAACACCAGCGGCACCAGGGGCAACGGCTACCTGTTCAGCACCGGCGACACCTTCCGGACCGGGGTCTCCCTGGGCGACTTCAACACCGAACAGCACATCGAGCCCTTGGGCGGCACCTACACGCTGCCGCACGGCGCGTGGGAACACGTCACCTACACCCAGACCGGCACCACCGGCATCCTCTACGAGAACGGCGTCGAAAAGGCCCGCAACACCAACGTCACCATCACCCCCGGCTCGATCGGCAACGGAACGACCACCGCGAACTACCTCGGCCGGTCCCTCTACGCCAACGACAAGTACTTCAAGGGCCGGATGCGCGACTTCCGCCTCTACAACAAGGCACTGTCCCCGGCCGAGGTGGAGGACAGAGCCAACGACACAGGGCTGCAGTCGGAGGAACTGCAGGCCCTGGCCACCTACAACAACGCGCTCGCGGCGTTCGAGGACCCCAACATCGGCCCGGTCCTCATCTTCCCGTCCGACTACACCGGGGACATCGACAACGTTCAGCGGCCGCCGGACTGGACCGACTCCTCCGGCCGGACACCGACGCTCTGGCCCATTCCCACCACCGCGAAGAGCCCACTGTTCACGGCCGATCAGATCAGCGTTCTGGAGGAAGCGGTCTACGCCGCGGTACAGCCCGACGGCGACACGACGTACACCTTGGCCGTCTACTACGACGGGATGAGCGACCGGGTGATCGTGCAGACCAACGCTCCGGCCTCGGTCACCGATCCCCTGACCACCCAGTACGACGGCCAACTCGTGATCGACAGGTCCACGGACGTCCCTTCCGCGCTGCCCGCGTGCCAGCCGGCGCAAGCCGGCACCACCCAGGGACTGCTGCTGGACTACAAGCTGGACGAACCCGTCGGCGAGATCGCCCACGACTCCTCGGGCCACGGCCGCGACGGCTGGATCAACGGCGCCGCCGACCTGGGTGGTGACGAGGGACTGGGCTTCAACGGCTCCGACACCTACGTCAAGATGCCGGACAACATCATGAAGGGACTGAACTCGATCAGCGTCGACTTCGACGTATGGGTCGACAACACCCTGACCAGCCCGTACTTCTTCTACGGGCTCGGCAACACCGACGTCACCAACGGCAACGGCAACGGCTACCTGTTCACCACCGGCGACACCTTCCGGACCTCGGCCTCCCTCACCGACTACACGGCCAAGAAGGACATCCAGCCCTCGGGTGGCTACACACTGCCGCACGGCGCGTGGGAGCACGTGACGTATACCCAGACCGGCACCACCGGCATCCTCTATGAGAACGGCGTGGAGAAGGCCCGCAACACCAACGTCACCATCACCCCGGGCTCGATCGGAAACGGAACGACCACCGCGAACTACCTCGGCCGGTCCCTCTACGCCAACGACAAGTACTTCAAGGGCCGGATGCGCGACTTCCGCGTCTACGACCACGCCCTGACCCCGTCCCAGGTCCACGACAGGGCCGACGAGCCCGCGAAGCACATGGAGCAGCTGCAGGAGCTGGCCGACTACAACTGCGCGATCTCGTACTTCGACGACCCCGACGTAGGGCCGGTGATCACCTACCCGTCGGACTACACCGGAGACCTCACCGTGCAGACGCCGACCGACTGGACCGACTCCTCCGGGCAGACACCGACGAGCTGGCCCCAGCTCTCCATCGCGAAGAGCCAGCAGTTCACCGCCGCCGAGATCAAGAAGGTCACCGAGGCGGTCTACCAGGCGATCCAACCCGACGGCGACACGACATACGGACTGGTGGTCACCTACAACGGGCCGACCGACAAGATGATGGTGGTCACCAACGCCCCGGCCTCGGTCACCGACCCGCTGATGAGTGCCTACCCGGGCAAGATCCTCCTGGAGGCACCCCCGGCCTGACAGGCGACCGGGACCAGCTGAATCCAGGGAGGGGCCAGGGTCACCAGGCCCCTCCCCCCCCATGCGGTCGCGGTGAGGTGGCGAGGTTGCGGGGCGGCGGGCGCCGCGCCCCGAGGATCGGGTGCTCGACGCCGAGCGCAGTCGTCGGCAGCTGTTGGAGGCGGCCCTCGACGTGTTCTCCGCCAAGGGCTTCGACGGTGCGCGGGTCCAGGAAATCGCCGACCGGGCCGGAGTCAACAAGCAGCTGATCAGCTACTACTTCGGCGGGAAGCTCGGCCTGTACCGCGAGTTGCAGAAGGCCTGGCAGGAAAGTGAGACCGGGCTCAGCGGCCTCGACCTCCCCCTGGAAGAGGCTGTCGTACGTCGTCTGCACGACGCGCTGGCCCACCCCCGGCCCTTGCGGCTCGGTCTGTGGCGCGGGCTGACCAACCCCTCGGACCTGACGCCGGACGAGCCCGAGGAGCGCGAGGACCTTTCGCACACCTACGCCCGGCGCGACCGCCGGGAACTGGCGGCGGACATCGACCCGGCGTCCGTGGTGCTGCTGCTCATCGGCGCGGTGGCGGCGCCGGTCACCATGCCCCAACTGGTCCGCCGGATCTTCGGCACGGACGTCTCCGCCCCGGCCTTCGAGGAGCAGTACGCGAGCCAGCTGCGCCGCAACATCCGCCGGCTGGCACTGCCATTCCCGGACGACGGCGAGGCACCGACGGGGGGTTCACCGGACGTCGAGCCGTGACGCGGACGCGACCGGCCACCACAACCTCAGGGATGCGGATCCGGGCTCGGGCTACGGCAGGAACGATCTGGAGCCGTAGTGCGTGACTTCTTGGTCGCGTGCCGCACCCGCGGTTTGGCGTCGCGCCGGGGAGAAGGCGGTGCGTGGCTACGGAGGAACGGGCTCAGTCGCCGACGTGGATGCCGGGGCGGCGGTCGGGGTCGGGTTCGTTGCTGCGGATGATCTCCCGGGTGACGGGGGCGGTGTCGCCGCGGCCGAGGAGGACGTAGCGGATCATGTGCACCAGGGGGCTGCCTTCGGCCCAGGCGAAGTAGCAGTGTGGCCGCACACCGGTACCGTCCCGCAGGGCCAGCAGGATGGCGGCTATGGCGTTGGGCGCGGCCGGGGCCTCGGCGCGCAGGATGCGATAGCCGTCGACTTCGATGCCGTGGACGGTGAGGGTCTCGCTGAAGTCGGACGGGTCGACGACGTCGATCTCAAGGAAGAGCACGTCGGCTGGGCCCGGTACCGGGTTGGTGCCGCGCTGTTCGCGTTCCTTGGCGCTGTACTCGGCGGCGTCGCCGGTCTGGCGGCGGTTGGCGATGATGTTGATGGACTGGTCGTGGGCGAGGGTGTCGGCGATGAACTGGCGGGCGGTCTCGTCGAAGACGAGGCGGTCGGCGCGCAGCTCGGTGGTGCGCGAGACGCGGGAGACCAGTGACACGGCGATGATGCCGAGGATGAAGAAACCGGAAATGGCGATGCCGTCCGGCTTGTCGACGATGTTGGCGATCAGCGCGTAGAACAGGACCGCGGTGAGCGCGGCGAATCCGGTGGTGGCTGCGCGCCGCCGGTGGCGGGCGACGAAGACGGTGACGGCGAAGGCGCCGGAGACCATCATCGCCAGGATGCCGGTGGCGTAGGCGCCGGCCTGTTTGTCGACGTCGGCGTCGAACGCGATGGTGATGATGATGCACAGGGCGGTGTAGACGAGGACGACCGGGCGTACCGCGCGTCCCCATTCGGGGGCCATGCCGTAGTCGGGCAGGTAGCGGGGCACGATGTTGATCAGTCCTGCCATGGCGGAAGCGCCGGCGAACCACAGGATCAGGATGGTGCTGATGTCGTAGACGGTGCCGAACGCCTCACCGACATGCTCGTGGGCCAGCCAGGCCAGGGCGCGGCCGTTGGCGGCGCCACCGGGCTCGAACTCCGCCTTGGGAATGAGAACGGTGGTGACGAAGCTGGCGGCGAGCAGGTAGACGCTCATGATGAGCGCGGCGGTGGTGAGGAGCTTGCGGGTGTTGCGGATGCGTGCCTTGAGCCGCTGTTCGGCATCGGCGCCGTCGGCGGCCACCAGCGGCATCATGCTCACTCCGGTTTCGAAGCCGGACAGGCCCAGTACCAGCAGGGGGAAGGCCAGCAGGGCGGGGCGGGCCAGATCACCGAAGCCGCCCAGGTCGGTGAGGGAGCCGGTCCAGGCCGACCAGGCGTCGGGATCGGTGAGCACATGCGCCACGCCCACGCCGATGACGATGGCGTTCAGGGCGAGGAAGACAACGACCAAGGGGATGGCCACCTTGACGGCCTCGCTGAAGCCCAGCAGGAACACTCCGCCAAGAATCAGCAGCAGCGCTACCGTCATGGCGACCTCATGGCCGTGCAGTACTGCGGGGAAGAAGGGGTTCTCCACCACGTGCACCGAGGCGTCCGCCGTGGACAGCGTGATGGTGATGATCCACGAGGTGGCGACGAAGCCGAGCAGAACCAGTACGAACAGCTTGCCCCACCAGAAGGGCAGCAGGTCCTCCAGCATCGCCACCGACCCCGCACCGTGCGGGCTTTCCTTGGCCACCCTGCGGTACATCGGCAGCATCCCCAGCAGCGTCAACGCCACGATCAGCAGTGTCGCCAAGGGGGAGACGGCTCCCGCGGCCACGGCGGCGATCGCCGGTACGTAGGCCAGACTGGAGAAGTAGTCGACGCCGGTCAGGCACATGACCTTCCACCAGGCATGCGGCTCGGCATGACTCTCACCGGCCGCGGGTCCCACCGGCTGCACCCGGTGACGCAGCATCCACCGCGCCGCCCTGCCTGTCGGCTCGGCCCGCAGGGCGGGACTGTCCACCGTCTCCGGCATCACCGGCCGACTCGCCTCACTCATGTCCCCGTTGTCCTTCCGCTGCTTGATCATTGAAACGGCGGCCGGAGCCGCCCATGGCACCAGCGATCATCGCGTATGCGGCACCGGATACCTCATCCGGCACTGAGGTATCTGAGTAGGCCGAGGACGGCGGGACATGCCACTACCGATCTGGTCAGGTGCGATCGGCTCAGCTGCCCATGACGCCCAGCCGATGCTGTCGATCGTGACCAACAAATGCCATGTGACGGGCAGGAACAGTTCCCATACGGTCGGACGCGTCGTCGAATCCCGCCATGTGAGACGGAATGTGACGCCATATGACATCCACGTGGCGATCCGCCGCCGCCCGTCGCGCACGCCCTCCCGTTCCCCGCACGCTGGTGATCATCACTCGCATCACCCCCCAGGAGCCATCCCATGTCGCACGTCAGTGGTCTGCCCCGCCGCGCCTTCATCGTCGGCACCGCGGGAGCCGCCCTCGCGCTCGCGGCCCCCGGCACGTCCCGGGCCGCGTCAGGTTTCGGCTGGAGCGACGACGGCACCAACTACGTCGTGAACACCGGCGCGAACCTCGTCTTCAAGGTCAACCACACCAACGGCGACCTCGTCTCCTTCGTCTACAAGGGCACCGAGCACCAGGGCTACGACGGCAAGAACTCCCAGGTCGAGACCGGCCTCGGCGCCTCGACCGTAACGATCTCCCAGCCGTCGTCCGGGGTCGTGCTCATCACCGTCGCCCACGGCACGCTCATCCACTACTACGCGGCCCGCAGCGGGGAGGACAACATCTACCTCTTCACCTACAAGGCCGACGACTCCGTCACCGCCAGCCGCTACATCGCGCGCCTCAACCCCGGCCTGTTCCCGCTGACTTCGTCCGACACCTGGTCCAACTCCGACACGGTCATCGAGTCCGCCGACATCTTCCGGAAGACCGACGGCACCACCCGCGCCAAGCACTACTCGAACCTGCGGACCATCGACTACGACTACGTCGGCTTCACCGCCACCTCGCTCGGCATCTGGGTCGTCCGCTCCAACAAGGAGAAGGACTCCGGCGGTCCGTTCCTCCGCCAGTTGCTGCGCCACGGCAACGAGAGCGGGTACGGCCTGTACGAGCACCTCTACTACGCCGAGACGCAGACCGAGGCTCAGCGCTACGGCCTGCACGGACCGTACGTCCTCGCCTTCACCGACGGCTCGGCGCCGACCACCGCCGTGGCCGGGCGGAACAACACCGCCTGGGTCGACGCCCTCGGCCTCACCGGCTGGACGGCCACGAGCGGCCGGGGCCGCGTCGTCGGCAACGGTGTGGCGGGACGCGACACCGCCTACCCGTACGTCGTCGGACTGTCCAACACCGACGCCCAGTACTGGACCACGGTGGACGCCGCCACCGGGAAGTACGGCATAGCGGGCGTGCTGCCCGGCACGTACACCCTCACCGTCTACAAGGGCGAACTCGCCGTCCACACCGAGAGCGTGACCGTGACGGCGGGCACGGCCACCACCGTCCACACCCGCACGATCACGGCCGACCCGAGCACCGACGCCGCCATCTGGCGCATCGGCGACTGGAACGGCACCCCCTCCGGATTCCGCAACGCCTCCCTCGTCACCCACGCACACCCCTCCGACTCGCGCGCCGGCGCCTGGGCGACGGGCACGTATGTCGTCGGCACGTCCACGGCCGCGGACTGGCCCGCCTACCAGTTCAAGGAGATCAACAACGGCCTGCTGATCTCCTTCCCCCTGACCGCCGCCCAGGCCGCGGCCGACCGCACCCTGCGCATCGGCACCACCTCCGCGAAGGCGGGCGGCCGGCCCCAGATCACCGTCAACGGCACCTGGACGTCCACGCTCCCGTCCGCCGCGACCGAGCCGAGCACGCGCACGCTCACCGTCGGCAGCTACCGGGGCAACAATCACACGTACGAATACGTCGTCCCGTCCTCCGCACTGGTCAGCGGGACCAACACGGTGCGCGTCGATGTGAACAGCGGGTCGGCCGGCGGCGGGGGCTACCTCAGCCCCAGCCTGTCGTTCGACGCGATCGATCTGCTGGCCTGATCCGCAACGGACTGTGGACCGCGCCCGCATCCCCTACCGGCAAGGGGGCCCGTTCCGCTTGACCTTGACGCGTGCGTCAACTCCTAACGTCGGTGGGCGCCGCACCTGGTGTGCGGCCCCGACACGACCACTCAGGAGGCCGCAGATGTCCCTGTCCCCGTCGACCGTGCCCGCCACTCATCGCGAGGTCCGTCTCGCCTCCCGTCCCGAAGGCGCCCTCAGCCCCGACCACTTCACCGTGACAGAGGCCCCCGTCCCGGAGCCGGGGCCCGGGCAGGCGCTGGTGCGCAACCGCCTGATGAGTGTCGCCGCCTCACTGCGCACGCTGATGAGGGGCGACGCCGGAATGCCGATGCCGTCGTTCGAGGTGGGCCGGCCACTGTCGGCCCCCGCCGTCGGCGAGGTGGTGACGGCCCCCGACGGCGGGGAACTGCGCCCTGGTGACCTCGTGTCGCACTGGGCGGGGTTCCGTGAGTACGCGGTCGTGGACACGAGCGCCGTGCAGCCCGTCGACCTGACGGTCCTGCCGGACCTGGTGGCGCATCTCTCGCAGGGGCCGTCCGCTTGGATCGGTGTCGTCCGGGGGGCCGAGGTGCGCGAGGGGGACACGGTCTTCGTCTCGGGGGCGGCAGGCGGACTCGGCACCCTGGCCGGGCAGTTCGCCCGTCTTCGCGGGGCCGGCCGGGTCATCGGCAGCACCAGCTCACAGCACAAGGCCGACTACCTGGTCGAGGTGCTGGGGTACGACGCGGTGGTGCTGCGCGGAGCCGCTCCCTTCGAGGAACAGCTGCGCAAAGCGGCCCCCGAGGGCCTCGACGCGGTCGTCGACAACGTCGGCGGGGAACAACTCCGGGCTGCCCTCGCCCTCGCCCGCCCCGGTGCCCGGGTGGGCCTGATCGGCATGCTCTCCGCACAGGTGGGGGGCGAGATCGCGGCGCCCGTCGAGATCGACGCCTACTCGCTCATACTGCGGGGCATCCAGCTGCGCGGCATCAACGGCACGCACCACCGGGACGCGCTGGCGGAATACCGGGAGGCGTTCGGCCGTTCACTCCGCGACGGCACGATCACCGTCCCGCACACGCGCCTGTCGGGAATCGACCAGGCACCCCGCGCCCTCATGGAACTGCTCGAAGGACGCCACATCGGCACGGTGGTCGTGGACCTGTAGTCGCTGGACCCCCCGACTCCTGGAGGACGGAATGCGCATCGGCGACGTGGCGGCAGCCGTGGGCGTCACCACACGTACCCTGCGCTACTACGAGCAGCGCGGCCTGATCACGGCACGGCGTACGTCGTCGGGACAGCGGAAGTACAGCGAGGAGGACGTACGCCGACTGCACGCCGTCCGTGAACTGCTGGAGTCCGGTCTCACCATCGGCGATGTGCGTCTCCTCATCGACATCCTCGACGCGGTGCCCGACCGCCCGAAGGCGACTCCGCCTCGCACGGGCCCCGGCGCGGTCGACTGTGTCGTCCCTCAGGTGGCCATCCGGCGACTGGCCGAACTGGACGCCCGTATCAGCCGGTTGACGGAGCTGCGTGACCGTCTCGCCGACCACCTCGACGAGCGGTTCAGCGCCTTGGTAGGCGAACTCGTCGGCCTGGCCCCGAGGGGGTCGGCGTCGGCCCTGGCAGCGGGCCACCCGGTGGGGCGGACGCGGAACAGCGAACCGACTGTCACGCGTTGCGGCGGCCCCAACCACCCTGCGCGGCAGGCCCGTTGACACGTTCCGTACCACGTGCTTGCATCTCGTCATGCCTCCGCTGGAGCCTCTCACCCGTCGCCGCGCCGGCTGGAACATCGTCACCTCGGCCGGGGCCGACGAGGCCGCCGACTTCGGCCTCGACAACCGCCCCGACCACGCCGAACGCTACGCCCGGGCCGACGAGTTCCTGAAGGTCGCCAAAGCACTGTGGGACAGCTGGGAGTCCTAGGCCGTCGTCGCCGACCGGGGCACCGGGCGTTACGCCGACCCGCACGGCTGCACCCACTCGGCCACCAGGGCAGGTACTTCAAGGTCGCCGGGCCGCTCAACGTCGAGCGTCCGCCGCAGGGTTACCCGCTGCTCGTCCAGGCCGGGTCCTCCGAGGACGGCAAGGACTTCGCGGCCCGCCACGCCGAGGCGATCTTCACCGCCCACACGACGTACGAGCGCGCGACCGCCTTCCACGCGGACATCAAGGCGCGGACCAGGGCCGCGGGGCGCGACCCGGACGGCGTCATCGTCCTGCCGGGCATCGTCGCGTACATCGGGTCGACCGAGGAGGAAACGCGGGCGCTTGCGCGGCAGTTCGACGAGCTGCGGGTCCCGGAGTACGGGCTGCGCCGGCTGGCCGCCGTGTTCGAGACCGAGCCGTCGGCCTTCGAACTCGACCAGCGGCTACCGGAGTTCATCCTGGCGAGGCCGAAGCTGGAGGGCTCGCAGAGCCGTTCCGACCTGATCAGGCGGCGCCAGGTGTCGGGGGCGGCGTCACCGGTGGCGGTGACGACTCCGGCGTTGGCGATGAGCAGGATGACGACGTCCTGGTGGGTGAAGTCCTGGCGCAGGTGCCCGGTGTTCTTGGCGCGGGTGATGATTTCGAGCAGCCGGTTGTACGCCTCGGCGCGCCGGGCCTCCAGCGCCTCGGCGGCGGGGAAGGTCATGGTCAGGACGTCGGCGAAGCCGCGGTCGGCGGCCAGGCGGCCCGCCTCAACAAGGCCATCGAGGCACGACCGGTGCGGGCATCCTCACCCGCGAGGTCGGCGGCACGGCCACGACGGAGGACGTGACCAAGGCGCTGATCGACGGGCTCGACGCGCTCGACAGCCGGCCGTGTTCGTCACCTGCACGAGCGGCGGTGACGATGGCGAAGTCACGGTCACCATGGCGGAGTTCGAAGACGGGGCCTGCCATGGACATGTAGGCGCCGGAAGGCTTGACCGTGCCAAGTGGCGTCGTTACCTTTCGTCAGGTCCGCCACTTGGACACCGTTCATGATGTCGAACAACGTTGGTCCTTCCAGCACCTTCCAGCACCTCCCGAGCATCTCCCGCCGGAAACGGCACGTACGTGCGGTCACCCCTGATTGATGGGAGCGCTCCCATCGATGTCAGGCCAGCAGCCAAGAGGAGGAGACATGACACAGAGTCGGCACGAGTCCCTGGGCGGGGAGCGGAGATCGCCGAGCCGGAGGACCCTCCTGGCCACGATGGGAGCGCTGCCCGTCCTCACCGCCACGGCACCGGTCGCGACGGCGTCGGACGCCGGGGCCGCGACCGCCGCCGCCACGGCCGTCATCGACCCGTCGGCGACGCGGCAGACGATCCGCGGCTTCGGCGGCATGAGTCACGCGGCCTGGATCGGCGACCTCACGCCGGCCCAGCGCGACATGGCGTTCGGGACCGGCGACGGACAGCTGGGGTTCACCCTGCTGAGGATCCCCGTGCCCGAGGACCGGGCGGCCTGGAACCGCGATCTGGCGACGGCGAAGCGCGCGGCCGAACTCGGGGCCGCCGTCATCGCGTCACCGTGGAACCCTCCCGCCGCCATGGTCGAGACCTTCGTCCGCGGCAGCCAGACCGACGCGCGCCGCCTCCGGTACGACATGTACGGCGCCTACGCCCAGCACCTCAACGACTTCACCACGTACCTGCGGAACAACGGGGTGAACCTGTACGGCATCTCGGTGCAGAACGAGCCCGACTACGCGCAGGACTGGACGTGGTGGACTCCCGCCGAAATGGTCCGGTTCCTGCGGGAGAACGCGGGCTCGATCAGTACCAGGGTCATCGCGCCGGAGTCCTTCCAGTACCTGAAGAACATGTCGGACCCGATCCTCAACGACCCGGTGGCCCTCGCCAACGTGGACATCATCGGGGCCCACCTCTACGGCACACCGTTCGCGAACTTCCCGTACCCCCTCTTCAAGCAGAAGGGGGCGGGCAAGGAACTGTGGATGACGGAGGTCTACTACCCCAACAGCTCGGACTCGGCGGACCTGTGGCCCCAGGCGCTCGACGTGGGGGAGCACATCCACCGCGCCATGGTGGACGCCGAGTTCCAGGCCTACATCTGGTGGTACATCCGGCGCGGCTACGGCCCCATGCGCGAGGACGGCGCGATCAGCAAGCGGGGCGCCGCCATGGCCCACTTCGCCAGGTTCGTCCGGCCCGGGTACGTGCGGATCTCGGCGACCGCGAACCCCGCGACGAACGTCTACGTCTCCGCGTACCGAGGCGGCGGCTCCACGGTAGTCGTCGCCGTCAACAAGGGGGCCACCGCGGTGAGTCAGCAGTTCACGCTGGCGAACAGGGCCGGGTCCACCGTCGCGTCCTGGCTGACCGACGCGAGCCGGAACGTCGCCTCCCAGGGCACGGCCGGCGTGTCGAACGGCTCCTTCACCGTCACGCTGCCCGCTCGGAGCGCGATGACCTTCGTGATCCGCTGACCCGGACGCCGGGCGGGGAGCCGACTGCGGGAGGGGGCCAGGCAGGCAGGCGAGCAGTGCCCAGGCCCGGGTGAAGGTGAAGCGGTGCCGGAACGGCACCCGCCCGGCGACCGCGCCCCCGTGCGCGTCCTCACCGCCCCGACGGGGGAGAATGAGCCCCGTACCCAACGGTCGACCCTTGCGGAGGAGCGGGTAAATGCAGAACGCGCGAGCGGGGCAGGTCGCCGGGCCCGATGACCTCATCGACGTGGCCCGTCTGGTCACGGCGTACTACACGCTGCACCCCGACCCGGCCGAACCCGGACAGCGGGTGGCCTTCGGCACCTCGGGGCACCGCGGTTCGTCCCTCGCGGCGGCGTTCAACGAGGACCACATCGCGGCCACCAGCCAGGCCATCTGCGAGTACCGGGCCGCCCAGGGCACCGACGGCCCGCTCTTCCTCGGCGCCGACACCCACGCCCTGTCCGAGCCCGCCCGGATCACGGCGCTGGAGGTGTTCGCGGCCAACGACGTGACCGTCCTCATCGACCAGGCCGACGGCTACACGCCCACCCCCGCGGTCTCGCACGCCATCCTCACCCACAACCAGCGGCGGACCTCGGCGCTCGCCGACGGAGTCGTCGTCACCCCGTCCCACAACCCGCCCGCCGACGGCGGCTTCAAGTACAACCCGCCCAGCGGCGGCCCCGCCGGTTCCGAGGCGACCTCCTGGATCCAGGACCGCGCCAACGAGATCATCACCGGCGGTCTGAAGGACGTACGGCGCATCCCGTACGCCCGCGCCCTGGCCGCGCCCGGCACCGGCCGCCACGACTTCCTCGGCGCCTACGTCGCCGACCTGCCGAACGTGCTGGACCTGGAGGCGATCCGGTCCGCCGGAGTGCGCATCGGCGCCGACCCGCTCGGCGGCGCCTCGGTCGCGTACTGGGGCCGTATCGCCGAACAGCACCGGCTCGACCTGACCGTGGTCAATCCGCTCACCGATCCCACCTGGCGCTTCATGACGCTCGACTGGGACGGCAAGATCCGCATGGACTGCTCGTCGCCGTACGCCATGGCCTCGCTCATCGAGCAGCGCGACCGGTTCGACATCGCCACCGGCAACGACGCCGACGCCGACCGGCACGGCATCGTCACGCCGGACGCGGGCCTGATGAACCCCAACCACTACCTGGCCGTCGCCATCTCGTACCTGTTCTCGCACCGGGAGCAGTGGCCCGCCAAGGCCGGCGTCGGAAAGACCCTGGTGTCGTCCAGCATGATCGACCGGGTCGCCGCTGACCTCGGCCGGACGCTGGTCGAGGTCCCCGTCGGCTTCAAGTGGTTCGTGGACGGCCTGTCCGACGGCACCATCGGCTTCGGCGGCGAGGAGTCGGCCGGCGCGTCCTTCCTGCGCCGCGACGGCTCGGTGTGGACCACCGACAAGGACGGCATCATCCTGGCCCTGCTCGCCTCCGAGATCACGGCGGTCACCGGCAAGAGCCCCTCGCAGCACTACGCGGCGCTCACGGAGCGCTTCGGTTCCCCCGCCTACGCCCGCGTCGACGCCCCGGCCTCCCGCGAGGAGAAGGCCCTGCTCGCCAAGCTGTCCCCGCGCCAGGTCACCGCCGACACCCTCGCGGGAGAGCCGGTCACCACCGTGCTCACCGAGGCACCCGGCAACGGCGCCGCCCTCGGCGGCATCAAGGTGGCCACCGCCAACGCCTGGTTCGCGGCCCGCCCCTCGGGCACCGAGGACGTGTACAAGATCTACGGCGAGTCGTTCCTCGGAGCGGACCATCTGGCCCGGGTCCAGGAGGAGGCCAGGTCCGTGGTGCTGACAGCGCTGGGAGCCTGAGCCGGGCACCGGGCACCGGGCAGCGTCTCCGGCCCGCGGTCGTGACAGTTCACGGCCGCGGGCCTTCCCGTGTGACGGATCCCTCAGCGCGCCCCCTGCGGAAAGGGTCGCCGCGCCCCTCACCGGGGACGATCGTGGGCGACATGAGCGATCGCGACGTGGCGACGAACGAGGAGGCCGGTGAGGTCCGTCGTTTCTGGGGCCGACTGGGGCTGCCTGGCCTGATCGACGTCCACACCCACTTCATGCCCGAGCGGGTCCTGCGCAAGGTCTGGGACTACTTCGACACCAACGGGCCGCTGCTCGGCGGACGGGGATGGCCGATCACCTACCGGAAGGAGGAGGCGGAGAGAACGGCCCTGCTGCGGGGGTTCGGGGTCAGGGCCTTCACCGCGATGCTCTACCCCCACAAGCCCGGCATGGCCAGGTGGCTGAACGACTGGGCGGCCGACTTCGCCCGCCGCACCCCCGACTGTCTGCACACCGCCACCCTCCACCCCGAGCCGGACGTCGAGACCTACGTCGGTGAGGCCGTCGAAGCGGGCGCGCGGGTGTTCAAGGCACACGTCCAGGTGGGCGGATACGACCCGGCCGACGAGCTCCTCCAGGGGGCCTGGGGGCTGCTGGCCGAGGCGGGCGTCCCCGTGGTGATCCACTGCGGCTCCGGGCCCGCACCCGGCAAGCACACGGGCCCGGAACCCATCGCGCGGGTACTGGCCCGGCACCCGAGGCTGCGGCTGATCGTCGCGCACATGGGCATGCCCGAGTACGAGGAGTTCCTCGACCTCGCCGAGCGGTACGACCAGGTGCGCCTGGACACGACGATGGCGTTCACCGACTTCACCGAGGGCTTCATGCCGTTCCCGCGCCAGGCCCTGCCCCGGCTGGCCGCGCTCGGGGACCGCATCCTGCTCGGCTCCGACTTCCCCAGCATCCCCTACCCCTACCTGCACCAGCTCCACGCGCTGGAACGGCTGGATCTCGGACCGGAGTGGCTGCGGGCCGTGTGCCACGACAACGCGAGAAGCCTGTTCGGCGTATGACACCGTCCCGCCACATCAGGGAGACCCAGCATGACGATCCGCCGGATGGACAACGTCCTCATCGTCGTCGACGACCTCGACGCCGTCGTCGCGTTCTTCGTCGAACTCGGCATGGAACTGGAGGGCACCTCGCCCGTCGAAGGCCGCTGGGTGGAACGGATCATCGGGCTCGACGGCGTCCGCCAGGACGTCGCCATGCTGCGCGTCCCGGGCGGCCACGGCCGCGTCGAACTGGCGAGGTTCCACACACCGAAGGCGGTCGAGGGGGCACCGCCGGACGCGCCGACCAACACGCTGGGCATCCGCCGCATCATGTTCGCCGTCGACGACATCGACGACGTCGTCGCCCGGCTGCGCACGCACGGCGCCGAACTCGTCGGCGAGATCGTGCGGTACGAGGACATCTACCGGCTCTGCTACGTCCGTGGCCCCGAGGGCATCGTCGTCGGACTGGCCGAGGAACTGGGCTGAGGACCGCCGGCGACCGCTCTCGGAGGGGATGCGGGAAGGGCCGCCTCGACCTCCCCAGGTGCGACGGCCCTTCCCGGGCAAGCATCGTCCTGCTACCCGGAAGATCCGTACTCATGCCCGGCTGTTCATCCCCGGTCGCGGCGACCGCGGCCAGATGCTGCCGGGAGGGTTGACGGGCACGCCCGGGGCGGTCACCTTGAACAGCGCCAGGGGTGTGGGAGCGCTCCCGTGACCCACGGGCCGGACGGGCCCTACCGGGGATCGCGGGGTCCACCGCACCAGGCCCCGACCGTCCCCCACGACCCGAGGATGGCCCCATGCATCAGACCCCTCCGCCCCGTCGCTTATCCCGCAGAACTCTGGTGACCGCGACCGCCGCCGGCCTGGTCGCCGCCGTCGCCGCCCCCTCGCGGGCGTCCGGCACCGCCTCGACCAGGTTCCACACGGCCGGCCGGGTCAAGGCGGCCGCCGACGGGTTCGTGCGCTACAGCTGGCCCGGCATCTACTTCGAGGCCCGTTTCCGCGGAACCGGCGTCGGCATCGTCCTCGACGACTCCGTCAACGACTACGACGTCCAGGTGGACGGCAGGACCACGACCACCCTCGTGACCCCGGGCCGGACCACCGCCTGGATCGACGGCCTCCCCGACGCCGAGCATCGCGTACGGCTCGTCAAGCGCACCGAAAGCGCTTGGAGCGAGGGCCGGTTCGGCGGATTCGTCGCCGCCGCGGGCGGTGCGATCCTCGCCGCGCCCCCGGCCCGGCGCAGGCAGATCGAGTTCATCGGAGACTCCAACACCGCGGGCTACGGCGACGTCTCCGGCACCCGTGACTGCTCGGGCAACGGCGGAGTGGACCGGAACACCAACTCCGACATCTCCTTCGGCGCCCTCACCGCCCGGGGGCTCGGCGCCGACTACCAGATCAACGCGTTCTCCGGCCGCGGCATGGTCCGCAACTACAACGGCAGCAGCCCCGGCACCGACTTCCGCACCTACTACGACCGCGCCCTGCTCGGCGTGGAGGGCGACGTCTGGCACAAGCCGGCCGACTGGCGGCCGCAGGTCGTCGTCATCGGACTGGGGCTCAACGACTTCTCCACACCCCTGAATCCGGGCGAGCGCTGGAGCACGCAGGCCGAACTGGTCGCCGCCTACGAGTCGGCCTACCACGGCTTCCTCGACACACTGCGCGCCCGCTACGGCCCGCAGACCTTCCTCCTCGTCAGCGCCACCGCCCTGGGCGCCAGTCCCTTCGCCGAGACCGTCGAAGGGATCGCCCGGACCCGCAACACCCGGGGCGACGAACGGGTCGGCTACTGGTACTACGACGACCCCGCCCTGGACCACCTCGGCTGCGACTGGCATCCCTCCGCGAGGGACCACCGCCTCATCTCCGGACTGCTCGACGACCGCCTCGCCACGCTTCCCCTGTGCTGGTAGCCGACCGGACGCAGGCCCGGTGTCAGTTGATGCAGAGCAGGTTGAGCACACACAGCCCGGACGGATCGGTCGCGGACGACGACGAGGTCGTCTGCGAGCTGCCACTGCTCGTGCCGGTGCTCGTACCCGAGTTCGTGCTGGTACCCGTGTTCGCCGAGCTGCCCGTGTCCGTGGACGACGAAGTGCTCTGCTCCGTCGACGCCGACGTGCCGGTGGAACCGGTGGAGCCGGTCGCAGTCGTGGTCCCCGTCGTACCCCCGGTGTTGACGCCCGCCGCGACGGACGTCGACAGCGTCGTCCGGGACTGCGACCGTGACGCGGCCGTCGCCGTGGGCGCGGGGGAGGCGGCGGAGTCCATGTGGACCGACGAACCGGTCGTGGTGGACGCCGAGCCGGACGTCCGCCGGTGCGAGGCGGGCGTCGTGGTGGGCGCGGTCGTGGACGCCTGCCGTGCCGTGCCGGGCGTCGACGCCTGGAGGTCGTCGCCCGAGGTGGGCAACTCCGACACGCCCATGGACCGGTTGTCCGGCGAGGTGGCCGCCTGGGCCTTGGCGCCGGTCTGCTGGTTCATCGCCGAGACGGTCAGACCGCCGCCGACGAGCGCGACGGCGGTCGCGACGACGGCCTTGCGCTGGTTCTTCTTCCAGCGGGCCCGCTGACGGCGCCGTGCGGCCCGCCCCTCGGTCGTCACCGGCGCGTCCGCCACGTCCTCGGACGGGAGAGCGGGGTCGGTCGCCCCCGCGGCCGGCTCCTCGGGGAGGCCCGCGTCGTGCCACGTGGGCGCTTCGTCCCAGGCCGCTGCCGCCGCGCCCGTCGTCGCGTAGATGTGGGCGGGGGGAGCGATGTCCGGGGCGTAGGCGCCGCATCCGGGACACGCCAGGGCGCCGTTGAGATGCCGACGGCACGAGGAGCAGTAGTCCATCTGGTCTTCCTGAGTCGACTGCACCATCGGCCCGATGGCCGTGGCCGGTCTCGTTCGTACGGGGGATCGAGCCGGAGGCAAAAGTAGCGAGGCTTTCGAAAGGCGGTGTGCAGCCTGTGTGATGCTCCTGCGCAGATGTCCGAGGGGTGCGGTGCGCGCGAGGGGCGTACGTCGTATTCGCGCCACTTGTCCGCCGTACTGTCCGTCGTGCGACCCCGGGTTCCGGCCCGATCCGGCGGCACGCCGTTCAACGTGGGCCTGGTCACGGCGAGTTGGCCGTGGCCTGGCCCACGGCGCGGTCCGCGGCCTGCGATGCTTATCGGCCGCTCTCAGGAAACCCCGCGAAGAACAGCCGCGCCGGAATCACCGATCACGTAGCGGTCCTGCGCTCCGGTGCCCGCGCCGCCAACGCCTCCAGCAGGAGTTCGACCGCCTCCTCGAACGAACCGTCCGCCATCCCCGGCAGCTCGCGGCGTACGGCCGTCAGCGCCAGGTAGGTGCGCGGGTCCAGGTCCTGGTAGACGTCCCGCCACGCCCGCTGGTCGGCCTCGCGCTGCTGCCGGGGGAGCGCCAGGAACGCCGCGTCCGTGGCCGCGTGGCTGAGCACGGTGTCGATGAAGGCCAGGTACAGGCGTGCGGCGGCGGCCGGCTCGAAGCCCGCCGACAGCAGCAGGCCGATCCCCGTGTCCACCGCCCGGATCTCGCTCCTGCGCCGCGTCACCCGGTGCGCGGCCAGGGCAGCGGCCCGCGGATGGGCGAGGTATCCGGCGCGGACCCGCAGGGCCATCTCGCGCAGCGAGGCCACCCAGTCGTCCCCGGGGACGAACCCCGCCATCGCGTCGCCGATGATCCGGTCCGCGATGGCGAGCACCAGGTCGTCGGTGTCGTGGAAGTAGCGGTAGAGGGCCGTCGGATCGCAGCCCAGCGCCGCCCCGAGCCGGCGCACGCTCAGTGCCTCGGGCCCGTGTTCGCCGATCAGCCGGAGAGCGGTCTCGACGATCAGGTCCTCGGACAGCAGGACTCCGGAGCGGGTGGGCCGCCGGCGTCGGCGCTCCTGCGGGACGCGGCTGGACATGACCGGGTTCCTCTCGCCGGGGTTCCTCAGTGAACGACCCCCGGCGGCCTTACGTCAACAGGGTTGACCCAATGTGGACATCGGCTGTTCCATCAGCTCACCGCGCGGCTCTTCCCCGTCTCCCGTCCCCGAGGAGCCCTCCATGTCCGCCACACCACCGCCCTCCTCCTCCGCACCGGGCCCGGATCTGCGCCGTTCCCTCGGCGTGGTCGACGGCGTGGCCATCGCCGCGTCCAGCACCGCGGCCACCACCAGCATCGCCATCGGCATGGGCACGATCGCGACCATCGTCGGCCTCCACGCCCCGGCCCTGCTGCTCCTGGCCTTCCTGCCGGTCCTCGGCATCGCCACCGCCTACGCCCGCCTGAACCGCTCCGAGCCGAACTGCGGCAACGGCTACGTCTGGGTCGGCAGGTCCCTCGGCCCCTGGCCCGGCTTCCTGACCGGCTGGGTCACCCTGGTCGGCTCGGTCATCTTCTGCGCCTACACCAGCGCGATCATGGGCTCGGTCGTCCTGGCCTTCGCCAACAAGGCAGGACTGCACAGCGTCGCCGGGATCGCCCTCGATCCGACGTCCACCGGGGTCACCACCGGGGTCGGACTGGTGGTCCTCCTCGCGCTCACCGCGCTCGCCGTCACCGGGGTGCGGGCCGCCACCCGCTTCCAGTTCGCCCTCCTGGTCTTCGAGTACGCCGTGCTGCTGGCCTTCTGCGGCTGGGCCCTGATCACCGGCGACCACGCTGTCTCGCTGTCCTGGTTCAACCCCTTCGAGATCTCCAGCGGCACCGCCTTCGCCCAGGGCATGGTCCTCGCGGTGTTCTTCTTCTGGGGCTGGGACGCGGCCTTCAGCGTCAACGAGGAGACGAAGAGCCCGGGCGACGCGGCCCGCGGCGGCCTCATCGCCCTCTTCGCGATGCTCGGCCTGTTCCTCTTCGCCTCGATCGCCTTCCAACGGGAGATGAGCCTGGCCGAACTCGTCAGAAACGGCCCCCAGGCCCTCCCGTACCTCGGCGAGAAACTGGCCGCCGAGCCCTGGGCCACCCTGCCCCTGGTCGCGCTGATGTTCTCCGCGGTCGCCTCCGTGCAGGCCACCCTGATCCCCACGGCACGCGGCCTGTTCGCCATGAGCCGCGACCGCACGATGGGACCGGTGTGGACCCGCGTCCACCCCCGCTACGGCACCCCCGCCGCCGGCACGGTCGTCGTGATGTCCATCGCCGCCGTGATCGCCGTGCTCGCCGTCGCGATTCCCAAGCTGAGCGACATGCTGCTGGCCGCCGTCAACGCCATCGGCCTCATCGTCGCCCTCTACTACGGCCTCACCGCGCTCGCCTGCGCCGCACGCTTCCGCTCCGCGCGCCACGAGGGACCACGGGAGGCGCTGCTGGCCATCGGCGTGCCCGCCGTGTCCGGCCTGATCCTGCTCGGCCTCGGCGGCTACCTCGGATACTCGTACCTGACCATGAGCGACCACTTCGAACTGAGCCCGGACAACGGCTGGTTCATGTTCTCGCTGCCCGCCGCCATCGTCCTCGCCGGCCTCGGCATGGCCGCCGTCGCCAAGTACGTGCGGCACTCGCCCTACTTCACCACGGGCCGCGGCACCGACGCCGAGTCCCTGACCCTGCCGATGGACCGTACGGCGGTCTGACCCCCCTCTGGAGCCCACCCCCATGTCACACACCGCGGACCTCGTCCTCACCGGCGGTCCCGTGCACACCGTCGATCCCGCCCGCAGCCGCGCCACCGCCGTGGCCGTGCGCGACGGGCGGATCGCCGCCGTGGGCCACGACGAGGTGCACGAGCTGATCGGCCCGCGCACCGAAGTCGTCGACCTGGCCGGGAAGCTGCTGCTCCCCGGCTTCCAGGACGCCCACGTCCACCCGCAGGGCGCGGGCCTCGAACTCGGCCTGTGCCACCTCGCCGACACCGTCGACCCGGCCGAGTACCTGCGCAGGATCAGGACCTACGCCGACCAGCACCCGGACGCCGAGTGGATCACCGGGGGCGGCTGGTCCCTGGAGGCGTTCCCCGGCGGCGCCCCCACGGCCGCCGCTCTCGACGCGGTCGTCCCCGACCGGCCCGTCTTCCTGCCCAACCGCGACCACCACGGCGCCTGGGTCAACAGCCGGGCCCTGGAACGCGCCGGCATCGACGCCCGTACGCCGGACCCCGCCGACGGCCGCATCGAACGCGACGCCGACGGCAACCCCACCGGCATGCTCCAGGAGGGCGCCGTCCACCTGGTGGGCAAACTGGTGCCGGACCCCACCCCCGAGGAGCAGCTCACGGCCCTGCTCCGGGCGCAGGCCGTACTGCACTCCCACGGCGTCACCGCCTGGCAGGACGCCATCGTCGGCGCGTACGCCAACATGACCGACCCGGCACCCTCCTACCTCACGGCACTCGACCGGGGCCTGCTCACCGCCCGGGTCGTCGGAGCCCTGTGGTGGGACCGCGAGCGCGGCGCCGAACAGATCCCCGAACTCCTCGCCCGCCGCGAGGAGTTGAACCGGGGCCGGTTCCGCGCGACCACCGTGAAGGTCATGCAGGACGGCATCGCGGAGAACCACACCGCCGCGATGCTCGACCCCTACCTGACCGGCTGCGGCTGCTCCTCGGACAACAGCGGCATCAGCTTCGTCGCGCCCGACGACCTGAACAAGTACGTCACCGACCTGGACGCCTGCGGCTTCCAGGTCCACTTCCACGCGCTCGGCGACCGCGCGGTGCGTGAGGCCCTCGACGCCGTGGAGGCCGCCCGCACGGCCAACGGATGGCGCGACACCCGGCACCACCTGGCCCACCTCCAGGTCGTGCACCCCCACGACATCCCCCGGTTCCGCGCCCTCGGCGCAAGCGCCAACCTGCAGATGCTGTGGGCCGCCCACGAACCGCAGATGGACGAACTGACCCTGCCCTTCCTCGGCGACGAACGCGGCGCGCGCCAGTACCCCTTCGCGGATCTGCTGCGCGCGGGCGCCACCCTGGCCGCCGGAAGCGACTGGCCGGTCAGCAGCCCCGACCCGCTCCAGGCCATCCATGTCGCCGTCAACCGGATCACCCCCGACGCCCCCGAGGGCACCCCGGCCTTCCTCCCGGACCAGCGCCTGGACCTGGGCACCGCCCTCGCCGCGTACACGGCGGGCAGCGCCCATGTGAACCACCTCGACGACATCACCGGCACCATCGCCGTGGGCAAGGCGGCCGATCTCGTCGTCCTGGACCGTGACCCGTTCGCGGGCCCGCGCGAGGAGATCGCCGCCACCCGCGTCCTGCAGACCTTCGTCGAAGGCCGGCGGGTCCACACGGCGCCGGACGCCTGAGTGAGCCGTCCCGGCGGCGCCGGTGAATGCGGTATCGGGAGACGGGGCAGTAGGGATGCTGATGGGACAGCTGTGCACGCTGACCGTCCCTCATGCCCGTCGACCCGAGGAACGCCATGGCAACACCCAGCCCCGACCGTGTGCGAGGAACCGCCCTCCTCGCCGACCCCCTGCTCAACAAGGGAACCGCCTTCAGCCCCGAGGAGCGCGCCGCACTCGGCCTGGACGGGCTGCTCCCACCGGCGACGGAGACCCTCGAAGAGCAGGCGGACCGGGCGTACGAGGCGTTCCTCGGGTACGACAAGCCGCTCAACCGGCACATCTACCTGCGCCAGCTCCAGGACACCAACGAGGTGCTCTTCTACGGCCTGCTCACCCGGCACATGGAGGAGATGCTGCCGGTCGTCTACACGCCGACGGTCGGCGAGGCCTGCCAGCGCTTCAGCGAGATCTACCGCAGGCCGCGCGGTCTGTTCCTCACCTACGAGGACCGGCACCGCTTCCGGGAGATCCTGCGCAACCGGCCGGGCGGCGAGGTCGACGTCATCGTCGTCACCGACGGCCAGCGCATCCTGGGCCTGGGCGACCAGGGCGTCGGCGGTATGGGCATCCCGATCGGGAAGCTGAGCCTGTACACCGCGATCGGCGGCATCCACCCCGCCCGCACCCTGCCGATCCTGCTCGACGTGGGCACCGACAACGAGGACCTGCTGGCGGGCGAGCACTATCTGGGCCGCAGGCAGCACCGCGTCACCGGGGAGGCCTACGACGAGATGATCGAGGCGTTCGTCTCGGCCGTGGAGGCGGAACTGCCCGGCACCCTGCTGCAGTGGGAGGACTTCGCCACCGCCCACGCCCGCCCCATCCTCAGCCGGTACCAGGACCGGCTGCTCACCTTCAACGACGACATCCAGGGCACCGCGGCCGTGGCACTGGGCGCGCTGTCCACC
Source organism: Streptomyces sp. NPDC001668 (assembly GCF_042893155.1). Taxonomy (NCBI): domain Bacteria; kingdom Bacillati; phylum Actinomycetota; class Actinomycetes; order Kitasatosporales; family Streptomycetaceae; genus Streptomyces; species Streptomyces sp. NPDC001668. The sequence continues at coordinate 435,414 of NZ_JBIAUQ010000004.1, forward strand.
GCCACGAAGGTCGCCGGATCCGCCCTGACCGACCACCGCATCGTGGTCCTCGGCGCGGGGTCGGCCGCGGTCGGGGTCGCCGACATGATCCGTACCGCGCTCGTGGAGGAGGGCCTGTCCGAGCAGGAGGCGGCCGACCGCTTCTGGTTCGTCGACATCGACGGCCTGCTGGTGCGCTCGCGCACCGACCTCACACCCGAACAGCGGGTCTACGCGCGCGACGACGCGGAGGTACGGCAGTGGGGCGGGGACACCCCCGATCTGGCCCAAGTCGTCGGCGAGGTGAAGCCGACGGTGCTGATCGGACTGTCCACGGCGCACGGCGCGTTCACCGAGGAGATCGTGCGGACGATGGCCGGAGCCTGCGACCGGCCGGTGATCCTGCCGCTGTCGAACCCGACCTCGAACGCCGAGGCTGAGCCGGCCGATCTGGCCCGCTGGACCGACGGCCGGGCGCTGATCGCCGCCGGCTCGCCCTTCCCGCCGCTGAAGGTGGACGGCCGTGAGGTGCCGGTCGCCCAGGCCAACAACGTCTACGTCTTCCCCGCCGTCGGCCTCGCGGTCACCGCCTGCCGGGCCACCCGGGTGACCGACCGCATGATGGTCGCGGCGGCCCGGGCCGTGGGCGACTGCGCGGTACGGGCGGGCAGCGACGGGGCGACCCCGCTGCTGCCCCCGCTGTCGAGCATGCGGGACGCGGCCCGCGAGATCGCCCTGGCCGTGGCCAAGGCCGCCGTCGAGGACGGCGTCGCCCCCGAGGCCACCGAGGACGAACTGCGCGAAGCGGTCGAGAAGACCCAGTGGACACCGCGGTACCTGTCCTGACCTGCCGCCCGATCACCACTGCGCCGCACGCCTCCGGGACGCCGGTCCGGCCCGGAGGCTGTGACAGTATCGGCGGTGGGCGCGGGGCAGCCTGCCGGGGTTGACGCAGAGGGTGCAGAGGGACGGGTGACATGGACCGGCCGCCAGGCATGATGGACGTGGCCCGGGAGGCCGGCGTCTCGCACATCACCGTCTCCCGTGTCATCAACGGCCATCCGTCGGTCCGGCCGGAGACCCGCACCCGCGTCGAGGCGGCCATCCAGAAGCTGGGATACCGCCGCAACAGCGTCGCCAGGGCCCTCAAGAGCCGGCGCTCCTCGACGATCGGCGTGGTGATCGTCGGTTCGGAACTGTTCGAGCTGCCGCGCATCCTCCTGGGCGTCGAGACGGCCGCCAAGCAGGCCGGCTACTGGGTGAGCCTGGCCAGCAGACAGGGCGAGAGCACCGCAGGCGACCTCATGGAGACACTGCAACGGCTCACCGACCAGTCGGTGGAGGCGATCGCCGTCGTCGCCGACCGGCCCGGCGTCGTGGAGACGCTGTCCGGCCTCTCCCTGGGGGTGCCGGTGGCCGTGGTGATGTCCGGCGGCGTGCCCGACCCCGCCGTGAGCTTCGTCGAGGTCGACCAGGAACTCGGCGCCCGTCTCGCCGTCCGGCACCTCCTCGGCCTCGGACACCGCCACATCGCCCACCTCACGGGTGCGCTGCGCACCTTCGACGCCCGGGCCCGCGTCGAAGGCTGGCAGGCCGAACTCACCGCCGCGTCCGCCGAAGGAGCCCTGCTGGAGGGCGACTTCAGCGCGGAGAGCGGCTTCCGCCTCGCCCACGCGCTCTGCGACGCCGACGCAGGCCCGCCCACCGCGGTCTTCGCGGGCAACGACCAGATGGCCATGGGCGTGCTCGCGGCCTTCGCCGAGCGGGGCGTGCAGGTGCCGCGGGACGTGTCGGTCGTCGGCTTCGACGACATGAAGGGCGCCGGGTACCTGGTGCCCGCCCTGACCACGGTCCGGCAGGACTTCGTCCACCTCGGCAGCAGCGCCATCGACCTGCTGGTCCGCATGGTGGGCGGCGAGCCGTCGGAGCGGCAGAAGATCGCGCCGCGACTCGTCGTACGGCACAGCACCGCCGTACCCCGCGCCGATTCCTGAGGCCCTCTCCGACTACAGTTCGACCGCCTGGCCACGCACAGGGCCCTCACCCAGGGAGTACGACAGCACATGCGATATCGAGAACTCGGCCGCACCGGACTGACCGTGTCGGACATCGGCTACGGCGCCTGGGGACTGGGCCAGGGCGCCTGGGTCGGCGCCGACGACGACTCCGGCGTACGCGCCCTGCACCGCGCCCTCGACCTGGGCGTCACCTTCATCGACACCGCCCGCGCCTACGACCGCAGCGAGCACATCGTCGGCCGTGCGCTCAGGGAACTCCCGGGAGGCGGCGACGGCGTTCACGTCGCGACGAAGGCCGGGCCCAAGGTGCCGGTCTCCCTGGCGCCCAGCGGCCTGGACCCGATGGAGGTGTTCCCGGGCTCGCATCTGCGCGAGAGCCTGGAGACCAGCCTGCGCGAACTCGGCCGCGACCACGTCGACCTCCTCCAGCTGCACACCTGGGAGGACGAGTGGACCGGCCACGGTGACCTGCTGGAGACGGTGGACGCCCTCAAGCAGGAGGGCAAGATCAGGTTCTTCGGGATCTCGGTCAAGGACCACCAGCCCGACAACGTGCTCACCGTGCTGCGCACCGGCGTCCTCGACACGGTCCAGGTCATCTACAACATCTTCGAACAGGCCCCGTCCGACGCCCTGTTGCCGGCCTGCGAGGAGTACGGCGTCGGCGTGATCGTCCGTGTCGCCCTCGACGAAGGCGCGCTCACCGGCTCGATCCGCTCGGGCGTCACCTTCCCCGAGGGCGACTGGCGCAACTGGTACTTCAGGGACGACCGGCCCGCCCAGGTCGAGCGGCGCGTCGACGCGATCCTCACCGATCTCGGCATCGGCGCCGAGGAACTCCCTTCCACCGCCCTGCGGTTCGCTCTCGCCGGCCAGGCCGTCTCCACGGTCATCGTCGGCATGAGGTCCCTGCGGAACGTCGAGCGCAACGCGGCGATCGCGGACGCCCCGCCGCTCACCCCGCACGAGCTGTCGCTGCTGGCCAAGCACCGCTGGGAGAAGAACTACTACAGCTGAACCGCGCCCGTGTCCGGGCGGGGCCCGTACTCGAACCACCGCACACGGGCCTCGCCCGACCCGGACCCGTTGTCGCCGACGCCGTACAGGCCGATGTGGACGCCGACGAACCCGCCGGCGCGCTCGGTGCTGAAGAACGCCCGCTCGACGCTGCCGACGGGGTCGTCCCCCGCGCGGAAGGTGTAGCCGGACTCGTCGCTCTCCACGGCGAGGACGACCTCGCCGTCGGACACGGGGACGGCGGCGAGGCGGGTGGCGGTGCCCGCCTCCACGGCGGTGAGGACCACCTGCCGGGTGCCGTCGGCGTCGGTGGTGAGGGCCAGGGTGGCGTGCGTGCGGTGGTTCTGGAAGACGACCAGCCCCGCCTCCTGCGCCGGCGTGGCGGCCCTGAAGCGGATACGGGCGGCGGCGCGCATCCGCAGATGCCGCTGACGGCGTGCGACGAACGCCTGGGTGCCGGTCGAGGTGAGGGGCCCGGGAGCGAGGCGAATGGTCAGACCGCCGTCTCCGGGCGTGGGGGAGACGAGGTCGTCGACCGGGCCGCGCAGGCTGTACCACTCCGGGCCGAGCGAGGGGCCGTCGAAGCGGTCCCGTACCGGACCCGGCGGAACCGAGGGTGCCGGGGCGGTCCCCGCGGGCAGCCGCTCCGACAGGTTCACCCGCCCCGTGTCCGGAGCGAAGACGGGACCCCGGTCGGTCCACTCGACCGGGACGAGGAAGACCTCGCGGCCCAGTGTGTGCGTGCCGTCGACCGGGCGGGTCCCGAGGGCCACGGCCCAGGTCTCCCCGGCGGGTGTGTCGACGAGGTCGACATGGCCGACGTTGTGGATCGGCTCCGCCGCCCCGCGGTGGCGGTGGGTGAGCAAGGGGCTCCTCGGGTCGGTGGTGTACGGGCCGGTGACGGCCTCGGCGCGGGCCGCGGTCACGGCGTGGTGGTGCTCGGTCCCGCCCTCCGCGCCGATCAGCCAGTACACCCCGTCCCGCTTGTACAGGTGCGGTGCCTCCACCCAGGCGCCGCGCATCGCGCCGTACCACAGGGCATACGTCGGACCCGTCAACTCCAGCGTGGACAGGTCGAGTTCACGCATCCACAGCTCACCGGGGCCCGTCACCTCCGGCTCGGCGGCGTCGCGGCAGGCGGTGAACCAGCACCGGCCGTCGTCGTCGAAGAACAGTGAAGGGTCGATGCCCTCCGCGTCCAGGACGACCGGGTCCGACCAGGGCCCCGCGGGGTCGGAGGCCGTGAAGAGGTACGTGGTGCTGCGCAGGCGGCCTCGCGCCAGGGCCACGACCACGTAGAAGGTGCCCTCGTGATGGCGGATCGTCGCGGCCCACAGACCCTCCGAGACGTCGAGCCCGGCCAACGACACCTGTGCCGGGCGGTCCACCACGTGTCCGAGCGGCCGCCAGTCCACCAGGTCGCGGCTGTGCAGGACGGGGATCCCGGGATGGAACGCGAACGACGACGTGACCAGGTAGTAATCCTCCCCGACCCGGCAGATCGACGGGTCGGGATGGCTGCCGGCGAGAACGGGGTTGGAGAAGGTCGGCACGGGCGCACTCCGAGACGGGCGGGGGCGGGAGGAGGGGGAGGGGCGGGCACGGGTTCTTCGGGGCGAGGGCTTGACAGCTTGTTAACGTTAACATCACCGTGGTTCCCGGACACCGGCCTCCCTTCCTGGACGTCATGGGCTCGGCCGTCCCGCCCGTACCGGCATCCAGCAGAAAGCGACCGCATGTCGACATCCCAGCCCCGGTCCTTCCCCGCGCACTTCCTGCTCGGCTCCGCGACCGCCGCCTACCAGATCGAAGGCGCCGCGGACGAGGACGGGCGCGGCCCCTCGATCTGGGACACGTTCTCCCACACCCCGGGCAAGACGTGGAACGGCGACACCGGTGACGTGGCCGCCGACCACTACCACCGCCTGGACGAGGACCTGGACCTCATGGCGTCCCTGGGCCTTAAGGCCTACCGGTTCTCCCTCGCCTGGCCCCGCATCCAGCCCACCGGCCGCGGCCCGGCCAACCCGAAGGGACTGGACTTCTACAGCCGCCTGGTCGACGGCCTGCTCCAGCGGGACATCGCTCCGGTCGCGACCCTCTACCACTGGGACCTGCCCCAGGCGCTGGAGGACGAGGGCGGCTGGACGAACCGCGCCACCGCGTACGCCTTCGCCGACTACGCCCGTCTCGTCGGTGAAGCTCTCGGTGACCGCGTCGCGATCTGGACCACGCTCAACGAGCCGTGGTGCTCCGCCTACCTCGGCTACGGCGCCGGAGCCCACGCCCCCGGCCGCCAGGACGGCGCCGCGGCGCTGACCGCGGTCCACCACCTCAACCTCGCCCACGGGCTGGCGGTTCAGCAGCTCAGGCAGGTCACCACCAACGACCCGCAGTACTCCGTCACCCTCAACTTCCATGTCCTGCGCGGCCGGGGCGAGGGCGCCGAGGAAGCCGTACGCCGCATCGACGCGCTGGCCAACCGGGCCTTCACCGAACCCCTGTTGCGCGGCCACTACCCGCAGGACCTCATGGAGGACACCGCGGCCGTCACGGACTGGTCGTTCGTCGAGGACGGCGACCTCGCCCAGATCCGGCAGCCCCTGGACCTGCTCGGTGTCAACTACTACGCCACCACCACGGTCCGCCTGTGGGACGGGGTGACGGCACGTCAGAACAACGACGGCCACAAGGACATGGGCGGCTCGGCCTGGCCCGGATCGCCCCAGGTCGAGTTCGTCGCGCAGGACGGCCCGCACACCGCCATGGGCTGGAACATCGACCCCGACGGACTCGAAGAGCTCCTCCTGGACCTGCACCGCCGGTACCCGGACCAGCCCTTGGTGATCACCGAGAACGGGGCGGCCTTCGAGGACCACGTCACCACGGGCCCCGACGGCAGCCGTGCCGTCCACGACCCCGAGCGCGTCGACTACCTCCAGCGCCACCTCACCGCCGCCCACCGCGCACTCACCGCGGGCGTCGATCTGCGCGGGTACTTCGTGTGGTCGCTGATGGACAACTTCGAGTGGGGATACGGCTATTCGAAGCGCTTCGGCATCGTCCACGTCGACTACGACACCCAGCGCCGCACCCTCAAGGACAGCGCCCTGTGGTACCGGCGACTGGCGACGACGGGCACCATCCCGGCCCCGGGAACCGACGAGTAGACCCACGACGGTCAATGGGCTTGCCTGGCGGTGAGAGTCGTGGATGCAATGTCCGGCATGATCACCCAGGTGGGGCCGACACCTGCTCGCCGGACTCGAACTGGCCGTGGAAGGGGCCAACGACGCCGCGGGGATCGGCGGACGGCCACTCGAACTGCTGGGCCAGGGCCGACGCCCTCGGCCTGCCGTTCCCGTGTTCGTCAGCGGTTCTCGACGCGCTGACCGAACAGCCGACGCCATGGGTCGCGCGGCTCCCCCCGCCGCAGTCCCAGGGCCGGCGCGTCTACGCGGACTTCCTTCTCGGAGCGGGCCACAGCCGTATCGCCGTAGCGACGGAACCGAGCGTCCACTGGGCGTCGGGGGCCCGCGTTCTGCGGGACCACCTCGCTCCCCGCGGCGGCACCGTCGTCGAACTCGACGCACGGGCGCTCACCCCCACGGCCGTGTGCCACGAACTCGCCGACCGTCGGGCGACGGCCCTTCCGCTGCTGGCCGGCTTCCCCGAGCCGGCCGTGTCGATCGTCCAGGCCGTCCGCCGCGACCGGCGGCTCCCCGAGTTCATGATCGGCGCTCCGGCCGGGCGGCCCGAGTTCGCCGAATGGGCGTCGGCGCCGGGCGGGGACGGTGCCGGGATCCCGTTCCCGCGCTATCTGCCCGAGCGCCTCGGCCCCCTCGGCGCACGGGTCGAGACGGCCCTCCGCGAGCGGCTGGCCGCAGCGCCCTCCTTCGTGTCCTTCGAGGGCTACGACACGATCGCCGTCCTCGCCGAGCTGCCGCGTTCTCGCGGCACGGACCGCGCGGCCATCGCCGCGGCCTGGCCGAGCGTGGCCGTCGACGGCACCCGCGGGCGGATCCGGTTCTCCCGCACGCCCGGCGCCGGCGTCTGGCAGTGGGATCGGGCGCCGGTCCAGGTCGTCGACCGGGATCCGGCTCGGCTCGAGAGCTTCCGGATCCGGCACACCGGTTGAGAGCCACGGCATCTGCCGGTCAGGCGGGCTGCCACAGTTCGACGCGGTTGCCCTCCGGGTCGGTGACCCAGCCGAACCGGCCGACACCCTCCATGTCCTGTGTCTCCTCGGCCACGTCCGCTCCGCGGGCACGCAGTTGCGCGAGCATGGCGTCCAGGTCGCGGACCCGGAAGTTGAGCATGGTCTGCTGGGCGCGGGACCCGAAGTAGTCGGTCCCGGACTCGAACGTCGCGAAGACCGTGGGCCCGTCCTCCTGACGCCACAAGCCGTTCTCGTCGGCGTCCAGGCCCAGGCAGTCCCGGTACCACGCGGTCAGGGCCGCGGGGTCGGCGGCCCTGAGGAAGTACCCGCCGATTCCAAGCACACGTTCCATGCCGGCCATCCTGCCAGGAGGGCGGCCGGGCGGCGCGGCACGTCACCGAAGTGCCTGCAAGGGTGACGTGCCGCCGTGACCCGCCTCAGGCCGTCATGGCGTCGCGGACGAGGGCGGTGTCGACGAACTGTTCGAAGCGGACGATGAGTCCGCCGCGTACGACGAAGTGGTGGGCGACGCGGACGTCGACCGGTTTGCTGGTGGCCTTGTTGACGGCGGTGTAGCGGGCCAGGACGACGACGTTCTCGTCGTCGACGACGTAGGTGTCGTCGTGGGCGGTCCAGCCGTCCCAGTCCTTGCCGAGCTGTTCCATCACGTTGGCGGTGACGCCGTCGGGGGTGCGGTAGGTGCCGGCCAGCGGGAAACCGGCCATCTCGGTCCACTCCACGTCGGGGGCCAGGGTGGCGCGCAGGGCCTCCAGGTCGCCGGCGGCGGAGGCCAGGTACTGGCGCCGAACGACGTCGGCCGGGGCGGGAGAAGTCGCGAACTCGCTCATGGTCAGCCCCACTTCATCTCGCCCTTGGCGACCTTCGCCCCGATCTGGGCGGCGATCAGCATGCCGTGGTCGGGGTAGCGCGCGACGAGGGCCTCGGTGAGCGCGGCGCCGTCGGTGGCCTTGGCGAGCTCTTCCTCGAAGGCGAGGAGGTAGTCGCGGGTGGCGGTGATGGCGGACGCGTCGGCCGGGGTGTGGGGCAGGCGGTGGCCGGGGACGACCAGCTCGGGGTCGAGGGCGGCCATGTCGTCGAGCAGGGTGATCCAGGCGGCCCGGTCGGCGGGGGTGGGGGTGTCGGCGACCCAGACGTGCTCCTGCTGGAAGAGCAGGACCCCGCCGAGCAGGGCGCGGTGCTCGGCCTGCCACAGGTAGTGGCGGTCGGGGAGGGCGGCCGGTCCGCCCCTGAGCTCGAAGCGGTGCCCCTCCAGGGTCAGGTGGTCGCCGGTCAGCGGCTGGATGTCCACCAGGCGGGTGGGCAGGTTCGCGCCCAGGGCGGCCCAGGCCTTGAGCTTGCCTTCGTAGGAGTGCTGGATGTGTTCGATGACGAGCGGGGTGGCGAGGAAGCGTGCGTCGGGGAAGGCGTCGGCGATGACTTCGGCGCCGAAGTAGAAGTCGGGGTCGGCGTGGGAGACGAAGACGGTGGTGAGCCGCTTGCCGGAGTCGAGGATCTCGGCGGCCAGGCGGTGGCCGTCGGCGCGGGTGAACGCGGCGTCCACCAGCAGGGCTTCGCTCTCGCCGGTGACGAGGGTGGCCGTCTTGTTCTGGGATCCGGCCGGGAAGTCCAGGTCCAGGATCTTGAAGGACAGGGTGCTCATGGTCAGGGCTCCTTGCAGGGGGGAGGCGTGCGGGGTCAGGAGAGGACGGCGAGCCGCTGGCCGATCTCGTCGGCGGTGGCGTGGCCGCGGGCCAGGGGGACGACTCGCTCGCCGTCGACGGCGAGCAGGGTGGGGAAGCCGGTGACACCCAGTTCGGCGGCGCGCCGGAAGTCCGCCGCGGCCTCCGTGTGCGCCTCGGGGGACTCGAAGGCGGCGACCACGGTCTCGGCGTCGAGCCCGGCGGTCGCGGCGAGCTTCCGGTAGGTCGCCGGGTCGGACAGGCTCAGGCCGTCGACGTAGAACGCCCTCTGGAGGGCGACGGCCAGTTCCGCCGCGCGCTCGGGAGCGGCCTGACGCAGGGCCGCGACACCGCGGGCGGCGGCCTCGGAGTCCATCACGAACGAGCCGTCGGCGATCAGCCGTTCGTATCCCGCGCCGAACCGGGCGCCGGTCAGCTCGGCGATCTGCGCGTGGGCCCCCTGGACGTAACCGAACTCGCGGATCGGGACCCGTCGGCCGCCGGTGAACAGTCCGCCGGAGACCACCTCGACGGGCAGGTCGGGGTGGCGCGAGACGACCTCCCGCAGAGTCGCGGAGAAACCGTGGGACCAGCCGCAGTAGGCATCGAAGACGTGGACGAGCTTCATCGAGGACCTCGGGGGACGTGGCGCCCACCTGGTGCGGGCGCTCACCCCTGGGAACATTATCTGACGCGTCAGATATTTCAAGGTGGAGAGGCCCGCTCAAGTGACGCGCGTCTCAGTGCCCGCTCAGGGAAGCAGCGGCAGGGCTTCCCGGGCCGCGTGGCTGAGGATGCGCAGATCCTCCGCGAAACGTTCCCGGTGGGCGGCCGGCAGGGGGTCCAGGAAGTACCGCTTGATGTTCTCCACGTGCAGCCGGGACGCCCGTACGGCGGTCTCCTCGCCCAGGGGCGTCAGGCACACCAGACGCCCTCGCCGGTCGTTCGGGTCCGTGACGCGCCGCACCAGGCCCGCCGCCTCCATGCGGTCCACCAGTCGCGTCACCCCGCCCGAGCTGAGCACCTGCTCCTGACCGATCGCCCCCATCGACAGACCCGGCTCGCCCGCCCGGCCCAGGATCAGCAGCACCTCGTACATCAGGTGGCTGATCCCGCACTCCTCCTCGATCCGCCGGCCCAGGATGTACTCCAGCCGGTTCGCCGCGCCCTGCAGGCGCCCGAACGCCAGGACCAGGGCGTCGTCGGCCGCCTCCTTGGCGCTCGTGATCTCCCTGTGTGCGTGCTGCTCGCCCACGGCACCTCCGTATGTTCCTAGAGGCGGAACCTATCGCGCCTGATCGGGCCGGGGCGGCCCGGTGTGCCCACGGCGGCGGATCAGGGGCGCAGCCGGATCCACGTCCCGTGGGGCGCGATCCGCAGCACGGAGGAGAGGCCCGCCTCGTGGAAGGCCAGTTCGAGCTCGGGCAGTCCTTCGGAGAAGTGGGCCCAGCCGTCGTAGTGGGCCGGGATCACCGTGTCCGCGTCCAGGACGGCCGCCGCGGCGGCGGCCCGGTGGCCGTCCAGGGACAGGGGCCGGCCCTCGAACTTCGCCGGTACGCGCGCGGAGCCGGCGTGCAGGAGGGCCACGTCGATGTCGGGTACCCGGCGGGAGATCTCCGTGACCGTGCGGATGGAGGCGTTGTCGCCGCTGACGTACACCGTGGGCAGGCCCTGGCCGGACAGGACGAAGCCGATGACCTCGCAGTTGACGTTCCCGTCGGGGTCGCGCTCGGCGTCCTCGGGACCATGGACGGCGGGCACCGCCAGCACGGTGAGGTCACCGCCGCCGTCCGGGCGGGACAGCGAGTGGCCGGCCCAGGGGGCGAGGCCGACGGCCGGCGAACCGAGGCGTCCGGCGGTCACGGGGCCGGCGAGGACCAGCGGAGCCGCCTCGGCGAAGGCGCGGCCGCGCGCGTCGAGGTTGTCGGGGTGCGTGTCATGGCTGACCAGGACGAGATCGACGGGCCCCACCGCGTCCTCGTCGACGGCCGGACCTGCCGTCTTGGTCAGGTACCCCTGGGGGCCGGGATCGTCGAAGGTCGGGTCGCTGACGATGCGCAGTCCGCCGAGGTCGATGACGGCCGTGGGGCCGCCCAGCACGGTGACGGCGCACTTCTGGCGGGGCAGTCCGGCGCTCATCGCAACCTCCACGGGGTGATCGTTTCGCTGACACCGCCGAGGTTAGTGATCGTCGGGGCTGCCGCGAAAGGGCGACCGGCTCACGAGGATCCGCCGCGGGGTCGCTGCTTGGCCTCCCCGCGGCTCTCGAGGGCGGCGGACGTCACGGCGGCGGTGACCGCGCCCAGGGCGAGGAACAGCGGCAGGCGCGCGTTCGCACCGGCGAGGGCACCCGCGAGTGCCGTGCCCGCGGGCGCCGAAGTGATCTTCAGCGCGGCCACCCAGATGAACACCTGCCCCCGCGCCTCGGGCGGCGCGTACTCGGTGCGGGCGGCGAGTGTCGCGGCGAAGAAGTACGCGTTGACCACACCGGTGAGGGCGTACGCGGCCACGGCGCTGCCGAACGTGGGGCTGACGGCTGCCGCCATGAGACCGGCCGCGACGACGACGGCGAGCCGGGGCTGCAGACGGTCGGGTGAGCCGGTGAGGGGGCTGGCCATGACACCGAGCGAGCCGGCGAGTCCGCCCAGGCCGTAGGCGGCGGTGAGCACGGCGGCCATGGAGTGCCCCACGCCGAGGCCGGGAGTCATGTGGATGGCGGTGACCGGCAGGACGGCGAGGACGAGGGCGACGACGGTCGTCGGGTAGAGGGTGCGTCGCAGCGGGCCGACGCGCACCATGAGGGCGAGAGTCGGTCCGGGCCCGGGCACCGCCGCGGCACGACCGCCGTGGGCCGGCGGGGCGTAGGGGATGAGGAGGACCGCTCCGGCCGCCACGACCACGCAGCCCGTCGGCGCGAGGGCCGCCACAGCAGGGGAGGTCCGGCCGGACACGGCGGCTACGAGGGACGGCCCCGCGGTGCCGCCGATGCTGTAGGTGGCCACGTCCCAGCCCTGTGCTCGCCGCAGGCTGCGCGGACCCGGCCCGGTCAGAGCCGGCAGGCGGCTGCTGATACCCCCGGTGAGCAGCGGGCCGCACGCACCCGCGGCCGCCAGGAGCAACCCGGTGACGGGCAACGGCACATGAGGGTACGTCAGGACGCCGAGCGTGAACACGGCCGCGAACAGCAGACAGGCGCCGGCGATGGTCCGGCGTCCGTCGGAGGCCAGGTCGATGCGCCGGGCGGTGAACGGACCGACCAGATGCGGGGCGGTGAGGCACGCGCCGAGCAGCCCGGCCGCGGTGCCGGACCCGCCGTGGGCCTCGACGACCATGACGACGGCGATGACCGCGCCCCCGTCGTCCGGCGCGGGGCTCCCTCCCGCCGCAACTCCCTTGCGGATACGTCGTCCTGGTCCGGGCGCCTACCTGTCGTTCCAGGACTCGTAACCGCGGGTGGGGGCCTGCGGGAAGCCGGGGTCGGGGAAGGCGGCCAGGGCCATGGTGTCGATGTCGGACTGCGCTGCCGTTCCCCGATAGGTGATCGTGTCCGGGAGCATCGCGAGGGCCGTCGTGCCCTGTCCCGCCTCGGACGGGCGCAGCTGGACGCGGATGCCGTGCCGGTCCGCGAGCCGGCCGACCACGTACAGGCCCATGCGCTGGGAGATCGCCACGTCCACGGTGGGCGGGTCGGCCAGGTGGTGGTTGATGTCGGCCAGCTCCTCCGGTGGCAGCCCGATGCCCTGGTCGTGGATCTCGACCATGATGCGCCCGTCGGGCAGCCGCGCCGCGGTGACCAGGACCCGGGACTGCGGGGACGAGAACGTCGTCGCGTTCTCCAGGAGTTCGGCCAGCAGGTGCACCAGGTCGGTCACGGCGCGGCCGTGGATCTCGGCCTCCGGGACACCCGACAGCTCGACCCGCTCGTACTGCTCGACCTCCGAGGCCGCGGCGCGGATCACGTCGACCAGGGGCAGCGGCTGGTCCCACTGCTGGGCGGGGGTCTCGCCGCCCAGCACCAGGAGGTTCTCTCCGTTGCGGCGCACGCGGGTGGCGAGGTGGTCGAGCCTGAAGAGGTTCTCCAGCTGGTCGGGGTCGGCCTCCTTGCCCTCGAGGTCGGTGATCAGGGCGAGTTGACGCTCGATCAGCGACTGGTTGCGGCGCGCCAGGTTGCTGAAGATCGTGTTGATGTTGGCGCGCAGCAGGGCCTGTTCGGCGGCGAGCCGGACCGCCTCGCGGTGCACGTGGTCGAAGGCGCGGGCGACCTCGCCGATCTCGTCCGTGGTGGTGATGGGGATCGGGGCCAGCTGGGCGTCGACCCGGCCGGGGATGGCCCGGGTGAGCTGGGTGAGCAGCGCGGGCAGACGCTGCCCGGCGATCTCGTGGGCCGAGGCGCTGAGCCGGCGCATGCTGGTGCTCATCGTGCGGGCCACCCAGGCGGCGAGCAGGAAGGCGACCAGGACCGCGGTGAGCACCAGCGCGGCGTTGATGACGGCGTCGTTGCGGGCGTTGTCGGCGATGTCGTGGGCGTCCGCGAGCGCGGAGTCGGTGAGGTACACCTCGACGCTGCGGTACGCGTCGAAGCTGAGGGTGGAGGCGGCGAAGAACGTCTCGGGTGTGATGCCCTCTGCGGCGAGCTGTGCGGCCGACTTGCCCGACGCGATCTCGCTGGTCATCTTCTGCAGGCCCGGTGGGGCCACGAAGGTCTTCCCGGCCGCCTCCGCCTGTGTCTGAGCCTGCTCGGCCTGTTCCTTGCCCTGCTGCTCCGCGTCGGACAGCGCCTTGCGCAACCGGGTCATGTCCTTGTCGGTGCCCGCGCCGGCGTACTCCTGGAGCGCGACCTGTTCGAGATAGACGTAGGAACTGAACGAGCCGAGCTGGGACTGGAGTTCGCCCTTGGCGAGCTTGGCGCGGTCCTCGACGAGCAGGTGGGTGCCGATGGCCCGGATGAGGGACTCGGCGGCCTGGGTGAGGGAGCCGGCGTAGAGGGTGCGGCCGAAGCTCGCCTGGTTGCTGCTGCCGAAGCCGAGCTCGTTGGAGATCTCCATCAGCGGGTGCTGGACGGCGTGGTAGCTCTCCTCGGTCTGCACGCCGGTCAGCCGGGACGTGAAGGCGTTCGCGCGCACGGACGCGAGCTGCTTCTCGCCGATGCGGACCAGTTCGACGCGGCGCTGCAGCCCGGCGGTCTGCGGCATCCGCCGCACCGCCTCGTTGAACTTCTGCGCGTCCGCGTCGGTGATCGCCCGGGCCTTGGCGACCGCGCTCGACGTGCGGTCGCCCTTGACCAGGGGGATGACCGACACGTCGCGTTCGTTGATGGCGTCGCTGGCGTACTTGTTGGCCGCCTGGACCAGTTCGGCCACGCGGACCGCGTCGTCGGCGTCCTGCCAGGTGTCCACGGAGCGCTTGACGCGTATGCCGCCGAGGACGAGGGCCACGATGACCGGGATGAGGAGGATGGCCTGGAGCTTTCTGGCCACGCGCCAGTTGCGGGTCCCCCAGCGCCGGCGGGTGGCGATCGGTGTGTTCGACAAGATGGCCTCACGGTTCTGGTTCGCCTCGCGTCCTGCACTTCTAAGAACGCGGCGCACAGGGGTGGTTGTTCAGATCGGCCCGCCGGGCGATTCGGGGAGGGGTGCGCACGATGAACGGTTCTGGCCAATTCCTAGCACCGCGTCTTCACTTCTGACCGGTCTTTTGGGGAAGTGGTGTCGGCTCTTGCGCGGAAGTGGGTGGGCCCGGTGTCACAGATCCCGTCGCTGTCCTGTCCTGCTGACGAAACCCCTAACAGGAGAGGGAGACAGAGATGAAGATCGTCGTCATCGGAGGTACGGGCCGGATCGGGACGCAGGTGGTGAACCTGCTCCAGGACCGCGGCCACGAGGCCGTGGCGGCCGCGCCCGGCACGGGCGTGGACACCCTCACGGGTGAGGGCCTGGCGGAGGTGCTCAAGGGGGCGGACGTGGTCGTGGACGTGGCGAACTCCCCGTCCTTCGAAAAGGAGGCCGCCATCGACTTCTTCACACGCGCCATGCGGAATCTCACGGCGGCGGAGCGGGAGGCCGGGGTCGGCCACCACGTGGCACTGTCCATCATCGGCGTCGACGAGGTGCCCGGGCTCGGGTACTACCTGGCCAAGGTCGCCCAGGAGGAGGCCGTGCGCGCGAGCGGCATCCCCTTCTCCATCGTGCGGGTCGGACAGTTCTTCGAGTTCATCGCGCCGGTGATGGACCTGACCACCCAGGGCCAGGAAGTGCACCTGCCGTCCACCCAGCTGCGCCCGATCGCCGCCGCGGACGTCGCCGCCGTCGTCGCGGAGACGGCCCTGGGCGACCCCGTGAACGGCCTGCGCCTCAAGGCGGGCCCCGAGATCCACCGCCTCGACCGGCTCGCGGAGATCACCCTGGCGGCGAAGCCGGACGGCCGCACCGTCGTCACCGACGAGAACGCCGGCATGTTCGCGGGCATCCCGGACGGCGTCCTCACCGGCGACGCCACCGTCGAGACGGCGGCCACCCGCTACGAGGAGTGGCTCAAGCAGAACTGAGCCCGACCGGGGGACCGGACCGGTCCCGAGTCGCTGCTTCTCGCCGGAGGGGGCGGGCGTGGGGGTGCCGCGGTACGGGGGCGGGGTCCGCAGGGAGGACGGCGGGGTGGCACGTCCTGTACGTCCCGGGCCCCCGCCGGCCCGCTGGCTGCTGATGACGGGGGTGCTCTTCGGCACGGTCGCGGTGGGCCGGTTCGATGTCGGCCGCCGTCGGCCGGCGTGCCGGGTCCCGCGGTCTGGCGTGGGCCGGGCCGTGCGCCCTGCCGCGCCGAACAGCCCTCAGGGCCCCTGGTGTACGAGCCGGTCCGACGACCGCTCATACGCCCGGAGCTTCTCCGGGGCCAGGACCCAGTACAGCCCGTCGATGCCGTCCGCGCCGATCGTGGCGCTCACCAGGCCGACGGTCTCCCCGTCCTTGCGGATGAGCAGGCTGGGCAGACCGTTGGCCTCGGCCATGGCGAACTCGGCGCCCGGGATGAACTTCTTGAGGAAGGCGCTGATCCTGGCCACCCGGCCCGCGCCCACCACCTCCAGACGCGCCACGCCCCGCAGACCGTTGCCGTCCGCGTAGGCGACCACGTCGGCCGACAGCACGCTCTCCAGGGCGGCCACGTCACCGTGCTGGGCCGCCGCGACAAAGGCGTCCAGCAGCCGCCGGTGCTCCGCCGTGTCGACCGGGTCGCGGCGCCCGGCGGACAGTCGCTTGCGGGCCCGGCTGACGATCTGCCGCACATTGGCCTGGGTCAGCTGGACGATGCCCGCGATCTCGTCGTACGGGTAGTCGAACGCCTCCCGCAGCACATACGCCGCCCGCTCCACCGGATTCAGCTTCTCCAGGACCAGCAGCACGGCCAGCTCCAGAGCCTCGCCGCGCTCCGCGCCCACCTGCGGATCCACACTGGTGTCCACGGGCTCCGGCAGCCACGGCCCGACGTACGCCTCCCGGCGCACCCGCGCGGACTGGGCCACGTTGATCGCCAGCCGGGTGGTGATCTTCGCCAGGAACGCCCCGGGATTCAGCACCGGGCTCCGGTCGGTGTCCTGCCAGCGCAGCCACACGTCCTGCACCACGTCCTCGGCCTCGGACACACTGCCCAGGATCCGGTAGGCGATTCCGAACAGCCGTGGACGCAGCCGCTGGAACGCGTCCGCCTCCTCGTCGAGCGAGCCGTCGAGCGAGCCGTCGGTCAGCGGCGGAAGCTTGTCCATGGAGCCGATGCTACGGCGGCCCGCGCGCCGTACGGGCCCGCCGCTCTCAGGGACGCAGCGAGCGGCGGACCGTCAGCACGGCCACGTCGTCGTGCGGGCCGCCGTCCCCGGCGAACGCGCGGGCGTCGTCGTGCAGGGCCTGCGGCAGCTCGGTGGGGGAGAGCCCGACGTACTTCGTCAGACGCTCGTCGACCGGGTAGAACGTGCCGTCCGCGGAGCGCGTCTCCGTCAGGCCGTCGGTGCTCAGCAGCAGTGTCGCGCCCTGGGGGAACTCGAACCAGCCGACGGTCGTGGGCTCGTGGGCGAGCTCGGCCAGGCCCAGCGGGACACCGGGTTCCAGGTCGGGAGTGCTGACCGTCCCCTCGTACAGCACATGCGGCAGGACATGTCCGCAGTTGACGGCCTGCACCTCGGTGTCCGCGTCGACGCCGACGATGAGGGCGGTCACGAAGCGTTCGTCGTCGCCCGTGTGCGTGGCGTAGGAGTTGTGCCGCACCACGGCCGCGTCCAGGGCGTCCACCAGCGCGGTGAGGGTGGGCTCGCGGTGGGCGGCCTCCCGGAAGGCGCCGATGACGGCGAACGCGGAGCCCACGGCGGCGAGGCCCTTGCCCTGCACGTCCCCGATCAGCACCCGCGTCCCGAAGGGGGAGTCGACGACGTCGTAGATGTCCCCGCCGACCAGCCGTTCCTCCTGGAGCGGCTCGTACACGCCGTTGACCAGGACGTCGTCGGTCACCAGGGGGAGGGGATGCAGGATGTGTCGCTGCATGGCCGCGGCGGTGGACCGCAGCCGCAGCATCGCGTCCTCGCGCCTGATCCGGCGGTGGCAGCCGTAGACGGAGGTCGCCGCCAGGACCAGCGTGAAAAGGATCAGCAGCAGCCGGTCGAACCAGTGGCCCGCCTCGCGGTCCCGCACCAGCACGCTGGCGGTGACGACGAGCGTGGTCCACACGGCGACGAACGTCGTCTGCCGGACCGTGCCCAGCGCCGAGGCGGCGCCCGGCAGGAACACCAGGAGCCCGAGGAGCCACACCTCGGACCCGGACAGCGCCCCGAGGGCCTCGACGAGGACCGTCACGCTCACCACCGCGGCGACCAGCTCTGCGTTGCCCGGAGGCTCGATGGTGTCGAAGGTGTCGCCGGGTCTCTTGCGGCGGCTACCGGTCATGAGCGCTCCCGGGCAGGTGGTGATCTCCTCCTACGGTAAGCAGGCACGCTCGGGCCGGGAGCGGCGCCCCGCCGGTCCGGGCCCTGAGAGGTGCGGGCGCCAGGTGCCGGCCCCGGACGCGCCGAAACCCTGTTCACGGACGCGCTGCGGCGGATCCTCGGTCACGCCGAGAACGCGCGACCATGGCACAAGCGGAACGCCGTCGAGAACGAGGAGCAGGGATGACCACCGACGCGATCGGAGCCGGCGTCACCGAGGAGGCCGTGGCCGGCCTCCACGCGACCGCCGACCCACGCCTGCGCGAACTGCTCGCGGGCCTCATCGGCCACCTGCACGACTTCGTGCGCGAGACCCGCCTCACCCGGGAGGAGTGGGAGAAGGCGATCGCCTTCCTGACCGTGACCGGACAGAAGTGCACCGACACCCGGCAGGAGTTCATCCTCCTGTCGGACGTCCTCGGCCTCTCCATGCTCGTCGAGACCATCAACGGCGACCGCGTGCAGGGCGCCACCGAGTCCACCGTGCTGGGGCCCTTCCACATGACCGAGTCGCCCGTCCGGGAACTCGGTGACGACATCGACCTGGTGGGCGGCAGCGAGCCGTGCGTGGTCAGCGGTCGGGTGCTGTCCGCCGACGGCACCCCGCTGCCCGGCGCCGTCCTCGACGTCTGGCAGGCCGACGACCAGGGCTTCTACGACGTCCAGCAGCCCGACGTGCAGCCCGCGGGCAACGGACGCGGACTGTTCACCACTGACGCCGAGGGCCGCTTCTGGTTCCGCACCTGCGTGCCGGCGCCGTACCCGATCCCCACCGACGGCCCGGTCGGCGACCTGCTCCGCGCGACCGGCCGGCACCCCTACCGGCCCGCTCACATCCACTTCATCGCCGCCGCCGAGGGCCACACCCCCGTCACCACCCACATCTTCGTCGCGGGCAGCGACTACCTCGGCTCCGACGCCGTCTTCGCCGTGAAACAGAGCCTGGTGAAGGACTTCGCGACGACCGACGACCCGTCCCTGGCCGCGGAGTTCGGCATCCCGAACCCCTTCCGGCACGCCCGCTTCGACCTCGTACTGGAGCCCAACGCATGATGTACTCGGGCGACTTCACCTACGAGAGCCGTCCGGGCCGGGTCGTGTTCCGGCCCGGCGCCGCCGTCACCGCGACCCCGGGCGAGGCCGAACACCTCGGGCTGCGGCGGGCGTTGGTGGTCTGCGGCAGCAGGGGCGAACCCGTCGCACGGGCGGTCGCGGACGCGCTCGGCGACTCCTGCGCCGGACTGCACGCCGAGGCCCGGATGCACGTACCCGCCGAGGACGCCGACCGGGCCGTGGCGGTGGCGCGCGAGACCGGGGCCGACGGGGTCGTCGCGGTGGGCGGCGGCTCGTCCATCGGCCTGGGCAAGGCGATCGCCCTGCGCACCGGCCTGCCGTTGATCGCGGTGCCGTCGACCTACTCGGGCTCCGAGATGACCCCCGTCTGGGGCCTGACCGAGGCCGGGGCCAAGCGCACCGGCCGCGACCCGCGGGTCCAGCCCCGCAGTGTCGTCTACGACCCCGAGCTGACCCTCTCCCTGCCTGTGCCGCTCACCGTGACCAGCGGTATCAACGCCCTCGCGCACGCGGTCGAGGCGCTGTACGCCCCGGACACCTCGCCGCTGATCACCCTGATGGCGGAGGAAGGCGTCCGGGCGATGACCGAGGCGCTGCCCCGACTGGCCGGTGACCCGGCGGACCTGGAGGCACGCGGACAGGCGCTCTACGCGGCCTGGCTGTGCGGCTCCTGCCTCGGGTCCACCACCATGGGCCTGCACCACAAGCTGTGCCACACGCTCGGCGGCACCTACGGTCTCCCGCACGCCGAGACCCACACCGTCGTCCTGCCGTACGCCCTCGCCCACAACGCCCCCGAGATCCCGGCGGCGTTGGCCGTGCTGAGCAGGGCACTCGGCACCGACGACCCGCCACGCGCCCTCTGGGAACTGGCCGGGCGCCTCGGAGCACCGCGTTCCCTCGCCGAACTCGGGCTCAAGGAGACGGACTTGGCGGAGGCGGCCGTACAGGTGGCGGGGCAGCCGTACGCCAACCCGCGTCGCGTGACGGCGGAGGGTGTGCGGGCGGTACTCCGGGCGGCCCACGAGGGACGTCGGCCATGAGCGCGGCAGCATTACAGAGGTCGTTGTCAGACCCGGCCGGTACCGTCGGCACATGAGAGCCGACGGAACATTCAGCGTGAAAGCGTTCGTCCCGACCGAGCTGACGCCGGAGCCCGCCGTGGCCACCGGGCTCCCGGTCGGGGTCGCGACGATCGAGAAGCATTTCGAGGGCGAGGTCGCGGGGCGCTCGGCGACCCTGTTCACCGCCGCGTACGACCAGGAGTCCGGGGTCGGCACCTATGTGGCCATGGAGTCCTTCGAGGGCTCGCTGCACGACCGGTCCGGCGCCTTCAACTTCGCGCACTCGGCGACGACCTCCGGCAGCGACCGCACTGCGGAGTTCTTCACCATCGTCCCTTCCAGCGGCACCGGGGACCTGGCGGGGATCTCCGGCACCGGGGGCCTGGCGGTCGACGCCGACGGCACCCACCGGATCTGGCTCGAGTACGAGCTCGGCTGACGGGGGCGTGGGACGGCGGGGCCGCGACCGTCCCAACTCCCAACTCCCAGCTTCCGCAAGCCGCATCGCCCACCGCGGCGCCCGACAGCTTCACGGAAAACTCACAGCACCCAATCGCAACTTTAGGTTTCAAGCGTTACGCTCACCGTCATCCGAGTGCCCGGGGGAGCGGCTCGTCCGTCATGGCACTCTCCTCCCCCCACGGTTCAGGAGACTCGGCGTGAGTGACGGCGACGTAGTGGTGATCGGCGGCGGCTATGCGGGCGTGCGGCTGGCGAAACGGCTGGACGCGACAGCCCGGGTCACCCTGGTGGATCGCAAGGATGTCTTCTTCCACCGGATTTCCTCCCTGCGGGCGGGAGTTCGCAGGGAATGGAGCGCGACCCCCTTCATCCCCTACGACCGGCTGCTGCACCACGGCCGGCTGGTCGTGGGCAAGGTGGTCCGTCTCGACACCGCCGAGCGGTGCGTGGTGATGGCCGACGGCACCCGGCTGCGCTACGACGTGGTGGTGATCGCGACCGGCGCCGACTACCCGGAACCGGCCCGCTTCACCGGGACCACCACCGAGGAGGCGATGAAGTCCTTCGCCGAGCACCAGCAGAAGATCGCCTTCGCCGAGCACGTCCTGGTCGTCGGTGGCGGCCCCTCCGGTGTCGAACTCAGCGCCGAGATCCGGCTGGCCCGGCCGGACGCCCGGGTCACGCTCGCGCACGCCGGTCCCGCGCTGCTGGGCAGCACGGGCAGCGAACGGGCCGGCCGCAAGGCGCTCGAGTGGCTGGAGGCCCACGACGTGGAGGTACGGCTCGACTCCTTCATGGCCCCCGGCAACGACTTCGGCACCTACCGCGACGCGAACGGCGACGTCATCTCCGCGGACCTCTCCTTCTGGGCGACCGGCACCACCCCCAACACCCTCTGGCTGCGCCTGGCCGGACACGGCGACTGGCTCACCCCCTCGGGGCATGTGAAGGTCGACCGCTCGCTGCGGGCCGAGGGGCAGGTGGACGTCTTCGCGGTCGGCGACGTCAACGACGCCACGGAGCTCAAGATCACCCCGGCGGCACTCGCCCAGGCCGACCTCGCCGCGTGGAACATCCGCGCCCACCTGCACAGTTCGGGCCGGCACCGCAAGAAGCCCCGCTTCTACCGGCCCATCCACCGCACCCCGCTGATCGTGCCCTTCGGCCCGGCCGACGGGGTGACCATGGTGCCCGTCCTGGGCGGCGAGACGGCGGTGCTCGGCAGCCGCACCAGCACCCTGGCCAAGGCGAAGACCCTCATGACGCCCTACATGAGACGCCAACTCGGCTACACGGCGGCCTGACCCAGGCGGTGCAGTGCCGGTTCTCCGGTGCGCGACGACGCGCTGCCCTCACGCGTGCAGTACGTGCTGGGTGGGCCGGACCAGTCCCGACTCGTAGGCGAAGACGACCGCCTGGACCCGGCCGCGCGCGCCGATCTTGGTGAGGATGTTGCTGACGTGGGACTTCACGGTGGTCGGGGCGATGCAGAGCCGGTCGGCGATCTCGGCGTTGGAGTCGCCGGAGGCGACCGCGGTGAGCACGTCCCGTTCGCGTCCGGTGAGGGCGCCCAGCCGGCTGCCCGGCACGGAGTTCTCCACGGCGCGCCCGCTGCGGACGGCGTCGATGAGGGCGCGGGTCAGCCCGGGGGAGACGACCACGTCACCGGCGGCCACGACCCGGACGGCCGCGACCAGTTCCTCGGCGGTGGCCCCCTCGGGGAGGTGCCCGGCGGCACCGGAGCGCAGGGCGGCGTAGGGATGGGTGTCGTCGGCCGCGGTCAGCAGCAGGACGTGCGGGGCGCGCCCGTCCGGCGTTCGGGTCAGTCGGCGGACGGTCTCGACGGTGTCCGTGTCGGGGGTGCGGCCGTCCAGCAGGACGACGTCCGGCCGCAGCAGGGCGCTCAGCCGGACCGCCTCGGGCCCGTGCGCGGCCTCGCCGACGACGGTCAGATCCGGCTGGGCCTCGAGGAGCATGCGGAGGCCGACACGCTGAAGTGACTGGCCGGTGGCGATGAGGACGCTGGTCATGTCGCGTTCTCCATTCTCGTCCAGCGGACACGCTTGCTGAACGAAACGGTTTCGTTCTCGTGGGTTTCAGCGTAACTCCACGGCTATCGAAACGGGAGCGTATCGATTGTGGGGTGGCTCACATTCCGGTTGTCGGCCCAGAAGTTTGGAGCGGGGGGCAACCCGGCCCGGACCGGTGGCGACTCCACGGTGAATCCCAGCCCCCACGAAGGGAGTTCACCCCATGCGCACCCGCATCGTGCGTCTCGTCACCGTCCTCGCCGCCCTCCTCGCGGTACTGACCTCACCCGCCGTCACGGCGACCCCGGCACAGGCGGCGGACAACTGGAACCCGCCCGCCAACCTCGTCCAGCCCCTGGGTGAGGTGTGGAACCACGTCGAGTCGACCTACCCCGACCTCTACGGCTTCCGCAACTACGGCTGGGACCAGGTCATGGCCAACAAGGGCAGCGTCAACTACTGCGTCCGCTGGGAGTCCGACGCCCCGGTCAGCGCCGCCCTGCGCGACCAGGTCCACGCCGCCCTGAAGAAGCAGTTCGGCAAGTGGATGGCCGCCATGCTCGACAACGGCACCGGCACCAACGCCTGGCCGTACAAAACCGTGCCCGTCAACGTCGTCGGCTGGGCGGTGAAGAACCGCTCGACCCTCCAGTGGACCGACAACTCGGTCGACATCTACGCCGGAAACCTGGACGAGGGCGGAGCCCCGCAGTGTGCCCCGGACTGCGGCCGCTTCTTCCATCAGGACGGCAACTACGCGAAGTGCCCCGGCGGTGTGGCCCGCCACTACGACCAGTCGCTCTGGCTGACCAAGGGCTTCCAGGGCGGCGCGGGAGGTGACTGGGGCCAGCGCGTCGGACAGGAGTACTTCACCGGAGCCCTCGCCCAGGAGAACATCCACATCTATCTCCACGAAGTCGGCCACACCTTCGGCCTCGACGACTTCTACGACTGGACCCCCACCGGCCAGTGCTGCTTCCTGATGAACGCGGGCAGCGCGACCCAGATCACCGAGTTCGACAAGTGGATGCTGCGCGACTTCTGGCGCCACCTGAAGAATAGGTACGGCTACTGACCGCACGGGCGGCCACGTCAGTATCCTCACGGAGGACCCCGGCGAGCTCCGCTAGCTTCGCTCGGCCAGGCTCTGCGTGCCCAGCACCGAGATCAGCCGCAGCTTCTCGGCTGCCTCGGTGCCCGGCTCGGCCGAGTACACGAGGATGTGCAGGTCGTTCTCCTCCACCCGGAGCAGGTCGCAGTCGAGTGTGAGCGGGCCGACCTGTGGATGCTCGATCGTCTTGCGCGAGCCGGCGAGACGGCCCACCACCCCGGCGTCCCACAGTTCGGCGAACCGCTCGCTCCGGCTGTGCAACTCCGCTACCAACAGGGCGAGTTGGCGGTCGGCGGGATAGCGGGCGGCGCTCGCGCGCAGTTCGGCGACCATGCCCGCCTCGAAGTCCCGCCGTTCCTCAGGGGTGTGCCGCACCCGGCTCGGCATGCCCGTGAAGTTGCGCCACACGCTGTTGCGTTCGAAGCCGCGCAGCACCGACGGATCGCCCATCAGCGCCGCGTACATCGGGTTGGCCAGCAGCAGCGTCATCGCCGCGTCGGAGACCGCGACGGGAGTGTCGACCAGCCGGCCCAGCAGCCGCTGCACACTGGGCGTGATGAACGCGGGCACGACATCAGGGCCCGGCGGCACCAGTCCCGCCAGACCGAAGAGGTACGTGCGCTCGTCCCCCGAGAGCCGCAGGGCCCGGGCCAGCGCCTCCACGACCTGCACGGAGGGGTTGGCCGCACGGCCCTGTTCGAGACGGGTGACGTAGTCGACCGAGATGCCCGCCAGCAGGGCCAGTTCCTCGCGGCGCAGCCCGGCCGCGCGCCGGTGCCCGCCCGAGGGCAGCCCGGCCGCGTCCGGGGGGACCCGGTCGCGCCAGCGCCGCAGCGCCTGTCCCAGTTCTGTCGCCGCCATGGTCCTCAGTGAACACCGTCGGCCGCGGATGTGCCTGGTACCGCCAGTCCCAGGAAGAAGGGTCTTCTGGCTGACCGGGCCCCGGCGCAGCACTCTGGGTGGCATGACGACAACACTCATCACCGGAGCAAACAAGGGCCTCGGCTTCGAGACCGCCCGCCGCCTCGTCGCCGCGGGGCACACCGTGTACGTCGGCGCCCGTGACGCCGATCGCGGCCGCCGTGCCGCCGACGAGCTCGGCGCGCGGTTCGTCCAGCTCGACGTCACCGACGACGCCTCCGTCGAGGCCGCGGTCAAGGCCGTTGAGGCGGCGGGCGGCCTCGACGTCCTGATCAACAACGCCGCCATCGAGACCCGCACCGAGGACAACAGCGTGCCGGTCGCGGCGACCGTGACCGCCGATCAGATGCGCACCACCTTCGAGACGAACGTCTTCGGTGTGGTCCGCGTCCTGCACGCCTTCCTTCCGCTGCTCCAGCGCTCGGCCGCCCCCGTGGTGGTCAACGTCAGCAGCGGCCTGGGCTCGCTGACCCAACTCTCCGACCCGGACCACCCGGCGCACTTCTACCCGGGCATCGCCTACCCGACGTCCAAGGCCGCGGTCAACCTGCTCACCGTGCAGTTCGCGAAGGCGTTCCCGGCCATGCGGATCAACTCCGTGGAGCCCGGCTTCACCAAGACCGACCTGAACGGCAACACGGGCACGCAGACCGTGGCGGAGGGCGCCGAGATCATCGTGCGCATGGCACAGGTCGCCCCGGACGGCCCGACCGGCGGGTACTTCGACACCAAGGGCCCGTTGCCCTGGTGACCCACCGGTCCGGGGACGACGGGCTGGACGTCCCTGTCGGCGAACTCGCGCGATCCGGTCCGGGGCTCAGACGACCGCGTCGGCACGCAGCGCCGCGATGTCGTCGCCGGTGCGGCCGAGTTCCGTGAGGATCGCCTCGGTGTGCTCACCCACCGCCGGGACCGGGTCCATGCGCGCGGGCAGTCCGGCGAGGTCGGCCGGGGGCAGCAGCGCCTCCATCGTGGCGCCGCCGGGGAGGGTGACCTCCTGCCAGCGGCCGCGGGCGGCCAGGACCGGGTGGTCGAGGAACGCGGCGACGTCGTTGACCCCGGCGCAGGCGATACCGATGCCCTCCAGATCCTTCAGGACCTCGGCGGCGTCGGAGCGCGCGATCCGCTCGGCGACCACGGCGTTGATCTCCTCGCGGTGGGCGACCCGGGCCGAGCCGGTGGCGAAGCGCGGATCCTCGGCCAGCTCGGGCCGTCGTAGGAAACGGGTGCAGAGGGCGAGCCACTCGCGTTCGTTCTGGATGGAGAAGAGGACGTCCTTGCCGTCGGCGGCGGTGAAGGCGCCGTACGGGGCGATGGTGGCGTGCTGGGTGCCCAGCCGCGGCGGCTGACTGCCCCCGTAGCGGGTGTAGTTGGCCGGCTGGCTCATCCACTCGGCCAGTGCCTCGAACAGGGACACCTCCACCGGGTGCGCGGTGCCGGTGGTGGCGCGGGTGTACAGGGCGGTCAGGATGCCGCTGTAGGCGTACATCCCGGCCGCGATGTCGGCGATGGAGATCCCCACCCGCGCGGTCTCCTCGGCGGTCCCGGTCAGCGACACCAGGCCCGTCTGGCACTGCACCAGCAGGTCGTACGACTTGCGGTCCGCCCACGGCCCGTCGGTGCCGTATCCGGAGATCGTGCACGGGATCAGCCGGGGCCGGTGCTCGGCGAGGACGTCCACGCCCAGGCCCAGCCGGTCGGCGGCGCCCGGAGCGAGGTTCTGGACGAACACGTCGGCGCCGTCGAGGAGTTGGTGCAGGATCTCCAGGCCGCGCGGATCCTTCAGGTCCAGGGTGAGCGACTCCTTGGACCGGTTGAGCCACACGAAGTAGCTGGAGTGGCCGTGCACGGTGGTGTCGTAGCGGCGGGCGAAGTCACCCTCGCCCGGCCGCTCCACCTTGATCACCCGGGCGCCGAGGTCGGCGAGCTGGCGGGTGGCGTAGGGCGCGGCCACGGCCTGCTCCAGGCTGACCACCGTGACCCCGGACAGGGGATGCTGAGGCAGGCTCATGCGGCCCTTTGTACGGCCCGATCCGAAAGGGTGTCAACGACGCCGCACCCCTGTGACCTGTGCACTTCGCCACCCCGTCACTGCCGTCGAGGTCACTTTCACCGACTGGTTCGTGCGGCCTTTCGGTGGCCGCCGCTCAGTTCTGGCGGCCCGGATGGCACAGGACCATGACCGCGCGCGCGACGAGTTCTCCGGCCCCGCCGAGTTCCTGGCGGTAGCGGTCCGTGGTCTCCCTCACCGTCTCCACGAAACCTGGGTCGGAGGCGCGGGCCCGGGCCGGGACGGGGAGTTCCCGGGCCATCTCGCGGCGGCGCGCCAGCAGCGCGATGATCTCCTCGTCGAGACGCTCTATCCGGGTCGGTGACATGTCTTGCCCGGCGGCGGTGGCCTGGTTCGTCGTCACGCTGGAACTCCGTTCGTCTGCGCGGAATGCGCCGCGTTCCTTCACAGGTGGTCCTTCAGCACCTTGCCCGTGAGGGTCGGCGGAAATTCCTCCGGAACGTCAGACCGGTGTGCCGAGGGCTTCCAGGGCTCGTACCAGGGGGGCGAGTTCGGGGTTCCGGGCGGCCTGGTCGAGGGCTTCGCGCAGGGCCTTCTCGTTGGTGGGGCGGGCCTGTTCGAGGAGGGTGCGGCCGGCGTCGGTGACGTCGGTGTAGATGCCGCGGCGGTCGGTGGGGCACAGGTAGCGGGCGAGCAGGCCGCGGTCCTCGAGGCGGGTGACCAGGCGGGTGGTGGCGCTCTGGCTGAGCACGACGGCGTCGGCGACCTGCTTCATCTGCAGGTGTCCGCCCTCGCCGTCGTGCTGGCGGCCCAGGACGTCGAGCAGGGAGTACTCGCGCACACTGAGGTCGTGTCCGGACTGCAGGGCCTTCTCGATGTGGGCCTCGATGCGTCCGTGCAGCAGGGAGAGCGCGCACCAGCCCTGGGCGAGGGCGGTCATCGAGGGGTCTGTCGCGGTCATGGGGCCTGCTTCCTCCGTCCCGGTACGGGTACCTCCAGGATATTGCATCGCTGAAACTTTCAGCGTCTGCTTCTATAGTGCGCGCGCAACTATCGCGCGGCTGTCAGAACCCGCACCCGCAGAGAGCGACCTCCGATGACGACCCGGCCCTCCACCACGACCCTCTGGCGCCCGACCGGCCCCAAGGAGCTGGACCTGGTCCGGGAGCTCGACTGGCGTGCCTGGCCGCCGCGGCTGCCCGAGCAGCCCATCTTCTACCCGGTCCTCAACGAGGACTACGCGATCCGCATCGCCCGGGACTGGAACGTCAAGCACGACGGCGCCGGCTTCGTGACTCGCTTCGACGTCGAGTCGGACTTCCTGGGCCGCTATCCCGTCCGGCAGGCGGGCGGCCGAACGATCCTCGAACTGTGGGTCCCGGCCGAGGAGCTCGACGAGTTCAACGCGCACATCGTCGGCCGGATCGAGGTCGTGCACGAGTTCCGCTGAGCCGCTGGGCTCCCGCTACGGCCGTGCCAAGTGCCGCATCGCCAGGGCCAGTTGCAGCCGCAGTCGACCCTGAGGCGTGCGCAGCGGCCAGCCCAGCACGTGCTCGGCGTGGGACAGCCGGTCCTGGAGCGTGGAGTGGTGGACGCTGATCTCGGCGGCGGCCGCGCGCAGGCTCGCCGTCGAGACCACGGCGTGCAGCGTGGCGAGCAGCCAGGGCGTGCTCGCCCCCGCCGCCTCCAGCGCCCGGACGTCGGGCGGCGGCTCCGCGCCGGGCGCGACGAGGTCGGCCAGCAGCGCGACGCCGCCCAGCTCGTCCGCGTACACGACCTTCGGTCCAGGATCCTGAGCCGTGCCCTCCGCGGTGAAGCGCAGTGCCGTGCGGGCGTCCGCCCAGGACCGCGGCAGATCGAGCACGGGCACGGCGGGCCCCACCCCGATCCGCCCCGCCGGCCATTCGGCGTCCGCCCGCCCGGCCACGATCCGGGGCCGCCCGCCGAGCGGGGCCAGCGCACGCGCGGACACCGCGGGATCCAGTCCGAGCCCACGCACCGCGTGCAACCGGGCGGCTTCGGGCGCCGTCGCGTCCAGCACGGTCTCGACCAGCGCCGGATCATCGACAGGCGCGCGTCCCCGCGTACGGTCCAGAACGAGCCGTACGGCCCCCGCGGCCCGCTCCAGAATCACCGCGTCGACCACACTGGGCGCCGCCTCGGCCCGCTCCAGCCACAGCGTGGCCGCTCCGCCGGGCGCGAGCGCGGCGGAAGGCCAGCCGGGTTCCGGCGGCGCCCCGGAGTCCCGGCGGGTCCCGTCGGCCTCGACCCGGACCTGCACCCGCCGCTCGGCATCGACCAGCCGCGCGGGCACCCCGGCCAGTACGGCCGCGCCGCGCACCAGCGCCTCCAGCCCCGCGCGGGCCTCGGACAGCCGGTCGAAGTAGGCGATGACCCGGACCGCGGCACCGGCATCGGGATCCAGCGCGGTCAGGCGCCCGGCCAGCTCTTTCATAGGCCCATGGTGCGGCATGGGGGCCGCGGGGCGCCCCCGCGCGGAGCTGTGAGATGTGCCGGTTCGTCACGTGGCGGGGCAGCGCCGGCCGCCTTCGCCGCGTGACACAGCCGGTTCCTTCCTTGCTCCTCCCGCAGCGCCCTCAGCAGCCCAGCAGCCTCCGCAGCCAGGCCAGGTGCGCCGCCCGCGCCGCCTGGGACAAGGCCGCCTGCGGCGCGAAACCGTCGAACCCGTGGAAGCCGCCCGGCCACACATGCAGCTCCGCGACCCCACCCGCCTGCCAGATCCGGGACGCGTACGCGACGACCTCGTCCCGGAACGTCTCCGCCGATCCCACGTCGAGGAAGGCGGGCGGCAGCCCCGACAGGTCCTCGGCCCGGCCCGGCGCCGCGTACGCCGGAACGTCCGGGCCACCCCGCAGCTCACCCAGCAACGCGGTCCAGCCCGTCTCGTTGGCCGTACGGTCCCAGACCCCGAGCCCCGCCATCTGGTACGACGAGGGACTGTCGTTGCGGTCGTCCAGCATCGGGCACATCAGCAACTGGCCCATCGCCCGGGGCCCCTTGCGGTCCCGGGCGAGCAGCGCCAGCGCCGCCGAGAGCCCGCCACCGGCGCTCGCACCGGCGATCACGATCCGCTCGGGGTCGCCACCGAGCTCCCCGGCGTGCTCGGACGTCCACACGTACCCGGCGTAGACGTCCTCGACCGGCGCCGGATGCGGATGTTCGGGCGCCAGCCGGTACTCCACCGACACCACGACCGCGTCCAGCTCCTTCGCCCAGGCCAGCGGACCGTCCACGCCGACACGGTTGTTGCCGAGGACCATGCCCCCGCCGTGGACGTGGTAGATCACCGGACGCCCGGTGCCGGCGGGCGCCGGAGCGGTGGGCCGGCAGATCAGCAGCGAGATCTCGGGGGCACCCTCAGGTCCCGGCACCGACCGGTCCTCGACCTCGAAGAACCCGTCCAGGGTCAGATCCAGGTCGGCCAGCATCTCGATGCCCGGCCCCTGTCGCATGGCGTCGATCTCGTCCAGGGTGAAACCGGGCGGGATCACGTCCTTGATCACGTCCAGGGCGGCACCGAGCTCGGGGTCGAACGGGGGCGGCACATGTGTCATGGCTTCTCCTCACGCGGGGCGCGGCGGCTCGTGGCGTCATGATCGGGGCAACGGCGTCCGTCCGGGGCGCCGCCGTACGGCGGAACCTGCCCGCCGTACGGCGGGTGACGGGAGGTGGGATTCCGCCACGTTCCCTCGCGACCTGCGGTTCCTTGCCATCGCGTCACCTGTTGTTCACCTTTTGCAGGTGGAAGGGCTCCCGGGCGGTGACAACGCTGTCGATACCCCCATGCACCAGGAGAACCAGTGAACGTCTCTGTCACCGTCTGGCTGCTGACGTCGTCGCCCTGTGCGTCCTGGTCGGCGCCGACTTCCTCATCGGCCGCAAGCCCCACGACGTGTCCGTCAAGGAAGCCGGCGTCTGGACCGTCGTCTGGGTCGTGCTGGCCTGTCTCTTCGGTCTCGGACTGCTCCTGTTCGGCGGCGGGAAACCCATGGGCGAGTTCTTCGCCGGGTACATCACCGAGAAGTCCCTGAGCGTCGACAACCTCTTCGTGTTCGTCCTGATCATGGGCAAGTTCGCGGTGCCCTCGCAGTACCAGCAGCGGGTGCTGATGGTCGGCGTCGTGATGGCGCTCGTGCTGCGCGCCGGGTTCATCGCGGCCGGAGCGGCGATCATCTCCGCGTTCTCCTGGGTGTTCTACCTCTTCGGCGCGTTCCTGATCTGGACCGCGTGGAAGCTCGTCCAGGACGCCCGCAAGGGCGGGCATGACGAGGAGTACGAGGAGAACAAGCTGCTGAAGATGGTGGAGCGGCGCTTCGGCGTGGCCGACCGCTACCACGGCACCAAGCTGTGGATCGAGCAGAACGGCAAGCGGGTCATGACCCCGATGCTCGTCGTGATGCTCGCGATCGGCTCCACCGACGTGCTCTTCGCCCTGGACTCCATCCCCGCGATCTACGGCCTCACCCAGGACCCGTACATCGTCTTCACCGCCAACGCCTTCGCCCTGATGGGCCTGCGCCAGCTGTACTTCCTCATCGGCGGCCTGCTGAAGAAGCTGGTCCACCTCAGCTACGGCCTCTCGATCATCCTGGGCTTCATCGGCGTCAAACTCGTCCTGCACGCCCTCCACGAATCCGGCGTCCACGTCCCCGAGATCAGCATCCCCTTCTCGCTGGGCTTCATCGTCCTCGTCCTGACGATCACCACGCTGACGAGCCTGCGGGCGGCGAAGAGGCAGGAGCCGGCGGAGGCGGAAGGGGTGGCGTGAGAGCGCCCCGCGTAGGAGGCCGCATGGGCGGCGCCGACTAACACCTGTAGTCACCGACCTCGCTCGGGATCCGGGCGCGGGTGCGGGTCCGGTGACGTCCACCGTGTATTCCGCGCCGCCGGCTGCCGGGGGGCATCGGCACGGTCGCGGTGTGACGGCCTTCGCGTCCGTCCCCTCCCGCCCAGACCGGACACTCGCTCACGTCAGGCTCCCGTGCGGTTGCGCGCCCTGTGCGGCTCCCGTCGAGGCTCGACGGCTGTCATGCGACCAAGGGCAGGCCGGGAAGCGGTCCCGACTCGGCGGGCACGCACACCTGACTGTCCCCAAGGTCGGCCGCCGCCAAGGCCGACGGCTGAGGGGTGTCACGTGATCGACGCCGGGGCGGGGAGCCGTTGGCGCTCACGTCAGGCTCTCGCGCGGTGGTGTGCCTCTTGCGGCTTCTGCCGAGGCCCGGCGGCTGTCGCCCACCGACGCAGGGCCCTCGGAAGCTGCTCCCACCTGGCCCGTGCACACCAGGCCGCGCCCATCGTCGGCTTCTGGCGAGGGCCGACGGCGGTCACGCCACCGACGCCGGGCCGGGAGGTAGCTCGCTCCGGCCGGGTTGGCGCTCATGCCAGGCTCTGGCGCGGTCGAGCGCCCTTTGCGGGATCGGCGGCAGGCCGGGAAGCTGCTCCCATCTGGCCGGCACGCACACCAGGCCGTCGCCCATCGTCGGCTTCTGGCGAGGGCCGACGGGGGGCACGCCACCGACGCCGGGCCGCGAAGCTGCTCCCACCCGGCCAACGCTCACCCCGAGCCCCGCACCGTAAACCGCCCCCCGCACCGCGTCCCCCTTGACTTCGAGAGCGCTCCAAGCTCTAGCGTCGGCAAGGTCGTTGCAGGGTCACGTGGACGGAGACGGACATGCGTGTGGGCGTGCACATCAACCGGTTCAACCATCCCGAGGGCGCACCCGCTCTCGGGGCCGAGCTCGCCGCCGCGGGTGCCGCGGCGGAGGCGGCCGGGGTGAGTTGGCTGTCGGTGATGGACCACTACTTCCAGATGGAGTTCAACGGCGGCGCCGAGGACGCCATGCTGGAGGCCTACACAACCCTCGGCTTCCTCGCGGCCCACACCGAGACGGTCCAGCTCGGCGCGCTGGTGACCGGGGTGACGTACCGCCACCCCGGACTGCTCGCCAAGATCGCGACCACGCTCGACGTGCTCTCCGGCGGCCGGGCCACCCTCGGCATCGGAGCCGCCTGGTACGACCGGGAGCACGAAGGGCTCGGCGTGCCGTTCCCGACGCTCGCGGAGCGCTTCGAGCGGCTGGAGGAGACCCTGCGGATCTGTCTGCAGATGTGGGACCCGGCGACGAACGGCCCCTTCGAGGGCGCGCACTACCGGCTCGCGGAGACCCTGTGCGTACCGGCCCCGGTCAGCAGCCCGCGCCCCGAGATCATGATCGGCGGAAGCGGCGAGAAGAAGACCCTGCGCCTGGTCGCCCGCTACGGCGACGCCTGCAACCTGTTCGCCACCTCCCCGGAGGAGGTCACGCACAAGCTCGACGTGCTGCGCCGCCACTGCGACACCGAGGGCCGGGACTACGCCGAGATCCGCAAGACGATGACCTACACGGCCGACGGCGGCGACCTGGACGCCTTCACCCGGGACATCACCGGCTACGCCAAGCTCGGCATCGACACGGTCATCCTCGCCCCGCGCACCGGCGCCCCCGCCGAGTGGATCGAACGCTTCACGGCACCCGCCGTACAGCGGCTCGCGGATCTCGACTGACCCGACCTGGACTAGCCCTCCGCGACGATCCGGCGGGCCGCCTCCGTCTTCTTCCGGTGGGCCGTGAGGAGGCTCTGCAGGGATTCGGAGTTCTTGTTTATCTCCGCCTTCTGCAGGGCTGATTCGGCCTTGAACCAGATGTCGAGCAGATCGGTCTTCTCCTTGCAGCGCACATCCGCACGCGCGGTCTCTTTCTCTCTCATGGAGATGTCCTCGCCTTGGAACTCCTTGTTGTTCGCCGGTTCGAGCGGAGACGTATATCGGAATCCTGAACTCCGCATGCAGGCGGACCAGTTCCGGAATGCCTCCTTCACCAGTGGCTCGGTCAGCGAATCCGTATAGCTTCGCGTGGAGATGTCACGGGCGATCTCCACCGCTCCCGGGGCGTCGTACTTCTTCGCCAGTTCCGCCACCGCCTGGCCGAAGCAGCCGTTCCTCGGCACTTCCCTGCCTTTGTAGACGACCTTTTCGGCGCTGCCCGGTTCCGCGCCCCGGTTTCCGTAGAACACCCGCAGGGCGTCCTCGGGAAGGTCGGGGCCGGCCGGCAGGGGGCCGATGTCGGGGTGGTAGCCGAGGCGTGCCGCCTCGCTCGCGCTGGACAGTCCGTAGCGGCGATCGGCGGACGGGGAGGTCTCGGCCTCCCGCTCGGCCGGCTCGTACGTGATGCCAAAGGTGCGCAGACAGCGCTTGGTCAGGACCTGCTGCGCGGACTCGATGACGGCGGCCTCGTCAGGGGTGTAGCTGTAACGGGCAATGGGCAGCCGTTCGACAAAGGTGACCTGCGGTTTTGCCGCAGAAGTGCCCGATGGGACAGGGGACTCGGTGGACCCGGCCGGGGCGCCGCCCGTGCCCGGACCGCTCCCGGAGGAGCAGCCGAGCAGGGCGGCGGCCAGGGCCAGGCACATGGGTGCCAGGCGTCGCACGCGGATCAGAACTTGTAGCAGGTGTTGTCGGCGCGGCCGTACCCGAAGGAGGCGTTGTTGTTGTAC
Source organism: Streptomyces sp. NPDC001668 (assembly GCF_042893155.1). Taxonomy (NCBI): domain Bacteria; kingdom Bacillati; phylum Actinomycetota; class Actinomycetes; order Kitasatosporales; family Streptomycetaceae; genus Streptomyces; species Streptomyces sp. NPDC001668. The sequence goes on from NZ_JBIAUQ010000004.1 coordinate 469,452, forward strand.
GTGTTCTTCAGCTTGTACGCCGACCCGAACTCCGGGAGGGCGTCGCAGGCGCCCTGGAGGTTGCTGTTGAAGTAGATCACCAGGTTGTACGGGGCCATGTTGACCGCGGAGGCGGAGTTGTTCTTGACGGCCAGGCCCTTTCCGGCGCCCTCGCCGAGGAACGTGTAGCCGTTCAGGCTGTAGTGGTCGAAGCCGCGGAACACGGTACGGGAACCGGCATAACCGGTGTTGTAGTAGAACCGCATGCAGTAGGTCTGGGAATCGGGACAGGTGAGTCCCGCATCGGCATTCGACTGCGGAGCCACTCCGAGTACCAGCCCCGCAGTGGCGGTGGCGGTCACACCGAGGGAAGCGAAGGTTCTGCTCAAACGCATGGCAAATCTCCCGTGTTGGTCATACACGATTGGACCGGCGCCATAATTCCTCGCCGCGTGAGCCGGATGATCGTAACAACCTCTGATCCGTTGGGGCATTGGGAATTGCTGCTGTGGCACATGCTGACCGGGGACATCAGGGGCTATGTCGACTGATATCCGTGTTGTGGGCGGTCCCCGGCAACTGCCCCGTGGGCGCCCCGCGTTGGGCGGGTCGGCGATGACGGGGAGCCGGAGGCCGGGGAGCCCGAAAGCATGACCGACCCGATCCGACCCGATCCGACCTGACCCGATCCGACCCAGGACCCTCGCAGTCGGGCGGGCGCCCCGGTTACCTGATCACCGGCTACGCGGAAGCGAGAGCGGCCCTTGGTGATCCCCGGCTGTCAAGGGACACGGCGGTGGCGCGGCTGCGGCCGTTCATGGCGCAGGTCCGACGTCATCGACGCGGCCTCGTACGCCCTGGCCGACTACATGACAGGCCTGGTCGCCGCCAAGCGCCGGGGCCCCGGCGACAGTCTGGACGACGCCCCGGTGCTGGTGGCCGTCGGCGCGGCCAACCGCGCCCCCTGCGCTTCCCCTCGGCGGACCTGCTCGACCTGGCCCGTGTGCCACCGGTCATCTCGGCTTCGGCCGCGGCGGAGATCGTCCTGCGCGCGGTGCTGGCCCGGTTCCCCGGCATCCGCCTCGCCGAGCGGCCTGAGCGGCTGGAACGGCGGCCTACTCGTCTCCTTCGCGGGCTCTCCGCGCTCCCCGTCGCGTATCTAACCCGCCCGCGCGGCGGTCGGCCGGCTGCGGGAGACGACCCGTGTCCCGCGGCCGTCGGTCACGCGGACCTGCAACGAGCCGCACGCGCAACGGGTCCACGCCGTCCCACCCGTCGCTGTGCCGTGCCGGGACACCACCTGGAAGGGCTCGGCGTCGTCCGGCCAGCCGCAGTGCGGGCAGACGGCGCGGGTCGTGCTGCTCATGGTGACTCCTCGTACCTCGTGGGCTGTTGGGCGGCCGTCGCGAGACAGCCCAGGATGCGGCGGCGTCTTCGTTCACGTCCAGGTTGACTTTCCGGACCCGACCTTGAAGCGTGGGCTTCATGATTGACCTGCGCCGGCTCCACGTCCTGAGGGCGGTCGCCCACTACGGCACGGTCACCGCGGCCGCCCGCGCCCTGCACTTCACGCCGTCCGCGGCCTCCCAGCAGATCCGGCAGCTCGCCCGCGACCTGGACGTGGACCTCCTCGAACCCCAGGGCCGCGGGGTGCGTCTCACCCCGGCCGCCAGAAGCCTGCTGGCACACGCCGACGCCATCCAGGCCCGCTGGGAACAGGCCGAACTCGATCTGCGCGCCGACCGGGTGGAGCCCGCGGGACCGCTGCGGGTGGGCGGCCTGGCCGCGGCCGTCTCGGTGCTGCTCGCCCCCATGGCCTGCCGACTGCGCGAGCGGCATCGCCGACTGACCGTCAGCATCCAGGAGTCGGGCGTGCCGGAGAGCTTCGACCTGCTCTTCGAGGGGGAGATCGACCTGGCCGTCGTGGAGGCGACCCCGCACAACCCGCCCATGAGCGACCCCCGCTTCGACCAACAGCCCCTGCTGGACGACCCGTTCGACCTGGTCGTACCCGCGGACCATCCGTTGGCCGAGCGTGACCGCGTGCACCTCGCGGAAGCGGCCTACGAGGACTGGATCGCCCCCGTCGCGGACAGCCCCTGCCGTACGCACGTCATGTCGGCCTGCGGGGCGGCCGGTTTCAGCCCGAGCGTGGTCCACCACGCGGTGGAGTGGAACGTCACCGCCCACCTGGTCGCCCACCGCCTGGGCGTGGCCCTGATCCCCCGCCTGGCCCGGCTGACCCCGCACCTGCCGGTCACGAGGGTCCGCTGCGAGGGCAACCCCCACAGAAAGCTGCTGACCTGCACGCGCGCCGGAGCACAGGAACGCCCGGCGATCGCGGCGGCGTTGAGGGTGCTCCGGGATCTGGCGCCCACGGCAGTGGCCTGAGAGGCGGCGGGGGCGGTCACCCCTGTGAGGTGAAGCGGACGCACAAAAGGGGCCGGAGCAGAAAACCCCGACCCCGTTGAGCTGCCGCAGGCGTCAGGCCGCGGCGACCTCACCCGCGTTGCTGTGCAGCTGCGCGACGACCTCGGTCAGCTGCGCGGCGACCTCGGCGTCGTCGGCCGGGTGCGTCTCGGCGAAGCGCACGACCGAACCCGGGATGGACAGCTTGACGTCCTCGAGCACCTTGCCGCCGGCGATGCCCACGGCCTTGCGGGTCTCGTCCTGCGCCCACACGCCGCCGAACTGACCGAACGCGGTACCGACCACGGCGACGGGCTTGCCGCCGAAGGCGCCGGCGCCGTACGGGCGCGACAGCCAGTCGATGGCGTTCTTCAGGACGGCCGGGATGGTGCCGTTGTACTCGGGGGAGAAGAACAGGAACGCGTCGGAGGCCTGCGCGGCCTCGCGCAGCTTGGCGGCGGCCGCGGGGACGTCGCCCTCCACGTCGATGTCCTCGTTGTAGAAGGGGATCTCGGCCAGGCCCTCGTAGAGCACGACCTCCGCGCCCTCGGGGGCGTGCTTGACGGCCGCCTCGGCGAGCTGACGGTTGTGCGAACCGGCGCGGAGGCTTCCGACGAGCGCGAGAATGCGAACAGACATGCGAATCTCCAAGGGAGCTGAAACATTGCCGTAATGATGCGGACCGGGGTCCGCTTAATGTTGTACCTCCTTAAGCGGACCCCGGTCCAGTTTTCTTCCCGCTGCTTTACGCTTATTTCATGTCCGCCGTCCTGCCCCCCCTGCCGACTCCCCCGGATCCCACCGGGGAGCCCGAGCTGCTTCAGCTCGGCGCCCCCGAGGACGAGCCCTGCCTGCGCGCCGACGCCGCCCGCAACCGGGCCCGGCTCCTGGAGGCCGCGGCGCGCCTGGTCGCGGAGCACGGCGCGGCCGGGGTCACGATGGAGGCGGTGGCCGCGGCCGCGTCGGTCGGCAAGGGCACCGTCTTCCGCCGCTTCGGTGACCGCACCGGCCTGCTGACGGCACTGCTCGACCACTCCGAGCGGAACTTCCAGGCGGCCTTCCTCAGCGGCCCCGCCCCGCTCGGCCCCGGTGCGCCGCCCGTCGACCGGCTGCGCGCGTTCGGCCGCGCCACCCTGCGCCGGTCCGTCGACGAAATGGACCTGCAGCTGGCCGCCGAGCCGAGCCCGGAGCGCCGGTTCACCCCCGCGCCCCGCCGGGTGCACCAGAGCCATGTGACCCTGCTGCTGCGCCAGGCCGTCCCGGAAGCGGACTGCGAACTCCTCGCCCAGGCCCTCATGGGCTACCTCGATCCCGCCGCCATCCATCACCTCACCCGGAGGCGCCAGATGCCGCTGGAGCGCCTGGAGAAGGGCTGGGACGACCTCGTCGCCCGGCTCACCTGCACCGATCCGCCGACGTGAGATCGGGCCGCGCCCCGGCCTGAAACACCGTCACAGCTTCTGCAAAGATGACGACCGTCATGGTGCAGATACCGAAAACGCCCGCGCCCGTTTCCCCGGCGACGCGCCCGGTTCCCACGAGCGCCGACGTGGCCCGCCTGGCCGGCGTCTCGCGAGCGACCGTCTCCTACGTCCTCAACAACACCAGCGCCGTCCGGATCAGCGAGCCCACGCGCCGCCGCGTCCACAAGGCCGCCAAGGAACTCGGATACGTCCCGCACGCGGCCGCCCGCAGCCTGCGCGCCGGTCACAGTCGGATGGTCCTGATGCCCGCCCCCTCCATCCCGGTCGGCCCGCTGTACAGCCAGTTCATCAGCGAACTCCAGTGGGCCCTGGGCCGGTTGGACTACACCGTCGTGCAGTACGGCAGTGTCGGCCTCCAGGGCGACGAGGCCGCCCGCGCCTGGGCGGAGCTGCGTCCGGTCGCCGTCCTGGTGCCCGGCACGGGACTCGGCCCGCAGGGGGTGGCCCTGCTCCGGCGCTCCGGAGCCCGGGCGGTGGTCACCCTCGGCCCCGAGGCGGTCGAGGGAGCCCACGCCCTGCTCATGGACCACGCGGGCGTCGGCCACAGTGCCGCCGCCCACCTGTACGCCCGCGGCCGGCGCCGCATCGGTGTCGTGGTCCCCGAGGAGCCCGGCCTGGAGCCCTTCTCACTGCCCCGACTGGCAGGCGTGCGCAGGGCCCTGCACGGAACGGACGCCACCTTGACGGAGCTGTCCCTCGCCTTCGAGGAGCGGTCCGCGGCCAAGCTCGCCGCCCGCTGGCGGGAGCTCGACCTGGACGCCGTGTTCGCGTACAACGACGAGTACGCGATGCTGTTAATGCGCGCTCTCCAGGACGAGGGCCTCCGCATCCCCCAGGACACGGCGGTGATCGGCGCCGACGACCTGCTCCTGGGCCGGCTGCTGCGGCCCCGGCTGAGCACGGTCCACCTCGAGCTCCCGTCCGGCCGTGACCTCGCCGAACTGGTCGACCGAGCGGTGCGCGAACCGGGCACCGCGCCCGAGACGCACACGGTGCTGGGTGCCACAGTGGTAGAGCGCGACTCCAGCTGACGCAGGGAGGCCTGCCATGCGCACCACGGTCGGGATCATCGGCGGCGGCCCCGCCGGACTGCTCCTCGCCCGCCTCCTGCACCGTGCCGGCATCGACTGCGTGGTCCTGGAGAGCAGGACCCGGGAGTACGTCGAGCACCGCCAGCGCGCGGGCATGCTGGAGCAGGGCACGGTCGACGCCCTGCGCGCGTGCGGCGCCGCCGGACGTCTGGACGCCGAGGGGCTCGTCCACCAGGGCATCGAGCTGCGGTTCGCGGGGGAGCAGCACCACCTCGACTTCCCGGTCCTCACGGGTGGCCGCACGGTCACCATCTACGCCCAGACCGAGATCGTGAAGGACCTCGTCGCGCTCCAACTGGCCGAGGGGCCACCGCTGTTGTTCGAGGCGGAGGCCCTGGCGGTCGAGAAGCCGGAGAGCGACACCCCTGTCGTGCGGTTCCTGCACGAGGGCCGCGAACAGACGCTGACCTGCGACTGGGTCGCGGGCTGCGACGGCTTCCACGGCATCTCGCGCGGAGCCTTCCCGACGGCGACGAGCCGGACGTACGCGCACGACTACCCGTACTCCTGGCTCGGGATCCTCGCCGACGTGGCCCCGTCCTGCGAGGAGTTGATCTACGCGCGCGGGGAGCGCGGTTTCGCCCTGCACAGCATGCGCTCACCCTCCGTCTCCCGGCTCTACCTCCAGGTCCCCAACGGCACCGAGGCCGGCGAATGGTCCGACGAGCGGATCTGGGACGAGCTCGCCGCACGCTTCGCGATCGACGCCGACTGGACCCTCGCCCGCGGCCCCATCACCGCCAAGTCGGTGACGCCCATGCGGAGTCACGTCCACGAACCGATGCGGCACGGCCGCCTCCTGCTCGCCGGCGACGCCGCGCACATCGTGCCGCCGACCGGGGCCAAGGGGCTCAACCTCGCCGTGTCGGACGTGTCCGTCCTCGCCCGTGCGCTGACCGGTCTGTACCGCACGGGATCGACACAATTGATCGACAGATATTCTGCGTTGTGTCTTTCTCGTGTGTGGCAGGCCACGCGGTTCTCGTACGACATGACTAGGATGTTGCACGCTCAACCAAACGGGGATGCGTTCGAGAACGGACTGCAGCTCGCACGGCTGCGCCGCATCACCGCATCCCGCCATGCGGCCGCCGAACTGGCCGCGAACTACACGGGACTACCGCTCCCCGTGTGAGTCCCACCGGTGATCGAACGGAGAGCCGTCATGTCGTTGCTCGACCCCAAGAGCTGGCAGCCCCACCCCCTGTCGGGACCTGAGTACGCGGTCACCGAGCCCGCCACCGGCGACACCCTCGCCACCGTCACCCTCGCCGGCGGCGAGGACGTGGCACGCTCCGCCGAGGCCGCCCGCGCCGCCCAGACCGAGTGGGCCCGGCTCCCGCACTTCGTCCGGGCCGGCGTGCTGCGCAAGGCCGGCGACCTGTTCGCCGCGCACGCCGACGAACTGCGCGGATGGCTCGTCCGCGAGTCCGGGTCCATCCCCGGCAAGGCCGACTTCGAACTGCACGTGGCCGCCCAGGAGTGCTACGAGGCCGCCGCCCTCGCCTCCCGCCCCGCGGGACAGGTGCTGCCCAGCGAGGCGCCCCGGCTGTCCTACACGCGCCGGGTCCCGGTCGGCGTGGTGGGCGTCATCTCGCCCTTCAACGCCCCGCTGATCCTCTCCATCCGCTCCGTCGCCCCGGCCCTCGCCCTCGGCAACGCGGTGATCCTCAAGCCGGACCCGCGCACCGCGGTCTGCGGCGGGCTCTCCCTCGCCGCGGTCTTCGCCGAGGCCGGGCTGCCCGAGGGTCTGTTCCATGTCCTGCCCGGCGGCCCCGACGTCGGCCAGGCCCTGGTCGCCGACCCGCGCGTCCCCGTCATCTCCTTCACCGGCTCGACCGCGGCGGGCCGCGCGGTGGGGGAGGCGGCCGGACGCCACCTCAAGCGCGCCCACCTGGAGCTCGGCGGCAACTCCGCGATGATCGTCCTGGAGGACGCCGACATCGAGGCCGTGATCTCCACGGCGGCCTGGGGATCCTTCTTCCACCAGGGCCAGATCTGCATGACGACGGGCCGCCACCTGGTCCACGAATCGCTGTACGCGGAGTACGTCGAGCGGCTGGCCGCCAAGGCCGACTCGCTCGCCGTCGGCGACCCCAACAAGGAGCAGGTCCACCTCGGGCCGATCATCGACGACAACCAGCTCGCCAAGGTGCGCGGCCTGGTCGAGGCCAGCACCGCCCAGGGCGCCAAGCTGGCCGCCGGAGGCACGCACGACAAGCTCTTCTACCGCCCGACGGTCCTCGCGGGCCTCGACGACAACACGCCCGCCTACGCGGAGGAGGTCTTCGGGCCCGTCGCGCCCGTACGGTCCTTCAGCACCGTCGACGAGGCGGCCGCGCTGGCCGCCGCGGGGCCGTACGGCCTCTCGCTCGGCATCGTCACCGGGGACGCGGCCCGCGGTCTCGACCTGGCGGAGCGGATCCCTACCGGCATCGTGCACATCAACGACCAGACCGTGAACGACGAGGCGGTCGCGCCCTTCGGCGGTATCGCCGCGTCCGGCACCGGCGCCCGCTTCGGCGGCGAGGCCAATGTGGAGGCCTTCACCGACGTGCGCTGGACGACGGTGCGCGCGGACGTGGCGACGTACCCCTTCTAGGGGCTACTCGCCGTTCTGCTCGGCCTGGGCCTGCTGCGCGGCCACGGACTTGCGGACCTCGTCCATGTCCAGCTTGCGGGCCTGCCCGATGACGTCCGTCAGGGCCGATTCGGGCAGCGCGCCCGGCTGGGCGAACACCGCGACCTGGTCGCGGACGATCATCAGCGTCGGGATCGACTGGATACCGAAGGCCGCGGCCAGCTCCGGCTGCGCCTCGGTGTCCACCTTGCCGAAGACCAGGTCGGGGTTGTCCTCGGCGGCCTTCTCGTAGACCGGCGCGAACTGGCGGCAAGGACCGCACCAGGACGCCCAGAAGTCGATCAGGACAAACTCGTTGTCCGTGACCATCTGGTCGAAGTTCTCCTTGGTGAGCTCCACGGTGCTGCTCATGACGTGATCCCTCTTCCTGGTGTCGAAGCGAAGCCGTCGGCACAACACGGCCGCCCGGCCGGGTATTCCACAGCTGTCACCACGCGGTGTCCGGCGCGCGTACCCCTGGTGGCCCGAGCGCACACCACCCACCAGACTGGGCCCATGACGGAAACGGAAAACATCGCGAACAGCACCTACGACGTCGTGGTGCTCGGTGCCGGGCCCGTGGGGGAGAACGTGGCCGACCGCACCCGCGCGGCCGGCCTGTCCACCGCGGTCGTGGAGAGCGAGCTGATCGGCGGAGAGTGCTCGTACTGGGCCTGTATGCCCAGCAAGGCCCTGCTGCGGCCGGTGATCGCCCAGGCGGACGCGCGCCGCCTGCCCGGCCTGAGCGCCGCGGTCCAGGGCCCCCTCGACGCGGCCGCGGTCCTCGCACGCCGGGACTACTGGGCCTCCGACTGGAAGGACGACGGCCAGGTCGGCTGGCTGGAGAGCATCGGCGCCGAGATCCACCGCGGCCACGGCCGTCTCAGCGGGGAGCGCACGGTCACGGTCACCGCCCCCGACGGCACACGGAAAGTGCTGACCGCCCGGCACGCCGTGGCCGTCTGCACCGGCACCCGGGCCGTCCTGCCCGACCTGCCCGGTCTCGACGCGGTCAAGCCCTGGACCAGCCGCGAGGCGACCAGCGCGAAGGCGGCGCCCGGACGGCTCGTCGTGGTCGGCGGGGGAGTGGTCGCCACCGAGATGGCCACCGCCTGGCAGGCCCTCGGCTCCCGGGTCACGCTCCTCGTACGCGGCAAGGGCCTGCTCAACCGCATGGAGCCCTTCGCAGGCGAGCTGGTCGCCGAGGCGCTCACCGAGGCGGGCGTCGACGTCCGCACCGGTACCTCGGTCGAGTCCGTCACCCGCGAGAACGGCACGGTCGTGGTCGTCACCGGAACCGGCGACCGCATCGAGGCCGACGAGATCCTCTTCGCCACCGGCCGCGCCCCGCACACGGACGACATCGGCCTCGACACCATCGGCCGGAAGCCCGGCAGCTGGCTGGAGGTCGACGACAGCCTCCGCGTCACCGGCAGCGACTGGCTCTACGCCGTCGGCGACGTCAACCACCGCGCGCTCCTCACCCACCAGGGCAAGTACCAGGCCCGTATCGCGGGTGCCGCCATCGCCGCCCGCGCCGCCGGAGCCCCGGTCCAGGAAGACCCGTGGGGCGCCCACACCGCGACCGCCGACCATGACGCCGTGCCCCAGGTCGTCTTCACCGACCCGGAGGCGGCCTCCGTCGGCCTGTCCCTGGCCGAGGCCGAACAGGCGGGCCACCGCGTCCGTGCGGTCGACTACGACCTCGCCTCGGTGTCGGGCGCCGGCCTCTACGGCGACGGCTACCGCGGCCGCGCCCGCATGGTCGTCGACCTGGAACGCGAGATCCTCCTCGGCGTCACCTTCGTCGGCCCCGGCGTCGGTGAACTGATCCACTCCGCGACGATCGCGGTCGCGGGCCAGGTCCCGATCAGCAGGCTGTGGCACGCGGTCCCGTCGTACCCGACGATCAGCGAGGTGTGGCTGCGGCTCCTCGAGGCGTACCGGGACAACTAGGAGGGCAGCTCGAAGCCGAGGGACGCGGCCGCCCGCTCCGGCGTCGGCTGCGTCCAGCGCTCGGCCATCGCCTGGTTCGAGGACAGCGAGCGCGGCTCGGCACGGTCGAGGTAGAGCATGCCGTCGAGGTGGTCCGTCTCGTGCTGGACGATCCGCGCGGGCCAGCCGGTGAACACCTCGTCGACCGGGCGGCCGTGCTCGTCCTCGCACCTCAGCCGCACCTCGGCGGGCCGCGCCACCACGGCCTGCCACCCCGGCACGCTCAGACAGCCCTCGAAGAACGCCACCCGCCCGGTGCCGACCGGTTCGTACGACGGGTTGACCAGCACCCGGAACGGTTGCGGGACGCGTCCGCGCGCCAGCCGTACCTCCTCCGGTACCGGCGCGGGGTCCTCGATCACCGCGATCCGCAAGGGGACCCCGACCTGAGGAGCGGCGAGACCGACGCCGGGCGCGGCGTGCATCGTGATGCGGAGGGCCTCGACGAAGCGGGAAAGGAGAGCGGCGTCCAGGTGGCCGTCGTAAGGCTCGATGCCCTGCCGCAGCACCGGATCGCCGGCCGCGACGATCGGGAGCGGGCCGTCCGTGGTGAGGAGTTCCTCGACCAGTTCGGCAAGGGGCTTGCGGGGACTCGGAGTTGCCATCGCGCCAGGATGCCACGAGAACCACCCGTGTGACGCAGGTCACTGGAACTGCCGGGAACTCGGCATCCCCCGCCTCCGACTACTGGACCGCCACCGTCCCCAGCCCCCGGAGAAGCCGCCGATGTCCCTCGCCCCCTCGACCACCACGGACGAGGCCCCCGGGCCGGCCGTCCAGGCGCCGGCACCCAGCAGATGGGCCCCGCTGCGCCCGCTCGTCCTGCGACTGCACTTCTACGCCGGTGTACTGGTCGCCCCCTTCCTGCTGGTGGCCGCCGTCACCGGCTTCCTGTACGCCGGCTCCTTCCAGGCCGAGAAGATCGCCTACCGCGACGAGATGACCGTCCCCGCCGTCGGCGACCACAAGCTGCCCATCTCCGAACAGGTCGCCGCCGCCCGCAAGGCCCACCCCGAGGGGACCGTCTCGGCCGTACGGCCCTCTCCCGAGGCCGACGCGACCACCCGGGTGATGCTGGCGGGCGTCAAGGGAGTCGACCCGGCCCGCACCCTCGCCGTGTTCGTGGACCCGTACACCGGCAAGGTCCGCGGCGCGCTGGAGCAGTACGGCTCCACCGGCGCGCTGCCGCTGCGCACCTGGATCGACGAGTTCCACCGCGACCTCCACCTCGGCGAGAACGGCCGCCTCTACAGCGAGTTCGCCGCCAGCTGGCTGTGGGTGATCGCGGGTGGCGGCATCGTGCTGTGGTTCTCCCGCCGCCGCGCCCTGCGCAAGGTCCGCGGCACCAGCGGGCGCCGCCGCACCCTCGGCCTGCACGGCACCGTCGGCGTGTGGGCCGCGGCCGGGTTCTTCTTCCTGTCGGCGACCGGACTGACCTGGTCGACCTACGCCGGCGCCAACATCGACGAACTGCGCACCTCGCTGGGCCAGTCCACGCCCTCGGTCTCCTCGGCCGCCGGCGGCGACCACGCGGGCCACGGGGCGTCCACCGCGGCAGGCGGCGCCGAGCACGGCGTCGGCCTCGACAAGGTGCTGGCCGCGGCCCGCGCCGAAGGGCTCGGCGACCCCGTCGAGATCGTGCCGCCCGCCGACGAGTCGTCGGCCTATGTCGTACGGCAGGTGCAGCGCAGCTGGCCCGAGAAGCAGGACTCGGTCGCGGTCGACCCCACCAGCGGCAAGGTCACCGACACGCTGCGGTTCGCGGACTACCCGCTGCTCGCCAAGCTGACCCGCTGGGGCATCGACCTGCACACCGGTGTCCTGTTCGGGCTGGTCAACCAGATCGCCCTGATGCTCCTCGCGCTGTCGCTGGTCCTGCTGATCGTGTGGGGCTACCGCATGTGGTGGCAGCGCGGCCGGGGTTCCGCCTTCGGCCGGCCGATCCCGCGCGGCGCCTGGCAGCAGGTCCCGCCGCAGATCCTGGTGCCGGGTGTGGTGGCCGTCGCCGTCCTCGGCTACTTCGTACCGCTGCTCGGCATTCCACTGGCCGGCTTCGTGGTCGCCGACGTGATCCTCGGCGAGATCGCGCACCGGCGGGAAAAGAGGAAGGCCGCGACGGCCTGAGACACGCGTGGGCCCGGTTCCGTTCGGGAACCGGGCCCACGCATGACGGCAAGGGTCACTCGAAGTCGCCCGCCAGCGCGGAGGCCAGGCGCAGGTGCGGCTCGGCCTCGGTGTGGCGGCCCTGCCGCTGGAGCGTGCGACCGAGCATCAGCCGGGCGTACTGCTCGACCGGGTCTCGCTCGACGATCACCCGCAACTCGCTCTCCGCGCGACGCAGTTGGGCCGAGTGGTAGTAGGCGCGCGCCAGCAGCAGCCGCGGTCCGGTCTGCTCGGGGACCTCCTCGACCAGCCCGTCCAGGACCCGCGCCGCCGTGTCGTACTCCTTGGCGTCGAAGAACATCCGCGCGCGCTCCCAGCGCTCCGCCGGAGTCCCGTGGTCGTAGTACGTCGTCTCCACCTCGTGCCCTCCTTCGACTTCGATGCCGACAACAGGCCGAGGTGGTTCAAAATTCCACTACTTGTGTGTCGCCCTGTCCCTGTCGCCCTACCCCTTCAGGGCGGCGAGCTCCTCGTCGGCCCGCTCGGTGATGAGGCTCAGGACGCGTCCGGCGACCGCGAGATCCTCCGCGGGGATGCCGGCGTAGACCCGGGCGGTGATGGGGGCGGTCTCGGCGGAGGTCGTCTCGAACAGCTCCCGTCCGGCGTCCGTGATCCGCAGCCGGGACGGCTCGTGGGCCGACTCGCGGGTCGGCTCGTGGGTCGGCTCGTGGGGCGTCAGCAGGCCCGCCGAGATCAGCTCGTCGACCACGGAGTGCGCCTCGGCCGTGTCGATCTTGAGTGAGCCGGCGAGGTCCTCGACGATACGGCCGCGTTCGACCGCTCCTTCCGCGACGGCGGCCAGCCGTAGCGTGACGGACTGCTGGAAGGTCGCGCCGTGGCGGGCCAGGACGGTCTCCAGAACCGCGCGGGCCGCGTAGTGGGCCAGGGCTATGACGCGGGGATTGAGGACGGGGGTGGCGGTGGTCATGGCTGCTCCTTGAGGTTCTCGTTCGTCGGGTCGAGAGGTACGTCGAGCAGGGTCGTCAGCGCACGCTCGAACTCCTTCGTTCGCGCGCTGTCCAGGCCTCCGAGCGGTGCGAGGAGCTTTCCCAGGAGTCCCTGGACCACCTCGATGGCCTGCCGGGTCCGCTCGCGGCCCTCCTCGGTGAGCTCCAGTTGCACCGCGCGCGGGTCGCGCGGGTCGCGGGTGCGCTCCAGGAGCCCGGCGCTCTCCAAGGAGCGCGCCAGCTTGGAGACGTAGAGCGGTTCGAGGCCGGTGTGGTCGGCGAGGCGTCGCTGGCTGGGGCGTTCGCCGCCGCGCCGCATGCCGTACAGCGAGGCCACCAGCGAGTACTGGGCGTGCGTCAGGCCGAGCGGTGCCACCGCGCGGTCGACCGCCACCCGCCATTTCATCGACAGTCGCCAGACCAGGAAGCCGGGCGTCGCGCCCTCGGATGCCGTACTCATGCTCGATACCGTACATGGCTACTATATCCATGGCTACTATTTTCGAGCGGCCCGCTGAGGGGGCGCGCGGCAGCCCCGCGCGGACCCCGGAGGACGGCCTGACGGGAAACGCCTCACAGGACTAGGTTGGGCGCCATGAGCAATCTTGATCGCCAGGCGGTTCCCGCCCTGTGCGGCGGCCGCGGCTTCGTGGTGGCGGAACCCGTGCGCGAACTCCTCAGCCCCCGCCACGTGAAGCTGGGCGAGTCCAGCGAGGTGCGCCGGCTGCTGCCCAACCTGGGCCGCCGCATGGTCGGCGCCTGGTGCTTCGTCGATCACTACGGCCCCGACGACATCGCCGACGAGCCCGGTATGCAGGTGCCCCCGCACCCGCACATGGGCCTGCAGACGGTGAGCTGGCTGCACCAGGGCGAGGTCCTGCACCGCGACTCCACCGGCAGCCTCCAGACCATCCGCCCCCGTGAGCTGGGCCTGATGACCTCCGGCCGCGCGATCAGCCACTCCGAGGAGAGCCCGAAGTCCCACGCCCGCTACCTGCACGGCGCCCAGCTCTGGGTCGCCCTCCCGGACGGGCACCGCCACACCGACCCGCACTTCGAGCACCACACCGAGCTGCCGCGGATCACGGCCCCGGGCCTGACGGCCACGCTCATCCTGGGCGACCTCGACGGCGCCCGCTCACCCGGAACGGCGTACACGCCCATCGTCGGCGCCGACCTGGCCCTCGCCCACGGCACGGACGTACGCCTGCCGCTGGAACCGGACTTCGAGTACGCCGTCCTGTCCATGTCCGGCGAGGCCCAGGTGGACGGGGTGCCCGTGCTGCCCGGCTCGATGCTCTACCTGGGCTGCGGACGCACCGAACTCCCGCTGCGCGCCGAGTCGGACGCGGCCCTGATGCTCCTGGGCGGCGAGCCGTTCGAGGAGGAGCTGGTCATGTTCTGGAACTGGATCGGACGGTCCCAGGAGGAGATCGAGCAGGCGCGTGCCGACTGGATGACGGGGTCCCGCTTCGGGGAGGTGAAGGGGTACGACGGTGCTCCGCTGCCCGCGCCGGAGCTGCCGCCGCTGCCGTTGAAGCCGCGGGGGAGGGTGCGCTGACCTTGCGGGGCCGATGCGCCGCCGGAGGTCGCTACCGGTTCACCAAGGGCAACGGGGCGAAGGTGTGCCGCTCCCACAGCTGCCGCGAGGCCTCCTCGGGATATGCGGCGACCTTCGGGGTGGCGTCGAGGATCTGCACGAGGCGCTCCTCGGTGTCGTAGGCGGTCCAGCCCGGGTCTCCTGTCGTGGCGAAGGCGGCCCAGGCGGAGCGGAAGCGAGTGGAGAGGGCCTCGGTCTCGGGTGACGGCGTGGGGCCGATCAGCATCTCGCCGAGGCCGCCGTAGATGCCGAAGGTCAGGGGCACGTCCAGGCCGTGGCAGGCTCCGAGGGCTCCGCCGTTCGCGGGAGCGGACCAGGTGAGCTCGTACACGTGTGCCCGACCTCCCCCGGCCACGTGCGCCTCCGCCAGATGCAGGGAGGGCATGCGGAACAGCCAGTCGGACTGGACGAGTTCGAACAGGTACTCCGGTGAGGCATCCGGGAACGCGGCGCGGTACGCCTGCTCGGCGTCCGCTGTCGGGCCGAACAGACCGAGGGTCAGCGAGGCGAGCTGGTCGTCCACTCGGCCCAGCAGCCCGCTCAGCAGGAGAAAGAGCCGGAACTCGTCCCGGTTGTGTCCCACGATCAGGTCCACGTCCCGCGCGGCACCGCTCGCCAGCGCCTCCCACGGCGTGGCGGCCAGGACGTCGCCGTCGACGACGGGTGAGAACGGGGTGGGAGTGAAGGCCACGGGGCCCCAGCGGTGCGCGTACTCACGCATCCTGGGTGCGAGTGCGGCCCCGGCCTCGGTCAGCTTGCGAGGGTCGACAGCCGAGAGGTCGTCCACCGTCGGGTGCAGGCCGAGTGCGCCGGTCATGACCTCGGCGATGTCCGCCGCCAGCGCGTCGGAGAAGAACGTGCCCGGCACGCTCTGTGCGATGGCCCGCTGGAACAGCCCTCGCGCCCGGTCCATCGCCATGAGGGCGGCGACGGACCCGGCGCCGGCCGACTCGCCGAAGACGGTGACCTGGTCCGGATCGCCTCCGAAGGCAGCGATGTTCTGGCGCACCCACTCCAGGCCGGCGACCTGGTCGAGCAGGCCACGGTTGGCGGGTGCGCCCTCGATGCGCAGGAACCCTTCGATTCCGACGCGGTAGTTCAACGTGACCACGACCAAGCCGCCCTCCCGGGCGAGGCGGCCGGCATCGTAGGCCGGGTCGTCGGCGGAGCCGAACTTGTAGGCACCGCCGTAGAGCCACACCATGACGGGGCGTCGTGCGGCCGGATCCGGGTCCGGTGTCCACACGTTGACGGTCAGCCAGTCATCCCCTGCCGGCGCGGTTCCGGAGGGAGCCGCGCCGGGGCCCAACGGCTCCTGCGGGGGCGGCGGACCGAACGTCAAGGCATCCCTGACGCCGTCCCAGCGGTCCACCACTCGCGGCGCACCGAAGCGCAGCGCACCCACCGGCGGCTGGGCGAACGGGATGCCGCGGAAGACCGCGAGCCCGTCCACGTGGTGGCCGCGCACCGCGCCCGCCGCGGTCGTGACCTCGGGATGTCCGTCGATGCTCATGTGTCTCCTCATTCGACCGCCATTCGGCTGCCGGTCCGCAGGGGGAAGGGCGGCCATCCTGCCCCAGGGTTCTTGAAAGATCAATCAACTGATGCGAGAACACGAGTCCCGGAGAATGCCGGACGCAACGCCATTGACACGCACCCGACCCGAGCCGAAACTCATAGCCAGCTCGCAGTGAACCATATTTCACCAGGCGAACGCGCTGCTCTTGTTCCGGGCCCCACCCCATCTCCAAGGACGAAGATGCGTAGCTCCGCTCTGTCCCGTCCCCCTCGGCACACGTTCCGCACGGTCTTCCCCGTGCTGTCCCTCTGCTGGCTGGCCGTGTTCTTCGACGGCATGGACGTCAACATCTACGGCGCCGTCATGCCCCACATGCTCGACGACCCACAGCTCGGGCTGACCCCGGCCACCGCCGGAACCATCGGGAGCTGGACCACGTTCGGCATGCTCATCGGCGCGCTCACCGCCGGCAATCTCACCGACTGGCTCGGCCGACGCCTGATGCTCGTCGCCAGCGTGACGCTGTTCTCCGTCGGCTCGGCCCTCTGCGCCCTGGCCCCCGCCGTCGGTCTGTTCGGCGCCGGGCGGTTCGTGTCCGGTCTCGGCCTGGGCGGGCTCATGCCGCTGTGCCTGGCCATGGTGATGGAGTTCGCACCACCACGCCGGGCCGCCCTCACCACCGCCCTGCTGATGACCTCGTACCACTTCGGAGGGATGGCGGCGACCGGCCTGGGCCTGACCCTGGCCCCGGCCGCGGGCTGGCGCTGGGTGTTCTGGGCGGGCGTGCTCCCGGCCGTGATCGCCGTACCACTGCTGCTCAAGCTGCTGCCGGAATCACCGGGTGTACTGCTGGCACGCGGTCAGCGCGATGAGGCCGACGCGGTCGCGGACCGCTACGGAATCCCCCGCCCCACCGTCGTCGCCGCCCCGGCGGCCGGTGCGGCGGGCCGCCTCGCCGCCGTGCGGGAACTGTTCCGGCCACGGTCCCGCTGGGCCACCCCGCTGCTGTGGCTGGCCTCCTTCAGCGGACTGCTCCTCGTCTACGGCGTGAGCACCTGGCTGCCGCAGATGATGCGCGCCGAAGGCTACGGCCTCTCCTCGTCCGTGAGCTTCCTTCTCGTCATCAACGCCGGAGGCATCGTCGGCCTGCTGATCGCCGGCCGCACCGCCGACAGGTTCGGCACGGTGCGTGTGTCGGCCATCTGGTTCGTGCTGACCGCCGCCGGCGCTCTGCTCCTCAAGTCCCATCTCCCGCTGGGAGTCACCTACCTCGTCGTCGCCCTCACTGGCGTGTGGCTGTTCAGCGCACAGGTCATGGTCTACGCGGCCACCAAGACCGTCTACCGCGACAGCGAACGCGCCGCCGGCCTCGGCTGGGTCACCGGCATCGGCCGCACCGGCGCGGTCGTCGGCCCCTGGCTGATCGGCCATCTCGCCACCAGCGGCAACCAGAGCTGGGGCTTCACCGCCTTCGCGTTGGCCGGGCTGATCGGCGCCGTCGCGATCTCCCTCGTACCCCTGGCACAACGGGCCGGCAGGGGCGACGCCTCCGTCCCGGCTTCCCCCACGGTGGCCACGGCCGCCGCAGGTACCGCGGACAGCTGACGCTCGGCTCTCCCCTTTCAGCACCTCTCCCTTCCAGCACCGCCTCACTCCCACCCCCACTCGCGAAGAGGAGTCGGCATGCAGTTGCGCATTCGGAGGCCCCTGGGACACCTGCCCCGAGCCTTGGCGGCGGCTGCCGCCGCCGTGGCCCTGCTCACGGCCACGGCGGCCACCAGTACCGCCCCCGCGCGGGCCACCACGGATGTCGAGGTCACCAAGAACCTCGCCTACGCCCCCGCCCAGCCGTCCGGCACCCAGGGCCACCTGCTCGACCTGTACGTCCCCCGCTCCGACCGCCCGCTTCCCCTGGTGATCTTCACCAGCGGCTCGGGCTGGCTGGCCGACAGCGGCCGCACGGGCGCCGACAAGGTCGCCGCCCAGCTCAACCCGCATGGGTACGCCGTCGCCGGCGTCGCGATCCGCTCCAGCGGGCAAGCTCGATTCCCGGCCCAGTTGTACGACATCAAGGGCGCCATCCGCTGGCTGCGTGCGCACGCGACGACGTACCGCCTCGACCCCGACCGCGTCGCGATCATGGGTGACTCGTCGGGTGGCTGGACCACGGCGATGGCCGCCGTCACCGGGGACGTCCCGGCCCTGGAGGGCGACGTCGGGCCGCTCGGCCCGTCCAGTGCCGTCCAGGCGGCCGTGCCGTTCTACCCGCCGACGGACTTCCTCCAGATGGACGCGCACATGCCGGACGACTGCAAAGCGTTCAACGCGGCCTTCGGACTGACGAACTGCCACTCCGACGCCCGATCCCCCGAGTCACGACTGCTCGGCTGCACCATCACGGCCTGCCCCGCCAAGGTCGCCGCCGCCAACCCGCTCACCTACACAGGGAATCGGCCCACCCCGCCCTTCCTGGTCCTGCACGGCGAGCAGGACACCATCGTTCCGTACCACCAGAGCCGTCTGCTGTACGACAAGCTCGCGACCTCGGGCAACGACGTTCGCCTGATCTCCTTCCCGAAGGCCGGACACGGCACGGACTTCGCCATGCTGAGCGACGACGCGACCCGCGAGGGCGCCTATGAGGAGACCGCACGCAATGGGCAGGCCACGTCACCGCGTCCGGTGACACCCACCTGGCAGACCGTCATCTCCTTCCTGGATCAGAGCCTGTCCGCCGGGTCGCACTGAGATTCACTCACCTTCTCAGGGGATCAGGTGCCGTAGCGGCTGAGCATGAGGGCGACGGCTTCGTCCACGATCGCGGCGTCGGTGGGGTTGGGCGGGACGAAGTCGGTCCGGACGAGCTGGGGCCACAGGAACTGGCTGCAGATCATGCCGAGGAACTGTTCGGCGACCTCGGACGCCGACTGTGGCTGTCCGTCGGCCGAGCGGAAGTCGAGTGTTCCCGCCTGCGCTTCGGCGTCCAGGTAGTCGCGGAGACGGTCGAAGAAGGGGCCGCGGTCGATGGCGAAACCGGTGCCGACGATGTCGGCGAGTTCCGGCATCTGGGGGAGTTCGGTGATGATGAGGCGGCACAGCGCCGCCGTGCCGGGCCGCGCGACCAGGCAGGCGTAGTCGCGGCCGATGTGGTCCAGGCCGTACCGGGGATCACCGGGCGGGGGCGGTTCGGCCCACGCCACGTCCAGCTGCCACTGTTCGGAGGTGACGGCCGCGAACAACGCGGCCTTGGTGGGGTACCGCTTGAAGAGGGTGCCGGTGGAGACGCCGGCCTCCTTGGCGATCTGGGCCAGGGAGGCCTTGTCGTATCCCCGGGCGAGGAAGAGGTCGCGGGCGGCGCGGATGATGCGCGCACGGTTCTCTTCTTTGATCTGCGCATGATAACCGGGCCGGCACACATCGCCACCGGTCTGTGCTCGGTCCGCCACCGACATGCCCACGCCTCTCGCCCGTCTTGCGGCCGCGTCCTCGCTGTCAGAGAACGGTCTGGCCGCCGTCCAGGATAAGGTCCTGGCCCACCGCGAAGGCGGAGGCGTCGGAGGCCAGGTAGACGACGGCTTCCGCCACCTCCTCGGGCAGACCCATGCGGCCGAGCGGGATGCCGGAGCTGATGCCCTCCACGACCGCCGCCTGCACCGCGGGGTCCTCGATCCCGAGCTTGGAGGCGGAGTACAGCGGGGTGTCCACCGGGCCGGGGCTGACCGAGTTGAACCGGATGCCGTGCGACTTGAGCAGGTCCGCGTTCCACGACCGCATCAGGGAGGAGACAGCCGCCTTCGTCGCGGCGTAGGCGTTCGAGCGACCGTAGCCGCCGTGCGCGCTGGCGGACGAGTTGAGGATGACCGAGGACGGGTTGGCCAGCACGGGCACCAGGGCCTGCGTGAGGAAGAAGACGCTCTTGACGTTGATGTCGAAGAGCCGGTCGTAGCTGTCCTCCGTGTGGTTCTCGAACGGCCGCCAGTCCGAGACTCCGGCGTTCAGGAACACCACGTCCAGCTCCCCGAAGTGCTCACGCACCTGCTTGGCCAGGCCGCGCTGCGCGTCGAGATCGCGGGCGTCGGCCTGCACCACAGGCACCTTGTCCCCGAGGATCTCCCGCGCCCTGTCGATGCTGGCCGGGGTGACGCCCGTGACCAGCACCTCGGCGCCCTCCGCGACGAAACGCCGCGCGGTCTCCAGGCCGATGCCGCTCGTGCCGCCGGTGATGAGGGCGCGCTTGCCCGCAAGACGAGTCATGGTGATTGTTCCTTGCCGAGTCGTAAGGTGAGTCGGTGGACTCACCACTCGAAGGTAGCCCTCGCGTCCCGCCTAAGGCAAGTCGGTCCACTTACCTTGGCGTCCGGAGCGGCTCGACGGCACCGGGCGGTGCGTCCACCGCGAACAGGTGACCTGGCGCCGGAGTCGGGGAGGGGGAACTTCTTTGGCCAACCACGCGTGCTGCCCCCGGCTTGTCGAACACATATAAATGGCACGGGCACGCGACGTCTCCGACGGCGTTGAGTACCCGTGCCATTCAGCGTCAAACAGCCGCCCATCAGTTTCACTCTATGTCGCTGTTCCGCTCCCGAAGATGCCAGCTCAGCGAAACCTCTCGCCCCTGCGTCGCCTTGTGTGACACGGATGGCGGACATGACCGGAGGCGGCCCGAAAGAGACGGTGACCTTTGACGGTTCCACAAGACCGATGGTTACCGTGAAGGTGTCCGGCTCCGAACATGCGGGCTGCGACTTTCCGGCACTCAAAGGAGAGTGGACTGTGGAAATATTCCGGATTCCGGACGTCGAAAGACAAGAGCTGATCTCACGCATTCCCGGTGACGAACGCCGGCCCTTGACGTTGGGAACACTGGGACCGGCCGGGACGAGCAGTGAGTACGTGGCCCAGATGATGTCGCGCAGCGTCGCGGACGGCGCGCGATTACGGATAGTCCTGGAGGACACGTACGAGAGGTGCGTGGACGCGCTCACCGAGAGCAGGCTCGATCTGGTGCTCGTCGCGCACGCCTATCCCGGCATCAACGCCTTCTACATGCACCCCGGGCTGGAACCGGCGATCGTCTTCCGCGGGAGCACCCCCGAGTACGGCCTGGCCATCCGGGACGACTACGCGTACCGCGAGGAACTGCTCGACAGCGAGACCGTCGTGTCGCACCCCGCCCCCATCCCGCTGCTGCGGTACCACCTGGGCCGGCCCCTGCAGATGGCGACCGTGGACTCCACCAGCCAGGCCGCCTGTGACGTGGCCGACGGCCGGTACAACGTCGCCATCACCAACGAGGAGGCGGCCAAACAGCACCACCTCAAGTTCGTCCACAAGTTCTCCCGGATTCCCATGACGTGGACTGTCTTCGCGAGGAGGAACGACTGACATGACTACTGAGGCACAGGCACAGGCCCGGAGCTACTTCCCGGCCGCCGACGTGGCCCTCCACGACAACGGCGTGCGGGTGGAGTCCTACTGGCGCGACGACACGGAGGTCAGGCTCTCCGCCGTCCCGCCCGGCGCCCAGGTGCCGGACCGTCCCCGTGGCCAGGCGCAGGTCGGGATGGTCGTGCAGGGCCGGCTCTCGGCCACGGTCGGGGAGGTCACCCGACTGATGGAACCCGAGCGCCAGGTCTGTGTGGCCCCTCCGGGCGTCGGCTTCTCGGCCGTGAACCCCACCGACTCCGAAGCCGTCCTGCTGGAGCTGCGCCGCAACAAGCCGGGGGAGTCCTACCCGGCGCCGGGCAGCTACTTCCTCGAAGCGTTCGAGTCACGCAAGTTCGTCGGGATGGACGTCACGTTCTTCGTCGCCGACTGGATCGAGTTCATGATCGCCGATATTCCCGGCGGTGGTGAGATGCCTTATCACCGGCATTCCCATGAACAGATCGGGATCTGCCTCGAGGGGCGCTACGACATGACCGTCGAGGAGTCCAGTCACGAGTTACGGTTCGGGGGCACGTACTTCTGTGCGAGCCAGGAGGGACACGGCGCCGTGAATCCCCATGCCGATGTGGCACGCTCCGTCAACATTTTCATCCCGCCTCGTTACCATCGGGTGCCCGGACAGAAAGTCCAGAAGGGCGGTCGGCAGGAAAACGAGCGGAAAAACCGGTGACGCGACCGGAAAACGCGGGGGCCCGGGTGGCGATCGTGCTGGGAGCCAGTCACGGTATCGGGCGGGCCACCGCATTGCATCTCAGCGGGAAAGGATTTGTGACGGTCTTGTGTGCACGAGGGCGCGGGGCGCTGGAAGAGGTCCTCGAGGAGTCGGGCGCCGGAAAGACCGCTCATCTCATTCCCGGTGACGTCACCGAGCCGTCGTTCTGCGAGGAACTGGCGGGTGAGGTCGACCGTCGGTACGGCAGGATCGACGTACTCGTCAACAACGCCCCCGGGCCCCCACCCGGATCGTTCGACGACATACGAGCCGATGACGTGAGCGCTGCGATGCGGCAGAAACTCGTGCCCTACCTGGCCACCGTCAAAGCCGTCGCGCCGGTCATGGTCAGAAACGGGTTCGGGCGGATCGTCAACATCGTCGGCAACGCCGGAAAGGAACCCGCCCCCGGCCTGTTCCTGTCCGGTCTGGTGAACGCCGCGGTGGCGAACGCCGGCAAGTACCTGGCGAGCCAGTACGCCCCGCACGGCGTGACCGTGAACAGCGTCCACCCCGGCACCGTCCGGACCGGGCGCTACGACCGCGCCCTGCACCACCTGAGCAGGTCCGCCGGCCTTCCCCGGGCGGAGGCGGAGGCCAGGCTGAGACACACCATCCCGATGGACCGCCCCGGCGAGGCTCACGAGGTCGCCGCCGTCATCGGGTTCCTGGCCTCGGACGAGGCCTCCTATCTGACCGGACAGCAGATCTCGGTCGACGGCGGGCAGTTGACCTGCCTGTGAGAGCGGACTCGATCCGCTGACGGACCGCGTACAGGCGAGGGAAGGGCTTGGCTGGAGTGTCGCACCCACAGGACAACGGCGGGAACCGGGCCGGCTTTCCCGTGCTGACGGTCCTCGGGCTGATGGCGGGAATCTTCACCGTCGGTTCGGAGGAACTGGTCGTCTCACCGCTGTTGGTGCGCATGGCCACGTCGTTCGACACGACGGTCGGTGTCATGGCGCTCTCGGTCAGCGTCTACGGCGCCGCGACCGCCCTGGGCGCGCTGGTCTTCGCGCCCCTGGGCGACCGGGTGTCGCGCAAGCTCAGCCTGTCGGCCGGGATGGCGGTGTTCGTCGTGGGCACGGTGCTGTGCGCGTGCGCCACGGGGACCGGCCTGTTCTTCACCGGCCGGGCGCTGGCGGGCCTGGCGGCGGGCGCGTTCGTGCCCACCGCCTACGCCTTCGTCGGGGACCAGATCCCCTACGAGCACCGGGCCAAGGCCATGGGGATCCTGGTATCGAGCTGGTCGCTCTCGCTGGTGCTGGGCGTGCCGATGGGATCGTTCGTCGGGCAGTGGGCGGGCTGGCGGTGGACCTTCGGCCTGCTGTCGCTGCTGGGCTGTCTCGTCCTGTCGGCGATGCTCCGCGCCCGCGGCGAGCGGCGACCAGGTCCTGAGGCTCGCACCGAGCCGCAGCGGGAAACCCCGGGGCCGTCGGCGGGAGGGTGGGCGCGGTCGGCGGCCCGTGCCCTGCTGACGCCGCGGGTCCCGGCGTATGTGCTGACGACCTTCCTGGTGATGCTGGGCTGGTACGGCATGTACACGTTCCTGGGCACCGCGCTGGAATACCGTTACGGCTCCGCGAGCTCCCTGACCGGCGTGATGATCCTGCTGTACGGGCTCGGGTTCGCCTCGAGTTCCGTCACGGGCAGGTTCGCGGACCGGCTGGGCAAGGAACGCGTGCTGACCGCTTCACTGGCCGCTCTGGTGCCCGCGCTGGTGGGCGTGCCGCTGCTCATCCACTGGACGGCGCCGCTCGCGGTGTGCCTCTTCGGCTGGGGCATCCTCCAGAGTCTGGTCGTCACCCTGCTCAGCACGCTGCTCAGCGAAAGCTCACCGCACCAGCGGGGTACCGTCCTGGCGTTCTACAGCCTTGCGACCAACCTCGCCGTGGCCGTGGGCGCCGCCGCCCTGGCTCCGTTGTTCACGGCGCACGGCTTCCTGGCCGTGGGATGGGCCTGCGCCGCCATCACCGCGCTCGCCGTCGGCCTGAGCCGATGGGCGGCGAGCACGGCCACGGGCGGCCCCGAGCCCGTGGCCGTGTCCCGGACGCGGGGAGGAAACGAAGGGAAGGACACGTGAGGACCGAGTGGGCGGGCCTGCTGCAGAGCCTGCCGAGGAGTTCGTTCGCCGCGACCGGAGCCAGGGTCGACGACCTGCTCAGGTCGGGCGAGGACGTCATCAACCTGTGCCAGGGAAATCCCGACCTGCCGACGCCGGCGCACATCGTCGAGGCGCTCCGAACGGAGGTGCTCGATCCGGTCACCCACCGCTACCCGCCCTTCTCCGGGCTGCTCGAACTCAAGAACGCCATCAGCGCCTGGTACGCGCGGCACCACGGGGTGCGGCTGGACCCGGAGACGGAGGTGGCCATCCTCTTCGGCGCGAAGGCCGGTCTCGTCGAGATCAGCCAGTGCTTCCTGAACCCCGGCGACGTCTGTCTGATGCCGGATCCCGCGTTCCCCGACTACTGGGCGGGAGTGATTCTGGCCCGGGCCCGCATGCACCCCTTGCCGCTGCGGCGGAGCAACGGTTTCCTGCCCGAGTACGACTGTCTCGACCGCGCCGTGTGCGAGCGGGCCAAGCTGATGTTCCTCAACTACCCCAACAACCCGACCTCCGCGACGGCCCCGCGCGAGTTCTACGAGGACACCGTCCGCTTCGCCGCGCGGCACAACGTGATCGTGGCGTCCGACTTCGCCTACGGGGCCCTGGACCTCGACGGACAGCTGCCCGTCTCCTTCCTGGAGACCGAGGGCGCCAAGGAGGTGGGCGTCGAGTTCATCTCCCTGTCCAAGACCTTCAACATGGCCGGATGGCGGATCGGCGCGGTGGTCGGACACCGGGACGTCATCGCCGCGATCAATCTCCTCCAGGAGCACTACTACGTCTCCCTCCCCCCGTTCATCCAGCGCGCGGCGATCGCCGCGCTGACCGGACCCCAGGACGCCGTACGGCAGCTGGCCAAGACGTACGAACGGCGCCGGGACGTCCTGCTGGACGGGCTGGAAGGCTCCGCATGGTCCCTCGACACACCCCGCTCGGTCTTCGCCTGGCTGCCGATTCCGCCCGGCCGCGGGGGGTCCGTCGCATTCGCCGACGAACTGCTGAGCCGGGCCCACGTGGCGGTGGCACCCGGCCGCTGGTTCGGGGAGCACGGCGAGGGATACGTCCGCGTCAGCCTCCTCGCTCCGGAAGATCGGCTGGCTGAGGCCGCGCGGCGCATGGCCGACCTCCCGATCCCCGCAACGACCACACCGCACCACGCACCACAGCACGACCCGCACCACACACCACAGCACGACCCGCACCACTCACCGAACCACTCGACGAAAGGCACCCTGTCATGACCGAGACGGCCGACAGCGCCTCCCGCATCGACCAGGAGCGCAAGGCGATCGACACACTCGACGCCCGCATCATCGAACTGCTCGCCCAGCGTGCCCAGGTGTCCTCGGGCATCCAGAAGATGCGAACCGACGCCGGCGGACCGCGCACGGTGTTCACCCGGGAGATGGAGATCCTCGCCCGCTACCGCGACGGTCTCGGAGAGTGCGGCGCACAGATCGCGATGAACGTCCTCAAACTGTGCCGAGGGGCCGGCACCTTACAGCCCGTGGCCGCGCGCACCGGAGGAGTTACGTCGTGATCCGGCACGTCGTCCTGTTCAAGTTCAAGCCCGGGGTCGACTGGGGCGATCCGCGGGCCACCGGAGCCGAGCACACCGCCGCCCAGGTCGGCAGCAACGTGCCGGAACTGCGCGAGTGGCGCTACGGACGCAACGTATCCACCCGGGACATCGCCTACGACTTCCTGGTCGACGGCCTCCTGGACGACATGCAGGCGGTCGACCGCTACCTGGTCCACCCCTTTCATCAGCAGGCGATCCGCCAGTGGAAGGAGATCAGCGAGTGGGTCGTGGTCGACATCGAAGAGTGAGGGCCGGGTGGTCGGTGTCCTGATTGGGAGGGTGTCCGGGGGTACTCGGGCGGCATGAAGCTGCATCTTCCTGGACACAAAGAGCACCACGGCAGCGACGAGGCTCCTCCACGCGAGGCTCCGGAACGTGAGGAACGCCAGGTCCCGCCGGCCGAAGAGATGGGCCCCGGGCCCGCCGTGGAGGAGCGTGCGCCGGACACGCCGACGCAGCTGCCGAAAACGGCGTGGGGGGCCGTGCTGCGCGGCAGCCTTCGCGAGTTCAAGGACGACGAGCTCACCGACCGGGCCGCGGCGCTGACCTATTACGGACTGTTGTCCCTCTTCCCGGCCCTGCTGGTCCTGGTGTCGATGCTCGGCCTGACCGGCAAGTCGGCGACGGACACGGTGCTGAAGAATCTCAAACAGTTCACCCCGGGCTCGGCCCGCGACATCATCACCGGCGCCGTCGAGCAGCTGCAGAACAACGCCGGCGTCGGGTCCGTCATGGCGATCGTCGGCATCGTCCTCGCGGTGTGGTCGGCGTCCGGGTACGTGGCCGCGTTCATCCGCTCGGCCAACCGGGTCTACGACATGCCGGAGGGCCGCCCGATCTGGAAGATCCTCCCGGTGCGGGTCGGCCTGACGGTCGTCCTGATGGTGCTCGCCGTCATCAGCGCCCTGATCGTCGTCTTCACGGGCACCCTGGCCCGGAAGGCGGGCTCCGCGCTCGGAGTCGGCGACACCGCCCTGACGGTGTGGGCGATCGCCAAGTGGCCCGTCCTGGTGGTCCTGGTCACGGTCATGATCGCGCTGCTGTACTGGGGCACCCCGAACGCCCGCCTCAAGGGGTTCAGGTGGATCACCCCGGGCAGTTTCCTCGCCCTCGTCATCTGGCTGGTCGCGTCCGCCGGATTCGCGTTCTACGTCGCCAACTTCGCCTCCTACAACAAGACCTACGGCACCATGGCCGGTGTCATCGTCTTCCTGGTCTGGCTGTGGATCAGCAACCTGGCGATTCTCCTGGGCCTCGAATTCGACGCCGAGACCGCCCGGCAGCGGGCGATCGCCGGAGGCCTGCCGCCCGACAAGGAGCCCTACACGGAGCCGCGCGACACCAGGACGTGGGACGAGCAGGACCTTCGTCGGCTGGACGACTCAGGACCGACGCGCAACGACTGACGGACTGATCGGATTCGGGCTGCTTATCTCGGGGAGCTTGGGATATCCGCAGGTCATGAGGTTGCTGACGGACTTGTACCAGGTCGACGGGGCTCTGACACGGCATGCGGCTTCCCGGATACCGCCAGGCGTGGCGAAGGCGCTGTCGGCGGTGGAGGAGTCCGCGGAGAGCACGAAGCTCTGGTGCGGCGCCGCCGCCGTGATGGCGTGGAAGGGCGGGTGGCGGGGGCGCAGGGCCGCGGCCGCCGGCATGGCGGCTCTGGTGGTGGCGCAACTGGTGTCCAACGGACTGTGCAAACAGCTGGCCGACCGCCCCCGGCCGCCCGCGGAGTGGATCCCGCACGACGAGGTCGACGACCGCCCCGACTCGTCCTCGTTCCCCTCCGGGCACACGGCGGCCGCGGTCGCCTTCACCGCCGCCGTCGCCCCCACCTGGCCGGCCGCGGGCGCGCTGTGCGCGGTGCCTGCCGCCATGGTGGCCGTGGAACGGGTGCAGTCGGGTGCCCACTACCCCAGTGATGTGGCGGCCGGCGCCGCCATCGGCCTGGCCGCGGCCTGGCTCACGCGCCGCGCTCCGGCGCTGTTCCTGCGGTACTGGGCGTAAGAGAGGACGTCCGAGGCGTCCGTGATATCGCGCGTCGGCCCGCTCGAACCCGCTGAGCGGGCCGACGCCGCTGTGTGCCCACAGCCCCACACCGCGGGCACACATGGGACAAGCCACCGTGGGCCGCCGCCGCGGCTCCCCAGAGACCCATCGTGCAGGTAACCCGTATCCCACGAGGTAATCCTGATGAACCCGTGCCGTGTGAGACGGGGGAGTGAGGTTCGCCTCGCTCGTTCGCCTCGCTCGTTCACCCCGCTCGTTGACCAAGGAACACGTCCGTCCTACCGTCGTCGCACGAAAGTGCCGGAACGTTCCGGCAGGACAGCGGCGGCACCTCGTCGCGGAAGCGGAGCGACGCATGGGCCTGTCATCCACGGACTGGCTGGTGCGACCCGTGGCGCCGATCGACGAGACGGCCGCGTCGGCCGTGCTGGCGGCCCGGTTCGGGGTACGGGGCACCGTGCGGGACCTGGGCAGCCAGCAGGACCGCAACTACCGGGTCCGCGGCGACGCGGGAGAGTACGTCCTCAAGGTCGCCAACCCCGCCACCGGGACGCCCGAGCTGAGGGCCCAGTGCGACGCCGTGGACCACCTGGCCCGCGCCCTGCCCGGTCTCCGCCTGCCCAGGGCACGCCCCGGCACCGACGGCGACGTGGTGCAGCCCTTCACCGTGGACGGAGCCGAACTCGCCTGCCGGCTGCTGGACTTCGTGCCGGGTGAGCCGATCATGGACAGCCGCTACCTCGCCCCCGCGGTCGTCGCCCGCCTCGGCGGACTCGCCGGACAGATCGCCGCGGCCCTCGCCGGCTTCGCCGCACCGGAAACCGACCGCTTCCGGCCGTGGGACCTGCGCAACGCCCTCGAAGTGATCGAGGCCCTCGCCCCGCACTGGCCCGACCGGGCCCGCGCCGGCCAGGTGCTGAGCGCCGCCCGCACCGCGTACTCCCTCGTGGAGCCGCACGCGAAGGAGCTGCCGGTCCAGTTCGTCCACGGCGACATCACCGACAACAACGTCGTCTGCGAGACGGCGGAGAACGGCCGGCGGATGCCGGTCGGAGTGATCGACTTCGGGGACCTCGGAACCGGCTGGACCGTGGCGGAACTGGCGGTCACCTGCACCTCCGTCCTGCACCACCACGGTGCCCGTCCCGCCTCCGTCCTGCCCGCCGTCCGCGCCTTCGACGCCGTACGCCCGCTCTCCGACGCGGAGGCGGCCGTGCTGTGGCCCCTCGTCGTGCTGCGGGCGGCCGTCATGGTGGTCAGCGGGCAGTACGACGTCCTCCAGGACCCGGACAACGGCTACGCGTCCGCCGCCCTGGACCGGGAGTGGGCCATGTTCGAGTCGGCCGTCGCCGTCCCGGCGGAGGTGATGACCGCCCAGCTGCGGGAGGCACTCGGCCGCCCCCTCCCGCGGATCTCCGTCCCGCCCGCGCACCGCATGCTGCCGGGCCTGCCCGACGCGGTACCGGTGCTCGACCTCTCCGCGCAGAGCGACGACCTGCACACGGGCCGATGGCTGGAGGCGGACGCCGAAGCCGCTCTGGCCGCCGCCCGGCCGGCGGTCCGCACCCGGCACGGCGAGTTCCGCCTGACCCGGACCACGATCGACACCACGGACGCCCCGGCGACCTGCGCCCTCGGAGTGGATCTGCATCTCGCGGATCCGCTGGAGGTGCGCGCACCCTGGTCGGGCACACTCACCCGGCACGCGGACGGCACGCTCGACCTGCGCGGCGAGGGTCCGGTCCTGTGGCTGTACGGAGTCGACAGCCCGGCCGCGTCCGGTCCGGTCGCCGCCGGGGACCCCCTCGGTACCGTCGCCGGGCGGAGCGGCAGGCACACCCTCGGACTCCAGCTCTCGACCCTGGCCGACCGGCGCCCACCCCGTTTCGCCACCCCTGACCTGGCCGCGGGCCGGTTGGCGGTGAGCCCGGATCCGACGGCACTGATCACCGGCCACGACCCCCAGGAGCCGCTCGCCGACCAGGACCTCCTCGACCGCCGCGACCGCGCCTTCGCCACCGTCCAGGAGCACTACTACGACGAGCCGCCCCGCATCGAACGCGGCTGGCGGCACCACCTCGTCGACACCCAGGGCCGCGGCTACCTGGACATGCTCAACAACGTGACCATCCTCGGCCACGGCCACCCCGCCCTGAGCGACGCCGTGCACCGGCAGTGGCGGCGCCTGAACACCAACTCCCGCTTCCACTACGGCTCGGTGGTCGAACTCTCCGAGCGGCTCACCGCACTCCTGCCCGCCGGCCTGGACACCGTCTTCCTCGTCAACAGCGGCTCCGAGGCAGTGGACCTCGCCCTGCGCCTGGCCTGGGCGGCGACCGGACGGCAGGACACGGTCGCGGTCGAGGAGGCGTACCACGGATGGACATACGCGAGCGACGCGGTCTCCACGTCGATCGCGGACAACCCGAACGCCCTGTCCTCACGCCCGAGTTGGATCCACACCGTGGCCGCCCCCAACTCCTACCGCGGCCGCCACCGCGGCGCCGAGGCAGGACGGTACGGCCCCGAGGCCGCCGCGCGGATCACCGAACTCGCCGCACAGGGCCGCCCGCCCGCCGCCTTCATCTGCGAGCCCTTCTACGGCAACGCGGGCGGCATCCCGCTTCCGGACGGCTACCTCCAGGAGGTCTACGAGGCGACACGCGCCGTCGGCGGTCTGTGCGTCGCGGACGAGGTGCAGGTCGGCTACGGCCGACTCGGCACCCACTTCTGGGGGTTCGAGCAGCAGGGTGTCGTGCCGGACATCGTCACCGTGGCCAAGGGGATGGGCAACGGGCATCCGCTGGGCGCTGTGATCACCCGGAGGGAGATCGCCGACGCCTACCGCACCCAGGGCTACTTCTTCTCCTCGGCCGGCGGCAGCCCGGTCAGCAGCGTGGTCGGGCTGACCGTGCTGGACGTGCTGCGGGACGAGCGGCTCCAGGACAACGCCCTCGATGTGGGCGGGTACTTGAAGCAGCGGCTGGAGGAACTCGCCGTCCGGCATCCGCTGATCGGCGCGGTGCACGGCTCGGGGCTGTATCTGGGCGTCGAGTTCGTCCGCGACCGCGAGACCCTGGAGCCGGCGACCGAGGAGACCGCCGCGATCTGCGACCGGCTGCGCGAGCTCGGCGTGATCGTGCAGCCGACCTCGGACCGGCAATGCGTACTGAAGATCAAGCCACCGCTGTGCCTGACCCGGCGGAGCGCCGACGTGTTCGTCGCCGCGCTGGACGACGTGCTGACCAACGGCTGGTGAGCCGAAGTCCTGCCACAACCAGCCAGGCACGTGCCGTCATCACGGGGGAGGACCGCATGCGCAGTCCACGATTGCGCCCCGTCCGGCCCGCCGGTTGACCACCGTCCGCGAAACCCCAGTTCACACCGGGTTTCCCGGCCGGTCTCCAAGCGGGCAACAGGAAACCCGTCGACCCCGACAGTCCCCCCGGAACAGGCTGATCCCGTCAAGTCGAAGCTCGGTCTGCGACGACGCAGGCCACCCGCTAGGGGGAAACATGCGCAAGGTGATGAGCGCCGCCGCCGCGTTCGCGACCGCGGCCACGGCAGTGGTGGCGATGAGCGGGGCGGCGCAGGCCGCGCCGGCGGGCAACAGCACGGTGTACGGATGCCTCTCCGGCAACGTGTGCATCTGGCCCGAGAACGTCTGGCCGCAGGAAAACCCGCACCCCACCAACCAGTACGCCAGCTACGGCGCCCACAACCTGAGCAACCAGTTCGGGTACCACTGGGTCCTCAACAACCAGTACGGCGGGGCCACCGCGGACCTGTGCAACAACTACGGCGGCACCAACTGCAGCGAGCACCTCGCGCAGGACGAGTGGACCTACATCGACCTCACCCCCATCAACTCCATCAAGCTCAACCGGCCGTAGCGCGCCGTCGCCACGGGGGAGCAACGGCCGGGACCGGTCCACGCCGGTCCCGGCCGTCCCGTTTTCCGCCACACCGCGTGAAAGCTTGGCTCCCTGTCCGACCCCCGCAGTAGCCTGGGCATCCGCCGTCTCACGATCCGGGCAGGCCAGTGCCAGGGGGGACGCCTTGGGGGAGCAGGAACACGTACACGCGGGCGTGGACCGGACCGACCAGCCGGAAAGCCCCGCACAGACCACACCGTCCTTTCCGGCGCAGCTGAGACGGCTGCGCCGGGAGCGCGGGATGTCGCTGGCCGACCTCGCGCGCCGGACGCACTACAGCAAGGGCTATCTCAGCAAGATCGAGACCGGCGTCAAGCGGGCGACCGTCGACGTCGCCCGTCAGTGTGACCACATCCTGGGCGCCGGGGGCGAGTTGCTCCGGATGGTGCGGGACACCGCCCCGGCCGAGCGCGGCCAAGGACCGGCCGCCGACCCCGGTGAGCCCGCGTGTCCGTACCGGGGCCTCGCGGCGTTCACCCCGCAGGAAGCGGCCTGGTTCTTCGGCCGGGAGCGGGCCACGGCCGCGCTGGTCGAGCGGGTCTTCCAACGCCTCGGCAGCGGACCGCTGTTGCTGGTCGCCCCGTCCGGCGCCGGCAAGTCCTCCCTGCTGAACGCCGGTCTGGTCCCGGCGCTGCGGCGCCCCGGAGGCTTTCCCATGCCCGGCGCCGACCGCTGGCCCGTGGTCGCCCTCACGCCCACCGCCCATCCGCTCGACGAACTCCTCGAACGAACGGCGAAGGCCCTCGGCAGCGATCTCGACCTCACCGGGACCGAGTTGGCCGAGCGCCCCGAGGTGCTGCTGGACGTCGTCCGCGTTCGTTCCGACAGCGCCCCTCCCGGCCCCGGCGACCGCCGCCCGCCACCGGCGCGGCTCGTGCTGCTCGTCGACCAGTTCGAGGAGCTGTTCACCCTCTGCTCCGACGAGGACGAGAGACGGACGTTCGTACGGGTCCTGCAGGCACTGTCCACCGGCGCGGACCCGGCGGTCGTCGTGCTCGGCGTCCGCGCCGACTTCTCCGGACGATGCCTCGAACTCCCTGGTCTGGCCCGCCTGTTCACCGAGGGACTGTTCGTCCTGCTCCCCATGTCCGTCGCGGAACTACGGGAAGCGATCACCCGCCCCGCCGAACTCGCCGGCGTCACCCTGGAAGCCGGCCTGGTCCCCCTCCTCCTGCGCGACGCGGGCCTGCGCGACGCGGGCCTGCGCGAGGAACCGGCGGGCGCCGTCCGCGCCACCGCCTCCGACGAGACCCCCTCCGGCGCGCTGCCCCTCATCTCGCACGCCCTCCTCGCCACCTGGCAGCAACGCGAGGACACCACCCTCACCGTGGCCGGCTACGAGCGCACCGGCGGCATCCAGGGCGCCATCGCCCGCACCGCCGAGACCGTGTTCGCCCAGCTGTACCCCGCCGAACAGAACTCCATCCGGCGCGTGCTGTCCCGTCTCGTCCACGTGTCCGACGACGGAGCCGTCGCGACCCGGCGCCGCACCGGCCGCGGCGCCCTCATGGAACAGCTCGGGGACGCGGACGCCGCCTCCGCCGCCCTCGACGCGTTCGTCCGGGCCCGCTTGGTCACCCTGGACCGGGACACCGTCGAGATCACCCACGAGGCCCTGCTGCACGCGTGGCCCCGATTGCGCGACTGGATCCACGCCGACCGGGCCGGGCTCCTCATCCACCAGCAACTCGCCCACGCCGCCGCCGAATGGGAGCGAGAGGAGCGCGACCCGTCCGCCCTCTACCGCGGCACCCGCCTCGAAACCGTCCGCTCCTGGGCCGACGAACTCGACGGCCGCAGCCGTCTCGGCCCCCGCGAAGAGGCCTTCCTGCGGGCCAGCCAGGCGGAGGAGGACAGCCGAAGGCTCCTGGCGAGGCGTCAAACGCGGTTCCGGCAAGCCCTGTTCGTCATCGTCGCCGTCCTGCTGGTGCTCGCCGTGACCGCCGGCGGCCTCGCGTACCAGCAGCGCTCCGCCGCGCTCGACCAGGAACGCGTCGCCCGCTCCCAGGCCCTGGCCGTGCAGTCCACCTCTCTGGCCGGCGGTCAGCCCGAGGCGTCCATGCTGCTCGCCGAGGAGGCCTACCGGGCCGACCCCACCCCCGAGGCCCGCGGGGCCCTGCTGAGCACCCAGGCGCAGGCGTTCTCCGCCCGCCTCGCAGGCCGCCACGGACCCGTCAACGCGGTCGCTTTCGCACCCGACGGCCGGCTGCTGGCGACGGCCGGCTCGTACGGCACCGTGCAACTGCGCCGGACCACCGACCACCGGACCACCGCCACCCTCGCCGTTCCCGGGCGGGTCCGCTCCGTCGCCTTCAGCCCCGGCGGGCGCACCCTCGCGGCGACGTCCACGGACGGGCCGGTACGGATCTGGGACACCGCCGACCACCGGCTGCGGACCGTGCTGCCCGCGGCCACCGACGGGGCCCACGCGCTCGCCTTCGACCCCCGCGGCCGTACCCTCGCCGTCGCCGCCGACGACGGGTCGGTACAGCTGTGGGACACCGGCGGCGGCCACCCCTCCGAGGTGCGGCTCCTCGGGCACACCGGCCGCGTCAACTCACTCGCCTACGCCCCCGACGGGCGGACCCTGGCCTCGGGCGGCTCCGACCGTACCGTACGGCTGTGGGACACCGACACGGCCCGCCGGCTGGCCGTGCTCAAGGGGCACACCGACGAAGTGCTCGGAGTGGCCTTCGCCCCCGACGGACGGAGCGTGGCCTCCGGGGGCGTCGACCGGACCGTACGGCTGTGGGACGTGGCCCGGCACCGACCCGAGGCGACGCTCACCGGCCACAGCGACGACGTCAACGCGGTCACCTACACACCCGACGGCACCACGGTCGTGAGCGCGGGCGGCGACGGCACGACCCGGCTGTGGGACGTGCGCACCGGCAGGCCGGCCGCGATCCTCGCCGGCCACACCGACTACGTGATGTCCGTGGCCGTGAACTCGACCGGGACGACGCTGGCCACCGGAGGGTTCGACCAGTCCGTGGTGCTCTGGGACCTGCGCGGCCCGGTGCTGACGGCGCGTCCGTTCACCGAGGTCTCGCAGGCCGCGTACAGCCCCGACGGGAAACTCCTGGCCACCGCCGACGCGGACCACACCGTACGGGTGTGGGACGTGGCCCGGCGCCGACCCGTGGCGACGTTCACGGGCCACCGGGAGAGCGTGTTCTCGGTGGCGTTCGCACCGGACGGCCGCACCCTCGCGTCGGCGGGCTCGGACGGCACGGTCCGGCTGTGGGACATCCCCTCGCACCGCGCCCTGGTGACGCTCACCGGCCACACCGGGGACGTGTTCTCGGTGGCCTTCTCGCCCGACGGCCGCACCCTCGCCTCCGCGGGCGCCGACCGGACGGTCCGCCTGTGGGACATCGCGACCCGTCGTCAACTCGCCGTGCTGACCGGCCACACGGACTACGCCAACGATGTCGCGTTCAGCCCGGACGGCCGTACCCTGGCCAGCGCGGGCGACGATCTGACGGTACGGCTGTGGGACACCGCCGGTCATCGCCTGCTCGCCACCCTCACCGGACACACAGGTGCCGTGCGGGGCGTGGCCTTCAGCCCCGACGGGCGCACGCTCGCGAGCAGCGGCAACGACGGTACGGTCCGCCTGTGGGACGTCCGGCACCGCCGCCCGGCGGCCTCCCTGACCGGGCACACCGGATCGGTGCGCGGGATCGCCTTCTCACCGGACGGCCGGCTCCTCGCCGGCAGCGGCAGCGACCGCACCGTTCGGCTCTGGGACGTGCCCGGGCGGCGCCCCTGGGCCACGCTCACCGGGCACACGAACGCGGTGTGGGGCGTCGCGTTCGCCCCGGACGGGCGGACCGTGGCCAGCAGCAGCAACGACGGGACCGTACGTCTGTGGAACCTGGACCTCGGTGCCCAGCTCACCCGGATCTGCCGACTGCGCAGGACGATCGGCCCGCGGGAGCGCAGGGCACTGATGCCGGGCCTGCCCGCGACCCTCACGTCCGCGTGCACACGGCCCTGAGGGAGGTTGTCGGCGACCCATCGGTGCTGCGCGAACGTCGGGTCGGACAGATGCAGTCCTGCAGCGCACGGTCGACGTCCGCGAAGTCGGCCGGATCTGGGATGATCGGCGTGCGGTCCGGGACCGCACGCAGCGTGTCGTGTCCGGCTGCCTGTTCCACCCGCCGGCGTGGGCGACTGTCAGATCTCCTGGGGTTTGTAGGAACTGGGGTCACGCAGGGCGACACGACGCAGAAGGTCGACGGACTTGGTCACGCCCTCGACCGGGCTCATCAGGACGTCCTCGTGCTCGATGCTCAGGACGTCGTCGTAGCCGGCGCGGCGCAGGGCGAGGCAGAAGGCTCGCCAGAAGGCGTCGTCGTGGCCGTAGCCGAGGGTGACGTAGTTCCAGGAGCGGTCTTTCGCGGCCATGACCGGGAGGGTCTCCAGCCTGCTGGTCAGGGACTGGCGGAGGGGCTCCAGGCGGGTGTCCTTGGCGTGCACATGGTAGATCGCCTCGCCCAGGGCCTCGATGGCGGCGAGCGGGTCGGCTCCCATCCACATCAGGTGACTGGGGTCGAAGTTGGCTCCGACGACCGGTCCGACCTCCTCGCGCAGGCGCAGCAGGGTGGGAACGTTGTAGACGGCCTGGTGGGCGTGCATTTCGAGGCAGAGCTTGCGTACGCCCCGGTCTCGGGCGTGGGCCACGAGGTCCCGCCAGTACGGGAGCACGGCCTCGCTCCACTGCCATTCGAGGATCTGGGTCGTCTCCGGCGGCCAGGAGACGGTGATCCAGTTGGGGTTGGCGTCGCCCGGGCCTCCCGGCAGGCCGGACATCATCACCACACGGTCCACGCCGAGAAGTGGCGCGAGGGCGATCGTCCTGCGGGTGACCTGGTCGTGTTCGCGGCCGCTGGGCCCGGGGTGGAGGGGGTTGCCCGAGCAGGTGAGGGCGCTGATCGCGAGCCCCCGGTCGGTGACCTTGGCCAGCAGTTCGCGGCGTGCGCGCTCGCTGCCGAGCAGTTGGTCGACGTCGACGTGCGGGGCTGTGGACCAGGCGCCTGTGGCGAACTCGACGTAGTCCAGGCCGAGTTCGGCGGCCAGGTCGAGCGTCTCGTCGAGCGTGAGTTGCCCGACGCTGTCGGTGTTCAGGCCGATCTTCATGATGTTTCCCTGTCTCCGGTGTCGTCGTTGGGGGCGCGGTTGTCCGCCGGTGGTCCCGTGCGGTGGCGATCCGGGTCAGCGGTAGAGGGCGGGCCGGTCGGCGAGTTCCACCTCGATGCGCCGGTCCTCGGTCTGCGCGCGGACGCCCGCCTCGCAGACCGCGGCCACGGCGTAGCCGTCCCAGGCGCTGGGCCCGGTGACCTCTCCGCGCCGGGTGGCGTCGACCCATGCCTGGACCTCGCGGTCGTACGCCTCCTCGAACCGCTCGACGAAGCCGGGAGTGACCGTTCCGCCCCACCTGCCACGGGAGTTGACGAGCATGTCGTGCCGGTCGCCGATCCGGGCCGTGCCGTTCTCGCACACCGCCTCGGCCTGGACCTGATAGCCGTAGCGGGCGTTGACGTAGATCTCCACGTCGGCCAGAACCCCGCCATCGGTCTCGAAGACGACGAACTGCGGATCGACCAGCCCTTCCGGAGCGTTGCCGGAGGACTTCGGGCGCATCACCGTGACAGAGGTGATCTCCTGGCCGAGCAGCCAGCGGATGATGTCCATCTCGTGCGTCACCGAGTCGTTGATGAGCATGGCGGTCGTGAACTCCGGCGGGGACGAGGGGTTGCGGTGCCGGTTGTGCAGCATCAGCGGCCGGCCGAGTTCCCCGCTGTCCAGCAGGGCCTTGAGCTTGAGGTACTCGTGGTCGTAGCGGCGCATGAAGCCCACCTGCACCCGACGGTGACCGAGCAGCTGCTCGGCCTCCAGCACGCGCAGCGCGGAGGCGGCGTCGGGAGTGAGGGGCTTCTCGCACAGGACGGGCAGGTCGTGGTCGAACGCGGTGAGCAGCGCGGCCTCGTGGGCGACGCCGGGGGAGGCGAGCAGCACCGCGTCGACGGCCGGGGAGGCCATCGCCTCCGCCACGTCGTCGAAGGCCGCGCATCCTTCGACACCGGCGGCGATCGCCTTGGCCCGGTCGGCGTCCAGGTCGACGACCGCGGCCACATGGGCGCCGCTGGTCACCTCGCTGATCCGCCGTACATGGTCGGCGCCCATGCGGCCGGCGCCGATGACGGCGACACCGAGGGAGTCGTGGGGGAACATGAAGTCCTTTCGAGGCAGGGGCGATGTGGTGATGCCTCAGCCCGGAGAGACCGAGCCGGCATACGACAACTGACGGGACGTTTCTTGCCGGGTCAGGGCCCTCAGCGCGTGCCCTTCGCGGCGAACCCGGCGACGGTCTCGACGTTGGACTTGTCGACGAAAGCCGGGCCGGTCAGGACCGGCTGCTCACCGCCGCCGCTGTAGTTGCCGTTGTTCTTGTAGAGCCACAGACCGTCGACCGCCAGGTAGCCCTGCAGATAGGGCTGCTGGTCGACGGCGAACTGGATGCTGCCGTCCTGGACGGCCTTCACGAGGTCCTTGTTGAGGTCGAAGGTGGCGACCTTGGCCTTGCTGTCCGCGTCGGACACGGCTCCCACCGCGCCCAGCGCGTAGGGGGCGCCGAGGGTGACCACCTCGTCGATGGAGCTGTCCTGCCGGAGCTTGGCGGTGATCGTCGACTTCAGTGACGGCATGTCGGCGCCGTTGACGTAGAGGATGTCCGTCTTGCCCGCGAACCCCTTCTTCACGCCCGCACAGCGTGCCTCCAGGGCGACCTGGCCCTGCTCCTGGATGACGCAGACGGTGTGCTTGACACCAAGGGTGTTCAGCTTCCGGCCGACCGCCTCGCCGGCGACGGTCTCATCCTGGCCGAAGTACTCGAGCAGCCCCTGACTCTTCCAGTCGTCCACACCGGAGTTGAAGGCGACCACGGGGATGCCTGCCTTCCGCGCCTTGGCGACGACGTCCTTCATCGCGTCCGGCTTGGCGAGGGTGACCGCGATGCCGTCGACCTTCTGGTCGATCGCGTTCTGCACCAGGTTCGCCTGGGTGCCGCCGCTGGGGTCGGAGGAGTAGATCAACTTGATGTTGTCCTTCGCGGCGGCGGCCTCGGCGCCCTTGCGGATGGTGTCCCAGAACGTGTCACCGGGGACCGCGTGGGTGACCATCGCGACCGTCATACGGGGCGTGGTCGCCTTGCCCGCGAGGGCGCCGTCCGCGCTCTCCTCGGACTTCTTGCCGCCCGAGCCGCTGGAGCAGCCGGCGAGGGTGAGAGCCGCACCGGCGGCCACGGCCACGGCAAGGGTGAGTCTGCGGGAGCGGAGGGAAGGCGGGCGGTTCGTCATGTCGGCACCTCACTGTGCTGATGGCGGGGATGGGGCGACGCGCACGGAGGCAGGCATGACATCCCTCCGTGCGTCGGGTGAAGGAGCCGCTCACCGGCAGGCGGTGCGGCTTGCTGGGCGGGTCGGTGCGGAGGGTCAGAGGCTGAAGGCGGCGCGGAACCGTTCCAGGGCGGCGTCGCTGTCGCCGGACGCCCATGCCTCCATCGCGACCGTGCCGTCGTAGCCGAGGTCCGCGAGGGCCCGGGCGACGGCCGGGTAGTTGATCTCACCGGTGCCGGGTTCGCAGCGGCCGGGTACGTCGGCCACCTGGATCTCGCCGATGAGACCCGCGCCGTGGGCCCGGCGGATCAGTTCGATGAGGTTTCCCTCGCCGATCTGGGCGTGGTACAGGTCCAGGTTCATCCTCAGGCCGGGCCGGTCCACCGCCGCGACCAGGGCGAACGTGTCGGCGGCCGTGGCGAAGGGGACGCCGGGGTGATCGACGGCGGTGTTGAGGTTTTCCAGGGTGAAGGTGACCCCCGCGCTCTCGCCCAGTTCGGCGAGGCGGGTGAGGGTGCGGTGCGCGGCGATCCACATCTCACCGGTGGCCTCGCCGTTCACCGGCACCACGGGCAGGCCCTCGCTGTCCAGCCCGGTGCCGTGCACGTTGAGCCGGGGACAGCCCAGATGCTCGGCGGCCTTGACGGACTCCTCGGCGGTGCGCAGCAGTTCGGCGGCCCCCTCCGGGTCGGTCAGGCTGCCGCGGATGTAGCCGGTCATCGAGGAGAACGTGGCAGGCGTACGGGCGAGAGCGTCGAGGTCGTGTCGGGTCCAGTCCCAGATCTCCACCTGGAAGCCGGCCTCGTGGATACGCCGCGCCCGCTCCTCGACGGGCAGGTCGCGGAAGACCATCTCGGCACAGACCGCCAACGTGTGCATGACCGCTCCAGGACTAGAACGTTGCAGAGGAACAGGAGCAGTACGCCAGCCACCGAGCGGCCTGTCAAGGGTTTGTGCGGACATTTGAGCTAGAACGTTGCAGTCCCCTTGACCGGTGCGTCACTCGCTCGGCTCCGTCTACGATCACCCTGAAGAGGACCATCGATCAGGAAGGCCGGCGGTGCCCTCGCTACCTGCGGTCCCGGACGGAAAGCGGCCGACGCTCACCGATCTCGCGGCACGGGCCGGCGTGTCCGTCTCGCTCGCCTCCATCGTCATGCGCGGCGCCAAGGGGGCCGGCACGGCAACCCGCGAGCGGGTGCTGGAGGCCGCGCGGGAGATCGGCTATCGGCCGGACAGCAGGGCACGCTTGCTGCGCAGCAGCCGCTCGCACCTGCTCGGGGTGCAGTTCGACCTGCAACAGCCCTTCCACGCCGACATGGTGGAGGCCCTCTACACCGCGGCGGAGTCCGCCGGATACCAGATCGCCCTCAGTGCCGTCGCACCCAGCCGCAGCGAACAGCACGCCGTGGAGACCCTGCTCGCCGACCGCTGCGAGGCGCTGATCCTGCTCAGCCCCCACGTCCCGGTGGCCCAACTGACACGACTCGCGGCGCAGTTGCCGGTCGTCTCCGTGGCCCGGCGGCTGCGCCCGCGAGCCGAGGACGTGGACGTCGTCCGCGCGGCCGACGACGAGGGCGCCCGCCAGGCGGTCGACCACCTGGTGGCACTGGGCCACCGGGACATCGTCCACATCGACGGGGGCAGGGCGCCCGGCGCGGCCGACCGGCGCCGCGGCTACAAGGCGGCCATGAACCGCCACGGCCTGGCCGACCGTGCCCGCCTGGTGCCGGGCGGGCTGACCGAGGACCACGGCGCCGCGGCCGCCCGTACGCTTCTGGCCGCGACCTCCCGCCCCACCGCCGTCCTCGCCTTCAACGACCACTGCGCCATCGGCGTCCTCGACAGCTTCCTGCGTGCCGGGGTGGCGGTGCCCGAAGAGATCTCGGTCGTCGGCTTCGACGACAGCCACCTCGCCCGTCTGGCCCACGTCGATCTCACCACCGTCGGCCAGGAAGTTCCCGAGCTTGCGCGGCTGGCCGTGGAACGGGCCGTCGCCCGACTGGAAGGGGAGGCGGCCGATGGCGACCGGGAGATCGTCGTCACACCACGCCTCGTCATCCGCAGCACGACGACCGCGCCCTCCCGGTCCTGACCGGCGCGGTTCTGCGGGGCGCCGAGCCAGGGGCCGTCACAGGTACCTTGTCCGCTCGGAAGGCCCGCCGGCGGCTTCCGTTACGCCCTGGACCGCGTCCTGGCCCGTCACGACACCCGTGTACCCGGGGCCCTTTGCCACCTGCGTCTGCAACCCCGCTCGGGCACTGTGCCGCCGTCGTCTAGGTCCCGCCGATCAACCCGCCCCGGTCGACTGCCAACCGCCGGCCTGCCGCAACACCGCCCTCACCTCCGGGTCGGTGTGCCTGCCATGAGCAGGGGGGCGCTTCTTCCGTACGGGTGTCG
The DNA here is from genome assembly GCF_042893155.1 of Streptomyces sp. NPDC001668. NCBI lineage: Bacteria > Bacillati > Actinomycetota > Actinomycetes > Kitasatosporales > Streptomycetaceae > Streptomyces > Streptomyces sp. NPDC001668. The sequence continues at coordinate 510,862 of NZ_JBIAUQ010000004.1, forward strand.
CGCCGCGCGTGAGGTGTTGGCGCGGCGCGCGCTCCGCGGGGTCTGCTTTCCCGCCGGTCAGGGTGCCGTCCTTGTGGCCTCTTCGTGCTCGATGCCCAGGAGGGCGAGGGCGTTGTGGATGCCCTGTTCGAGGACTTGGTCGGCGAGGTGCGGGTCGGCGAGGGCCCGTGAGAGCTGGAGGGTGCCGGCCATCATGGCGTACGCGCTCAGTGCCATGGGGCGCACCGAGAGCGGGTCGTGGGGCGCAAGGCGGGCGGCGATGCCGTCGGCGACCACCAGTACGCCTTCGGTGTAGGCCTGCTTGGTGGGGTGGGTGCAGCGCCCTATCTCGTCGAGCAGGGCGGCGGAGGGGCAGCCGACGTCACGGCTGTCGCGGTGCCAGGGGGACAGGTACCAGCGCACGATCTGTTCGAGGCCGGCGCGGCCCGGTTCCGCGTGCGCGACGATGGTCGCGTTCTGGGCCTGCAACTGGTCGGCGATCGTGGTGGCCACGAGGTCGTCCTTGGACGTGAAGTGGGTGTAGAAGGCGCCGTTGGTCAGCCCGGCGTCCTTCATGAGCGCCGTGATGCCCGAGCCGTCGATGCCGTCCTCCTTGAAGCGGCGGCCCGCCGTCTCGATGATCCTCTGCCTGGTCGCCTGCTTGTGCTCTTTTCTGTATCGCACCACGCACTCCTCTACGCGCCGGGAGGGCCGGCTCGCCCTCCAGCGGCTCCTCCAATGTATTGTATTGTGAACGTAATTCAATAGTCCCGAATTCCCGGCGCGCTCGCGGCCGGGCTGGGGTTGCGGCCCCTCGGTCTCCGCTGTGCTGGACCGCTTGCGCTGCCAACCCGCATGCGGCTCCGAGGTCGCCGCGAGCTTCGCCCGCCACCGGAGCCCCCTTGCGCACCCGGGGCGTACCTGCTTAGTATTATGACCATAATTTAATGGCTCGCGGCTCGGCGTGGTGGATTCCGAGGTGATCGGAGCGAGCCGGAAGCCGCCTGGTCGCCCCAGGGGGCGAGTGATCGACCGATCCGAGCGGATCGTCGGCCTGGCCCACTTCTCCGGCCTGCCTCGTCGCAGCGCCGGCCAAGGGCAGCGGCCCCACAGGCCCAGCATGTCTCGCGTGTGCTGCGTGAGCAGACCCGCGAGAACGGACGGATACCCGCCAACAAGAGAAGGACGTCATGAGTACGTATCTGGCAGACAAGGCCGAGAACCTCACCGTGGAGGGGCCCTCCGCGACCTTCACCTACCGGCGCATGGGACCGCAGGGCGGTGTCCCACTCGTCCTGCTGCAGCGGTTCCGGGCGACCATCGACTGGTGGGACCCGGAGTTCCTGGACTACCTGGCCGCCGACCACGACGTGATCGTGTTCGACAACGTCGGCGTCGGTTACACCACCGGCGAGCCGCGCGACTCCCTCGACGGATTCGCCGAGGGTGCCGCCGAGTTCATCGAGGCCCTCGGCCTCACGCAGGCCGACGTGCTCGGCTGGTCGCTGGGCGGCTTCGTGGCGCAGCGCCTGGCCGCGCGTCGCCCGGAGCTGGTGCGCAAGATCATCGTGGCGGGCAGCGGCCCGACCGGCTGGGTGCCCGGTGCGCCGGAGGCGAGCGAGAAGGTCCTGGGCATCATGGCCAAGCCCGACGCCGACCAGGACGACATGCTGTTCCTGTTCTACCCGGAGACGGACGCGGCCCGCGCCTCGGGGCGCGAGCACTTCGCCCATGTCGCGCCCCGGCTCGCCGCCGGCGGCCCCGCGGTCACCGAGGCGACGGCGCAGGGCATGCTCGCCGCGATCGGCCAGCTCCTGGCAGCCCCCTTCGACGAGGTACGGGCCGAACTGGAGTCCATCAAGCACCCCGTCCTGTACGCCAACGGCCTGCACGACGTGATGGTCCCCGCCCACGCGTCCTACGTCGCCGTCCAGCACCTGGCCGACGCCACCCTCCTGCTCTACGGCGACGCCGGCCACGCCTTCCTCTTCCAGCACGCCAGGGCCTTCACCAAGCAGGTGGCCGACTTCCTCGCCGCCTGAGCACGCCGACCGTGCCGCCGATCCCGGTCCCGATCCCGGCGGCGGCCGGCTGACAGTCGTGCAAGCGCCGCCTCACAGCCGTGAGGCGGCGCTTGCACGATGGTTGACCGGCGTCGCCATCGCGGCCGGGCAGTGGGGTGCGCACCGGCGACGTGACAATTCTGGGTTGTCGGTTCCGAGTAGTGCGCCGACGTGTAGCTGAGGCCCTCGCCGAAGGGCGGACGTGATGCCCCCGGACTTGGCCGTCGTAGACCGGAAGTTGTCCGGCAGGGCGGGGAACGCTGAGCGGCAGCCGCCCGCTCGGCTCGATGCGCCCGAGCAGGAGCTCGGCGATGGCCCGACCGCCCTGCATCCTCGGGGCGAAGGTCCGCTCGATGGCGTCCGCGCAGAGTTCCGAGGCGGGCAGTGTCGAAAGCTTGCCCTGGGTGGACGAGACAAGAGGGTCAGCGGCCTGGGACGCGACCGCCGTCGCCTCAGCCGGGTTCGGCCTCGCCGACCTCGACGGGCAGGGCCTACCGGATCGGGGATCAGCCGGCCGATCCGCGCACAGCGACGGTGTTGCGCAGGAGCATGAGTGAACACCACGACAGTTCGAGGACGGGGCGGACGTCGATGACGTCGGCGCTCACCGCATCACCGGCCGGGGTGCCTTTGGGCCGGCCCGTGAGCTCGACGCAGTGGAACCCGTGGAAGGCCATGGCCGGTTCGAAGGCGTCTTCGCGGCCGCTCAAGATGAAGTGGTCGGCCGCCAGAGCCGAACGCAGCGGCCGTACGCACAGCTCACCGCCTTCGATGGCCTCAGCGTGCCGCCCTGTGATGACTGCCCCGGCCACTCCGCGCGCGGAGCTTGTGCCGGCCCAGGTGGTTCGGTCCGAAGTCGAGCAGGTGGTTCTGTCCGAAGTCGAGGTGAAGGGCACCGGAAGCGCTGCACCAGGTCCGCTGCGCGTACAAGTGGGCGATGCGCAGTACCGGCGGCGCGGGGTCGGGCTGATGCGGGCGTTGGCATGGTGGCGACGGTGCGGGCTCCGGTCCGGCCTCGTCCTGGAATCCGGGGTGCGGCCAGGCGCGTGATCCTCACGCAGGGCGTCGATGTCCTGACCGTTGTACAGATCGTCGGCTGTCACCGGTCCGGGACGACCAGCCCTCCTGGCCGTCGGCGCAGCTGAGCCCCTCCTGCCCTGGTGGTGCGCTGTGCCGTGCGCCGCGAAGCCCGGCGGAACCCGTGATTCCACTACGGTGCATCTCGTTCGGCCCGCCTACTTGCGCCCTGATGAAATTATGGTCATACTTCAATGGTCGACGGGTTGTTCAGAGACCTGATCCAGGGGTTTCCCACTGGCCTCCCCCGACCGTCGACTCCGGACCGCTGCCGCGGCCGGGAGACACAGGAGCACCGCCCGCTCTACGCCCACCTGCGAGGAAGCAGGGGCTGTCACACACTGGCGGTAACCCACACATCGAAGGGCACGACCATGAACGCACGCGAAACCCATGGTGACGTGGTGACGTCGTACAAGAACGCGCAGACCCGCACCGTCACCGCCGACGGAGTGACCTTCGCCTACCGTGACCTCGGCCCCCGGACCGGCATGCCGGTCATCTTCATCACGCACCTCGCCGCGGTCCTGGACAACTGGGACCCCCGGGTCGTCGATGGCATCGCCGCCAAGCACCGGGTCATCACGTTCGACAACAGGGGTGTGGGCGCCTCCACCGGTGAGACGCCGAAGACCATCGAGGAGATGGCCAAGGACGCCGTCACCTTCATCCGGGCGCTGGGCTTCGAGCAGGTGGACGTCCTCAGCTTCTCGATGGGCGCCATGATCGCCCAGGTGATCGCCCAGACCGAGCCGCAGCTCATCCGCAGGCTGATCCTCGCGGGCACCGGTCCGGCCGGAGGCGAGGGCATCAAGAACGTCACCCGGATCTCGCACTACGACACCGTCCGGTCGCTGCTCACCTTCCAGGACGTGAAGCAGTTCCTCTTCTTCACCCGCACCCCGAACGGGATCCGGGCCGGCAAGGAGTTCCTGGCCCGCCTGAAGGAGCGCACCCAGGACCGGGACAAGGCGATCCGCCTCAAGTCCTACTTCTCCCAGCTCAAGGCCATCCACCGCTGGGGACTGGCCCAGCCGCAGGATCTGTCCGTCATCAAGATTCCCGTGCTCGTCGCCAACGGTGACGACGACCGCATGGTGCCGACGCCGAACTCGCACGACCTGGCCCGGCGGCTGCCCAACTCCGAGCTGGTGATCTACCCCGACGGCGGCCACGGCGGCATCTTCCAGTACCACGAGCAGTTCGTGCCGACGGCGCTCGAGTTCTTCGGCCGGCCGTAGGGCCGTAGTGCGGTCTGCGTACGGGGCCAAGGACGCTGACTCAGAGCCGTGACGCCCGCCCGGGCGTCACGGCTCTCGTCATGTGTCTGTCCGACCTGACCCTCCCGCTCGCTTCTCGGCACTGCGGCGCCGAGGCGGCTGTCGTGCGGGGGCGGCTGTCGTGCAGGGGGGGCGAGGCGGGGACCGGTCGACGTCCCGTTCGCGCACCAGGGGCCAGGCCCAGGACCTGCACTGCCGCTACGGCGTATTTCGAACGGGCGCGGAGTCGGCCGCCGTACGAGCGAAGGACCCCCGCGCCGGCCGCTCCCGAGATCGCGGTTGTCCCGGGGGCCGCCCGCTCAGCGGCGCCGGTGTCCCGGCCCGTGCCAGGTCATCCAGCCGGTGTCGACGTGCGTCGCGCGATGGCGAGGGCGTTCTCGATTCCCTGCTCGAGGACCTCGTCGGAGAACTTCCGGTCGGAGACGGCGCGGGACAGCTGCAACGTTCCCACCGCCAGGGTGAAGAGCCCGACGGCCTGACCGCGGGCGGACTGCGGATCCTCGGGTGCCAGGCGGGCGGCGAACTCGTCCACGATGGCTTTGGCGCCGTTGGTGTAGGCGTCCTTGGTTCCGTCACCGCAGCGGCCGATCTCGTCCAGCAGGGCGGCGTTCGGACAACCCTCGCCGGGGTTGTCCCGGTGCTCGGGCGACAGATATGAGCGGATGAGATCCTCGAGGCCCTCGCGGCCGGGCCGCAGTGTGCCGAACTGCTCCACCTGCGCGCGCAGCTGCTCGGCCACGACATGGGCGACCAGATCGTCCTTGGACTCGAAGTGGGCGTAGAAGGCCCCGTTGGTGAGCCCGGCGTCCGACATCAGCGTGGAGATGCCGGAGCCGTCGATGCCGTCCTGCTTGAACCGGTGACCGGCCCGCTCGATGATCCGCTGCCGCGTCACCTGCTTATGCTCCTTGGTGTAGCGCGCCACAGGGTTCCTCCCCAACTCTGCCGGACCGTTGCCTTGTATCTCATCCTATTCTATGGTCTGACGTACGTAATATTACGGTCGACAGGTGATTGTGTGGCTGATCTGTCGCCCAGCAGACGGCAGGCCCGGCTCGACCGCCCCCGCCCGCAGAACCAGGAGAGCAATGATGCTCAGCCCGAGTCGCAACGCGTCACGACTGCTGACGGATACCGCGTCCCGACACCCCGAGCGCACCGCGATCGTCTTCGGTGAAGACCACATCACGTACGCCGCCCTCGACGCCGCAGCCAACCGTGTCGCGAACCTGCTCGTCTCACGCGGGATCCAGCCGGGCGACAAGGTCGCACTGTCCTGTCCCAACCTCCCGCATTTCTCCGCCGTCTACTTCGGCATCCTCAAAGCCGGCGCCGCCGTCGTGCCGTTGAACGTGCTGCTGAGGGCTGGGGAGGTCACCTATCACCTCGCCGACTCCGACGCGAAGGCGTACTTCGCGTTCGAGGGCACACCGGAACTGCCGATCGGGCAGGCCGCGTGGGAGGGGTTCCGGGCGGCCGAGGGCTGCACCGAGTTCTTCCTCATCGAGAGCGGTGCCGCCGCGCCGGCCGGGGGAGGGACGCCGGAGTCGTACCAGGCGGCCGTCGCCGAGCAGCCCGTGACGTTCCGGACGGTCGAGCGCGACGATGACGACACCGCGGTGGTCCTCTACACCTCCGGCACGACCGGCCGTCCCAAGGGCGCCGAGCTTCGGCACCGCAACGTGTACGACAACGCGCTCATCGGCCGCGACCTGTTCGACGCCGATCCCGGGCGCCCCGACACCTACCTGTGTGTGCTGCCGCTGTTCCACGCCTTCGGCCAGACCGTCATCCAGAACGGCGCCTTCGCGTTCGGCGGCACGATCGTGATGCAGCCGAGGTTCGAGGCGCGGGCGGCCCTTCGCCTCATGCTCGCCCATGACGTGACGTTCTTCGCCGGGGTCCCGACGATGTACTGGGGGCTGCTCGCGGCACTCGACGAGACGGTCGACGTCGCCCGCCTGGCGGCCAACCTTCGGGTGGCCGCGGCCGGCGGTTCAGCACTGCCCGTCGAGATCCACAAGGAGTTCAAGGACCGCTTCGGTGTGACGATCCTCGAGGGCTACGGGCTGTCCGAGACCTCGCCGATCGCGTCCTTCTCCCGCTTCGGCGAGGAACCCCGCGTCGGCTCGATCGGGGTGCCCATTCCGGGCGTGGAGATGAAGCTCATCCGCGACGACTGGTCGGATGTGGAGGGCGGCCCCGAGGAGATGGGGGAGATCGCGATCAGGGGACACAACGTCATGAAGGGCTACTACAAGCGGCCCGAAGCGACGGCCGAGGCGATCAAGGAGGGCTGGTTCCGCTCCGGCGACCTGGCGCGCAGGGACGAGGACGGCTTCTACTACATCGTCGACCGGTCCAAGGACATGATCATCCGGGGTGGCTTCAACGTCTACCCGCGCGAGATCGAGGAAGTGCTCATGGAGCACCCCGCGGTCTCGCTGGTCGCCGTGATCGGCGTACCGCACGAGTCCCACGGCGAGGAGATCAAGGCCGTCGTGGTCAAGAAGGCGGGAAGCGGCACGACCGAGGACGAGCTCAGGGCCTGGGCGAAGGAGCGGCTCGCCGCGTACAAGTACCCACGCGTCGTCCAGTTCGCCGACGAACTGCCCCTGACCCCGACCGGCAAGATCCTCAAGCGCCAACTCTCCTGAGCGGGCCGGCTGTCTCGGCCCGGGCGGCAGAGGCCGGACAGCATGATCAGGCGGCCGAACCTGCGGCGGGGCCGGATGCGACGGCATCACGCCCCACCGGCCTACCGACGCACTTTCCGTGGTCATGTCTCAGAGGGCGGCCATAGCCCTGGTGTTCGCGCGACCGCCGCGAAGCGCTCCGCTTGAAGTGCTGTGTTGGGGGTGCCCGCGGGCAGGCCGGCGACGAAGGCGGGCGGGTTGCCGCTCCAGCACACCACCGTCGGCGGCAGCAGGCGCGCGCTCAGCTCGCGTTCCCGGGCCGCGAGCGCGGCGGCCGGGTCGTCCGCCTCGACGCCGAGGAGGCCAGGGCCCTGCCGTGTGGTGCCGTGTGGTGTCGTCGTCCGCCTGTGGCGCCGCTGTGGCTGGTCGCGCCCACGTGGCGGAGCCGCATATGTCACCACCCCGGCCGCGCTTTGAGGGCGAGGTCCCGCTACGCGGCTCCGAATCCGAACTCGCCGCACCAGACATGCACTCGGCCCCGTCGACTACGGTTCGCCAACCGTGCGTACGCCGAAGCGCCCGAGGAAGACCACTTCCTCGGGCGCCGGGTCATGCTTCGTCAGGCGGCGTAGGTGGGGTAGTCGGTGTAGCCGGCCGCGCCGCCTACGTAGAAGGTGGCGGGGTCGGGGGTGTTCAGGGGCGCTCCGGCGCGTATGCGCTCGACCAGGTCGGGATTGGCCAGTGCCATCGAGCCCACGGTGATGACGTCGGCGATGCCGTTCTCGATGTCCTTGGCGCGGGTGGCGATGTCGGTGCCGGCGCGGTTGAGGAGCAGTGTGTTGGGCCACAGCTCGCGCAGTGTGCCCAGGAGTTCCTCGTCGCCGCCGTGGGCGAGGTGCAGGTAGGCGAGGTCGAGGGGGGCGAGGGCGCGTACGAGGTGCGGGTAGAGCTCGTGGGTGTCGTGCTCCGCGAGGTCGCCGAGCTGGAAGGGGTTGCCGGGGGAGAGCCGGATGCCGGTGCGGCCGGCTCCGATCTCGTCGGCCACGGCGGTGGCGACCTCGACCGCGAAGCGGATGCGGTTGTCGAGGGAGCCGCCGTACTGGTCGGTGCGCTGGTTGGTGCTGAGGAAGAGGAACTGGTGGACCAGGTAGCCGTTGGCGCCGTGGATCTCGACGCCGTCGGCGCCTGCCGCGATGGCGGCCGCGGCGGCGCGGCGGAAGTCGTCGACCGTCGCGGCGACCTCGTCGGTGGTCAGTGCGCGCGGCTCCGGCATCTCCTGCATCCCGGAGCCGGTGAACGTCTGACCTGCCGGCCTGATGGCGGAGGGCGCGACCGGCTGACGGTGGTGGGGGGTGTTGTCGGGGTGGGAGATGCGTCCGGCGTGCATGAGCTGGATGACGATGCGTCCGTCGGCCTTGTGGACGGCGTCGGTGACCTTGCGCCAGCCGGCGATGTGCTCGTCGGTGTAGATGCCCGGGGTCACCGGGTAGCCCTGGCCGTCGGCGGAGGGCTGGGTGCCCTCGGTGATGATCAGGGCGTGCGAGGCGCGCTGGGCGTAGTACTCGGCGTTCAGCTCGGTCGGCACACCTTCCGGGGTGGCCCTGCTGCGGGTCAGGGGGGACATCGCCAGACGGTGCGGCAGGGAGATCTTTCCGGCGACGGTGGGGGTCCACAGGCTGTCGAGCATGCGTGCTTCCTCAGGTTGTCGGTGGCGGACACCCGGCAGACCCGCGTTGCGGGCTGTGAAGCCGATGAGGCATTCGCCATGAGCGTGAATAAATTATATTACGTTCGTAATGTTTTGGTGGGTGGTGGGCGGCGCAAGACGGATGGGACGGCCGTCGGCCGAGGGCGTGCCGTTCGCCTTGCGCGCGGAGCTCTCTACTCGTCGAGGAACTGAAGGGCGTGCTTCAGGAACCGCTCGGGGTACTGGAACTGCGCTCCGTGCCCGGCGTGGGGGTAGATCAGCAGTTGGGCGTTGGGAATGTTCTGGGCGAGGTGCCAGGAGTTGATCGAGGCGATCATCACGTCGTTCTCGCCGTTGAGGACCAGCGTCGGCTGGGTGATCGCGTTCAGGTAGGCGTAAGGGTTTTCGCCCGGCAGCGGCTCCGCATAGGCCATGGACGCCTCGAACTGCGCCTGCCCGACTGCGGGCGAGCTCGGCGGGTCCTGGTCGGCCCGCTGGTGGCGCCGCTCCCAGAAGGCCCGGCCGGCTTCGACCGCGGCCTCGGAGCGGCCGAAGAACAGGAAGAGGAAGTCCTCCAGGCCGGGGACCGGATTCAGGGCCACCTCGGGCACCTTGGGGTCCATCGTCGGGTCCCCGCCGCGCAGACCGGTGCCGAGCAGAAGGAGCTTGCGCACCAGCTGGGGGTGGCGCAGCGCGACTTCCTGTGCCTGGTAGCCGCCGAGAGAGAAGCCGAGCAGATCGACCTGCTCCAGCCCCAGCGCCTGGATGACCGCGGCGATGTCGTCGGCCATGTCCTCGACCCGGTTGCGCGGCGTGCCGGAGGAGGAGGCGATGCCGCGCCCGTTGAACAGGATGACCTCACGGCCTTCGGCCAGGCCGTCGGTGAGGTAGGGGTCCCAGTTGTCCATGCCTCCGCGGAAGTGCTGGACGAGGAAGATCGGGACGCCGGTGGGCTTGCCCCAGCGGCGGTAGGCGAAGCGGTCGCCGTCGACCTCGATGTACTGGGTGGATGCGGTCACATGCGTGTCGCTCATGAGCTGCGGCTTTCTGAAGGGGATGAGCAATACGATGACGTTCGTAATATAAAAAGTCAAGCTCTTAGATGTCGATTGACATCTATGTATGCTTGACCGTCGAGCGTCGACCGTGGAAGGAGTGGCTGGACATGCGAGTGACCAAGGCGCAGGCGGAGCAGAACCGCGCGCACATCGTCGCGACAGCCGCCAGGCTGTTCCGCGAGCGTGGCTATGACGGTGTCGGCGTGGCGGAGCTGATGGCGGCCGCCGGGTTCACTCATGGCGGCTTCTACAAGCACTTCCGCTCCAAGGCCGACCTGATGGCAGAAGCGTCCGCGAGCGGGCTCTCGCAGATCGCGGCACGGACAGAAGGTGTTGGCCCCGCGGAGTTCGTCGAGAGCTACGTTTCCCGTGAGCATCGCGACGGGCGCGGCGACGGCTGCACCCTCGCGGCCCTCAGCGGCGATGCCGCACGTCAGTCGGCGGACATCAAAACGGAGTTCGCGGCCGGGATCGAGAACCTGCTGGCGGCCCTTCAGGCCCCGAGTGGCACGTCGGGGGATGCGGACCAGGACCAGCGTGCGGCCCGCGGCATGGTGATCGACATGCTTGCGCATTCGGTCGGCGCGGTCATGCTGTCGCGGGCATGCCCGGACGGTTCTCCGCTGGCGGACGAAATCCTCGATGTCTGCCGCAAGGAAATCCTCGCCTCACTGGCACACGGCAGTGGCGATCAGTCGGCGGCACGGAGCCCGGAAGCCTGACCGCGGTCGACCGACCACCGGGTGGTCAGACGCTGACGAGCCTGCGATTTTGAGCCGTTGGTGCGGCACACGGGTGCTTTCTCCAAGGATGGTCTGCGCCGCTGCCGAGAGCTGTTCGTGCCGTCGACGAAACCACGGCACCGGATGTGAGAACGGTCGACCTGCACGTGACGACCGGTGCGCGGTGGGGGATTGCCCGTCGCGTTTTCCGTGTGGCCCGTCGCGTTTTCCGTTTTCGGACCCCGGCGGGTGCGGCGGGGCCCTCCAGTCGGGAGCCGAGGTGGCCGGGCCGCCGTGGAAGCGTGCCCGGCCGCCCTGGGGACCCTGGTAGGCCGGGGACGGATCCCGCCCGTGGTGTCGGCGCGCCCACCGGCGCCCTGTGGGGCGCTGCGGTCGGTCGTGGGCGCGGCCGGGGCGATCAGAGGGCTTCGTTGACCCGGCCGATGTACTCGCCCAGCTGGTACTCGACGTCGAGGCCCTTCTCGGCGGCCAGGGTGCCGAGTCCGACCGCCCGCGCGGCGAATCCCGGCTGCGTCAGGGTGCCGGCGAACTCGCCGAAGGAGGCGACCAGGTGGGCGTCCGGCGGCAGGGTCGCCCGGTTGACCTGGGACTTGGCGGTCGCCAGTGCCTGCCGGTCGAAGGAGGCGAGACGGGCGACGGTCGCGTCGACGAAGGCGTCGAGTTCGGCGTCGGGCAGGGTGCGGGTGACCCAGCCCCAGCGCTCAGCAGTGTCGGCGTCGTAGTCGGCACTTCCGAGGATGGCCTCGAGCGCCCGGTCGCGGCCGATCGAACGGGGCAGTCGCTCGGCTCCCCCTCCGCCGGGGACAAGGCCGATGCCGACCTCGGGCTGGCCGAAGAACGCCTTCTCGCGGCTGGCGTAGCGCAGGTCGCAGGCGAGGGCCAGCTCGTTGCCGGCGCCGCGGGTACGGCCCCGGATGGCCGCGATGCTGACGAACGGAGCTTTGGTCAGCCGCAGGACCATGTCGGTCCACAACGGGTTGTCGTCCTCGTGCTCAGGCGTGGGGAGGTCGGCGGCCGCGGCGGCGTCGAAGTGGTTGATGAAGAAGTCGGGGAGTTCGCTGGCGAAGACGACGACCTGGATGTCCGGGTCGTTCTCCAGCTCCGAGACGATCTTGTGCAACGTCACGATCGACTCGGGAACCACCAGGTTCACGGGAGGATTCGAGAACGTGATCCTCGCGGTCCGCGGGGTCGTCCGCTCAAGGCGGATCGTGCTGGGCTGGCTCATGGCGTGCTTTCCGTTTCGTGTTTCGTAGGGGGCTTGGGCTTTGGCTTGGGCTTGCGTGGCCGTGATCGCGTGCGGCGACCACGGAGCTGTTGCGCTGCCGGGTGGGGTGCGTGTTGTCGCCGGCTTGTCGCTCGGAGCCGCGTCGGCTGGGCCGGTCCCGCGCCTGCACCGGCGCGGCATGGTGTGGGCTCCGTTCGTTCGGGCTGATGGTGAGCCACCGCTCGGAGCCTTTTGCATTACGAGCGTAATATAACAGATCGAGACCGTCCGGCGGCGTAGAGGAGGGGGAAAGGTCGGTGATGAGCCAACTGCGCTGGTGCTGAGCGCGGCCCCGACGGCACTGCCTCCCGAACCGGTTGCTTGTGATGCTGCGTCAGGACGTTCCCTTGGCGGACGCGCCTGGCGGACGCGCCTGGCGGACGCGCCTGGCGGTTGGCCGGCGAGGTGGCCGGTGAGGGCCGGCCCTCTTCAGGGGAGCTGCGGGTAGAGCGCCGAGACGCCCCCGGACAGTGCTGCCTGTGCCTGGCGGGCCGCGTTGTCGGCGAGGATCTCGTAGGCGCCGGCGGCGATGCCGTCCACGGCGATGCGCGCGATGTCGGCCGGGTCGGACTTGTCCGCGTCGACGGTTCGGACCATGTCGGTGTCCATGTAACCGACGTGCAGACCGGCCACGCGGATGCCCTGGTCGGCGAGCTGTATGCGCAGGGTGTTGGTGAGCGACCACTCCGCGGATTTGGCGGCGCAGTAGGCGCCGAACTCCGGGAAGCTGACCCAGGACAGGCCGGACAGGACGTTCAGCATGGCCCCGCCGCCGTTGGCCGCGATCTGGGGTGCGAAGGCGCGGGCCACCGTCAGGGTGCCGAGGTAGTGGGTGTTCATCTCCAGGCGGATGTCGTCCAGGTCGGCGGTGAGCAGGTCGGCGCCGGTGGAGGAGCCCGCGTTGTTGACCAGGATGGTCACGTCGCCGGTGGCCTTGGCGGCGGCCGCGACGGAGGCGGGGTCGGTGATGTCGAGCGCGATCGGCTTGGCGCCGGGCAGGTCGACCTGGTCGGGGTTGCGGGCGCCGGCGTAGACGGTGGCGCCGCGGCTGAGCAGTTCGGCGGCGAGGGCCCGGCCGAAGCCGCGGTTCGCTCCGGTGACAAGGGCGGTGCTGGCGGAGAGGTCCATGAAGGTTCCCGGTGAAGTGGAGGGGGATCAGGGCGCTGAGGGCGTGGTCTGACGCGGCCCGGGTTCATTAAATTACGATCGTAATAATAAGCAGGCGGAGTCGGTGATCGCAAGCGATCCGGCTGGTGAATGACGCTGAGCCGGGCCTCTTGCCGGAGCACTGTCAAGGAGCTGATCGATGCGGGCAAGGCCAAGTGCTTCGGCCTGAGCGAGACCGGCCCGCAGGTCATCCTCGGGGCGCAGGCGGTGCGGCCGGTCTCCGGGCAGGACGTCCAGGAGTACTTCCCGGTCCTCGGCGAACTGAGCGTCGGCTTTGTCGCCTACTCATCTCTCGGCCGCGGCTTCATCACCGGCACAGCCCCACCCGCCGACGAACGCGACGTACCCGACATGCGCCATGTCGACCCCGCCGGCAGCACGGCACGTCGAGGAGAACGTCCTGGCCGTGGGGACAGCTCGGCGATTGGCCCGCCAGCGCCGTCGATGTCCCTCTGACCAGGAGTGACCCCGCCACGATCGACGAGATTCCACCACACGGCGGCTTCAGCGCCCGCCACTCCGAGGACTACGCTCCCGTCTGGATCTGAATCCGCGCCGGGACCAAGCCGCCCTTCCTGACGGACACGGCCGGGACCCTCACCCCAAGGGCACCGGCCGCCGGCCCGTGCCACTACCGCACGGCGCACGGCGAGCCCATCGAGGGCCAAAGTGCACGCCGGGCGCGATCTCTCCCGCGGTGACGCAGGCGAACCCGACGTCGACAATCCGCCGCAAGGGCGGCTACACCTCCGGCGTCCGTCCCTCCGCCTGTGTGACGGGCAAGGAGAAGAGGTTCAACGCCGGTTCCCACGGCTGCACCGGCCGCGCGGGCGATGCCGAGTACGACCGGCTGCTCAGCCTGCGGTTGGGCGGTGACCCGAACGATCCGCGCAACCCGTGGGTGGAACCGGCCGACCGGGGCCACAAGGAGGGTGCCGGGTGAACAACAGGAAGGACCCGGTGGAGACGAAGCTGCACACCGCGGTCTGCACGGGCCAGGTCACCCTCGCGGCCGCGCAGCGGAACCGCCGATCACCGCCATCGACCTGAGAGCCCGTCACATGGGCGCGGAATGCCGGAATGCCGGAATGCGCCCCGTTGCTCTGCGAGCTGCCTTCCGCCGCGGTGGCCGCCGGCACCACCCGCACCCTGCCCATCGACCTGGTCGTACGGGCCTCCACGTCCGCCTGACGGCTGAGACCACCTCGGCGTCAACGCCCCGGCGCCGCCCCGCTGCTGGCGCGGATCACGAGGTCGACGGGGACCAGCGAATCGGGATGCGGCGGGTCGGCCGAGTCGTCGATCCGGCTCAGCAGGAGCCGCAGCGACCGGGTGCCGATCTCCGCGAAGTCGGTGCGCACGGTGGTCAGCGGCGGCAGCAGATGCGCGGCCTCGGGGATGTCGTCGTACCCCACCACGCTGATCTCGCCCGGCACCGAGCGGCCCGCCTCGTGGAAGGCGTGCAGGGCGCCGAGGGCCATCTGGTCGTTCGACACGAACACCGCGGTGACGTCCGTGCGCCGGGCCAGCCGCCGCCCCAGGTGGTAACCGGAGTCGGCGCTCCAGTCGCCGAACAGCGGCTCGGGGACCGGCGCTCCGGCCGCCTCCAGCGTGGCGCGCCAGCTCGCCGTGCGGAGGTCGGCGGAGGTCCAGCCGCTCGGGCCCGCGATGTGCCAGACGGTGGAATGGCCGAGCCCCAGCAGATGCTCGGTGGCTTTGCGCGCGCCTTCCCGGGAGTCACCGGTGAGCCGCTCGGTCTCCCGGTCGAAGCCGTTCTCCAGCACCACCAGCGGGGTGTCGAACCGGGTGTCCGCCAGGGCGTGGCCCACCCACAGTTGCGGGGCGATGGCGATCACCCCGTCCGCGCCCTCGGCCGACAGCCGGTCGACGGCCTCGACGACCGTGTCGTGCTCGGCCGTGTCCAGGGAGATCGAGCTGAGCAGATAACCGGCCTCCTGGGCGGCCGTGTTGATCGCGGTCAGGATCGCGGCCGGTCCGTAGCGGGCCGCGTCGAAGGTGATGACCCCGAGCATCCGGGTCCGGCCGCTCGCCAGCGAACGGGCGCTGCGGCTGGGCCGGTAACCGAGGGTGCGCATGGCCGTCAGGACCGCCTCGCGGGTCTCGGGGCGGACCGACGGATGCTCGTTGAGGACCCGGGAGACCGTCTGCTTGGAGACACCGGCCAGCCGGGCCACGTCGTCCATCACCGGGCGCGAGCCGGCGAAGTTGCGTCGGCTGCGCCCCTTCGGCACGGATCCCTCGGCGGCGCTTGGGGTCATGGTGGCGCTTTCCTCGACATGGTGGGGGCGGTGGTACGGCGGCGCCGGCCCGCCCGGGGAGCACAGCATAGGCGGGCCGGTTCCGGGGATCCGGCGACGGCGTGAGGCTCCGGGCAGGTCAGCCCGCCCGGATCGACCAGGTGCGCCTGGTGATCCACTCGGCGTGCGTGACGGCGGCCGTCTCCCGCGCGCCACGCGCCTGCTCGGGCAGATGCACCTGCGCCTGCGCATGCAGCGGCAGCACCTGTAGTCGCAGCCCCTCCGCCCGCAGCCCCTCCGCCCGCAGCCCCTCCGCCCGCAGCTCCTCCGCCCGCGGCGCGTCCGCGGGCAGCCGGTCCAGGCCGATGTCCCACACCCGCCCCGAGCAGAACTGGTCGGCGACCAGCGTCTCGCCCACGTACGCCCGCCCCACGTCCCCGCTCCAGCGCAGTCGCAGCAGCGTCCCCGGCGGCAAGCCGTCCGGCACCTCGACGCGGTACTCGGCGGCCACGGTGTCGAAGTGCTTGTCGGCCGGCGCGCTCGCCCTGCCGAGGACACCGGTGACGGTCTCGGGGGCCGGTCCGGCCGCCCGCACGAGGGTGACCTCGGGCGCGGAGACCTCGACAGGCGACGCCCCCGGGACCGCGTAACGGGTGAACACGCCGTCCGCGACCGCCTCCGCCGTCACCCCGTCCACCACCGGCGCGCGCTCAGGCGCGGGCAGCACGGCGAACGACGTCGCCGCCCCCGAACCGTGCAGACGGACCTCGTCCCGGTCGAAGACCACACCGTCGCCACTCAGCACCAGCCGCTCGGCACCCCAGGCCTCGCCCCGGTAGGCGGTACGGGCCGTCGCCGCGTCCAGCACCAGCAGGCCGACCCGCCCGCCCCCGGCGGTGTCCACCTCCACGAGCGCGTCGGTCCCGGGTCGCAGCCCGGTCACCAGCAGCCGGTCACCGACCGGGGTGACGGCACCGCCGGGCGTGCGCACGGTCGCCACCGTGGCCGCGTCCAGGGCGAGTTCGGGCGCGATGCCGTCCGTCGCGGCCAGCACGAGGACCGTACGGCCGTCGACGTCGACCGTGCAGACCGGCTGGGCGGTGGCCCACTCCAGCCGCAGACCCGCCACGTCGAGACGCAGCGGCCAGCAGAAGTACGCGCCGCTCGGCACCGTGACGGGAGCGCTGGGGAGCCTCAACTCGCCACCAGCGGCAGCGAATTCGACCGTGAACGACGTCTCCGGATGCTCCGGCAGCTGTTCGTGCGGTTGGTGGTTGTTGACGAACAGGAAGCCCGAGGTGCCGTCACCGCGCACCGCCCAGCGCAGGGTCTCACGGTCGAACTGCCCGTCCGGCCCCTGCTCGGGCAGGGCGGACTCCATGGGGGCGATCAGGTGCCCGAAGTCCGCCAGCAGCAGGTGCTGGAGGCGCAGTTCGTGGTAGGTCCGCCGGTACTGGCCGTACTCGCCGAGCGGCGCCTGGAAGTCGTACGTCAGGACGGGCAGGTCGTTCGGATAGCCGGTGGCGTGCGACTCCTGGAGTGTGCTCAGCTCACCGGCCGGGTTGGTGCCGCCGTGGAACATGTAGTAGCCCTGCCAGACCGAGCCGCAACCGATCTTGGTGAGGCCGAGCGCGCCGATGTCGTCGGGGTCGACGTACGGCCGGCGGTGGTACGAGACCGCCATGCCGCCGCCCAACTCGCAGGTCGCCCACGGGAATCGGTCGGCGAAGGCGTCGGGTTCGCTGCCGCGCACGCGCACGGGGCGCAGGTCGGATCCGATGCCCTCGTCGTCGCGCTGGTGGGTGAAGAAGAAGTGCTTGCGGCAGGTGTCGGGCCAGCCGCCGTCGGCCTCGGTCCAGAAGGCCTCGGTGTAGCCGCCGTACAGCGGGAGCAGTTCATCCGGCGGGAGTCGGACCCCGCCCCAGGCGGTCGACGTCCACAGGGGCGCGCTCAGGCCGGCCTCCTGGGCCATCCGCTTCAGGGTCAGCAGATGGCCGGGCTGGTCGTAGAGCTCGTTCTCGATCTGGATGGCCACGATCGGGCCGCCGTGGGCCCGGTCGAGGCCGTTCAGCTGTTCGGCGATCGCCGCGAACCAGGGGCGTACGGCGGCCAGGTACAGCGGGTCGTCGGTGCGGGGTGTGCAGTCGCGGGCCAGGACCCAGTCGGGCAGACCGCCGCCCCGGACCTCCGCGTGGGACCAGGGGCCGACGCGGGGGATGAAGTCCAGGCCGTGCCGGGCGCACAGCTCGGCGAAGCGGCGCAGGTCGCGGTCGCCGTCGAAGCGGACGCGGCCCTCGATCTCCTCGTGGTGGATCCAGATGACGTAACTGGCGACGGCCGTGACCCCGCCCGCCTTCATCTTCAGCAGCTCCTCCTCCCACTCCCCGGCGGGGTAGCGGGAGTAGTGGAACTCACCGGAGACCGGGAACCAGGCACGGCCGCCGCGGGTCAGCCAGCGGCTGGTGACCTCGATCGGGTCGGGCACTCCGGGGGCGTCCGCGAAGGGCAGGTGCCCGGTCAGCGGGGGTCCGGCGGGGGAGGGGACACGCAGACGGTGCGGGTGCGTCATCAGTCGCTCTCCGGTCCGAGGTCGGGCGTGTCGGTGAGCCGGGCGCGGGTGCGCGTGGTGGCGTGCAGCTCGAGGAGCACCAGTTCGTTGGTGCCGGGACGCAGGACGGGGGCGGGGACGTACAGGGTGTGCTGCGGGCCCCGGTTCCAGTAGCGGCCGAGGTGGAAGCCGTTGACCCAGGCCTGGCCCTTGGTCCAGCCGGGCAGGGAGAGGAAGGTGTCGGCCGGGCTGTCCACCTCGAAGGTGCCCCGGTGGAAGGCGGGTACGGCGTCCGTGGTCGCCTCGGACGGGCCGAACGGCACGTCGGCCAGGTCGTCCAGGGGCACGGCCCGGCACTCCCAGCCGCGCAGCTCCGTGCCCCGGAAGGACACCGGGCCGAGCAGCCCCTTGGGCGCCCCGATGCGCGGCCCGTAGTTGACCCCGCCCATGTTCTCCACGAGGACTTCGAGGACGGCACCGGCGTGCGGCACCCGCACGGACAGGGTCTCGTCGTGCCGCTCCCGCTCCAGGACGCCGACGCTCGCGCCGTCCACGAAGACCTGCGCGCGGTCCCCGACCCCGCCGGGGAAGTGCAGCAGGCCGTCACCCGCGGCGGGGAGCGTGGTGCGGTAGAGCACGTAACCCGTGTGCACGCCCAGTTCGTTCATCGTCACCGGGGTCTCGGTGTCCGTCGAGGGCAGCCCGCGGAGGTACGGCAGCAGCGGCGCCCGGTGGGTCAACTCGACGTCGGTGACCGGGAGTTTGGGCGCGGGCGCCGGGGCCGGTTCGGCGAGGGCGGCCGTGTGGCGGGCGATCACCTCACGGAACGCGTGGTACTTGGGGCCCGGGTCGCCGCTCTCGGTGAGGGGGGCGTCGTAGTCGTAGGACGTGATGGTGGGCTCGTAGGCGTGCTTGTGGTTGGCGCCGTTGGTGAAGCCGAAGTTGGTGCCGCCGTGGAACATGTAGATGTTCACCGAGGCGCCGGCCGACAGCAGGCGGTCCAGGTCGGCCGCGGCGTCGGCGGCGGACCGTACGTGGTGCGGACCGCCCCAGTGGTCGAACCAGCCGACCCAGAACTCCGAGCACATCAGCGGACCCTGGGGCTGATGGGCGCGCAGGGCCGCCAGGTTCTCCTCGACGCGGCTGCCGAAGGTGGCCGTGGCCAGCGTGCCCGGGAGGGTGCCGGCGGCCAGGTGCTCGGCGTTGGCCTGGTCGCAGGTGTACAGCAGCTCCTCGACACCACGCTCGCGCAGTGCCTGTTGGACGTGCTTGAGATAGGCGGTGTCGTCGCCGTACGCCCCGTACTCGTTCTCCACCTGTACGGCGATCACCGGGCCGCCGTGTGCCGCCATGAACGGCCGCAGGGCGGGCAGGAGTCGGTCGAGATAGCCGTCGAACGCGGCTGTGAACCGGGGGTCGCTGCTGCGCAGCCGGATGTCGGGTTCCGCGAGCAGCCAGGCGGGCAGACCGCCGTCGTCCCACTCGGCGCAGATGAACGGTCCCGGGCGCAGCAGGACGTGCAGGCCCTCGTCCTGGGCCAGGCGCAGCCAGCGGGGCAGATCGAGGAAGCCGTCCAGGACGAGGGTGCCCGGTTCGGGCTCGTGGAGGTTCCACGGCAGATATGTCTCGACCGTGTTGAGACCCATCAGCCGGGCCTTGCGCAGCCGGTCGGCCCACTGGTCGGGATGGATCCGGAAGTAGTGCATGGCCCCGGAGATGATCCGGAACGGCTCACCGTGCAGGAGGAAACCGTCGGAGGACGTCGTCAGAGCGGGCATGCGGGGCATCCCTTCGAGTCGGCGGAACGTGGGGTGGTCAGCGGGTTCGGGTGGTGCGGACGAGCCGGAGCGTGGCGAGGAGACACAGTGCCGAGACAGCGCTCAGCACCAGCGGGACGGCCCGGATCCCGGACCATTCGATGGCCTTGCCCAGCGCAGGTCCCGCCGCCACGCCGCCGATCATCGAGGCGGCGATGACCAGGGCACCGGCCCGCCGTGCGCCCGGGGCGGCGCGGTGCAGCCACGGCAGGCCGGTGGGGAAGACGGGCGCGATGAACAGACCGACACCCGCGTACGCGTAGGGCGCCAACTCCCCTACGGACGCGAGGAGCAGACAGATCGTCATGCCCGCGCAGGACACGGTGACGATGGCCTGCGCCGAGAACCGCAGCGCGATCGGCGCGACCAGGAAACGGCCCACGGTCATCATCAGCCAGTAGACGGAGGTGGCGGTCGCGGCCACCCCGGCGCCGTATCCCACGGTCTCCAGATGCGTGGGCTCCCAGCCTCCGACGCCCGCCTCCACGCCCACATGCAGGACGTAGAGCGCGACGAACACGGAGAGCACCGAGGCCAGGCTGCGGCCGAGCACACCGGGGGAGTCGCCGGCCGTGCCGGACGGCTGCTGTGCCTGGTCCCGTACGCCCTTCAGGCACAGCAGCAACGGCAGGTTGGCGAGCGCGAAACCGAGGAAGACCGCCGGATAGTGCCCGGCGCCCACCACGCCGATCAGCGCCGGACCGAGGATCGCGCCGACGCCGAAGTGCGCGTTGAGGATGTTGAGCATGGCGGTGGAACGGTGGCCGAAGCCGACCGCGAACAACTGGTTCAGGCCGTAGTCGATGCCGCCGAAACCGAGCCCCGCGAGCAGTGCGGCGGTCAGGGCGGCAGGCCAGTTCGGCGCGAGCGCGAAACCCGCCGCGCCGACCGCCATCAGCAGGTAGGAGGCGCCCAGGATCCGCCGGTTGCCGATCCGGCCGAAGAGCCGGTCGAACAGCAGCACTCCGGCCACCCCGCCCACGAAATGGGCGCTCAGCCCGAGCCCGGCCCCGGAGGGAGACAGGCCGAACTCCTCGCGGAACGCGGGGATCGCGGGCCCGTACAGCGCTTGCAGCGCGCCGATGAGCACGAAGCCGACGCAGGAGGCGACCACTGCGGCCGGGCTGAAGACCGGAGTGCGCGCGGGCGCCAGTGCCGAGGACATGAAGACTGATGTTACCGGTAACATCCGGGCCGTCAAGATCCCAGGACGAGGAGTGGAGGTGGGCCCGACGTATTGGACTGGTGGTCCAGTCTCTGGATTGGTAGTCTAAGAGAACTGGTGGAGCCGGGAGGGTGGCATGGAGTCCGAGCGGGACGCCGTCATCGGCGCGCTCACATCGGTCGTCGACGGGATCGCGGCGACCTTCGGGCCGGTGTGCGAGGTGGTGCTGCACGACTACCGGCGACCGGAGAACTCGGTGGTGGCCCTCGCCGGCGCGGTCACCGGGCGCACGGTGGGCGGGGCGATGAGCGAGATCGGTATGCGCATGGTGGCCCGTGGCGACGAGGCGGCCGACGAGTTGAACTACGTCACCAGGACCGACACCGGCAGGCTGGTCAAGTCGTCCACGATGCTGCTGCGGGACTCCTCGGGCGCGGTCTTCGGCGCGCTGTGCGTCAACGTCGACGTCACCGCGGCGAGCGAGGTGCACGCCCTGCTGGGAGCCCTCGCCGGGATCGGCGGTGCCCCCGAGGAGCCGCCCGTCACCACCTTCGGCGACGACATCGACTCCGTCGTCGACGTCATGCTCGACGCGCACCGGCACCAGTCGTGGGCGCTGCTCGACCGCGCCGGGCGCCTGGACCTGTTCCGCAGCCTGGACGAACGGGGCGTGTTCGCGGTCCGGCGGGCGATCGAGCAGGTGGCCGGACGGCTCGGCATCTCCCGCGCCTCCGCCTACAGCTATCTGTCCCAGTCCCGCAAACGGACGACCTCTGGAGGGCACTCGTGACGACCACCACCCCGCCGGTCACCCTGGACGACGTCCGGGACGCGGCCGCCCGGCTCAGGGGCGTCGCCCACCGCACCCCGGTCCTGCGCTCCCGGACCCTCGACGCCCGGGTCGGCGCCGAGGTCTTCCTCAAGTGCGAGAACTTCCAGCGGGTCGGCGCCTTCAAGTTCCGCGGCGCCTACAACGCGGCCTCCCGGCTGACCCCGGAGCAGCTGGCCCGGGGCATCGCCGCCTACTCCTCCGGGAACCACGCCCAGGCCGTCGCCCTCGCCGCCCGCGAACTCGGCACCACCGCGGTGATCGTCATGCCCGAGGACGCCCCGCGCTCCAAGCGGGCGGCCACCGAGGGCTACGGCGCCGAGATCGTCACCTACGACCGCTACGGCGGCGACCGCGAGGCCATCGCCGAGGCCCTGGCCGCCGAACGGGGCCTGGCGCTCATCCCGCCCTACGAACACCCGCACGTGATGGCGGGACAGGGCACGGCGGCCCTCGAACTCCTGGAGGAAACCGGTGAGTTGGGCGCGCTGCTCACACCGGTCGGCGGCGGCGGCCTGATGGCGGGCAGCGCGACCGCCGCCAAGGGCCTGCACTCGGGCATCCGCATGGTCGGCGTGGAACCGGAGGCCGGCGACGACACCAGGCGGTCCCTGGAGGCGGGGCGGCGCGTCAGCATCCCGGTGCCGAAGACCATCGCCGACGGACAGGCCCTGCACACGCCCGGCGAGCTGACCTTCTCGGTGAACCGGCGGCTGGTCGACGAGATCGCGCTGGTCTCCGACGACGAGATCCGCGACGCCATGCGGTTCGCGTTCGAGCGGCTGAAGATCGTCGTCGAACCGAGCGGTGCGAGCCCGCTGGCCGCACTGCTCAGCGGGCGGGTGAGCGGACTGCCGGAGCGGGTCGGGGTGATCGTCTCCGGTGGCAATGTCGACGCGGAGCGGTTCGCCCGGCTCTGCGCGGGCGGGGACTGACGCGGGCGGGGACTGACGCGGGCGGGGACTGACACCGTCACTCGAATGGCAGGTCCGGCTGGACAGGCGGACCATGGAGTGATGGGGCGCGGCCCCCGCCGATGCTGCCCCGAAGGGGCGCGGGACGGAGACCGGCCCCGGCCGTACCGCAACACGGCCGGAAGGGAGTGCCGTCATGTTTGAGGTGAAGACGCTCGACAAGCCGGATGAGCGCCGCGATTTCCCCCGTGGCCACCTCGAAGCGGTCCACATGAGCGGACTGGACTTCGCCGTGGGCACCTTCGAACCGGGCTGGCGCTGGTCCGAGTCGGTGGGACCCATCGCGGGCACCGAGAGCTGCGAGGTCCACCACAACGGCTATGTGGTCTCGGGCCGCATGCACTTCGTCATGGACGGGGGCGGCGAGGGCGAAGTGGGCCCCGGCGACATCTTCGTGCTGCCACCCGGGCACGACGCCTGGGTCGTCGGCGACGAGCAGTGCGTGGTCTACGACTTCGCCGGTGGCATGGCGAGGGACTACGCGAAGGGCAAGTGAGGCTCACGACGGTCCCGCGCCGTCACCGTTCACACCGTGACGACGATCTTCGCGCGCGCGTGCTCCACCTCCAGATGCCGGATGGCCTCGGCCGCCTCGCTCAGCGGGTACATCCGCTCGACGGCCGGGGCGATCCTGCCCGCCTCGGCGAGTTCCCGCAGGACGCCCAGGTTGTCCTTGCCGGCTCTCGCCGGGAGTTGGCGCACCCGCTGCCGGACGAAGGGGGACAGGAGCAGTCCCCGGAGCGTGAGCCGCACCGGACCGAGCACGCTGCCGCCCTCGTACACGCCACCGCCGGACAGGACGACGGTCCCGGCCGGGGCCGTCGCGCGCCGCAGATCGCGCAGTGAGCGATTGCCCACCAGATCCAGTACGACGTCGTAGCGGCGCCCGGCGCGGGCGAAGTCCTCCCGGGTGTAGTCAACGATCCGGTCCGCCCCGAGCGATCCGACGAGCTCGACGTTGCGGGCGCCGCACACACCGGTCACCTCGGCGCCGTACGCCTTCGCGAGCTGTACGGCGAAGGTGCCCACACCGCCCGACGCGCCGTTGACCAGGACGGACTGCCCGGCCCTGAGTCCGGCCACGTCCCGCAGTCCGATGAGGGCGGTGTTCGCGGCCAGCGGCATCGCGGCCGCCTGCTCGAAGGAGAGGCCGGCGGGCTTGAGGTCCGTCGCGCTGTCCTTGGCGCACACGTACTCGGCGAACGTCCCGTCCGCCTCGCCGTACACCTCGTCGCCCGCACGCAGCCCCTCGACCTCGGCGCCGACCGCCTCGACGCGGCCCGCGAAGTCCCGGCCGCGGATCCGCACCTTCGGCGCGCGCAGCCCGAACGCCAGCCGGGCGATCTTCGGATCGCCGTGCAGGTAGTGCCAGTCGTAGGCGTTGACCGAGGCCGCGTGCACGCGCACGAGCACCTCGTCGGCGGCCGGCACCGGCTGCTCGACCTCCCTCAGCTCCAGCGTGTCCGCCGAGCTGTACCGGTCCTGGACGACTGCCTTCATGGGACCCCCTCCGTCGCTCCGGAGCGTAGGGAAGAGCCCTCGGCTTGCCATCGGAAACCGATCGGTTTACTGTGGGGGACGTATTTAAACCGATCAGTTTACCGACGCTTACTGGAGACTACATGACCACCATCGAAGGTTCCGTCGCCCTCGTCACCGGCGGCAGCCGCGGCATCGGCCGGGCGCTGGTGACCGCCCTGTACGAGCGCGGCGCCACGAAGGTGTACGCCACCGCCCGCGACCCGCGGACCGTCAGCCACCCGGACGCGGTGCCGCTGGCCCTGGAGGTGAGCGACCCCGCCTCCGTCGCGGCCGCCGCCGAACAGGCCCAGGACGTCACCCTGTTGATCAACAACGCCGGTGCGTCCGTGAACGCCAACTTCCTGGACGCCCCCGTCGAGGAGGTCCGCCGCGAGTTCGAGACCAACTTCTACGGACCGCTCCTCGTCACCCGCGCCTTCGTCCCGGTCATCGAGCGCAACGGCGGCGGCCACATCCTGAACGTCCACTCGGTGCTGTCCTGGCTCGGCGTCGCCGGCTCCTACAGCGCCTCCAAGGCCGCCCTGTGGTCCCAGACCAACTCCCTGCGCCTGGACCTGAAGCCGCGCGGCATCGAGGTCACCGGGCTGCATGTCGGATACGTCGACACCGACATGACCGCGAAGATCGACGCCCCGAAGGTCACGCCCGAGAGCGTGGCCGCGCAGGCCCTCGACGGCATCGAGTCCGGCGCCTTCGAGGTGCTCGCCGACGACCTGTCCCGCCAGGTGAAGGCGGGGCTCGCCGCGGATCTCTCGGCGCTGTACCCGCAGCTCGCGGCCTGAGCTGCCCCGGGCGCGCGGCACGGCCTGTCGGCGACTCCCCGCCGCACGTCCGGGCCGGGACCGCCGGCCGGGTGCCGTATCGAGCTCGGTGCCTTCGAGGTGTGCGCCGATGCTCTGACCCGCCGGGCGAAGGCGGGGCTCGCCAGGGAGTGTCGGCGCTGCAGCCGCAACCGGCGGCCCCGTCCGCCCGTCGCGGCCGGCTCGCTCACGCCGGTCGGGTACGGGGTGGCGCCGAGGTGAGCCCAGAGCCGCCAGCGCTTGACCTCGGCGGGGTGTGGTGCTCCGTCCGCTCGACGTGGGTTGGCAGCCGGAAGTGTGTCGACGCGGTTCCGTATTCGCGGCCGGCCTTGCCCTGGACCGGGACCGCGGGGTGCGGTCGAGGGGTTGGTGGTGGACCGCCTCTCCAGTTGTGCGGTGCGCACGTCTTAGCCCCCACGGAGTGATCTACCTCACACGCTGTCACAGTGACCGGCCATGCGGTGTCTTGTGCCCGAACCCCTTGAAACAAAGGAGACACCGTGACTGGGAACACCGATGTGATCGTGATCGGCGGCGGATACGCGGGCGTCTTGGCCGCGAATCGTCTGACGCAGCGCAACGACGTCACAGTGACGCTGATCAACCCGCGTTCGACCTTTGTCGAAAGGGTTCGCCTGCACCAGGTGGTGGGCGGATCCCACGCGGCGGTCGTCGACTACCGGGAGGTCCTGGGCGAGCGCGTCCGGCTGGTGGTCGACACCGTGGCACGGATCGACGCGGCCGGGCGCAGCGTGGCATTGGCGAGCGGCGGCACGGTCGGATATGACTATCTGATCTACGCGGTGGGGAGTGGCAGCGCCGACCCGCGCGTCCCCGGGGCGGCCGAGTTCGCCTACCCGATCGCCACCCTGGAGGACGCGCAGCGGCTGCGGACGGTGATCGAGGGCGCGCCCGCGACGGCCTCGGTGACGGTTGTGGGCGCTGGTGCGACCGGTATCGAGACCGCTGCCGAGCTGGCGGAGCAGGGTCGCCGGGTGACTCTGGTGTGCGGCGGGGTCCTCGGCCCGTATCTGCATCCGCGGGTACGGCGCTCGGTTGCCAAGCGCCTGTCCAAGCTCGGGGTGACCGTACTCGAAGGTCCCGACGCGAAGGTGACGGCGGTGACCCGCGACACCGTGCGACTCGGTGACGGCCGAGCGCTGCCGAGCACGGTGACCATCTGGACCGCCGGGTTCGGCGTGCCGGACCTGGCTGCGCACAGCGGGCTGAGCACCGACACCCTGGGCCGCCTGCTCACCGACGAGACGTTGACGAGCGTGGACGACGAGCGCATCGTCGCGGCCGGGGATTCGGCGGCACCGTCGGACATGCCGCTGCGAATGAGCTGCCAGACCGCCCGTCCGCTGGGAGCGCACGCTGCCGACACGGTGCTGGCCCGGATCACGGGGGCGCAGCCCGAGGCCATCAACGTGGGTTTCTTCGGCCAGTGCATCGCCCTGGGCCGTCGCGCCGCCACCGTACAGATGGCCTCCAAGGACGACACCGCGAACAGGTACTACATCGGCGGCCGCCTTGGCGCAGGGATCAAGGAGCGCGCTTGCACGGGAGTCGTCAAAGAACTGGTGGACGAGGCACGCAAGCCCGGCTCGTTCGCCTGGGGGTTCAAGGACGACAAGCGCCGACAGCTGCTGCGAGCCAAGCGTGCCGAGGCAGTTGTCCACCGCTGAACCGACATCAGCACCTCGGTGTGCTGCGTTGTGCTCATGGCCGATGCGATGATCACTCACGGCCGCCTCGGTCAGTACAAGCTCGTGATGCTGAACTCGGTCGTCGTCGGAAACCAGGGACCGCCGCGAAGGAGAGAGATCGAGAGATGAGCGACCACGCCACCAACGCGGCGACCGAGACGTTCGTCGCCCACCGCAATCTGCTGTTCACCGTCGCCTACGAGATGCTCGGATCGGCGGCCGACGCCGAAGACGTCCTCCAGGAGACCTGGATGCGATGGGTGAAGGTCGACCTGAGACAAGTGAGCGACCAGCGGGCGTACCTGGTGCGGATCACGACCCGGCAGGCGCTCAACCGGCTGCGCACCATGAAGCGCCGCAAGGAGGCGTACGTCGGCCCCTGGCTGCCCGAGCCGCTGCTCACCGCGCCGGACGTGGCCGAGAACGTCGAGCTCGCCGAGAGCGTGTCGATGGCGCTCATGCTCGTCCTGGAGACACTGTCGCCGACCGAACGCGCCGTCTTCGTGCTGCGCGAGGTCTTCGACGTCGACTACGACGAGATCGCGGCCGCCGTCGACAAGAGCCCCGCGGCCGTCCGTCAGATCGCCCACCGCGCACGCCGGCACATCGACGCCCGTCGGCCCCGCTCGGTGGTCTCCGTGAGCGAGACCCGGGCGGCCCTGGAGTCGTTCCAGCGGGCGCTGGAAACCAGGGACCTGCAGGGGCTGCTCGACGTGCTCGCGCCCGAGGTCGTCGTCATCAGCGACGGCGGCGGCATCAAGCAGGCCGCACTGCGGCCCATCATCGGCGCCGAGAAGGTGGTCCGCTTCTGGGTCGGCGGCCTCGGCAAGACCGATGCCACGATCACCGTCGGTCCGGCCGTGGTCAACGGCAGCCCAGGACTCGTCTTCCGCCTGGACGGCGAGATCGACGGCGTTATGGCGGCCCGCGTCGAGGACGCCCGCATCACCGGCCTGTACTACGTCCGCAATCCGGAGAAGCTGAACCACGTCGCATCCGAGACCCCGCTCACCTTGCGATGAACACGGTCCGCTGACCGCGGTGCGTGCAGGAGCGGCCCATCACCGTGACCTGCACTCGATCGGGTACGGCGAGAGATGCAACTCATGCGCGTCCGCTCGATCGACGTCAAGAGTCCCGCCTCATCGCGGCGGGCGGTCGGTCAGATCGGCAGCAACCGCCCCACCAACGAGCTGAGTTGCCGGACGTTGCGGCACTCGTGCATCTCCACGAGCTCGGCGTACTCGTACGCCGCCGAGTCGCCCGTGCCCCACTGGGCGCGCGCCTCCGGGTTCAACCAGTAGACGCGGCGGGCCCGTTCGGCGATCTCCCGCACGGCGGGCAGGTTCGGGTCGCTCAGGTTGGTGCGGGCGTCGCCGAGCACGAACACCGTGGTGCGCGGGCTCAGCGCATCCCCGTACAGCGACGCGAACTCGCCCAGCGCCACGCCGTAGTCGCTGCTGCCGTGCCATCCGGTGAGCGTGGCCTCGGCGCGGATGCGGGCGCTCAGCCCCTCCGCGTCGGCCGCGCCGTGTTGCAGGAGCCGGGTCACCTCGTCGACGCGGTTGACGAAGGCGAACACCCGCACCTTGCTGAACTGGTCGTGCAGCGCCTGCACCAGCAGCATCGTGAAGTCCGAGAACCCCGACACCGAGCCCGACACATCGCACAGCAGCACCAGTTCGGGCCGGGCGGGCCGGCGCCTGCGCAGCACCGGCTTCATCGGCACCCCGCCCGTCGACAGCGAACCGCGCAGGGTCCGCCGTAGATCGATACTGCCCCGCGCGGCACGGCGGCGGCGGGCCGCCAGCCGGGTGGCGAGCTTGCGGGCCAACGGCTGGACCGTGCGCCGCAGTTCGGCGAGCCGGTCCTTCCCGGCGAACAGGAAGTCGACCCGGTCGGCCGTCGGAGCCACCGCCCGCCGCGCGATCTCGTCCCGGTCCCGCCGTTCCGCCACCCGCCGCCGGGCTTCCGCCGCCACCAGCGCGCGGAACGCCTCGATGCGCCGCCGAATCTCGTCCTCGAGGAGCCGGTCGGTGAACCCGGACATGCCCTGCCGCCCCCGCACGTCGTCCCGGACCCGCGCGAGCAGCGTCTGCGGGCGCAGCCGGTCGAGGGCCTGGTACGACGACCAGCCGTCCGAGGAGGGGGAGTTGCCGTATCCGCCGAACCCGTCGACGGCCTCCGCCGCGAGACGCGCCATCATCGCCTCGTCGTTCGCGGCGAGGGCGGCGGCGAGACGCTCGCGCAGCTCCTCCCGGTCCGCGGGGCCGGTCTCGGGCGCGCCGACGCTCCGCGGGAAGTACAGGTCGAAGACCGGGTCGAACACCGGCCGTTGGGCCGTGCTGTGCAGCAGGGTCGCCGCCAGGCCCTCCCGCAGCCGCTCGCGGTCGGTGAAACCGAGGGCCTCGACCGCCTGCGCCGCGTCCACCGTCTCGCCCGTCCCGATGCGCACGCCGTGCGCGCGCAGGGCGCCGACCAGAGAGGTGAGCCGCTCGGCGGTGCTCACACCGCGTCCAGGTCGAGCTTCGCCCCGGCCTTGAGGATGTCGTCCTGGTGCTTGAGGAGCACGCCCAGGCTGTCCCGTACGACCGTCTCGTCGAGGTGGTCCGCGCCGAGCGCGAGCAGGGTGCGCGCCCAGTCGATGGTCTCCGCGACCGAGGGCACCTTGCGCAGGTCCATGGCCCGGAGCGCCCCCACGACCCGCACCACGGACTTCGCCAGCGTCTCGTCGAGGCCCGGCACCTTCAGCCGGACGATCCGCCGCTCCAGCTTCTCCTCCGGGAACCCGATGTGCAGGAACAGGCAGCGGCGGCGCAGGGCCTCCGACAGCTCGCGGCTGGCGTTGGAGGTGAGGACGACGAAGGGGCGGCGGGACGCGGTGATCGTGCCCAGCTCGGGGACCGTGACCTGGAAGTCGCTGAGCACCTCCAGGAGCAGGCCCTCGACCTCGACGTCCGCCTTGTCGGTCTCGTCGATCAGGAGCACCTTGTGCTCGTCGCCGCGGATCGCCGTGAGCAGCGGCCGGGAGAGCAGGAACTCCTCGCTGAAGATGTCGGTGCGCGCCTCGTCCCAGGTCTCGTCCCGCCCCGCGCTGATCCGCAGCAGCTGTTTGGCGTGGTTCCACTCGTACAGCGCCCGGGACTCGTCCACGCCCTCGTAGCACTGGAGCCGCACCAGCCGTGCGTCTGCGACCTCGGCCACCGCCTTGGCCAGCTCCGTCTTGCCGACCCCGGCGGGGCCCTCGACCAGGAGCGGCTTGCCGAGCCGGTCGGCGAGGAAGACGGTCGTGGCGACCGCGGGCGAGGCGAGGTAGCCGGTCTCGGCCAGGCGTGCGGAGACGTCGTCGACGGATGTGAACAGCAACGGGGCCTCCAGCGCGGCGCGAACTCGTTTCCGCCAACTATCTAAGCGCTTGTTCACCTCTTCTGTCACGCGGTGGACGCGGCCGACGGGCGGCAAGAAGGGGCGCCACCGAAGTGGCGCCCCGACCGACCGCTGCCCTTCACGCCGCCAGTCCCACCGCCTCCACCGCCGGAGCGCGCAGCACCCTGCGGGCCGTGACCAGGCTCGTCCCGATGGTCGCGGCCGCCGCGACCGAGACCACCGCCAGCCAGATCCCGAGGCCCTGGTGGGGCAGCACCGAGTCGGCGCGGACGACCGTGAACGGAACGATCCCCGCCAGCGCCGCCACCGTGCCGAAGAACAGCCCGACCGCCGTGAGGATCACCCCCTCCACGGCCACCGTGCCCAGCACCTGCCCCGGGCTCGCCCCCGCGAGGCGCTGCTGCCCGAACTCCCGGCCGCGGTAAGTGGTCGCCGCGTACAGCGAGTTGACCAGCATCACGCACACGAACACCACGATGATGCCGACGACCGTGAGGTTCAGCGTCTGGAGGTTCTTCGCATCGACCGTCCTGACCGCGCCGGAGGCCTTCGTCGCGTCGCTCTCCACGCCCTGCATGTACAGCGTGGCGACGGACACCGCCGTGAACAGGATCAGCGACATCAGGATCCCGGAGAGATGGTCCACCCGTCGGCGCAGATTGCGCACGGCCAGCCAGCCGCTCGCCCCGGTCAGCGGCAACCGCTCCAGGACACCCTTCAGCAGGCGCGGCGCGAGCAGCGCGAACCCCACGGACAGCAGGATCGCCCCGTACGCCGGCGTCGCCATCAGCGCCTCGTCCGTCGCCGCGAAGACGAAGGTGGACGTCACCGACAGGGCACCGAGACCCAGAGCCGCGTAGGCCAGAAACGTCCGTGCCCGGCCCCGCTGCCGAGCCTCGCGCGTGGCCCGTCGTACGGCGAGGAAGGCGGCGCCGGCCGCCGCGACCAGGGTGATGTCGACGCCCGACAGCAGCGCGACGGGACCGAAGGAGTGGTCGACGTTCCCCGCGACCTGTCCGCTGTCCTGGAAGACGTCGAGCAGCGCCTGGCCGCCGAGCATCGCCGGACCGATCGCCAGCACGGCACCGATCAGGGCGACCGCAAGGGCCTCACCCACGACCATCCGCCTGATCTGCCCCGGTGTCGCCCCCGAGCAGCGCAGCAGCTCCAACTCACCCGCCCGCCGGCGGACGTTCACCGTCAGGGTCGAGGCCACGGCGAAGAACACCAGAAGGGTGCCGTAGCCGCCGACGACGCTCGCCGAGGTGGTCAGGGTCTCCGAGCTCACCGGGTCGACGCCCGGCCGGCCCGCCGTGTCGTACAGCGAGTTGAACGTCATGATGATCCCCGCGCCCAGGAAGGCGGCCAGCAGGGTCGCGAGGAAGCTTCCGGGCCGTTGCCGTATCGACCGCATCGCCAGCATGAACATCGCTCACACCCCCGCCGTCACGTCGTCGCCCAGGTGCGCGAGCCGCTCGGCCACCGCGTCCGGAGTCGGCGCGTCCAGGCGGCCCACGAGCCGGCCGTCCGCGAGGAACAGCACCGAGTCGGCGTAGGAGGCGGCGACCGGGTCGTGGGTCACCATCACCACGGTCCGGCCGTGCACCCGCACCGCCTCCTGGAGCAGCAGCAGCACGTCCCGCGCGCTACGGGTGTCCAGGGCACCGGTCGGCTCGTCCGCGAAGATCACGCGCGGGTCGGCGACCAGCGCCCGTGCGATGGCGACCCGCTGCCGCTGACCGCCGGAGAGCTGGTCGGGGCGGTGCCCGAGCCGGTCGCCCAGACCGACGGCCGTCAGGATCTCCCTGGCCCGACTGCGGTCGACCTTCCGGCCGGCGAGCTTCAGCGGCAGGACGGTGTTCTGGGCGACCGTCAGCGTCTCCAGCAGGTTGTACTGCTGGAACACGAACCCGACCCGCCCGCGCCGGAACCTCGTCAGCTCCGCCTCGCCACCGCCCGTCAGCTCCGTGCCGTCCACCCGCACGATCCCGCTGTCCGGCCGGTCGAGACCGGCCGCGCACTGCAGCAGCGTGGACTTGCCGGACCCCGACGGCCCCATCACCGCGGTGAAGGTGCCCCGGCCGAGGCTCAGCGTGACCCCGTCCAGGGCGGTCACCGCGCTGTCGTCCGCGCCGTAGGTCCTGCTGACCTTCACCAGCCGCAGTGCCTCGGCGGCGGGTCCCGTGTCGTGCGTACGCCGTGTACCTGTGCGAAACATCGTCGTCCCCCTTCGTCCGGCACGCCGTGTGCCTCGCTGAAGAAACTACGGAGCCGCGGGCCGGGGGACATTGGCCGTAGAACCCGTCTTCGGAGGTGTACTCAGTGACACCGTTCCGCGGATACGGCAGGGTTGATCGCCATGACCGACGGAATAGCCTGGCTCGCCGAGCCGCAGTCCATCGCCCACGGCGGCTACAGCGTGGTGATCGCCCCAGACCTGGAGTCGGAATCCCTGGCGAGGCGGATCGCCGAGACCGCTCACCGGCCGACCACCCCTCGCCCCATCGGCGAACTCACCGGCCGCCAGGTGCAGGACCTGCTCGAAGGCCTGTACGGAGACGTCTTCCAGGGCATCGCGCTGCGCCACGGCGAGCTCGACGAGTGGTCGTACGTCATCAAGTACGGCGGCTGGCAGGGCGAGTTCGGCACCGGCAGCCGGCCGGTCGACCGGGGCGGGCTGCACGTCTACCACCTGGAGTACGACGAGGAGAACTCCAGGCCGGTACCCCCGTACTTCGCCTACCGCCACGACCAGAACCTGATGTGCGAGTTCAACCTGTATCTGGACGGCAGCTGGGCGCAGGGCAGCCCCGGGGGTGATCCGGTCCTGGCCTCCGCCGTCCAGGAGCGGCTCACCGCCGCCGGACTGCCGGACGAGGATCTGGACCGCCGTACCGTGCACCGGGCCTGCCTGGAGGTGCTCCAGCAGCACTTCGGCCTCACCCTGCCCCGCGAGCGGATCCTGGAGGACACCTTGCCCACCCTCCTGCTGACCGGCCCGTGACCCTGCGGCCGTTTCAGGAGGCGGGGGCGTTGTCAGTGGGGCGCTGTACGTTTCGGCGCATGGGGATCTATCTGGTGAGCGTGGGCGCGCAGGAGTGGTTCGACGAGGACGAGGACGAGGACGAGGACGAGGACGAGGGCGGCCGGGGCGCCCTCGCCGCGGCGCTCGGCGTGGAGCTGAGCCGCCGGGGGATGCCGCCGTACGGGTCCGTGCCCGAGGAGCCGGAGCGGGTGGTGCGCGGGGCGGGGCTCTCGTTCGAGGAGAAGCTGGTGCCTCCCATGGACGGGTTCGCGGCGCTGTGCCGGGCGCAGCTGTCGCAGGAGGAGTACGAGATGCTCTGCGGCTGGTCGCTGCTGGTGCCGTTCGGGCTCGACGAGGAGATCTGGCTGCCGGTGGAGAACTCCTACGCCGACACGACGATGGTCGCCGGCGCCCCTCAGGTCCTCGCCCTCGCCGAACGGCTGGCGGGAGCCGTCGGCCTGCCGGTCGACGAGATACCGGCGGCCTGCGACAACCTCGACCTGACCACGTGGTTCCTGGACGGCCCGGTGAAGGACGTCGCCGCCGCACGCCCGGGGCCGTGGAGCGAGGACCTGGACGCGGCGTTCTACGTGGCCCTGTACCTGCGCGCCGCCCAGCACTCCCTGCGGCGCGGTTGCCCGATCGTCTACAGCTGACGCGACGGCGAGGCGGGTCCCGCGGTCCTGAACGGTTTCACCTCGCGGCGCGGGCGGTGGACACCCCTCGCATCTGCCGTTACCTTCAACCGCCCACCCAGCTGAATCGATACAACTGGGAGCAGTCGAAGGGACCACGGCATGACCGACGGAGCCGACAGCACGAACGGCGTCGAGGGCCTCACGGTGGAGCACCGCACGGATCCGCTCGGCGTGGACGCGGCCCGCCCGCGCTTCGGCTGGCGCACCGCGTCCCGGGTTCGCGGCCGGCGTCAGACGGCGTACCGCATCCTGGTCGCGTCCGTCCCGGACCGTCTGGCCGACGGCCTCGCGGACGTCTGGGACAGCGGTCGGACCGACTCGGCGGACTCGGTGGCCGTGCGCTACGCGGGCCCCGACCTGCACCCCTCGACCCGCTACCACTGGACGGTCCAGGTCTGGGACGAGAACGGCCGCAGGCAGCTCCCCGAGGCCCCGCCCGCGCACTTCGAGACCGGCCTGCTCGGCACCGACGGCGTGACCGGCTGGGACGGCGCCCAGTGGATCAGCATGGCCGGCAAGGTGCCGAACAGCGCGGGTTCGCCGCTCCTGAGAAGGCAGACGGCCCTCAAAGCCGGCCGGGTGCGCGACGCCCGCCTCTACATCTCCGCGCTCGGCGTGTACGACGCCTACGTCAACGGTCGCCGAGTCGCCGTACTCCAGGACGGCGCCACCACATACGAACTCCTCACTCCGGGCTGGACCGACTACGACACCACCGTCAACTACTTCACCTACGACGTGACGGCCCTGGTGGCGGGGAAGCCGCAGGTCACCCTCGGGGCGGTGCTGGGCAACGGCTGGTACAACGGCCGTGTCTCCGACAACAGCGTGTACTACTCCGCGGCCGGCAACCGCCTCGCCCTCAAGGCCAAGCTCCTGATCCGCTACGAGGACGGCTCGACCCAGACCGTCGTCACCACGCCCGGCGACGACTGGCGGGCCACGGACACCGGTCCCTACCGCGCCGACGACATCTACGACGGCCAGACCTACGACGCCCGCAGGGAACTGCCCGGCTGGACCACGAACGGCTTCGACGCCTCCGCCTGGTCCGGAACCGAGGAACACGACTTCACCACCCGGTTCCCCGACTCCCGACTGGTCGCCCACCCGGGCGAATCGGCCCGGCTGATGCCCGAGTGGGACCGCAGGCCGCGGTCGATCACCGTCTACACCGGCGGCGGCGATTTCGTCCCCGACCCCGCCCGCACGGTCACCGACCCCACCGAGGCCGCCACCGCCCCCCTCACCCTGCACCCCGGCGACACCGCCGTGATCGACCTCGGCCAGAACCTCGTCGGCGTCCCCCGCTACACCCTGCGCGGCCCCGCCGGAGCCGAAGTGGCCTTCGCCCCGGGGGAGATGCTCAACGACACGAGCGCGGGCGCCGACGGCCCCGCGGGCTCCGTCTACCGGGCCAACCTCCGCACCGCCGGGGCCACCAGCACATACATCCTCAAGGGCGACCCGGAGGGCGAGACCCATCAGGACTCCCTGACCTTCTACGGCTTCCGCTACCTCTCCGTCACGACGACCGCCACCGTCACCCTCACCGACCTGACCGGGAAGGTCGCCACCTCCGCCCTCCGCGACATCGGCCACATCACCACCGACGACCCCGACGTCAACCAACTGATCAGCAACGTCCGTTGGGGCCAGCGCGGCAACTACCTCTGGGTGCCCACCGACTGCCCGCAACGCGACGAACGCTGCGGCTGGACCGGCGACACCCAGCTCTTCTCCCAGACCGGCCTCTACAACACCGACGCCGTCGCCTTCCTGAGCCACTTCCAGGACATCCTGATCGACTCCCAGCGCACCTACGGCGCGGACGGCGCCCAGTTCACCTGGATCGCGCCCGGCGCCCGCTACAACGAGCCGGAACCGGCGAGCGGTTGGGCGGACTGCGGGGTCGTCCTGCCCTGGACCGTGTGGCAGATGAGCGGGGACACCACCATCGTGGACCGCAGCTGGGACGCGATGACGGCCTACATGGACTGGATCCGGGCGCGCACCGGCGACAGCTACGCCGGACAGGGCGCGATCTTCGGCGACTGGCTCGCCTTCCAGGTCACCAGCACCCAGCTCGTCAGCGACGCCTACTACGCCCACAGCGCCCGCCTCATGGCGGACATGGCCCGCGCCACCGGGCGCACCGCCGAGGCCCACGCCTACGACGACCTCTTCTCCCACATCAAGCGGGCGTTCGTCACCAAGTACCTCAGCGCCGAGGACGGCAGCACCGAGGACGGCCGCCTCACCGTGCGTTCCAGCCTCGGCTCCCCGCCGCCCTGGACCCCGGGAGGCAGTCCCACCCGGACCGAGGACGACAGCCAGACCGCCCTGCTCTGGGTCCTCAAACTCGGCCTGTACGACACCGAGGTCCAGCGGCGCGCAATCGTCCGACTCCTCGTCGAGAACATCGGCAACTCCGCCGC
Source organism: Streptomyces sp. NPDC001668 (assembly GCF_042893155.1). NCBI lineage: Bacteria > Bacillati > Actinomycetota > Actinomycetes > Kitasatosporales > Streptomycetaceae > Streptomyces > Streptomyces sp. NPDC001668. The sequence goes on from NZ_JBIAUQ010000004.1 coordinate 547,009, forward strand.
CTACAAGGCCGCCCACCCCGACAGCACCCGCGTCGGATACGCCGAGAACACCCTCTCCGTCGGCTTCCTCGGGGTGAACGTGCTGGCCCCCGTGCTCACCGAGGAGGGTCAAGTAGAGCTGGCGTACAAGGTGTTGCACCAGGACGCGATGCCGTCCTGGCTGTACTCGGTGAAGAACGGCGCGACGACGGTCTGGGAGCGCTGGAACTCGTACTCGAAGGAGGACGGCTTCGGACCGGTCGAGATGAACTCGTTCAACCACTACGCCTACGGGGCGATCATGGAGTGGATGTACGAGAGCATGGCCGGCATCGCCAAGGACCCGGCCCACCCGGGCTTCAAGCACTTCTTCCTGCGCCCGCACCTCGACCCCACGGGGAGGATCACCCGGGTGAAGGGCTCCCACCGGTCGCCGTACGGGGAGATCGTCAGCGAATGGGCGGTGCGGGAGAGCGAGTTCACCCACCGGGTCGCGGTCCCCGCCAACAGCACCGCGACCCTGCGCGTCCCCACGGCCGACCCCGACTCCGTGCGCGAGGGACGCACACCCCTGTCACAGGTCGGGGGAGTGACGTACCTGGGCTTCGAGGACGGTGTCGCCTCGTACGAACTCCCCTCAGGACACTACGAGTTGACCTCAGCGCTCGCCTGAGTGTCCACCAGCACCACCTCCAGGGTGCGCGGACCGTGCACCCCCTCGACCCGGTCCAGCTCGATGTCACTGGTCGCCGAAGGGCCGGAGATCCACGTCAACGGGCGTAGCGGGTCGAGGCGTTCGAGGGCCTGCGGCACCGACGAGACCACCTGGTCCGGGACCCGTACGACGCAGATGTGGTGGTCCGGGACCAGGGTGATCCGGCGACGGCCCTGGTCCGGGCCGCCGTCCAGCACGATGGTTCCGGTCTCGGCGACGGCCACCGCGCACGCCGTGACCACACTGTCGATCCGGTCCAGTTCGTACGGGGTGCTCTCGGCCCGGTCCGGGATCTGCTCGGCGTCGGCCTCCGCCAGCCAGACCTCCTCCAGACCGGGGGGCACGAGAACCGTCTTCGAACCGCGGGCCGCCAGCATGCCGGCGAGCGTCGCCGGGAGGTCGGCCGACGTGCAGCGGTGCACGATCGCCCGGTAGTCCGCGAGGTTCTCGGCGAGCAGCTCCACGGTCTGCTCGACACTCCGCTCGCCGTGCTCCCGCAGATACCCGCGCTCGATCGGGATGTCCTCGCCGGGGGCGTCGGCCAGCGCGCGCCGCACCCGGCCCAGGATCCTTTCCCTGCTGCTCACTTGCCGCCCTCCTTGCCACCGTTGGTGCGCTGCCACCAGTCGCGGAACGGCTCCGCGGGCACGGCGGGCAGATCCCGGGTCCCGCTCCACGCCTTCCCGGGACCGGGAAGGGAGCGAGGATGGATGCGCCGGGTGCGCGAGGCCAGCCGCTGCCCGGTGCGCAGGGCGCCGGGGTGGGCGAACGTCCAGCGCGCGGCCCGCATCGCCGCCCGCTCGGCCGCGTGCCCCTTGGCGGGTTTGAGCACCACCTTGTTGCCCTCGCGGACGACCGGCCCGCCTTCCACGATCCGCTCCCGCAGATGCACCAGCACCTCGGGGATGTCGATGGCGACGGGGCAGACGTCGTAGCAGGCCCCGCACAACGAGGAGGCGTACGGCAGCGAGGCGTCGATCTCGCTTGCGGTACCCCGGAGTTGGGGACTGAGGATGGCGCCGATCGGGCCCGGGTAGACCGAGCCGTAGGCGTGTCCGCCGGCCCGCTCGTACACCGGGCAGACGTTCAGGCACGCCGAGCAGCGGATGCAGCGCAGGGCCTGGCGGCCGACCTCGTCGGCGAGGGTGTCGGAGCGGCCGTTGTCGAGCAGCACCAGATGGAAGTTCTGCGGGCCGTCCTCGTCCGTCGTGCCGGTCCACGTCGAGGTGTACGGGTTCATGCGCTCGGCCGTCGAGGAGCGCGGGAGGGTCTGGAGGAAGACCTCCAGGTCCTGCCAGGTCGGCACGATCTTCTCGATGCCGACGACCGAGATCAGCGTCTCGGGCAGGGTCAGGCACATCCGTCCGTTGCCCTCGGACTCCACGACCACCAGGGTGCCGGTCTCGGCGACCATGAAGTTGGCGCCGGAGACGCCGACCTTGGCGCGCAGGAACTTCTCCCGCAGGTGCAGCCGGGCCGCCTCCGCCAGTTCGGCGGGCGTGTCGGTGAGGCCCTCGGGGGCCGGGCGGCCCCACTCGCTCATCTCGCGCTCGAAGATGTCCCGGATCTCGCCCCGGTTGCGGTGGATCGCCGGGACGAGGATGTGGGAGGGCCGGTCCTTGCCCAACTGCACGATCAGCTCGGCGAGATCGGTCTCGTAGGCGTGAATGCCCTCCTCGAGAAGGGCCTCGTTGAGCCCGATCTCCTGTGTGGCCATCGACTTGACCTTGACGACCTCCGACTCGCCGGTCATCTTGACGAGCCGGGTGACGATCTCGTTGGCCTCGTCGGCGTCGGCCGCCCAGTGGACGGTGCCGCCCGCCGCCACGACCGACTCCTCCAACTGCACGAGATAACGGTCGAGATGACGCAGCGTGTGATCCTTGATCCGCTTGCCCGCCTCGCGCAGCTCCGCCCAGTCGGAGACCTCGGCGACGGCCTTGGCCCGCTTGGCGCGGATCGTGTGCGTGGCGTGACGCAGATTCCCGCGCAGCGTCTTGTTGTTGACGGCCTCGTGCGCGGCCTCGGGGAAGGCCGGCATCCCTACGAACGTCCCGCTCATACGGTCGGCTCCTCTTCCGTGCTCGCCAGGATCTCCGCGATGTGCACCGGCCGCATGTCCGACTCCAGCCGGCTCATCGTGCCGCCGATGTGCATCAGGCAGGAGTTGTCGGCGGCGCACAGCACCTCGGCGCCCGTCGACTCCGCGTTGCGCACCTTGTCCGTCCCCATCGCCGCCGAGACATCGGAGTTCTTCAGCGCGAAGGTGCCACCGAAGCCGCAGCACTCGTCGGCGCCCGGAAGCTCCTTCAGCTCAAGCCCCTTGACCGCCTGGAGCAGCCGCCGCGGCCGGTCACCGAGCCCGAGGCCGCGCAGTCCGTGACAGGTCGGGTGGTAGGTCACCGTGTGCGGGTAGTACGCCCCGACGTCCGTCACCCCCAGCACGTCCACCAGGAACTCCGTGAGCTCGTACGTCTTCGGCACCACGGGCGCGAGGGTCGCGGCGAGGCTCTCCCCGCGACCCTCGGCCCGGGCCCGCTCACCCATCCGTGGATACAGCTCCCGCACCATCGCCCCGCAGGAGCCGGACGGCGTCACGATCGCCTCGTAGTCCCGGAAGACATCGGAGAAATGCCGGGCCAGCGGTTCCGCCTCATGCCGGTAGCCGGTGTTGTAGTGGGCCTGCCCGCAGCAGGTCTGGGACATCGGGAAGTCGACGTCCACGCCCAGCCTGGTCAGCAGTTTCACCACAGCGCGCCCGGTGTCCGGATACAGCGTGTCGTTGACACAGGTCAGGAACAGGGCGACACGCATCGCGGCTCCTTGTGGTCGGTCATCGGATGAGTGAAGCGTAGTCGGGGGGCGACCTCTGGGGGAGACCCTGGTCAGGCCCCGGCCGGCCGGGCCTGTGCCTCGCGCCAGCGCGCGGTGTCGCCCTGCGGCTCGTACCGCGTGAGCGGCTGGGTCCGGGTGAGCAGCGCCCGCCCGCCCGCGAGGTCACCCACGAGCCCGTGGGCCCGCGCCTGGACCAGCACGTTCCCCAGGGCCGCCGCCTCGGTCGGCCCCGCCACCACCGGCAGCCCGCAGGCGTCGGCGGTCAGCTGGCACAGCAGGGCGTTGCGCGTCCCGCCCCCGACGACGTACACGACGTCCACGGGGTGGTCTGCCAGCCGCTGCGCCTCCTGGACGGCCTTGCGGTGGGCCAGCGCCAGCGAGTCGAGGATGCACCGGGTGACCTCGGCGGGGGAGGCGGGCACCGGCTGCCCGGAGGCACGGCACGCCTCGGCGATCCGCTCCGGCATCCGGCCCGGCGCGAGGAACATGGCGTCCCCCGCGTCCACGACCGACCGCAGCGCCGGCACCTTGGCCGCGTCCAGGAGCAGCTCGCCCAGATCCGGGTCGCCCCAGGCCCTTACGCACTCCTGGAGCAGCCACAGCCCCATGATGTTCCGCAGATACCGGACCGTGCCGTCGAGCCCCAGCTCGTTGGTGAAGTTGGCGGCCCGGCTCTCCTCCGTCAGCACCGGCGCGTCCAGCTCGAGCCCCGCGAGAGACCAGGTGCCGGTGCAGATGTAGGCGAACCGCTCACCGGACGCGGGCACGGCGGCCACCGCGGAGGCGGTGTCGTGCGACCCGACGGCCGTCACCGGCACGGGCCCGCGCAGTCCGGTCTCCTCCAGCACCTCGGGCCGCAACAGACCCGCCGGATCGCCCGGTTGCCGCAGCGGAGCGAACAACTGAAGGTCGATGCCCAGCCGTTCGGCGATGCCGTGGGCCCACGTCCGCGTCCGGGGATCGATCAGCTGGGTGGTCGAGGCGTTGGTCAGTTCGGTGCCCTGTTCGCCGGTGAGCCAGTAGGTGAGCAGGTCGGGGATCATCAACAACCGCCGCGCACCGCCGAGTCGGTCGGCGACGAGCTGGTACAGCGTGTTGAAGGGCGCGTACTGGAGCCCGGTCGCCGCGTAGAGCTCCGGTGCGGGCACGGTGGCCCACACCTTCTGCGCGATGCCCTCGGTCCGGGAGTCCCGGTAGTGCACCGGGTTGCCCAGCAGGGCCCCGTCGGCGTCCAGCAGTCCGTAGTCCACGGCCCAGCTGTCGATGCCGACGGAGTCGACCTGGCCGGCCGCCTTGAGCCCGTCCAGGACACCGCCGTAGAGGGAGAGGATGTCCCAGCGCAGGCCCTCGGGCACGCGCACCGGCCGGTTGGCGAACCGGTGGGCCTCGGACAGCGCCAGGCTGTCGGGGCCGACGCGGCCGACCATGACACGTCCACTGGACGCGCCGAGGTCGACCGCGGCGTACGACTTCACGGACGCGCTCATCGCAGGAAGGCGGCCGCGACGCCGGCGTCGACGGGGACGTGCAGTCCGGTGGTGTGGGTCAACTCCCCACCGGTCAGCGCGAAGACGGCGTTGGCGACATGCTCGGGGAGCACCTCGCGCTTGAGGATGGTCCGCTGGGCGTAGAACTCGCCCAGCTTCTCCTCCTCCACGCCGTACACGGCGGCCCGCTTGGCGCCCCAGCCCCCGGCGAAGATGCCGGACCCGCGCACCACACCATCGGGGTTGACGCCGTTGACGCGGATGCCGTGCTCACCCAACTCGGCTGCCAGCAGCCGGACTTGGTGGGCCTGGTCGGCCTTGGTGGCGGAGTAGGCGATGTTGTTGGGCCCGGCGAACACGGCGTTCTTGGAAGCGATGTAGACGACGTCGCCGCCCAGCTTCTGCGCGATCATCACCCGGGCCGCCTCCCGCGACACCAGGAAGGAACCGCGCGCCATGATGTCGTGCTGGAGGTCCCAGTCCTTGGCGGAGGTCTCCAGGAGCGGCTTGGAGATGGAGATACCGGCGTTGTTGACGACGAGGTCCACGCCGCCGAAGGCCAGCAGGGCCGCCTTGAAGGCCGAGGCGATCTGCTCCTCGTCCGTCACGTCCACGGTCACGGCGACGGCCTTGTCGGCCCCGCCGAGCTCCTCGGCGACCGCGGCCGCGTTCTCGGTGTTGAGATCGGCGACGACGACACACGCGCCCTCGGCGACCAGCCGCTGCGCGATGGCCTTCCCGATTCCGCTGCCGGCCCCCGTCACGAGCGCGACCCGGGTCGCGAGCGGCTTGGCCTTCGGCATCCGCTGAAGCTTCGCTTCCTCGAGCGCCCAGTACTCGATGCGGAACTTCTCGGACTCCTCGATCGGCGCGTACGACGAGACGGCCTCGGCGCCCCGCATCACGTTGATCGCGTTGACGTAGAACTCACCCGCGACCCGGGCGGTCTGCTTGTCCTTGCCGAAGGAGAACATGCCGACACCCGGGATCAGCACGATCGCCGGGTCGGCGCCGCGCATCGCCGGGGAGTCGGGCAGCGCGTGCCGCTGGTAGTAGGCGGCGTACTCCTCGCGGTACTCGGCGTGCAGCTCGCCGAGCCGCGCGATGGCCTCCTCCAGCGGAGCGGTCGGCGGCAGATCGAGGACGAGCGGCCGCACCTTGGTCCGCAGGAAGTGGTCGGGGCAGGAGGTGCCGAGGGCGGCGAGGCGCGGGTGCTCGGCGCGGGCCAGGAACTCCAGCACCGGCTCCGAGTCGTTGAAGTGCCCCACCTGCGGCTTGTCCTGGGAGGCGATCGCGCGGACGTACGGCGCGAGGGCGGCGGCCCGCTCCCTGCGCTCACTCTCGGACAGGGCGCCGTACCCCTCGACGACGGGCCCGAAGGGCTCGGCCCTGCCGCGCTCCTCCAGGAACTTCTCGGCCGTCCGGATGATGTGCAGCGAGTTCTTCTCGCACTCCTCGGCGGTGTCGCCCCAGGCGGTGATCCCGTGCCCACCCAGCACGACTCCGATCGCCTGCGGGTTGGCCGCCTTGATGGCCGCGATGTCCAGCCCCAGCTGGAACCCGGGCCGCCGCCACGGCACCCAGGCGACGGTGTCCCCGAAGCACTCGGCGGTCAGCTTCTCCCCGTCGGCGGCACAGGCGAGCGCGATCCCGGAGTCGGGGTGCAGATGATCGACATGAGCGGCCTCCACGAGCCCGTGCATGGCGGTGTCGATGGAGGGAGCGGCGCCGCCCTTGCCGTGCAGGCAGTAGTCGAACGCGGCGACCATCTCGTCCTCGCGCTCCACACCCGGGTACACGTCGACGAGCGCCCGCATCCGGTCCAGCCGCAGCACGGCGAGCCCGGCCTCGGTCAGCGTCCCGAGGTCACCCCCGGACCCCTTGACCCACATCAGCTCCACATCACCCCCGGTGACGGGATCGGTGTCGGTGCCCTTGGCGGACGCGTTGCCACCGGCGTAGTTGGTGTTACGGGGATCGGAGCCAAGCCGACGGGAACGGGCGAGGAGAGCGGCGGCTTCGGGATGGGTTGCCATGAACTTCCAGTCCTTACTGAAAAGAGGGTGATTGTTCTTCCCTAGGGGCGCGGGGCCCCATCAATTTGCGGCTACCGCCGCGCGGGCGCGACCAGCCACAACCGGCCCGCACCCCGCATACGACAGATCCCGGCAGACGCTTACGCCCCCCACCCGGCCTGCTCCCCGCCAACCCGCTCAGCCACGATCTTCTCGGCCCACCCGGACCGCTTGTACGCAGCGATCGGGTTCGCGTCCAGCCCCATCTCCTCGCGCACCTCCGCAAGCAGCGGCCGCACATCCGTGTTGTACGCGTCCATCAACACCGCGTTCGCCTCAAGAACGTCGCCGGAAGCCTGCGCATCGGCCAGAGCGACGCGGTCGACCAGCAGCGCCTTGGCTGTCGCCTCCTGCACGTTCATCACCGACCGGATGATCGCCGGAATCTTCGCCTCGATGTTGTGGCACTGGTCGAGCATGAACGCCACGTCGGAGGTGAACCCACCCCCGCGCACCACCTCGTACATGATCCGGAACAGCTGGAAGGGATCAGCCGCCCCCACCATCAGGTCGTCGTCGGCGTAGAAGCGCGAGTTGAAGTCGAACCCGCCGAGCTTCCCCTCCCGCAGCAGCGTGGTCACGATGAACTCGATGTTGGTGCCGGGAGCGTGGTGCCCGGTGTCGACGACGACCTGGGCCTTCTCCCCGAGCTTGAGGCAGTGCGCGTACGCCGTCCCCCAGTCCGGCACGTCCGTCGAGTAGAACGCCGGCTCGAAGAACTTGTACTCAAGGAGCATCCGCTGGCCGTCACCCAGACGGTCGTACACCTCGGCGAGGCCTTCGGCGAGCCGGTCCTGCCGGGCCCGCAGGTCGTCCTGGCCGGGGTAGTTCGTGCCGTCGGCGAACCACAGCTTGAGGTCCGTGGACCCCGTGGCGTCCATGATGTCGACGCACTCCAGCAGGTGATCGAGAGCCTTCCGCCGTACGCCCGCGTCCGGGTGGCAGATGCTGCCCAGCTTGTAGTCGTCGTCCTGGAAGGTGTTGGAGTTGATGGCGCCCAGCCTCACGCCCCGCTCCTCGGCGAACTTCGCCAGCGCGGCGTAGTCCTCGACCTTGTCCCACGGGATGTGCAGGGCGACGGTCGGGGCCACCCCGGTGAACGCGTGCACCTGCGCGGCGTCCTCCAGCTTCTCCTGCGGGGTGCGCGGTACGCCCTGCTGGGCGAACACCTTGAAGCGGGTTCCCGAGTTCCCGTACGCCCACGACGGCGTCTCGACGGCCTGGGTCTTGAGAGCGGCCTTCACCGCGGCGAGCTCGGTCACTTGAGGGCTCCTGTGACGTCGGGTCCAAGGACTTTCGAACAGCTTCACTGTGAAACGATTCAAGACGGGAAAGTATGGCGACCTCGCAGGGGTGTCAACCCCTGCGACCAAGGCTGTTGCCCGTGACCCCGCTGTGACCTGAGTTCATCGAAACTTTTTCGACACGAACCCATTGACGTGACATGCGCTGCATGTCTAACGTCCCGGCAACCAAGTTGAAACCTTTCACGACGCCGTGAGGGCCGTCCCGCCGGCGTCGTCGAGGAGCCTCCAATGACCCACCCGTCCACCACGGGTCCGGCCCCGGTTCTCGCGCTCAGGGACATCTCGAAGTCCTTCGGCGCGGTTCGCGCCCTGCGGGACGTCTCCCTGGAGCTGTTTCCCGGGGAGGTGCACGCCCTCGCCGGCGAGAACGGCGCGGGCAAGTCGACCCTCATCAAGACCCTCGCCGGAGTGCACCGGCCGGACACCGGCCAGGTACTGCTCGACGGTGAGCCGGTCGTCTTCCACGGTCCCGGTGACGCTCGCGACGCGGGCATCGCCGTGATCTACCAGGAGCCCACACTCTTCCCCGACCTGTCGATCGCCGAGAACATCTTCATGGGCCGCCAGCCCCGGCGCGCCCTCGGCCGGATCGACCACAAGGCCACACACACCGCGACCCTGGCCCTGATGCAGCGCCTCGGGGTCGAGCTCGACCCCGACCGCCCGGCGCGCGGCCTGTCCATCGCCGACCAGCAGATCGTGGAGATCGCCAAGGCGCTGTCCTTCGAGGCCCGCGTCCTGATCATGGACGAGCCCACGGCCGCCCTGACCGGCAGCGAGGTGGCCCGCCTCTTCGGCGTCGTCAAGACGCTCCGCGAGCAGGGCGCCGCCGTGCTGTTCATCTCGCACCGCCTGGAGGAGATCTTCCAGATCTGCCAGACGGTCACCACCCTGCGCGACGGCGCCTGGATCTCCAGCGAGCCGATCGAGGGCATGACCGAGGACGACCTGGTCCGCCGCATGGTCGGCCGCGACCTCGACGAGCTCTACCCCAAGCAGGACGTACGCCCCGGCGAGGTCGCGCTCACGGTGAGCCGGCTGACCCGGGAAGGCGTCTTCACCGACGTCTCGTTCGAGGTCAGGCGAGGCGAGATCGTCGGTCTGGCGGGGCTCGTCGGAGCGGGCCGTACCGAAGTCGCCCGGGCCGTGTTCGGCATCGACCGCTGGGACGCCGGCGAGGTCACCGTGGGAGGGAAGGCACTCGTCAACGGCGCGCCCTCCACCGCGATGGCCGCGGGCCTCGCCCTGGTCCCCGAGGACCGGCGGGCCCAGGGCCTCGTGATGGACATGTCCATCGAGCGCAACATCGGCCTCACGGGTCTGCGGACGACCGTCAAGGCAGGGCTCATGGACCGGGGCGCCGAACGCAGCCGCTCCCTCGACTGGGCCGTCAAGCTCCAGGTGAAGTACGCCCGGATCGCCGACACGGTGAACACCCTGTCGGGCGGCAACCAGCAGAAGGTCGTCCTCGCCAAGTGGCTGGCCACCGGCCCCAAGGTGCTCATCGTCGACGAGCCGACCCGCGGCATCGACGTCGGCACCAAGGCCGAGGTGCACCGGCTGCTGAGCGAGCTGGCCGCCGACGGGGTGGCCATCTTGATGATCTCCTCCGACCTGCCCGAGATCCTCGGCATGGCCGACCGCGTGCTCGTGATGCACGAGGGCCGCCTCACCGCCGAGATCCCGCGCTCCGACGCCACCGAGGAAACCGTGATGGCCGCAGCCACCGGGAGGGCCGCCGCATGACGGTGACGACTCCCCACCAGGCCCCCGTGAACGACGTACCCAAGTCCAGCGGCACCCGCCTGGTCGACCGCGTCTTCAAGATGCGCGAGCTCGCCATCCTGGTGGTCTTCCTGGTGATGATCGTCGTCACCCAGATCGGGAACAGCGACTTCCTCACCGAGCAGGGCATCAAGGACCTGCTGCTGAACGCCACGATCCTGGTGCTGGTCGCCACCGGCCAGTCGCTGGTCGTCATCACGAGGAACGTCGACCTCTCGGTCGGCTCCACCCTCGGCATCAGCGCCTTCGCCGCCGGCACCTACCTCCAGGGCGGCGGCAACCCCGTCGTGGCGATCGTCCTCGCGGTCCTGCTCGGCATCGGCTTCGGCCTGCTCAACGGCCTCCTCGTCAGCCTCGGCCAGGTGCCCGCCCTCGTGGTCACCCTGGGCACCCTCTACATCATCCGGGGCATCGACTCCATCTGGGTCGGCTCCCGCCAGATCACCGCGGCCGATCTCCCGGACGGCTTCGTGAACTTCGGCTCCGGCGGTATCTCCGCGGTGCCGTGGCTGGCCCTGATCGCGCTGGCGGTACTCGTCGCCACCGCCTACTACCTCAAGCACTTCGGCAGCGGACGAGAGCTGTACGCGCTCGGCTCCAACCCCGAGGCCGCACGGCTCGCCGGCATTCCGGTGCGCAAGCGGATCCTGGCCGCGTACACCTTCTGCGGCGGCCTCGCAGGACTCGCCGGGGCGATGTACCTGGCCCGGTTCGGCAACGTCGACTCCGGGACCGGCACCGGCTACGAACTGACCGTCGTCAGCGCGGTCGTGGTCGGCGGTGTCGTCTTCACCGGCGGCTCCGGCAGCGTCTACGGCGCGGCCCTCGGCGCCCTGCTGCTGACCTCCATCAACAGCGTGCTGCCCGCCCTCGGCGTCAGCTCGGTCTGGGTGCTCGCCATCAACGGCATCCTGCTCATCCTCGCCATCGCGGTCGACCGGGTCGTCGCGCTGCGCGTGGCCTCCGCCCTGAAGAAGAGGAACGCCCGCCATGCCTGACTCCCTGACGCGCGCAGTCCGCTGGGACACGGTCGTCGGCGCCCTCCTGATCGTGGTCCTGCTGCTGTCCTTCGGCACCGTCGACGGCTTCGGCAACGCGCTGAACCTGTCGTTCCTGATCGGCAACACCCTGCCGATCGCGCTGATCGCCCTGCCGATGACCCTGCTGGTCGTCTCCGGTGAGATCGACCTCTCGGTCGCCTCCACCGCCGGTCTGTCCGGCGCGGTGATGGGCGCCCTGTGGAACCAGGGCCTGACGATCGAGGTGATCATCCCGATCTGCCTGGTCCTCGGCGTGGTGTGCGGGCTGGTCAACGGCCTGCTCGTCACCAGGCTCGGCCTGCCCTCCCTCGCCGTCACCATCGGCACCCTCGCCGCCTACCGGGGCATCGCACAGATCGTGCTCGGCTCCGACGCGGTCACCGACTTCCCCACGCAGTACCTGGACTTCGCGGCCGGGCGGATCGGGGACACGTTCATCCCGCAGGCCTTCCTGCCCTTCCTCGTGCTGTTCGCGATCGCCGTGGTCGTCCTGCACGCCACGCCGTTCGGGCGGTCGGTGTTCGCGACCGGTGCGAGCGAGGAGGCGGCACGGTTCGCCGGCATCCGCGTCAAGCGCCAGAAGCTCATCCTGTTCACGGTGACGGGCCTGATGGCCTCCCTCACCGGCGTCTTCTGGGCCCTGCACTACGCCAGCGCCCGCTACGACAACGCCACAGGGCTCGAACTCTCCGTCGTGGCGGCCGTGTTGCTGGGCGGCATCGACTTCGACGGCGGCAAGGGCACGCTCGGCGGGGCCATCGCGGGAGTCTTCCTCCTCGGCACGCTGCAGAACGTGATGAGCCTCCAGGACGTCTCCGCCCAGTCCCAGATCGTCGTCACCGGCGTTCTCCTCGTCCTCTCCGTGCTGGGCCCCCGGGTCGCACGGCAGATCTCGGTTGCGAGGGCCGGCCGCCGAGCCGCCTCGACACCGGCGTCCAAGGCGCCCACACCGGCCTCCTAGATCCGGGCGCCCAAGGAAACCTCGTATCCGCTCACCCTCGTAAGGAAGATCCGTCATGCGCAAGTCATCCCTCCGCCGTTCCTGCGCGGCCCTCGCCGCCGGAACCTCCCTCGCCCTCGCGCTCACCGCGTGCGGCGGCACCACCAAGAAGGACGTGCAGGACGAGGGCGCCTCGGCGGCCTCCACGGCCAAGGCCGACCCGAACGCGGCCACCAAGAAGGGCCTGACCGTCGGGTTCCTGCCCAAGCAGGTCAACAACCCGTACTTCACCTCCGCGGACAAGGGCGGCGAGAAGGCGCTGACCGAACTGGGCAGCAAGTACAAGGAGGTCGGTCCCTCCAGCGCCACCGACACCGCGGGCCAGGTCTCCTACGTCAACACGCTCACCCAGCAGCAGGTGAACGCGATGGCCGTGTCCGCGCAGGACCCGGGCGCCCTGTGCACCGCCCTCAAGCAGGCCATGTCGAACGACATCAAGGTCGTCACCTACGACTCCGACACCAAGCCGGAGTGCCGCAACGCCTTCGTCTCGCAGGCCTCCGCCGAGGACCTGGGCCGCACCGAGGTGCAGCTGCTCGCCGAGCAGATCGGCTACAAGGGCGAGATCGCGATCCTGTCCGCCGCCCAGACGGCGACGAACCAGAACACCTGGATCGACTTCATGAAGGACGAGCTGAAGGGCGACAAGTACAAGAACATCAAGCTCGTCAAGGTCGCGTACGGCAACGACGACGCCCAGCAGTCCTTCCAGCAGACCCAGGGCCTGCTCCAGCAGTACCCGAACCTGAAGGGGATCATCTCCCCGACCACCGTCGGCATCAAGGCCGCCGCCCAGTACCTCTCCGGCTCCAAGTACAAGGGCAAGGTCAAGCTGACCGGCCTCGGCACCCCCAACGACATGCGCAAGTACGTCAAGAACGGCACCGTCGAGGCGTTCGAGCTGTGGGACCCGGCGAAGCTCGGCGCCCTGGCCGCGCAGACCGCCGTCGCCCTGTCCTCCGGTCAGATCACCGGCAAGGAGGGCGAGACCTTCAAGGCCGGCGGCACCACGTACACCATCGGCAAGGACGGCGTGATCAACCTCGGCAAGCCGACCGTGTTCGACGCCAAGAACATCGACCAGTTCAACTTCTGATCTCCCCCTGAAGGAGCGGTACTTCATGCAGCGCGTCTGTTTCCTCCTCAAGGTCCGTGAGGACCGGATCGCCGAGTACCGCGAACGCCACGCCGCCGTGTGGCCCGAGATGCTCGAAGCGCTCTCGGCCACCGGCTGGCACAACTACTCGCTCTTCCTGCGTGACGACGGCCTGCTCGTCGGCTACCTGGAGACCGAGGACTTCGAGGCCGCCAAGGCCGGTATGGAAGCCACCGCGGTCAACGCCCGCTGGCAGGCCGAGATGGGCGAGTTCTTCGAGTCCCTCGACGGAGCCCGCCCCGACGAGGCGATGAAACCGCTCACCGAGGTGTTCCACCTCGCCTGACCCCTCCCCGCAAGGCCCCCTCAGGACCGCAGGAGCCGCACCATGAAAAGACGCACGCTGCTCGCAGGTGCCATCGTGTCCGCCATGTCCACCTCCGCGCTCACCGGCGGCACCGCCCGCGCCGCCGACCCCGGTCCCTCCGTCACCCGGACCGGCACCACCACGCTCGACGGCCAGGCCGTCTTCTTCGTCTCCTACGACGGCCTCGTCAACAACAACTCGTTCCAGAAGAACGGCCTGTTGACGTACAAGGGCTACCAGTACGCCGTCTGGTACACCGCCGACAAGAACGCCGTCGTCGGCCGCCGTGTCCTCGGCGGCAGCACCTGGTCCACCGTCCAGGTCGGCCACACCCTCAAGACCAGCGACTCCCACAACGTCATCTCCATGGGTGTCTCCAAGGTGGACGGCCGCCTCCACCTCAACATGGACTCGCACAGCGACGGCTTCACCTACGTCAAGTCGGTCGCGGGCCTCATGGACAACCCGGCAGGAGTGAGCTGGACCGCCGCCCGCTTCGGCGCACCCCAGTCCACCCTGGACGGCCTCGCCCTCACGTCGCAGTTCACCTACCCGCAGTTCGTCAGCACCCCCGACGGCAAACTCCAGTTGAGCTACCGCGCCGGGATATCGGGCAACGGCCGCAACGCCCTCGCGGAGTACGACGGTTCGACCTGGACCGACCTCGGCGAGTGGTCCGCCTCCACCGGCACCTACACCAGCGAGCACGGCTCCTCCACGGCCCGCAACATGTACCTGCACGGCATCGACTACGACCGCAACGGCCGGCTGCACTCCTTCTTCACCTGGCGCGAGCAGAACGGCGCCGTGATGTGCAACAGCGGCGGCATCACCAACCACGACACCGGCTACGTCTACTCCGACGACCGCGGCCGCACCTGGCGCAACAACGCAGGCACCGTCGTCGGCACCACCGGCGGCTCCGACAAGGTCGCCGTCACCGACTCCGGCCTGGTGATCGACGCGCTCAACCCGGACCACTCCCTGATGAACCAGGAGAGCCAGTTCACCGACTCCGCCGGCCTGCCGCACGCGATCATCAGTTACGTGCCCGGCCGCTTCGGGCAGTGCACCACGAACTACGTCGCGGACCGCACCGCCAACGGCCGCGCCTTCCACGTCCGCAAGAACTCCTCGGGCACCTGGCAGAAGACCGAGATCCCGGTCGTGCTCGGCTCCAGCCAGCGCACCAAGCTGCTCCTGGACAAGTACGACAACGCCTACGCGGTCTTCCCCTTCGGCCGGATCGCCGCCGCCTCGAAGGCGTCCGGGTACACCGACTGGAAGATCCTCTTCGACGGCAGCGGCCTCAACGCCTTCGGCGAGGTCGTGATCGACGAGATGCGGATCGCCCAGGACAACGTGCTGTCGTTCATGTACCAGGAGAAGTCCAGCGGTACGACCCCTTCGGCGCTCCATGTCGTCGACTTCGCGTTGCCCGCCTGATCGTGACCGGTGTGGGGGCGGCTCGACGATAATGTGAAGGTCGTCCTGCCGCCCCCCTCTCCCTGGAGGTCCCTGCCCGATGGCCCAGTCGGTGGGAATCAAGGACGTCGCCCGCGCCGCCGGAGTCTCCGTCGGCACGGTCTCGAACGTCATCAATCGTCCGGACTCCGTCGCCACCGAGACCCGGGCGCGCGTCCTGTCCGCGATAGACCGGCTCGGCTATGTCCGCAGCGAGTCCGCGCGCCAGCTGCGCGCGGGCCGCAGCCGGATCATGGGCCTGCTCGTGCTCGACATGGGCAACCCCTTCTTCGTCGACGTCGCGCGCGGCGCCGAGCGGGCCGCCCGCGAGGACGGCCTCGGCGTGATGGTCTGCAACAGCGCCCAGAGCGCGAGCGAGGAGGCGGAGTACCTGTCGCTCTTCGCCGAGCAGCGGGTGCGCGGCGTCCTGCTCACCCCGACCGACGCCTCAGGGCGCAGCATCGAGTCCTTCCGCCGCCACGGCATCCCCTTCGTGCTCGTCGACCGGGTCGCCGAGGGCACCACCGAGTGCTCGGTCTCCGTCGACGACGTCGCGGGGGGCGCGCTCGCCGTGCGCCACCTCGTGGACGCCGGGCACCGCTCCATCGCCTACGTCAGCGGACCGCCCGGCCTCAACCAGGTCCGCGACCGCCGCACCGGCGCCCTCAGCGCCCTCGCCGAGGCGGGCCTCGGCCCCGACCACCTGCGCGAGCTGCCCACCGAACGGCTCGACGTGGCCGCCGGCCGGGACGCCGGCGCCCGCCTGCTCGGCCTCGCCGACCGCCCGACCGCCGTGTTCTGCGCCAACGACCTGCTCGCCCTCGGCGTCCTGCAGGCCATGTACGCGGCCGGCATCACGGTCCCCGACGACCTCGCCATCGTCGGCTACGACGACATCGAGTTCGCCGCCGCCGCGGCCGTCCCGCTCACCTCGGTCCGCCAGCCCGCCGTGACCATGGGCGCGCTGGCCGCCGAGCTGCTCCTGGAGGAGACGGAGGCGGAGACCACCGGCAAGCGGCACGAGCACCGCCGGGTGGTGCTCCAGCCCGAACTGGTCGTACGGCGCTCCAGCCTGGCGGCCCGCTGACCCGGGAGTCAGTAAGATTTCATGATCGAAGGGGCCCGGCGGCGGACGAACATGTGCTGAACTGGGACGCGCCCTGAAGAATCCGTCCGTCCCAGGAGCCCTGTTGACCGCGACCTACCGCCAGCCCGGCCTCGTCCTCGCCGACCGCCGCTTCACCGTCCCCCTCGACCACGACGACCCGGCCGGGGAGACGATCGAGCTCTACGCCCGCGAGGCCGTGGCGAGCGACAAGGCGGGCCAGAACCTGCCGTGGCTGGTCTACCTCCAGGGCGGACCCGGCTTCGGGGCGAACCGTTTCGTCGGCAAGGGTGCCTGGTTCGGCCGCGCCCTGAAGGAGTTCCGCGTCCTCCTGCTCGACCAGCGCGGCACCGGCCACTCCAGTCCCGCCAACCGCCAGACGCTTCCGCTGCGCGGCGGCCCCGCAGCACAGGCCGACTACCTGGCCCGCTTCCGCGCCGACTCCATCGTCCGCGACTGCGAGGCGATCCGCGCCCAGGTCACCGGCGGTGCTCCCTGGACCGTCCTCGGCCAGAGCTTCGGCGGCTTCTGCGCGACGACCTATCTGTCCTTCGCCCCCGAGGGTCTCGCCGCCGCCCTCATCACCGGCGGCCTGCCGTCCCTCGACGCCCACGCCGACGACGTCTACCGGGCCGCCCACCCGCGCGTGGAGCGCAAGGTCACCGCGCACTACGCCCGCTACCCGCAGGACGTCGAGCGGGCCCGCCGTATCGCCGACCACCTGCTCACCCACGAGGTGAGGCTGCCGAACGGCTACCGGCTGACCGTCGAGGCCTTCCAGTCCCTCGGCATCCTCCTCGGCGGCAGCGAGGGCAGCCACCGCCTGCACTTCCTCCTGGAGCACGCCTTCGTCCGCACCCCCCAGGGCTCCGAGCTCTCCGACGCCTTCCAGGAAGAGGTCCAGGGCCTCCTCTCGTACGCGTCCCACCCGCTGTACGCCCTCGTCCACGAGGCCATCTACGGCCAGGACGAGCGGCCCACCGCCTGGTCGGCCGAACGGGTGCGCGCCGAGTTCCCGCAGTTCGACGCGGCCAAGTCCCTCGCCGGCGACGAGCCCCTGCTGTTCACGGGGGAGTCCGTCCACCCCTGGATGTTCGACTGCGACCCGGCCCTGCGGCCGCTGCGCGAGACCGCCGAGCTCCTCGCCGCCCGCACCGACTGGCAGCCCCTGTACGACCCGGCCCGCCTCGCCGCCAACGAGGTCCCGGTCGCCGCCGCCGTCTACCACGACGACATGTACGTCGACACGGCCCACTCCCTCGCGACCGCCCGCGCGATCCGCGGCCTGCGCACCTGGGTGACGGACGAGTTCGAACACGACGGCGTCCGTGCGGGCGGCCCCCGGGTGCTGGACCGCTTGCTCGCCCTGGCGCGCGACGAGGCCTGACGTCGGCGGACTCCGCGGGGCCGGTGATCGACAAGCGGGCCGGTGATCGACGACATGCCGCGCGCCTGAATCCGGCATAGGGTTCATTTCGGTCACGCGTCGACGCCGGAGCCGAGAGGACGTCAGCCGATGAGCACACCGTCACCCCACGGACGGTCCCGTGTCGCCGCACTCGCCGTGGCCCTGGCCGCGGCGAGCTCGCTCACCCTGACGGCGTGCGGAGGTGACGACTCCGGCGACTCGTCGACCCCTTCCGCGACACCCACGGCCCCCGACACGGCCTCCTTTTCCGGCAACGCGGCCTCCGCGCTCGAGTCCGTCGAGGCCTCGGTGCGGGCGAAGGCGTCCGAACGGGCCGCGTCCGCCTCGGCGGCCGCCTCCTCGTTCGAGGCCTCCGTCTCCGCCGAGACGGAGCGCGCCAACAAGGCCGCGCGGACCGAACTCGCCAAGGTCGACGGGCAGGGCAACGCGATGTCCCAGGTCACCATGACCGGCAAGCCGCGCTCGGAGACCGGCGGCCTGCTCGCCGTCGTCGTCACCATCACCAACAAGACCGACAAGGCGGCCTCGTACGCCGTCCAGGTCGACTTCCTCGACTCGTCGGGCAAGGTGGTGGAGACCCGGTACGTCGGCGCCGAGGACCTGAAGCCGGGGGAGAAGGCGCAGCCCGTCGCCGTCAGCCGCAAGCCCGCCGAGCCGGTGCTGACGCCCAAGCTGGCGAAGGCGCAACGTTACTGAGCCTCGCCGTGCACATGCGTCCTGCGCGACATGAGCGACGTGCCCCATGACGCCGGCTCAGGCGGCCACGGCCGGTGCACCGAGCGCGCGGTGCGGGGTCACGACCCGTCCGTCCGGGAGGAGTTCACCGGTGTCGTCGAAGACGACGGTGCCGTTGCACAGCAGACTCCAGCCCTGTTCGGGATGGGCCGAGACGATGACCGCGGTGTGGTGGTCGGGGCTGTCGACGGTGGGGCACGGGGGCTGGTGACTGCACATGACGTCTCCTCGATGCGTTCGGCCCTGCCTCGGTCGGCCGCTGTATCTGTGGTAGCCGAGCTTGTTTTCCGTTGTGTGAGGAGACCCCCACATCCCCGGAAACTCGTCGGTGAGTTCCTGCCGGACCGGCCCGTCCACGAGGCCGTTAGGCTGGCCGTGATGCAAGAACAGATGATCGACCTCAGTGGCGACTGCGCGCGGTGCTTCGGCCTGTGCTGTGTCGCCCTGCCCTTCGCCGCCTCCGCCGACTTCGCGCTCGACAAGCCGGCCGGCACACCCTGCCCCAACCTCCGGGACGACCACCGCTGCGGCATCCACGCGAAGCTGCGGGACGAGGGTTTCACCGGGTGCACGGTCTACGACTGCTTCGGCGCCGGGCAGAAGGTCTCGCAGGTCACCTTCGGCGGCCGGGACTGGCGTACCGGGCCCCGTGCGGACGCCCGCCGCATGTTCGACGTCTTCCCGGTCGTACGACAGCTCCACGAACTGCTCTGGTACCTCAACGAGGCGCTCACCCTCCCCGCCGCCCGGCCGGTCCATGACGACCTGCGCCGCCTGCTGGAGCGGACCGAGGCGCTGACCCGGGGTACCGCCGAGGAGCTCACCGCTCTGGACGTCGGCGCTCACCGCCAGGAGGTCAACGTCCTTCTGCTCAGGACCAGTGACCTGGTACGGGCCGGGTTCGGAGGCGGCAGCAAGAAGAAGAACCGCCGGGGCGCCGACCTGATGGGTGCCCGTCTCAAGGGCGCCGACCTGCGCGGTGCCTCGCTCCGCGGCGCCTATCTCATCGCGGCCGACCTCACCGGCGCGGACCTGCGCGGCGCGGATCTGATCGGCGCCGACCTGCGCGACGCCGATCTGACGGACGCGGACCTGACCGGCGCGTTCTTCCTCACCCAGCCCCAGCTGAACGCGGCCAGGGGCAGTGCCGGCACCCGGCTGCCGGGCTCAGTCACCCGCCCGGTGCACTGGGCAGCGTGACTCCGAGGCCGGGAGCGAGTCGGCCTTCGCCGAAGGAGGCGTGGCCGCAGGACCGCCGGTGCGCCGCTCCAGGTGCAGCCGCAGTCCTTCCGGCATCAGCGTCAGCCGTTCGGTCACGCTGAGCCGGTAGCCGGGGTCGGCCCGCAGGCCGTAGCGGCGCAGCAGCAGGCCGAGCACCAGGGTGGCCTCGTGCAGGGCGAACTGGCGCCCGATGCAGGCCCGTGCCCCGGTGCCGAACGGCTTGAACACGTGCGGGGGACGGGCCCGTACGGCCTGGGGGTCGAAGCGGTCCGGGTCGAAGCGTTCGGCGTCGGCGCCCCACACCTCGGGGTCGCGTTGGAGCATCGGTGTGAGCACCAGCGTCCAGGCACCGCGGCGCATCGGATGCCGCCCGGCCAGCACGGTGTCCTCGACGGCCTCCCGGGCGAACGCGGGCGCCGTCGGCCACAGTCGCAGCGACTCGTCGAGCACCCGGCGTACGTACCGCAGCTTCGCCACCTGGTCGTACGCCGGCATGTCGGTGGAGCCCCAGACGCGGTCCACCTCGGCACGCGCGCGTGCCGCGACCTCGGGGTGGCGGGAGAGGTAGTGCAGGGCGAAGGAGAGCGCGCCGGAGGTGGTCTCATGGCCGGCCACCAGGAAGGTGATGACCTGCCGGCGGACGTTCTCGGGGGACAGCCGCTCGCCGGTCTCCGGGTGGGCCGTCTCCAGCATCCGGTCGAGCAGGTCGCCGTTCCCGGCCGCCGCGCGCCGGGCCCTGACCAGGTCGTCGACCATGCGGTTCAGGTACGCGATGTCGTCCGCGTTGCGCTGCGCGGCCCGCCGTAGAAGAGCGGGAAACGGGACGGAGTTGAGGCGCTGCGCGTAGGTCAGGGTGCCCACCATCGCCGTCACGAAAGGGTGCGGCCGGTCCCGTTCGAAGGAGCCGAAGTCATGGCCGAAGCCGGTCCGCGCGATGGTCTCCAGGGTCAGCTTGGTCATGTCCCCCGGCACGTCGACCGACCGGCCCGCCGCCTGCTCCCGGTCCCAGTGGTCCGTCAGCCGGCCGGCCACGGCCAGCATCATCGGGTGGTAGGCCGCCATCGCCTCGCGGCTGAAGCCCGGAGCCAGCACGTCGTGGGCCAGCTGCCAGTTCGGCTCGTGGTTGTACGCGGTGAACAGCCCGTCGCCGGCGACCGGCCGCAGGTTGGCCACCCCGAGGCCCACGTGCTTGGCGAACCGGGACTCGTCCGCCAGGTCCGCCACCAGGTCGGCGCCCCAGGTGAACACGAACTCGCGGTTGAAGGCCCTGCGCCGGTAGATCGGCCCCAACCGGCGTGCGAAGCGCAGGGAGTCCTGGAGCGGGGTGGCCCGGTTGACGCCCAGCACGTCGCCGAGGAGGGGGAGCCGGCGGGGCGGGTGCGGGATGCGGTGCAGCTCCGGCCAGCCCAGCTCGGCACTGCGGAAACCCGTCGGCCGCGCGCCCCGTGTCGTCGTCTCCGCCATGACGAGATCTCCCTTGATCCAGCGGCAGTTGAGAGTGTTGTACGTGGGTTCAACAGCGCGCCTCAGTCTGGTCCCGTTGTTGAACCGGCGTCAAGTAAAGTGCGGGCATGGCCGGGAAGGGCGAGCGCACGCGTCGCAGGCTCAGCACCGAGGAGCGCCGGGAGCAGCTCCTGTCGGTGGGGGCGAGGCTGTTCTCGGAGAGCCCGTACGACGACGTGTGGATCGAGCAGGTCGCCGAGATCGCCGGCGTCTCGCGCGGGCTGCTCTACCACTACTTCCCGACGAAGCGGGACTTCTTCGCGGCGGTCGTCGAGCGCGAGAGCGAGCGGATGCTGGCCATGACCGCAGCGGTGCCCGGCACCCCGGTGCGCGAGCAGCTCCCGGCGGGCCTTGACGCCTATCTGGAGTACGTCCGGGCGCACGCGCACGGGTACCGCGCCTTCCACCGCGCGGACGCCGCCGGGGACCAGACCGTCCGCAGGGTCTACCAGCGGGCGCTGGCCGCGCAGGAGCGGCAGATCCTGGCGGCGCTGGCCGCGGATCCGGAGTTCGGCGCACAGGTGCGGGAGCGCGCCGACCTTGCGCTGGCCGTCCGCGGCTGGCTGGCCTTCACCACGGCCGTCTGCCTGGAGTGGCTGAGAGGCTCGGACCTGTCCCGGGAACAGGTGCGCGACCTGTGCGCCCGGGCGCTGCTCGGCGTCCTCGGGCCCTGACCGGATCCACGCCACGGTCCCTCCTTCCGAGGTTGGCTTCACCACCGATCTTCGGTAGGTTAGGCAAGCCTTACCTTAGGAGGAACGGATGGGTGACAGCCACACCTGGACCGCCGCGCCGTCCGCGGCGGAACACGCCCGGTCGGTGCTCGCCGCCTCGTGGTCCTGCGCGGTGACCGCCGAGGGCGGCCGCGAGGAGTTCGTCGGCGCGCACACCGTCACCGACGACGGGCGGATGACGCTGGCCGTGCCCGAGGACAGCACCCTGGTCGCGGCCGCGATCTGCGCGCCCCGCGGCGAGCCGTCCGCCGTCCTGGAGTTCGCCGACGCGGCACCCGTCCCCATGCGCAGCCGTATCCGCGCCCGGCTGTGGATCGCGGGCTGGTTCGTCCCCGGGGACGGACGGCTGGACTTCAAGGCCACGCGTGTGGTGCTGCGCCGGCCGTCCGGCGCGGTCGTCGTCGGCCTCGACGAGTTCGCCGCCGCCGCGCCCGACCCGCTCGCCACCGCCGAGGCCCGGCTGCTCACCCACCTCGCCGACTGCCACCCCGACGCGGTCGAACGGCTCACCCGGCTCGTCGACCCCGGCAGCCTGCACGGCGCGGTCCGCGTCCAGCCCCTCGCCGTCGACCGGCACGGGCTGACCCTGCGCATCGAGCGCGCCCGCACCCACGGCGACGTACGCCTGCCCTTCCACGCGCCCGCCGACGACGTGGCGCGCCTGACGGAGCGCATGCACGTGCTGCTGACCCAGGCGAGCGCCGCGTCCTGTCCGCGTGCCCTACAGCGGCAGCGCACAGACGGCGACGGGTGAGGCGAACGGCCTGCCTGCGAGCCGCAGGGCACCGCTCCTCGTGTCCACGTGGAACACGCTGACGGTGCCGGACCGCTGATTCGCCGTGAAGAGCAGCCCGCCGTCCGGGGAGAAGGCGATCTGCCGCGGGAAGTCACCGTCCACCGGCACGGTGTCGAGCAGCCGCAGCCGGGCACCGTCCGCCTCCACCGCGTAACGCGTGAGGCTGTTGTGCCCCCGGTTGGCGAGGTAGGCGTACGAGCCGTTCGCGGTGACCAGCAGCTGCGCCGGGTAGTTCGTGCCCGAGCCCGTCCCCGTGGACTGCGGCGCCCCGACGGAGAGGCGGCCGGTTCTCGGGTCGTAGGCGCAGACCGCCACCGTGTTGTCGACCTCGTTGGCCAGATAGGCGTACCGGCCGCCGGGATGGAAGGTGAGGTGGCGCGGTCCGGCGCCCGCCCGGGTGTGCGCCCGCGAGACCTCCGTGAGCGTGCCCGTCCGTTCGTTCAGGCGGTAGCTGTAGACGGTGTCCGTGCCCAGGTCGACGGCGAGCACATGGCCGCCGTCGGGAGTGGTGAGGAACTGGTGGGCGTGCGGCCCCTCCTGGCCGGGCCCCGGCGCCGGACTGGAGTGCGTGACCACGTCCGTGCGCTCACCGAGCGCCCCCGAGGAACCGATCGGATGCACGGCCACGCTTCCGGAGCCGTAGTTCGCGCTGAGCAGCCAGCGCCCGCCCGGATGCACCGACAGATGACACGGCCCCGCCCCGCCGGTGCTCCGGCTCCCCAGGACCTTGCGGTCGGACAGGCGTACGGCGGTCACCGCGCCGGCGTCCTGCTCGGCGACCGCGTACAGCGTGCGGCCGTCGGGGTGCGGCGCGAGATACGAGGGGTTGGTGACGCCGGTGATCGTGCCCGTGCCGGTGATCCGGCCGCTCGCGGTGTCGTAGGTGGCGACACCGATGCCGGTGCCACCGCCCTCGGCGGAGGTGTAGGTGCCCAGGTAGAGGGGGCGGGGGCCGGTCGGAGCCGGAGCGGACGGGGACTTCGCCGGGCTCGGTGACGCGGTCCCGGGGGAGCCCGGGGCTCTTGAGGGCGCCGCCTCCGGTGACGACCCGGACGACGTCGAGCACCCGACGCCTCCCGAGGCCGCTCCCGCGAGAACGCCGAGAACGCCCACGAACCGGCGCCTGCCCCAGCCGCCGTTCGCACTGCCCATTGCTCGCGCACCCCGGGTGTTCGATCGTCTCGGACCTGGACAGCCACCTTCACCCGGATCACCCGGCGCGCGCAAACCGGGCGCCGCCGCCCGCTACCAGTCGCCGTCCTCGACCGGCTTGCCCGGCACGTCCCCCAACGGCTTGACCTGCTGTGACGTGGGCTGCTGCCAGGGCTCGTGATCGTCGCCGAGCCAGTCGCCCACCGGCTTCACGCCCTCCAGCGTGTCCGTCGGGGCGAGGTCCTCGGCGTCCTGGTCGTAGTAGTCGTACCAGGGCAGCCCCGCCCTGGTGTACGCGGCGCGGTCCACGGGGGAGGCCGGGGGAGCCTCGCCCGTGATGCGGCGCCACTCGGGCGGTGTCACCAGGTGCACGAAGACCCGCCCGGCCGGCGTGTCCGCCCAGTCCGACAGCGGGCGGTCGTCCCGGTAGACCTCCTGGCGCATCGAACCGCCGACGCCCAGTCCCATCGCCGGTGCGCCGCGGGGCGCCCCCGCAGGAGCCGCGGGCGCGGCCATCGCCATCGGCGCGGCAGCCCCGTATCCCAGGGCGGGCCCGCTGGCCGACCGAAGCCGCCGCTGCGCCTCCCGCCATTCGGCCAGCCGCTCCTCGACCAGTGGGAACGACTGCAACTGGACGCCGCCCCAGACCTCCTCGCCCGTCACCTGCCCCTCGACGGTCGCGCCCAGCCCGAGCGGCACCGCCACGAACTGGCGGACCGTGCCCTTGCCGGAGTTGATGCCGTCCAGCCAGGGCTGGCGGGGCAGGACCAGGTAGTTCTGCGGGTCACGGGTGAGCCGGTCGCTCCACGGCTTCCCGGAGACCGCGCACACCTTGCCCACCCCGACCTGGAGGGCGGCGGGCTCGGTGCTGCCGCCGAAGCTGAGCCACATCGCCTCCCGCAGATACACCGGCAGCATCACCCCGCCGCGGGCCCGCCACTGCTCCGGCACGGTGTCCGGGTAGTCCGAGACGCGGCGCACCGGGAACTCGCCGAGCCCCGGCGGCAGCGGATGCGTGCCCGTCTCGGGCAGTCGCAGGGTGCGCACGAACCGCACCGCCACACCGCCCGGCAGCCGCAGTGTGTTCCCGTCGATCCGCACGCTCGCGCCGGTCATCGGCCCGCCCCCTGTGTCCGTTCGGTGTGCCTGCCTCACCTGGAACGACGGGAGAGGACCGGTCGGTTCCCGCGCCAGCGCTCCTGCAGCCGGGTCAGATGCGGCATCCGCTCGCGCTGCTCCCGCGAGGCGCGGTCCAGCTCCTCCAGCAGACGGCGCGAGCGGTGCTCGGTGTCCAGCTCGTCGAGGATGCGGTTGACCTCGGTGAGCACGGCCCCGTGCAGCTGCCAGTGCCGGAAGTCGCGCTGGATCTCCTCCAGCAGCAGCTGGGCCAGCTTGTCGCGGGTCGCCGAGGCCTGGCGCAGCTCGGCGGTGAGCCGGGACTCCGCGGACTCGGCGCTCACGCTGACGTGCGTGGTGACCAGGACGGCGAAGCTGACCACGGCGTCGCCGATCTCGGACAGCAGCTGCTCGACGGTCCGGCCGGTCTCCGGCCCGAACAGCGGCTCGGGGTCCTGGTGCTCGTCGAGCAGGTCGGGTTCCTCGGCGAAGGGGTCGCGTTGCTTGGCCAGGTCGGTGAGGGTGCGGGCGAGAACCCGCAGCACGACGGTGCAGATCTCCAGGGTGTCCAGGCCGGTGCGCAGTACCACCCGGTGCAGCAGGCCTTCCTTCACCCTGGGGTTGAGCTTGAGACTGTCCTCGGCCTGCCGCAGGGCCGCGTCCACCTCGACGATGTCGTGGTCGAGCTCGCGGGCCTCGTACAGCCGGGCCGTCGCCAGCTCCACGGGCGTACGGCCCGCGGCCTCCTCGCCCATCCGCAGCATCAGCTTGCGCAGCCGACGGGCCAGTCCCTCGATCGACTCGCCCGCCTCGTCCACCCAGACCGGGGGAGCGAGCAGCAGATTGCAGGCGAGGCCGACGACCGCGCCGATCAGCGTCTCCACCACGCGTGCCCAGGCGGTGTCCCCGACGGTCGTCACCCCGAGGACCAGCATCGCGCTGATCGCCACCTCGGGCACGAACTCCTCGACCCGCACCAGCCGCCCGACCACCAGCGACGCCACGATCAGCAGGCCGAGGCTCCACCAGGTCAGACCCACCAGCAGACTGAAGGCGATGGCGACGAGCACGCCGGTCACCACGGAGTTCACGCGGCGGACGCCGGTGGTGAGCGTGGAGTAGAGGGTGACCTGGACGACGAGCAGTGCGGTCAGGGGCGCGGTGAGCGGGGCCGCCTCGGGGCTGAGCCGCAGCGCGATGACGTAGGCGATCGTCGCCGCGGCCGCCGAGCGCAGTGTCTGCACGACCACGGGGTCCCGGCGCCGTTTCACAAACCGCACCAGGGACGCCGTCCACTCCCGTACATCTCGCATCCTCAGTGTGTTCCTCTTCCCCACAAGCGTCCGGTGCACTCTTTGCGGACCGTAACCGTCCGCGAGCGTGCCCACATTGTGGGGTGCGGCCGGTTGACGGCAAAGGACCGGGAGCAGTGACGGCGGACACCCGGGGTGACCTCGCGCGATACCGGCGCGCGGCCCGCCTTCAGCGGGTGGCGGCGGCCCGGCTGCGGGACCGGTAACCGGCGATCTTCGCGAGGTTGCCGCAGCGGTCCATCGAGCACCAGCGGCGGCGGCGGGCCTGGGAGTCGTCCAGGAACAGCAGGGAACAGTCCGCGTTCTCACACTCCTTGACCCGCTCCAGCAGCGGCCCGCGCACCAGGAGTACGGCGTCCCGCGCCACCGTCGCGAGGGCCGCGCGCGCCGGACTGCGGGCCGTCCAGCGGGCCGGGCCCAGTTGGGGCGCGAGGTCGGGCTGGGCGGCGACGGCGTTGACGCGTGCGACGTCGTCCGCGTCGGGCTCCCGCCCGGCCATCGCGGCGCGGATCAGGCCGTACAGGGCCTCGCGCAGGAGACGGGCCTCCGCCAGGTCGCGCGCGGTGACCCGCACCGGGTCCGCACCGGTGGCCAGCTCCGCCTCCGTGAACCAGCGGGCGAGCGCGGCGGTGTCGGGGAGCCGTTCGAGCGGGGTGGCGTGCCGTTTGCCGAGGGTGGCCGCGAAGTCCAGGCAGGGGCGGCCGCCGATGAACGGGAACGCGAGGGCCGGGTCGGCGGGGGCGGAGCTGCCGGTCATGGCATCGAGCGTACACCGGTTGATGCGGTGTCGGATCGGAGTGCGGACCTCTTGACACCGGTTGATGGGGTGTCGGAGGCTGACACCACTTCAACAGGTGTCGGGCGCGTGGGTGGCCGACCCGGAGAGCAGGTGCGGAATGCGTGCGGTGCGGATCGACAGTTTCGGCGGACCGGAGGTACTGGTGCCGGTCGACGTCCCCGACCCGGTGCCGGGCCCCGGAGAGGTGCTGATGCGGATCGTCGCGGCGGGGGTGAACCGGTCGGACGCCCTGCTCCGCGCCGGCGTCTACCACCGGGCCGGACGCCCGCCGCTGATCCCGGGCGGCGAGGCTGCGGGTGTCGTCGTCGAGGTGGGGGAGGGAGTGACCGACTTCGCGGCCGGGCAGCGGGTCATGGCCCTGGGCGGCGGCAGGTCGTCCGGCTTCTACGCGGAGTTGGCGGTGGTACCCGCCACCCATCTGGTCGCGCTCCCGGACGGCCTGGACCTGACCCGGGCAGCCACCCTGCCGATCGCCTGGCTCAGCGCCTGGTACTGCCTGCGCCACCTGGCCCGCGTCACCAAGGACGACACCGTGGTGGTGAAGGCTGCGGCGAGCGGCGTCGGCACGGCGGCCGTGCAGATCGCCGCCGAGGCAGGGGCGCGGGTCCTCGCCCTCGCGGGTTCGGCCGAGAAGGCCGCCTGGGCGGGGGAGTTCGGCGCCGACATCACCGTTGACACCTCGGCCCACCCCGACGACGCCGAGGTCGAGGAGATCCTGCGGCTCACCGACGGCCGCGGCGCCGACGTTGTCCTCGACACCGTCGGCGGCCCCGCCTTCGGGCGCAGCCTGCGTGAAGTGGGCCACGGCGGCCGGGTCGTGGCCCTGGCCAACGTCGCCCTGCAGCCGAGCACCGTCGACACCCGCGACTTCTATCCCAAGAACGCCTCGATCCTCGGCTTCCAGCTCACCAACCTCCAGATCCACGGCTACGACCCGCGCCCCGACCTGCGGGAACTGGCCGCGCGGGTCGCCGCCGGCGTCTATCGCGTGCCGATCGAGACCGTCGTACCCCTGGAGGAGGCGCGGGCGGCGCACGAGCAGCTGGAACGGCGTGACAACCGGGGCAAGATCGTGCTCGCCGTTGGTCCGGACATCGTCAAATGAGGTGCGGGCGGCCTCCTCGGCGGGTGATCATCCGGTAAGTCATGGCCGGTAGGTTCGTGGACGGCAAGTCGTGGACCGTGAGGAGGCATCGGTGAATCCAGTCGGGTCGGTGCGGGCGGCGCTGAACCATGTGGCGGCCGTGTCCGAGGGACCCGCCGTCGACCCGGAGGTGCGCATCACGCTGAACTTCCACCCGGACCGCGTGGCGCGCGGCCTGCCCCTCCTGGAGGCGCTGGCCCAGGACGGCGCCTACCACTCGCAGTTCGTCACCGGCACCAGTAACGGCGGCCTGACCGCCCACCCCCGCGGCGACCGGTGGCGCTGGGAGAGCCGGATCTTCGGCGGCGCCTACGACGACGCGGACCCGCACGACCGGCCGGTGTACGGCGCGTTGAACTTCCGCCGTCAAGTGGTGGGCGCCGCCCCGCGGTTCGGGTCCTCGCACTTCCGGCTGACCGGCGAACCGCTCGCCCGCGCCACCTTCTGCTACCCCGACAGCGCCGCCGAGCCGGTCCACTTCGGCGTCGCCACCGGCATGTCCCTGATCGCCCTCGCGGAGGCGGACGAGCAGGACGCCCTCAACGACTACATCGAGGCCCAGGTGCACGGCGGCGTCGACCTGGCCCGCGATGTGGAGGCCCTCGTCCTCGACGCGAGCTACCGCGGCACGCCGGTCGAGGCGGCGGCGCACCGGCTGCCCGTCCCGGTCGAGTGGCACCCCGGCTACCGGATCACCGTCGACGAACTGCGGCGCCACGCCGACTACCGGGGGCCGGAGTACGCCGACCTGGGCGCGAGCATCGCCGAGGACGGACTGGTCGACCCGCGCATCATCGGCGACGCGGCCAGGACGGGCCGCTACGAACTCCAGGACCTGAAGATGGTCTGGCACACACTGGCCCGCTTCGGGGCTCCGGCGGGGACGGCCGGTGCGGCGGGCCGGGCGCCGGCGGTGAGCACCCCGTACGGGTAGGCGCGCGCTCGCCCCGTGCCTGTCCGCCGAGACGGATCACGAATGGCCCCCGGCGCGTGGGAAGCGTTCCGTACTCTGTTCCGGGAACACATGCGCGACGCCTGCGTGACGGCCCTCGGGCTGGTGGGCCGCGGGGTGAGAGAAGGGGCGGGACCTTGGTGGACTCCTGGGAATGGGCCCGGCGGGTGCTGGAGGGCGCGGGCCTGGACCCCGGCCTGCTGGCCGGGCTGCGGCCGCTGAGCGGCGGCACGTACAACTCCGTCGAGGAACTCGCTCTCACCGACGGCACCCGTTACGTCCTCAAGGTCCCACCCGCCTCCACCGTCCCCGGCCTGCGCCACGAGCGTGAACTCCTGCTCTCCGAGGCGGAGTTCTACCGTGCGGCGGCCGTGGCCGAGGTCGCGGCACCGCGCGTCGTGGCCCTCGGCGAGGACCCCGCCGTACCGTATCTGCTGATGACGGCGTGTCCCGGCGAACCCTGGGACGAGTCCGTCACCGAGGCCGAACGGGTACCGCTGCGAAGGGAGTTGGGCCGCCAGACGGCTCGGCTGCACACGGTGACCGGGCCCGGCTTCGGTTATCCCTCGGGCGCTCTCGGCCCGCTCGCCCCGACGTGGCGGACCGCGTTCACCACCATGATCGACGCGGTCCTGGACGACGCCCGGGACTACGGGGCGCGGCTGCCCCGGTCCGTGGACCAGGTGGCGGACACGCTCCGGGCCGGTTTCCCCGCGCTCGACGAGGTCACCGTGCCCGCCCTGGTCCACTTCGACCTGTGGGACGGCAACATCCTGCTGGACCGCACGGCCGACGGGGGGCTCTGCGTCGGCGGACTCATCGACGGGGAGCGGATGTTCTGGGGCGACCCCCTCGCCGACTTCGTCTCCCTGGCCCTGCTCGGGGACATCAAGAAGGACGAGGCGTTCCTCGCGGGCTACCGTGAGGCCGGAGGCCGGGCCGAGTTCGACGTCCCGGCCCGGGTGCGCCTGGCCCTCTACCGCGCCTACCTCTACCTGATCATGCTCACGGAGACGGTCCCGAGGGCCGTCGACGACGAGAAGGAACGCTGGGTCCAGTCGGCGGTGGCACCCGAACTCGTCGCCGCCCTGGACGAGATCGAGGCCCTCGCCAGGGTCACGGGAGCCTGAACACCCTTGAACGGACGCACCGTACGCGATCTCAGACGCGCCAACCGCACGGCCGTACTGCAGCGCCTCTACTTCGACGGACCCCTCAGCCGCTTCGAACTGGGCCCGGTCACCGGGCTGAGCTCCGGCTCGGTCAGCAATGTCGTCGCCGACCTGGTGGCCGACGGCCTGCTGGAGGAGGCCGGCAGTGTCGACTCCGACGGCGGACGCCCCCGCACCCTGCTGCGGGTGGCGCCCGGCAGCGGGCACATGATCGGTGTCGACGTCGGCGAAACCCGGGTGCGCGTCGAGCTGTTCGACCTGACCCTCACCGAACTCGCCCGCGCCGAACGGCCGTTGGCCCAGCGCCGCTACGACGTCGACGTCATCGTCGGACACATCCGCGACGGCATCGCCGAAGTACTCACCGGTTCCGGGGTCGACCCCGAGGCGCTGCTCGGCGTCGGCATCGGCGTACCCGGCATCGTCGCGCACACCCCCGGGAGCGGGGCCGTCGTGCACGGACAGACCATCGGCTGGGACGGCGTCCCGCTGGAGGCACTGCTGCGCACCGGCTCCCCGCTGCCGGGCGGCGTCCGGTACTTCATCGACAACGGAGCCAAGACCCTCGGCCAGGCCGAGATGTGGTTCGGCGGCGGCCGCGGTGCCCGCAGCGCCGTCGTCGTCCTCTTCGGCTCCGGCGTCGGCGCCTGTCTGGTGACGCCCGAGGTGGAGCACGGCCGGGCCGTCGAGTGGGGGCATCTGACCGTACGGGTCAGGGGGCGCCGCTGCCGCTGCGGAGCCCTCGGCTGCCTGGAGGCCTACGCGGGCGCCGAGTCGCTGCTGGAGCGCTGGCGGGAGGAGGGCGGGCGGCCGCCCGAGGGCGTGGACGAGGAGAGCGCGCTGGCCGCCCTGCTCGCCGCCGCCCATCCGGCCGAGGGCAACACGGCCGACCCGGTGGCGCTCGCTCTTCTGGAGGAGACCGCCGAGTACCTCGGCGCCGGCCTGTCCGACCTGATCAACCTCTTCCAGCCCGAACGGATCCTCATCGGCGGCTGGGCCGGGCTCCAGCTCGGCGCACGGTTCCTGCCCGCCGTACGGCGCCACGCGACGGCATACGCGCTCAGGTACCCGGCCCAGAAGGTCACCGTCGACCTCGGGCGCCTCGGACCCGACGCGGTCACCGTCGGCGCGGCCATCCTCCCGCTCGCCGACTTCTTCGCCCGCGGCGGCCGACGCCCCGAACCCGCGCCCGAGGGGCCGGCCCCGGCCTGGCGGACGGCCCTGGAGGAGCGCGCCCCGCACTGACGTTTCGCCGATCTGCGCGGAGGTACTCGCGCTCCCGCCATCCACACGAAGGGAGGACGCCGTGGACCACCGCAACGAAGGACCGGGCGAGAACGGTGACCCCGTGCCCCGGGATCTGCCGGACCAGCAGGCGGGCGAGGGCGAGGACCCCTGGGAGGTCGCCACCGTCCCGGACGAGGAGCCCGGTACCGACGCACCCGAGGACGTGCCCGACACCGACGAGGCGGGCACCGGACGGCAGGGGGCGGAGCGGTCGGACACCGTGCACCCCGAGCACCCGGGAGCCGAGGAGTCCTCCGGCTGACGCCTGGGGCCAGGGCCGGTCAGCCCACCTTGCGGCCCTTCATCGGCTCCGTCCGCGCCCCCGCGCCCTGCTGCATCCCGCGCAGGAACTCCTCCAGGACCTCGGCCGCCGTGTGCTCCGGGTGCCAGCCGAGTTCCGTACGCGCACGGGTGCAGTCCATCAGGGGAAGCCGCAGAACCGCGTCGAACAGATGCGGGGACGCGGGCAGCAGATGCAGGCCCCACGCGGCCGCGATCGCCGAGCGGGCCGCGGTGCGCGGCAGCCGTACCGGCCGGGCGTCGAGCATCCCGGCCAGCAGCTCGGCGTCCACCGGCGGCTCGCCCGCCAGATTGAAGGCGCCCCGCACGTCCGAGTGGACGGCGAGCCGGTAGGCCCGGGCGGCGTCGTCGGTGTGCAGCGCCTGCACCCGCAGTCCGGGGACGTCGGGCAGGAAGGGCAGCAGCTCGGGCCGGGCCAGCTGGCCCGGCAGGAACCGCCCGCCGAAGATACGGCGCTGCTCGCTCGCCGACTCCCGCTTGAACAGGAACGCCGGACGCATCCGTACGACCCGGACGGCGGGGTGGTCGCGCTCGAAGGTGTCCAGGGCGCGCTCCAGATACGCCTTCTCCCGGCAGTACGCGGCGTCCGGCCAGCCGTGCGTCGGCCACGACTCGTCCACCGCGTGCTCCTTGGGGCCGGGGGAGTAGGCGCCCACGGACGAGGCGTGCACCAGCGTCGGCACCTTGGCCGCCGCCACCGCCTCGAACACCCGGATCGAGCCGAGCACGTTGGTGCGCCAGGTCGTCGCCGGGTCGTGCGTCGGCTGGAACGCCCAGGCCAGATGGATCACCGCGTCGGCGCCCGCGAACTCCTCGGCGAGATCGGACCGCTCCGACGCCAGGTCGACCGCGGACCACTCCGTCTTCGCGGGCGACCAGTCCGGGATCCGCCGGGCCAGGCCCCGTACGGAGCCGACCTCCGGATCCTCCGAGAGAAGGCGCACCACGCTGGTTCCCACGTTGCCGGTGGCGCCCGTGACCACGATCCTGCTGCCGGTTGAAGTGCTCACCTTCGGCTCCTTCGGGCCGCTGGGGCGGGGGAACCCCCCGAGTACCCGGCCTCGGGCCGCGCACGCGGTGCGGGGCAGGGTCCGCGGCCGGGTACTCGTCGACGACCGCAAGCACGGGCGCCGAGGTTATCTGCGCCAGGGCGTCCTCGACCGGCTGCTGCGGGCACAGGACCTGCTGCCCGACGGCCTGCGCCTGCTCTTCGTGGAGGCATACCGGCCGCCCGCGCTCCAGCGGCACTGTTCCGTGAAGTACGCCGACGAACTGCGCGCCCTCCACCCCGACTGGTCGCCGAACGGATCCGCACCGGTGCCGGACGCCACGTCTCCCCGCGGCGCGGCCGTCGACCTGACCCTCGCCGACGCCGACGGCCGCGAACTGGACCTGGGCACCGCGATGAACGCCAACCCGGAGGAGAGCGACGGCGCCTGCTACACGGGCGCCGCCGACATCACCGAGGAGGCGAAGGCCAACCGGGCCGTGCTGGGCGACGCGCTCAGCACGGCGGGCCTGGTCAACTACCCGACCGAGTGGTGGCACTGGTCCTACGGCGACCGGTACTGGGCTCTGCAGACGGGGGCACCGGCCGCGCTGTACGGCTCGAAGGAGCTCCAGGGCCGCTGGAGCCGCCGGCTCACGCGAACGCGTTCACGCCCGTCAGCTCCGCCGACAGCGTCCACAGCCGCTCCGCCTGCTCCGGGTCGGTCGCCCAGGCCCTGACGCCGCCGCTCTGGTCGCCGTCGACCGCGGGCTCGGCGATGTCGCAGTCCTCCAGGTAGACGCCGCCCAGGCCGGCCAGCTGGGGCGAGGTCGCCGCCCACACCTGCGTGGCCGCGCCCTGCTCCGGGCTCTTGAAACCGGAGGGGTTGAGGGCGTTGCCCTGCTCGTCGATCCAGCCGCGCTCGACCATCTCCGCCTTGGGGAGGTGGCGCTGCAGCGGGGTGAGGATGCCGCCCGGGTGGAGCGAGAAGGCCCGCACACCGCGGTCGGCGCCGAGCTTGTCGAGGTGGACGGCGAACAGGACGTTCGCGGTCTTCGCCTGGCCGTAGGCCTGCCACTTGTCGTAGCCGGTCCGCCAGTGGACGTCGTCCCAGCGCATCCCGGAGAAGTGGTGGGCGCGCGAGGACACCGAGACCACCCGGGCGCCGCCCGGCTCGATGGCCGGCCACAAGCGGTTGACCAGTGCGAAGTGCCCGAGGTGGTTCGTCGCGAACTGCGCCTCCCAGCCCGGCCCGACCCGGGTCTCCGGGCAGGCCATGATCCCGGCGCTGTCGATGACGAAGTCGACCGTGCGGCCCGACTCCAGGAACCGCTCGGCGAAGGCGCGCACGCTGTCCAGGTCCCCGAGGTCGAGCTCGTCCAGCTCCACGCCCTCCAGGCCGGCCAGGGCCTTCCAGGCGGTGTCGGGACGCCGGGCCGGGACGACCACCTGGGCGCCCGCCTTCGTGAGGGCCCGGGTGGTCTCCAGACCGAGCCCCGAGTAGCCGCCGGTGACGATCGCGAGCTTGCCGGAGAGGTCGACGCCCGCGAGGACGTCGTCGGCCGTGCTGTGGGCGCCGAACCCCGAACCGATCTTGTGCTGTGCAGTGCTCATGACGGGAACGCTACGAATTGGAGTGCTCTCGAAGTCAAGCCGCGTCGGCGACGCGCCGGGCCCGGACAAGAGGAAGCCCCGACCGGACGGGGGAATCACGGTCGGGGCGGTCAAGCGGTGGGTATGGATGGCGGTCGCCTCTCGGCGAAAGGCTCCACAGGGCTTCAGCCGAACGATCGTCCCTGTGGGCAAAAGGTGAGGCCCGGGGACACTGTCCCATCCATACCCACGGTCTGTTCAACGGGCAACCACGCTGTGGTGTTCCGTCAGCGGGGCCCATCGGAGGTGAGCTGCGTCACCCGTGCCGACCTGCCGGAACGGTCTCGCTCCACAGGTTCTCGGCCTGCAGCAGCAGGGTCCCCAGCACGGTCGTGCCGTCGGCGCCCTGCCCGGCGTGCTCCCGCAGCCCGTCCTGGAGCTGCCCGCGCAGCTCCCGCATAGCCGACTCGGCGTGGTCGTCCGGGCGGCCCTCCCCGCCGACCGCGAGCAGCCGCTCGCTCTCCGCGTGGCAGGCGTCGCCGATCAGCTGGAGGAGATCGGCGTACGAGTCGAGGACGGCCCCGGCGGGCGGGGCGGGGGCGCGGTCGTCGTCGGCGGCCACGGCCAGGGTCCGGGTGAGCGCGCGGATGTGCCCGGTGACCCGGCTCCAGCGCTCGTCGTCCTGTTCCGGCGGAAGCCCCCCGGGAGGCCGTCGTACGGCACGCAACGGGGCGGCGGTCAGCCGCAGGCTCTCCCGGCTCCAGCCGCGGGCGGAGCGCAGCGCCTCGAGCCGCCGCTCCAGCCGGGCCGAGGCACGCGACCAGCCATGGGTGTCCCACTCGCCGTCCCGCAGGTCACCGGCCACGGTGTGCAGGGTGTCGCCCGCCTCCCGGGCCAGCGCCGCGAGGTTCTCCCGTACGTCCCGCAGATGGATCGGCGGGAACACGAACGCGTTCACCGCGAGCCCGATCACCGCGCCGAGCGCCGCCTGGCCCACCCGGTGGCCCACGGCGGACGCCTCGGCGGAGCTGGTGGCGAGGGTGAACAGCGCGGTGGTGGCGCCGTAGATGCCCTGGTCGCCGAAGCGCGGCCAGTTCGCCAGGAGCACCAGCAGCGGCACGGACAGGGCGACGGCGCCCAGCGTGCTCCCGGTGGCGGCCAGTGCCAGCGACGCGAGCACGGCCCCGCAGCAGATCGCCGCCAGCTGCCGCGCGGCCTGCATCAGCGAGCTGTACACGGTGGCCTGCACCAGCACCACCGCCACCCACGGCGCCATCAGGGCCATCGGATCGCCCATCCACACGCCCGCCACGAGCCAGGCCAGGATCGCCGCGGCCGAGGCCTTGAGCGACTGCACGAGCAGGTCGCGCTCCCGCCCCGGCCCACGCCAGGCGGCGCGGACGGCCCGGCCGACGGCGCTGGCCTCCTGTCGCAGGGCGTGCGTCGGGCGGGGCTGTCGGCGCAGCGTTTCTGTCACTCCAGTCATCATCTGTGGGTTCCGTGCCGTCCGGCACGTCATGCCAGGGGACTGTCCGCAAGGGAGGCCAGCAGATGGGCCGGATCGTCGTAGATCGCCTGCGCGCCCGCCTTCTCCAGGTCGGCGCGGGGGATGCCGCCGCACAGGACACCGACGCAGCGCACGCCCGCCCGGCTGCCGGCCTGCATGTCCCAAACGGTGTCGCCGACGAGGACCGCGCGCTCGGCGGGCACCCCGGCCAGCTCCAGCGCGTGCTCGACGGGCTCGGGGGCGGGCTTGCCCTCCTCGACGTCGTCGGCGCTCGCGGTGGCCATGATCGCGTCGTCCGCGTCGATGGCCCGGCGCAGCGCGGACAGTTCCGCCCCGCCCGCGGAGGTGGCGAGCACGACCCGCCAGCCCGCGTGGTCGAGGTGCCGCAGCAGCCGGCCCGCGTCCTGGAGGGCGGGCAGCCGGTCGAAGTACTGCCCGTACAGGGCCTTGTGAGCGGCGCTGAGTTCGGCGTCCTGGTCCTTGTCGCGGTCGTCGCCCAGCAGATGGGCGACGAGGTCGTCGGAGCCGAGTCCGATGGCCCGGTGGACGGCGTGCATCGGCACCCGGTGGCCCGCCTGCCGCAGCGCCTCCCACCAGGTCGTCACATGCAGGTGGTTGGTGTCGACGAGGGTGCCGTCGACGTCGAACACTGCCGCCCGTTCCATGAACCGCTCCTTTCCTGTCGGATCGCACGAGTACCACCTCAGGCGCCCGCCACTCGGGCCGGTACCCGCCCTTCCCGGGACCAGGCCAGCAACTCCTCGAGGCCCCACGTGGTCACGATCCGCTCGGCCGGCACCCCGCACTCCTCGGCCCGCGCGCACCCGAGGACCTGCCAGTCGAGCTGGCCGGGAGCGTGCGCGTCGGTGTCGACCGAGAACAGCGCACCCGCCTCGACCGCCTTGCGCAGCAGCCGGCGCGGCGGGTCCAGGCGCTCGGGGCGGCTGTTGATCTCCACGGCCGTGCCCGATTCGGCGCACGCGGCGAACACCTCGTCCGCGTCGAACTCCGACTCCGGCCGTCCGCGCCCGGTCACCAGCCGCCCCGTGCAGTGCCCGAGGACGTCCGCGTGCGGATTCCGTACGGCCGCCACCATGCGCCGGGTCATCGAGCGGGCGTCCATGCGCAGCTTGGAGTGCACGGACACGACCACCACGTCGAGGCGTTCCAGGAGTTCGGGTTCCTGGTCCAGTGAGCCGTCGTCGAGGATGTCGCACTCGATACCGGTGAGCAGCCGGAACGGCGCCCAGGTCTCGTTGAGGGCCGCCACCACGTCCAGCTGCTCCCGCAGCCGCTCAGGGGAAAGACCCCGGGCCACGGTCAGCCGCGGCGAGTGGTCGGTCAGCACCGCCCACTCGTGGCCGAGCTCCGCCGCGGTCCGGCCCATCTCCTCGATCGGGCTGCCGCCGTCCGACCAGTCGGAGTGCAGATGGCAGTCGCCGCGCAGCAGCGCCCGCAGCTTCTGACCGCCCCCGGTCCGCGGCGCCGTGGACTCCGCCTCCAGCTTGTCCAGATAGCCGGGCACCCCTCCGGCCAGCGCCTCGCGCACCACCTGGGCCGTCTTCGGGCCGACCCCCTTGAGCGACTCCAGCGATCCGGCCTCCGCCCGCTCGCGCACCTCGTCCGACGGCAGTCCGGACAGCACCCGGGCCGCCGTACGGAAGGCACGGACGCGGTACGTCGGTGCCAGGGAGCGCTCCAGCAGGAAGGCGATCCGTTCCAGGGCCTCGACGGGATCCATGGCCACCTCCTCCTCCAGAGTTCCCCACGCCCACGGGGCCCGCACGACGGGCGGGCGGTTTGTGCCGTACCCCGCCGGGTACTGCGATGCCTCGTCGTCCCCGACAACCCCACGCCCCCCGACGACCCCCGCCCCCGACGACCCCACGCCCCCGAGGAGGCCCGGATGTCCGCCCCCACCGCACCCCGCACCAAGGTGGCCGTGATCACCGGAGCCGACTCCGGCATCGGCAGGGCCACCGCCGTCCGGCTGGCCCGGGCGGGCATGGACATCGGCATCACCTGGCACAGCGACCTGAAGGGCGCCGAGGGGACCGCCGAGGAGGTCCGTGCCCTCGGGCAGCGGGCGGCCGTGGCTCGGACGGACCTCACCCGGCTGCCCGCCGCCGCCGACACCGTCGACGAGCTGTGCGACCGGCTCGGCCGCCTCGACGTCCTGGTCAACAACGCGGGCACCGGCACCATGACACCCTTCCTCGACCTGGAGCTCGACACCGTCCGCGAGGTCCTGGACGTCGACCTGCTCGGCCCCTTCCTGTGCGGTCAGCGGGCCGCCCGGCACATGATCCGGCAGGGCTCCGGCGGCCGGATCGTCAACGTGACCTCCGTGCACGAGCACCAGCCCCGGGTCGGCGCGGCCCCCTACTGCGCGGCCAA
Source organism: Streptomyces sp. NPDC001668 (assembly GCF_042893155.1). Lineage (NCBI taxonomy): Bacteria > Bacillati > Actinomycetota > Actinomycetes > Kitasatosporales > Streptomycetaceae > Streptomyces > Streptomyces sp. NPDC001668. The sequence goes on from NZ_JBIAUQ010000004.1 coordinate 585,402, forward strand.
GGGCGGCCTCGGACTGCTGACCCAGGTCATGGCCCTGGAACTCGCCGAGCACGGCATCACCGTCAACGCGGTCGCGCCCGGCGAGATCGCCACCCCGATGACGGGCCAGGAGGACACCGACGTGCACACCGAGGAGCGTCCCGGCGTCCCGCTCGGCCGCCCGGGTGACGCCCGCGAGGTCGCCGCCGTGATCGCCTTCCTCGCCGGCCCCGAGGCCACCTACGTCACCGGCGCGTCGTGGAGCGTCGACGGCGGGATGCTCCGCATGGGCCCGCAGGCCGGCTCGCACCTCGGCGACGACGAGTGGCGCCGCCCCTGAGCCTGCGCACCCGTTCCGGCGACGGCGTGGACACGCCCGCCTCTCCGTCCCGGGGGATGCGTTCTACGCTCGTTCCATGACCGAAATCGCCAGCCCGCACATCGCCAACCCGCGGATCATCGTGCTCGGGGTCCAGCCGACCACACCGCCGTTCCGGATCGTGGAGATCGACGGAGAGGTGGTCGGCGAGGCGAGGACCGTCACCGACGTGCTGGAGGCGGCCGCCGCCTTCGGCATCACGGTCCACGACCTGGACGACCCGGACGTGGTCCGCTGGGTGGGCGGCGACAAGTTCACCTGGACCCGGCACTGACCCGCCCGGCCCAGCCGGCCGTCCCCTTCTGGCCGGCACCGCCCGCGCAGGTCCACAGCCGCAGCCGGGTGCCGTCGGCGGAGCTGTTGCCGGTCGCGTCGAGGCACTTGCCGGCCTGCGGGTTGACGATGTCGCGTGCGCCGGTGACGGTCCACCGCTGGGCCCCGGAGCCGTTGCAGTCGTAGAGCTGGACCGCCGTTCCGTCCGCGGTGCCGCCCGCCCGTCACGTCCAGGCACTTGACGTCCCGTTCGCGGAATTCGCCCCGGCGACGTCCACGCACTTGCCCGTCCGGGTCGCCGGGCCAACGTGGATCGTGCCGCGCACGGTCGAGGGCTCGAAGCCGACGTTCTCCATGACGTCGATCTCGCCCGAGTCCGGCCAGTTGACGGGCGTGCCGAGCATCCAGAACGCGGGCCACATGCCCTCACCGCCGCTGCGGCAGCGGTGACGGCGGGCGGCTCCGCGAGGGCGGTCCTGACTCCCTACGACTTGTTCCTGGGCTTGTGCACGGCCCGGCTCAGCCGCCGCCCCAGCAGCAGATAGCCGATCAGGGCGCCGGACGTGTTCAGGATGACGTCGTCGATGTCGAAGGCCCGACCCTCCACCAGGGCGCCCTGCGCGAACTCGACCAGCAGCATCACGACGGCCGTCAGCAGCAGGATCCGCAGCAGGCCGCGGGTCCTGGGCGCCACGATCGGCACCAGGATCCCGAACGGCACGCCCAGCAGGATGTTCCCGCCGATCTGCTTGACCGCGTCCCGCATCTCGGGCTGGTCCAGATAGGCCTTGAGGGAAGCGCCGGGGTGCAGGTTGGTGTGGGTCAGGTCCACCGACGCGGGCGACGGTTCGAGGGTGAGCCGGGCCAGGACCACGGCGAACGCCACCATGAACGCGAAGGCGAACACCATCGCCACGAAACGGACGACGAGCGAGACCGGATCGCGCCGCGGGCGGGCGGGCTTCACCGCGCGCTCGGTCTTGGCGGTGCCGGTGTCTGACCCCGCTCGCGAACGTGAGGGCGCCCAGGCCATCAGATCCTCCACTCTGCAACTTCCCCGTGTCGAAAGGCGATTACCCCTGAACGACCCGAGAATGCCCGCGCGCCCCGACAGGCCCCCGGTTTCCCTTCGTACGGTCGGGGCACTCCGGGCTGAGGACCGCGCGCGTCGCCACCGCACGCCCCCGCGACGGTGTTTGGATGGCGCGCGACGCACATGTCAGCCGGTCGAGGCCCCGAGGAGGTCGCGCATGGACGGGCGTCCGCCGCTCCTCGCCGCGGCCGAACTCCTCGCCTGGTGGACCGCGCTCGCCCTGCTCTGGCTCGTGCTCATCAGCACCGTGGACACCCTGGAACTCGTGGTCGGCGCGGCCGTCGCCGCCCTCGGCGCACTCGCCGCCCGGGCCGCCCGACGGGCGGTGACCGGACGGTGAACGGCTGGATCCTGGTGGCCACCCTCGTCCTCGGCGGGGGAGTGGGCGCCACCGTGTGGGGCGTCGCCACCGGCCCGCTCAGGCGCCGGGTCGTGGCACAGAACCTGTGCACCGCGTTCGCCTGCCCCGCCCTCCTGCTGCTCGCCCAGGGCTACGACCGTCCGTCCTACGTCGATCTCGCCCTGGTGCTCGCCCTGCTGGGCCCGGTCGGCACACTCGTCTTCGCCCGTCTGCTCGCCGACGAAGTGGCAAAGGACCCGCCGCGCGCCTGGGGCCTGACCTACGCGGCCGCCGCCGTGGGCGCGGTGGTCGTCCCCGCGCTGTGCGTGGCCACCGGACCGGGCAGGGCGATGGCCAAGCTCCTGGTCGTCGGAGCCCTGCTGATCGGCGGGAACATCATCGCCTCACGCGCCCTGTCCGGCGGATTCCCGGAGGCCGGCCGTGGCTGACGCGGTGATCGTCGTCGCCCTGCTCCTGGTCGCCCTCTCCGCGACAGCGGCGGTGGCCACCCGTGACCCCGTCCGCCAGGCCCTGGTCCTGTCCGTGCTCGGTGTGGTCCTCGCCGTCCTGTTCACCGTGCTCCAGGCACCGGACGTCGCCCTCTCCCAGCTGGCCGTGGGCTCCGCCCTCACCCCGCTGTTGCTGCTGCTCGCCGTCCACAAGGTCAGGCGGCGCGGGAAGAAGGAAGGGCACCGCCGGTGAGCAGGCGCGCCCGGTTGTGGCTCCTGGCGGTGGGCGGCGCGGGCCTCGCCGCGCTCTTCGTGGCGGCCGCCCTCGACCTGCCCGCCTTCGGCGGCGACCACCACCCCTACGGCGACCGCGCCGTCCACGCCTCCCTGGCCCGGCGCACCGCCAACACCATCGCCTCCGTCAACTTCGACCAGCGGGCCTTCGACACCCTCGGCGAGATGACCATCCTCTTCGCCGCCGTCATCGGCTGCCTGATCCTGCTGCGGCAGACCCGCGAGGAACACCGCGACCACGCGGCCGCCGAGAAGGTGGCCCGCCCGGTCCGCCGCTACGCCCTCCTCGTCCTCCCCGTCGCCCTGCTCACCGGCCTCTACGTGATCGCCCACGGCCAGCTCAGCCCCGGCGGCGGCTTCCAGGGCGGGGTCGTCGCCGCGACCTCCCTGCACCTGCTCTACCTGGGCGCCGACTACCGGGCCCTGGAACGCGTCCGGCCGGTCGCCCTGTACGAGACCGGCGACGCGATCGCCACCTCCGCCTACGTCGTCACCGGCCTCGCGGGACTGATCGGCGGTACGGCCTTCCTCGCCAACACCGTGCTGCCGTACGGCACCTTCAACACCCTGTCCTCCGCGGGCACCGTGCCCCTGCTGAACGCGGCCGTCGGCATGGAGGTCGCCTGCGCGGTCGTCGTCCTGCTCGCCCGCTTCCTGGACCAGACCGTCGAGATCGAGGAGGGGAACGGGAAGTGATGGATGTCTTTCCCTATCTGGTCGCCGGCTGGGTCTTCCTGGCCGGCTGCTACGGCCTCGCCACCAGCCGCGACCTGATCCACGCCGTCGGCTGCCTGTCCGTGTGCCAGGCCGGCACCTACGTCCTGCTGCTGGCCGTCGGCTACCGCGACGGCGCCACGGCCCCCGTCTTCTCCGACCTGAAGCCCGGCTCGCGCCCGGTCGTCGACCCGGTCGTGCAGGCCCTGACGCTGACCGACGTCGTGGTCGGCGCCACCGTCACCGCCCTGCTGCTCGCCCTCGTCGTGCAGATCTCCAAACGGCACGGCACCGTCGACCCCGACGAACTCTCCGAGCTGCGCGGCTGATGGGCGACCTGCTGCCCCTGCTGGTGGCCGTACCGCTGCTCGGCGCCGCCCTGCTGGTCGCGGGCGGCCGCCTGGTGCCCCGGCCCGTCGCCGAGACCGTCGGCTGCGCGGTCTCGGCGGGCACGGCCGCCCTCGCGCTCGTCCTCCTGCTGCACTCCTCCCCGCCCTACCTGGAATGGGCCGGCGGCTGGACGCCCGTGGACGGACGGAGCGTGGGCATCGTCCTGCTCGGCGACGGACCCGGCCTCGGCATGGCGGCGCTCGCCTCCCTGCTCACCCTGTCGGCACTGGCGTACTCCTGGCACTACTTCGACGAGCCGCCCAGCGGCCACGCCGGGTCCTTCCCCGCGCTTCTGCTGCTGTTCCAGGGCGGCATGTGCGGGTTCGCGATCGCGGGCGACCTGTTCAACGCGTTCGTGTGGTTCGAGCTGATGAGCGTCGTGGCGTACGCCCTCACCGGCCACCGGGTCGAGGAGGCCAGGGCCGTCCAGGGCGCGCTGACCTTCGCGGTCGTCACCTCGCTCGGCGCCTACGCCATGCTCATGGGCATCGGACTGCTGTACGCGCGCACCGCTGAGCTGGGCATGCACCGGATCGGGCGCGGCCTCGACGCGCACGGCCGCCCCGACGCCCTGGTCCTCGCCGCGTTCGTCCTGATCATGACCGGACTGCTGATCAAGGCGGCCGCCGTCCCCTTCCACTTCTGGCTGCCCGACGCGCACGCCGTCGCCCCCACCCCCGTGTGCATGCTGCTGTCGGGCGTCATGGTCGAACTCGGCACCTTCGGCGTCTGGCGCGTCTACGGCACCGTCTTCTCCGGACCCGGAGGCGTCCCGGCCCCGGAGTTCCAGCGGGCCCTCGTGGCGCTGGGCGCGCTGACGGCCGTGATCGGCACGGTGATGTGCTGGTACCAGCGGCACATCAAACGGCTCCTCGCCTACTCGACGGTCGCCCACACCGGGCTCTTCCTCATCGGCATCGGCGTCCTGAAGCCCGAGGCCGACGACGGGATCGCCCTGTACGTCCTCGGCCACGCGGGAGTGAAGGCGGCCCTGTTCGCCTGCACCGGCATCCTCCTCGACCGCTACGGCAGCGTCGACGAGCACGCCCTGCACGGCAGGGCACGGGAACTGAAGGGTGTCGCCGTGCTGTTCGTCCTCGGCGCGCTCGGTCTCGCGGGTCTGCCGCCCTTCGGCACGGCACTCGGCAAGTCCGTCACCGAGGAGGCCGTGGGCGGCCCGCTCACCGTGCTCTATGTGGCGGCGAGCGCGGTCACCGCGGCTGCGGTGCTGCGGGTCGCCGCCCGGGTGTTCCTGGGTCTCGGCCCCAGACCCGAGAGCGGTTCCGGATATGAGACCACCGGCTCCGGGGAGCGGCCCGAGACCCGGCACCGGCTCAGCCGGATCCCGGACACCATGACCGCGGTGCCCGCCCTGCTGCTCGCCGCATCCCTCACCGTCGGCGTGGCCCCCGGTTTCGCGAAGGTGGTCGCCCGCTCGGTCAACGAGACCGGATCGGCGGGCGTGTTCACCTCCGTCCACTGGACCCCGGCCGGCATCCTGCTGGGCCTGGTCTCGACCCTGCTGGCCGGGGCCCTCGCCCTCCTCGCCGTCACCCGCCCGCAGCCCTTCGCCGCACCGGACCGGGCGCTGCCGCTGCGGCGCCTGCAGTCCGGGCACGTCGGCGACTACGTGGCGTGGATCCTGGTCGGCACCACCGTGCTCGGTGCCCTCACCCTGCCGGGCATGCTCGGCGGCTGATCAGCTGCCGTAGGTGACCTCGACCTTCTTGAAGCCGAGCGAACCCAGCAACCCCTTGAGCATGGTGGTGGTGTTGGTCTCGGCCCGCTTGGTCAGCTCGCTCTCCTTCGCCGCCTCGGTGATGTGCTTCACCGCGAGCTTCTGCACGGCCTGTTCGCTGTTGGGGTTGTCGGAGAAGAAGTCGCCGAGCCGGTCGAGCAGACCGCGCTGCTTGGAGACGGCGTAGGAGCGGTCGGCGTCCAGCGTGGCCTTGCCCAGCCGGGCGTGCGGCAGATGGAGCGTGGCGGCCGTGCGGTCCTCGTTGACCGTCACGTCGTTCTTGGCGACCTTGCCGAGGTCGACATAGGCGTCGACGGCGCCCGCCCCCACGTACAGGGTGCGGGAGCCGCGGATCGCGTCGGGCAGGAACTTGGTGTCCTTCTCCAGGTCCACGACGACCTGGAAATTGCCGGAGGCCGCGTCGTAACGGCTGATGTCCTGGATGGACTCCAGAAGTGCGGGACCCGAACGGTCGTGGGTCTCGGTGCCGAACAGGTCCTTGAGGCCGGGGAGCACACTGAACCGGATCCCGGCGAAGAACACCACGAGCACCACCACGACGGCGGTCAGTACCTTCGCCCAGCCGGGCATGCGCCTGGACACGCGCCTGATGGGAGTCGTCATGCGACGGCCCTCCTTCCTAGATGCACGGATGCCCAGGGATGACCCCCAAAAGCCCTGCCGTGCCGTCTTGTTGGCCGATTGGGACACTGCCGGGACACAGCGGGGCGCACTAGCGTGGAGAACTCTGCGTACCGGCGTGTCTGGAGACCCGGATGAGCACAGACAGTACGGCCCGGACCCTTCGTCCCATGCACCGCATCCCCCTGCCCGAGAACGGCCCGCCACGGCTCACCAGCCTGGCCACCGGCACCCCGGTCTGGCTCGTCACCCGCTACTCCGACGTGCGCCAGGTGCTCATGGACCCCCGCTTCGACAGGAAGTCGCTCCGGGACGAGGACGCCCCGCCGCTGCTCCTGGTGCCGAACCTGCTGGACTCCCCGGACGGCCTCCTCAACCAGGACGGACCGCCTCACCAACTGCTGCGGGGCACGGTCCAGCGGGCCTTCACCCCGCGCGCCGTCGCCCGCTGGCGGCCCTGGACCGCCTCCGTGGTGGAGACCCTCCTCGACGACCTGGCCCGGCAGCCGCAGCCCGCCGACATCGTCGAGGCGTTCACCCGCCGCCTGCCGGTCTCGGTGATCTCCCGGCTGATGGGGCTGGAACACGCCGACTGGGAGCGCATCCGCGACTGGGCCGACCACGCCCTGTCCGGCGGCGCCCACACCGCCGAGGAGGTCGGCACGGCCATGCGGGAGTTCGGCCAGTTCTGCGCGGAACTGGTCGCCGAGCGGCGCAAGGAGCCGGGCGAGGACCTGGTGAGCGCCCTGGTCGTCGCGGGCGACGGCCTCGGGATCGAGGAGCCGCGCCTGGTCGTCCTGGTCCTCGGCCTGGTCGTCGCCGGACACGAGACGACGATGACGGCCCTCGGCAACATCGTCGTTCACCTCCTCACCGACGGGCGCCACGCCTGGCCCGGTCTCGCCGAGAGCCAGGAGGCCGCCGAGACCGCCGTCGAACAGCTGCTGCGGACGATCCCGCTGAGCGAGGGCCGGGTGCTGCCCGGCCTGATCCGCCGGGCGGTCGAGGAGGCCGAGGTCGGCGGAGTGACGATTCCGGCCGGGGCGGTGGTCGCCGTCCAGACCAACGCGGCGAACAGGGACCCGGACGTCTTCCCGCGGCCCGAGGAGACCGACCTGTTCGCCCCGCTGACGACACCGAGCGTGGTCTTCGGCGCCGGCCCCCACCACTGCCTGGGCGCGTGGCTGGCCCGCCTGGAACTGGGCCTGGCCCTGCACCGGCTGGCGGTCCGGTTCCCGGGCCTGCGGGCCGAGTTCACGCCGGAGACGATCGCGTGGCGGGAGGGACAGATGACCCGGGGGCCGCGGCGGCTGCCGGTGTCCTGGTGAGCACTCCTAGTGGGGCTTGAGTTCCCGGTCGCCCGAGGGCCTGGACCACCACACCCCCTCACCGTGTGTGAGCCCGGGCAGCCGCAGTTCGACCTCGCGCACCCGCCGGGCCGGGAGTTCCCCGGTGATCAGCCATGCGGTGGTGCCTCCGGTCGTGCCCGTGAACTCCGCCCCCGCTGAAGCCAGTTGCGCGGTCACCGGAGCCAGCGCGTCGAGGGGGATCTCCGCCTCGAACGCGTGGCACGGCTCGAACAGCCGTGTTCCGGCCCGCACCAGGGCCCGGCGCAGCACGATCGGCGTGAGTCCCCGGAAGTCGGCGGCGGTGCTGAGCGGTGCCGCGAAACCGGAGCGGATCAGAGTGACCCGGTAGTCCGTCACGGTCGCGCCGGTCAGTCCGGAACGCATGCTCGCACGGACCGTCTCCTCGATGGCCTGATGGAACGCCCGGGGGAGCGCGCCGAGTTCGGTCTCGTACGCGAACACCCCGCCGGAACCACGCTCGCCCGGCTCGACGCGCAGCCCGACCGTCGCCCAGTAACGGGTCCCGAGATGCCACGGATTCCCTTCGCCGGCTTCCCCGGTACCGCGCGGACGCTCCAGATACCGGACCCGGGCCGGTTCGAAGTCCGCCTCAACGCCGAACTCCTGGACGAGGGTCGCCGCGAGCACCTCCATCTGGACCTCGCCGTAGAGGAGGAGGGTGGTGGCGCCTCCGGTCGTGGGGCGGGCGTGGATCAGGGGATCCCGGTCGGCGAGGGCGAGCAGCGCCGAGCGCAGCCGGGCCGCCTGTCCCTGATGACGGGCGGTGACCAGGGTCTCCAGGGTCGGGGGAGCGAACCGCGGTGCGCTGTCGGTGAGTTCGCCGAGGCGGTCGCCCACGCGCAGGGCGCGGGAGAACGTCAACGCGGCGATGCCCCCCGCGGTGAGCGGCTCGCCGAGGTGGGTGACCCGCCCGGACACCCTGCTGGTCGCGCCGTCCGCCTCACGCCTGAGAAAGGTGAGGCGCTGACGTTCCGTCACCTCACCGCCGTACAGCCGCAGATATGCGGTGCGCTCGCCGCCGGACCCGGGCCGGACCGCGAAGACCGTCCCGCGCGGAGCACCCGTGGGCGTCACGGCAGGGCGGGGGAGCAGCCGGACCATCCCGTTCACGAGGTCGGGGATGCCCTGGCCGCCGAGGGCGGAGCCGAAGAACACCGGGTGGAAGGAGCCGTCCGCCGTGCGGGCGGCCAGGGCCTTGTGGAGGTCGTCCGGGGTGGGCCCGGGACCGTCCACGACCGCCGCCAGGATGTCGTGGTCGACCTCGGCGAGAGCCTCGGCAAGCCGGCTGTCCTCGGGCAGGGCGGCCACCGCGGCACCGGACGTGCCGATGCCCGTCACCTCCGTGAGCGGGGCCATGGACGGCGTGAGCCTGCGCCGGATGTCCGCCAGCAGGCCCGTGTCGCGGGCGCCCGCCCGGTCGATCTTGTTGACGAAGACCAGCGTGGGCAGCCGCAGCCCGCGCAGGGTCCGCATCAGCACACGGGTCTGCGCCTGGACACCCTCCACGGCGGACAGCAGCAGCACCGCACCGTCGAGGACCTCCAGGGCGCGCTCGACCTCGGCGATGAAGTCGGAGTGCCCGGGGGTGTCGATGAGGTTGATCCGGGTGTCACCGACGGTGAACGAGGCGACCGCGGAGCGGATGGTGATACCGCGCTGCCGTTCGATCGCGCCGTCGTCCGTGCGGGTGTCACCCGTGTCGACGCCGCCGAGCCGGTCGATCGCGCCGTGGTCGAACAGCAGACGCTCGGTGAGGCTGGTCTTACCGGCGTCGACGTGGGCCAGAATTCCGATGTTCAGGGTGTGCATACGGGGTCGAGTCCTCGAGAACCGTGGGCCGAAGGGGGCGCTGGGTCGATTCGAGGAGTCGGCGCATGCGAGGGATCCTGACGTGAGAGGGCTCGGACATCGCCATGATGTCGCCCCTCCTCAGGGGGACCGCAACCGAATATCGGCGGCCGGGCGGCCGGTGCGTGGACCAGTAGCATGAGCCCGGCAGCCCGAGATGATCATCTGAGGAGCAGGCCCGTGCGAGACATCGCCGTGTTCAGCGGTAGCGCCCACCCCGAGCTGGCGGCGGAGGTCTGCGCGCAACTGGGGGTGCCGCTCAGCCCCACCCGGGTCAGCCGGTTCGCCAACGACTGCCTGGAGGTGCAGCTCCAGGCGAACTGCCGGGAGCGGGACGTCTTCCTCATCCAGCCGCTGGTCAGGCCGGTCCAGGAGCACCTGGTGGAGCTGCTGCTGATGTGCGACGCGGCCCGCGGTGCCTCGGCGCGCCGGATCAGCGTCGTCATGCCGCACTACTCCTACGCGCGCTCCGACAAGAAGGACGCGCCCCGCATCTCCCTGGGCGGCCGCCTCGTCGCCGACCTGATGGTGTCGGCGGGCGCGAGCCGCGTCCTCGCCATGACCCTGCACTCCCCGCAGGTCCACGGGTTCTTCTCGGTGCCCGTCGACCATCTGCACGCGCTGCGTGAGCTGGCCGCGCACTTCCGGCAGTACGACCTGACCCGCACCACCGTCGTCTCCCCGGACCTCGGCAACGCCAAGGAGGCGGCCGCCTTCGCCCGGCTGATAGGCGCGCAGGTGGCCGCGGGCGCCAAGCAGCGGTTCGCCGACGACCGGGTCAGCATCAGCGATGTCATCGGCGAGGTCGCCGACCGGGATGTCATCGTGCTGGACGACGAGATCGCCAAGGGCAGTACGGTTCTGGAACTCCTCGACCGACTGCGGGATCTGGGCCCGCGCTCCATCCGGGTCGCGTGCACGCACGGGTTGTTCGCGGACGGGGCGCTGAAGCGGATCGGCGAGCAGCCCGACGTGCTGGAGATCGTGTGCACCAACACCGTGCCGGTCCCCGACGAGGAACGCACCGACAAGCTGCGGATCCTGTCCATCGCCCCCGCGCTCGCCGAGGCGGTGCGGCGCATTCACAACGGTGAGTCCGTCAGCGCCCTGTTCGACGCGGCCCCGGGTGATGTGTCATAACGTCTCGGACGTGGTCTCCGGCTGGCCCAGGGCCGCTTCCAGCGACGGCAGCGGGGGCAGCAGCCGGGCCAGCCCGGTCACCCGGATGATGCGCAGGGTGAGCGGGTGCGTGCAGACCAGGAGCAGGCTGCCGTTGTTGTCCAGGACGCGCGAGCGGGCCCGGTACAGCAGGCGCAGACCGGAGCAGTCGAAGAACTCCACGCCACTGAGATCGATGACCAGCCGCGCGCCGGGACGTCGCGTGACGCGGTCCAGATGGGGGAGGAGCTCCTCGGCCGCGGCGATGTCGATCTCCCCGCGGAACTCCAGGACCGTGTGACCGCGGTCCTCGCGGACGCGCAGATGCCGGGACGGCGGCGCGGGTTCCTGCTGCACGACGACGTCGCCTCCAACCAGCTCCTTGGGGGGCGTGGGATGCGCGCAATTCCTTTCCCCGCCCTGCAAGTTACCCTCGATGGAGTGAATTTGAGCATGTTCGATTGACATATGTCTCCGAATTGCGACCGCCGGTTCGCAACCGGTTCGCGCGGGGCTCGCGCCCGGCTCATGACAAGGCGTGCCAGGCCGTGGTCAGCGCTTGACGGAACTGCTCGGTCTGGTGCGCGGTGAGGTCCCTGACCATCCGCTCCTCCAGCTCCCGCACGGGACCCTCGTGCCGCGCGAGCAGCTCGCGGCCCTCCTCGGTCAGCAGGATCAGCAGCTCGCGGCGGTTCTTCGGATTGCGCTCCCGCCGCACCAGCCCGCGGGTCTCCAGGGAGCGCACGAGATCGGCGATCGACTGGGCGGTGACGAACGAGTCCCGGGCCAGCTGCGCCGCCGACAGTCCGTCGTGCCGCTCCAGCACGGTGAGGGCCGTGTACTGCAGCGCGGTGATCCCGGACGGCTTGACCAGCTCGTCCAGATGGGAACGGACGACGAGCTCCACCTGTTTCACCATGTAGAGGAGCGACGGGGGCGCCTTGGTCACCTGTGTGTCGAGCATGGGTTCAGGCTAGAGCATTGACAGGAAACCTGTCTGTAAAGAGACTGCGAACCAACAGGAATCCTGTTGGTTGAAATCTTGGCGACGAAGCTGAGGAGCGGCGATGTCCCCCATCGAGATCGAACCCGGACGGCTGTTTGTGGGCGGCCAGTGGCGTGAGGCCGCCGACGGCACGCGCACCGAGGTGGTCGACCCGTCCCGGGGTGTGGTCGTCACCACCGTCGCCGAGGCCGGCGCGGCCGACGTGGACGCGGCCGTCCGCGCCGCCCGGGAGGCCTTCGACGGCGGCACCTGGTCCGGGCTCAGCGGGCGCGAGCGGGGCCGGATCCTGCACCGGGTCGCCGAGCTGATCCGCGAGAACGCCGACGAACTCGCCCAGCTGGAGAGTCTCGACGTCGGCAAGCCGATCTCGCTGTGCCACGCGGTGGACGTGACCAACGCGGCCAACGACTACGAGTACTTCGCGGCCCGGGCCCACTCGCTGGACGGCTCCGTCCGGAACACGCCCATGAACGCCCTCGCCTACACCAAGCGCGAGCCGCTCGGCGTGGTCGCCGCGATCAGCCCCTTCAACTTCCCGCTGATCCTCGCCGGTTCCAAGATCGGCCCCGCGCTGGCCGCCGGGAACACGGTCGTGCACAAGCCGGCCGACGAGACCCCGCTCAGCGCCCTCTACATGGCCGCGCTGTTCCAGAAGGCAGGCGTCCCGGACGGCGTGGTCAACGTCGTCACCGGCACCGGGCCGGTGGCCGGCGAGGCCCTGCTGCGCCACCGCGGCATCGACAAGGTCGCCTTCACCGGCTCCACCGCGACCGGCCGGCACGTGGCCGCCACCGCCGGCGAGGCCCTCAAGCCCGTCACCATGGAACTCGGCGGCAACGCGGCCAACATCGTCTTCGAGGACGCCGACCTGGAGAAGGCGGTCGGCGCGATCATCAAGGCGTTCGTCTTCAACACCGGCCAGTTCTGCATGGGCGGCCCCCGCCTGCTCGTGGCCCGCTCGGTCTACAGCACCCTGCTCGGCATCCTCGCCGACGCCGTGCCCGGCGTGCCGGTCGGCGACCCGCGCGACCCCGGGACCGTCGTCGGCCCGATGGCGGGGGACAAGCACCTGAAGAAGGTCGAGGAGTACGTCGACCTGGCCCGCAAGGAGGGCGGCCGCATCGTCTGCGGCGGTGAGCGCCTCGACCTGGACGGCGGCTTCTACTACAAGCCCACGGTGATCGCCGACCTCTCCAACGACTCCCGGGTCGTGCAGGAGGAGGTCTTCGGACCGGTCCTGACCGTGCAGCCCTTCGACACCGAGGACGAGGCCGTCGCCCTCGCCAACTCCACGCCCTACGGCCTGGCTTCGGGTGTCCAGACGACCAACCTCGCCCGCGCCCACCGGATCGCCGACCGCCTCCAGGCCGGCGTCGTCTGGATCAACGACTGGGCGATGCTCGACCCCGCGATGCCCTTCGGCGGGGTCAAGGACTCCGGCTACGGCCGCGAGTACGGCCCCGAGGCGCTCGACGCCTACACCAAGGTCAAGTCCGTCGTCGTCTCGCTCGACTGAGCACCTTCCAAGGAGTCCCTGCGATGTCCCTCACCACCCGTGCCGCGGTCGTCGAGTCCGGCGGCGCACCCTTCACCCTCTCCGACGTCACCCTCGACGAGCCGGGCCCCCGCGAGGCGCTCGTCCGCATGGTCGCCACCGGCCTGTGCCACACCGACCTCGGTGTGGCGAGCGGCGGCCTGCCCTTCCCGCTGCCCGGCGTCCTCGGCCACGAGGGCGCGGGAGTCGTCGAGGCGGTCGGCTCGGCCGTCACCGGAGTGGCTCCCGGCGACCATGTCGTGCTGTCCTTCACCTCCTGCGGCGACTGCCGCAACTGCGACGGCGGCCACCCCGCCTACTGCGCCACCTGGCTGCCGCTGAACCTCCTCGGCGGCCGCCGGGCCGACGGCACCAGCACCATCAGCCGGGACGGCGAGCCGCTCGGCGGGCACTTCTTCGGCCAGTCCTCCTTCGCCGAGCACGCCCTGGTCGACGAACGCAGCCTCGTCAAGGTCGACCCCGACGTGCCGCTGGAGTCGATCGCCCCGCTCGGCTGCGGTGTGCAGACCGGCGTCGGCGCCGTGTGGAACGTACTGAAGCCCGTCACCGGTGCCACGGTCGTCGTCCTCGGCGCCGGAGCCGTGGGCCTGTCCGCGGTCATGGCCGCCGCCCTCACCCCGGCCACGACGATCGTCGCCGTCGACCGGGTCGGCGAACGCCTCGCCCTGGCCAAGGAGTTGGGCGCCACCCACACGGTGAACGCCGGCGAGGAGGACCTCGGGGAGGCGCTCGCCGGGATCACCGGCGGGCAGGGCGCGGACGGCATCGTGGAGACCACGGGCAACGTGGGTGTGCTGCGCCAGGGCGTCGACGCGCTCGGCGCCCGCGGCACGCTGGTCGTCGTCGGAGCCCCGCCGTTCGGCACCGAGGTCTCCCTCGACGTCAACGGCCTTCTCGGCGGCAAGCGGGTCGTCGGGCTGACCCTCGGTGACGCGGAGACGCAGAGCTTCATCCCCGCCCTGGTCCGTCTGGTGAAGGAGGGACGGCTCCCGCTGCACCGCCTGATCAGTACCTATCCGTTCGCGGACATCGACCAGGCGGTGCGGGACATGGGCGCGGGCAAGGCGATCAAGCCCGTGCTGACGTTCTGAGCGGTCAGTCGACCACCAGGACCAGCTTCCCGGTCGTACGGCCGGTGTCGCCGAGCTCGTGCGCCTCGGCGGCACCGGCCAGCGGGAACGTCCCCGCGATCGTGGGCCGCAGCTCGCCCTTCTCCACCAGGTCCGCGATCGCGTCCATCCCGGCGCGGTCGGCGTCCACCAGCATCCGCAGGGCCCGCACCCCGAGCCGCTCGGCCTCCGTGGCGAACTCGTCCGAGCCGACCGGCAGGATCGACACCACGATCCCGCCCGGCCGCAGCACCCGCAGCGAGGCCACGGACGTCTCGCCGCCGAGCGTGTCCAGCACCACGTCGACGTCCTTCACCGCCTCTGTGAAGTCGGTCTCCCGGTAGTCGATCACCTCGTCCACGCCCAGCTCGCGCAGGAAGTCGTGCTTGCCCGCGCTCGCGGTACCGATCACGTACGCGCCGCGCGCCTTGGCGATCTGCACGGCCACATGACCCACCCCGCCGGCCGCCGCGTGGATCAACACCCGCTGTCCCGGCCGCAGTTCGGCGTTCTCGACCAGCGCCTGCCAGGCGGTCAGCGACACGAGGGGCAGCGCGCCCGCCTGCGTGTGGTCGATCGACGCCGGCTTGTGCGCGAGGGCCCGCACCGGTGCGATCACGTACTCGGCGTGCGAACCGTGGCCCCAGGGGTACGGCAGCATGCCGAACACCTCGTCACCGGGCTCGAAGGTGGCGACCCCGATGCCGACCGCCTCGACCACGCCGGAGACGTCCCAGCCGAGGACGAACGGCGGTTCGCCGAGGAAGCCGCCGGTGGCGCGGTGCTTCCAGTCGGTCGGGTTCAGGCCGGCCGCCCGCACCCGGACCAGCACCTCGTTCGCTCGCGGCGCGGGGCGTTCGACCTCGATCTCCTTGAGGACCTCGGGACCGCCGAGGGTGTCCTGGCTGATGGCTCGCATGGTGTTCACAGTGCTCATGGTCGTCCAGCCTGCCCGTCTCCGCCCGTCCGGGAAATGGCACGATTGCCAAGCTTCGATAGGATCGTGCCATGCGACATGCGGACGAGACCGAGCGGACCGAGCGGGTCGTGGTGCTGGCCCTGGACGGCGTGTACCCCTTCGAACTGGGCATCCCCAGCCGGATCCTCGGCGCGGCGGACGGCCGGTACGAGGTGCTGACCTGCTCGGCCGACGGCCGACCGGTGCGCAGCAACGCCGACTTCACCATCGGCGTCGAGCACGGCCCCGAGATCCTCGCCACGGCCGACACCGTGGTGATCACCCCCGTCTCGGCGGACCGGATGCCCGCCGAACTGCCGGAGGAGGTCCGCCGGGCGCTCGCGCGCATCCGCCCCGACGCCCGGATCGTCTCCATCTGCACCGGCGCGTTCGTCCTCGCCATGGCCGGCCTCCTGGACGGCCGCCGGGCCACCACCCACTGGCAGCTCGCCGACCACTTCAGGCGCCTGTTCCCGCACATCGACCTCGACCCCGACGTCCTCTTCGTCGACGACGGCCGCATCCTCACCTCGGCCGGGGCCGCCTCCGGGGTGGACGTCTGCCTGCACCTGGTCCGCAAGGACCACGGCGCCGAACTCGCCAACACCGTCGCCCGCCGCTGTGTGGTCCCGCCGTTCCGGGACGGCGGCCAGGCCCAGTACATCGAGCAGCCGGTCCCCGAGAACGGCGCCGCGAGCACGGCCGGGACCCGCGCCTGGGCGCTGGAACGCCTCGACGAGCCCCTGACCCTCGGCGATCTGGCCGCCCACGCCCGGATGAGCCTGCGCACCTTCGCCCGCCGCTTCAACGACGAGGTGGGCATGAGCCCCGGCCGCTGGCTGATCCAGCAGCGGGTGGTCCGGGCCCGGCACCTCCTGGAGTCCAGCGACCTGTCGGTCGACCAGATCGCGGGCCGCGTCGGCTTCGCCACCGGCGCGTCCCTGCGCCAGCACCTGCACGCGGCGATCGGGGTGTCGCCGCAGGTGTACCGGCGCACGTTCCAGACGGCGGCGCGCTGAACGTTCCGGGCCCCCGCCGCGTCGAAGGATCATGCAGGCGGACGGTGTACAGGGGGCGGGAATGCGCAGAGCGCTGTGGGTGGTGCCGGCCGTCATGGCCATGGCGGCCGTGGGGTGCGAGTCAGGGGAGGGCGTGGTGGTCGAGGGCACCGCACCGGCCACTGTCTACGACGGGCCGCTGAAGGTCCCCACGAAGGAACTGGACGAGCACACACCGCGGGCGCTGCGGCTCGCCTCGGGTGCCGCGGGCCGCGCCCTGGAGTGTGCGGGGGAGATCTCGAACGGCAACGGCCCCGACGGCTGGAGCAGGGGCGACGGCGGGGACAGCCCCGAGGAGGGACTGAAGCTGTACTTCGACCTGTTCGACCCGGGCGAGCCCCGCTCCGGCTACCGCGTGGAGCGCCGGGAGGGGGACCGCGTGCTGTACTCCTACGACGTCGGCGGCCGGACCAAGGTGGCGGTGGTGGTCGCCAAGGACCAGCGGGACAGGCCCGGTTGGGGTCCGGAGACCAGCGCCTCCTGCGACCCGTCCGAACTCCCGGCCGACTGGACCGCCTCCCACGGCTACGAGATCTGGACCGACCGTACGGGCGAGCGGGTCGCGACCACCGAGGTGAGCAGCAGGGCGGGGGACGATCACTGCGGCTGGCGGAAGGTGCACTTCCTCGACCTCGGCGGGGACACGTACGCCCGTGACCCGGAGGGCCTGCTCGAACCCGGCATGCTCACCGCGGCCCACGACGACTCGGTCACCCTGCCTGCGAACTCCCACGACACCGGATACCGCTACGAGAAGCGGGAGTTGTGGCTGAGCGGCGACCGGCGCACCGCGTACGTCCGCACACCCGACGGCGTACAGGCCTGGCCCCTGCTCAAGGCGCATGTGGCCTGCAAGTGAGGTGAGTTCACCGGCTGGCATGCAGGGCGACGAGCAACTGCCAGACCTGGTCGGCGATGTCGGCCGCGGTCGCCTCGAGCAGGCCGTGCAGCCAGTCGGCGAGGACACCGGCGAAGGTGGCGGCGACCGCGGAGGCGACCAGGGGGGCGTCGGAGGCACCCGCCAGCTCGCGCTCCCGCAGGCTGTAGGCCCGCAGGTCCCGGTGCAGCACCCTGCCGAGGGGACCGCCGCCGCCCGGGGCGAGCAGTGACCGGTACAGGGCGGTGTGCGGGGTGAGCGAGGCGAAGAACTCCGCGAGCGCGGGCGGCGCGTGCACCGGGTCGGGCCGCCCGCGCCAGGCGTGCAGCGCCTCCACGGCGTCCCGTACGACGTCCGCGCAGGCGTCGACGGCGAGCGCCTCCAGGCCGTCGTAGTGCACGTAGAACGTGGCCCGGCCGACCCCGGCGCGCCGCACCAGCGCGGCCACGCCGACCTCCTCCAGCGGCCGCTCGGCACACTCCGCGAGCAGGGCCTCCCGCAGCCGCGCCCGGGTGCGGGCCGCCCGCGGATCCTCCGGGGCGGGGCGGGTCACTGCGCCACGAGGACGGCGGCCAGGGCGAGCGCGCCGGGCAGCGCCTGTGCGGCGAGGATCCGGACGTTGGCGGTGACGGCGCCGTACACGCCGGCGACGATCACGCACACCAGGAAGAACACCTGCGCCCGGAACCCGGTCGGGTCCCCGGCCACCAGCCCCCACACCAGGCCCGCGGCGAGGAAGCCGTTGTACAGCCCCTGATTGGCGGCCATCGCGGCGGTGGCCCGGGCCATGTCCCGGTCGAAGCCGTGGAAGGACATCCCCGGCTTCTTCTGCCACAGGAACATCTCCATCACCAGGATGTACACGTGCAGCGCCGCCACGAGGCCGACCAGCACGTTCGCCAGGATCTCCATCAGCTGCTTCCCTCAGTTCTTGGACGTGTGTCCACTATAGCTGGACATTCGTCCAGGAAGTCCGGGGGTGGGTGGCGGCCCTAGGACGAAAGGCGGAGGTGGAACCCGGGGAGGAACGGCCAGACTGATCGCGTCAGTCGAAGATCCAGCAGGAGGACGCACCCCGATGACCCCGCAGCCGCCCCCGCCCCGCACCGCCCAGCAGCGCAAGCAGGACACTCTGCACCGCCTGGAGCACGACGACGACATCTGGGTCGCCACGGCCCCCGACGACGACTCGGGGACGCCGTATCTCGTCCCGCTGTCGTTCTTCTGGGACGGCTCCACCCTTCTGCTCGCCACTCCGGCCGCCAGCCCCACCGGCCGCAACCTGAAGGCGACCGGCCGCGTCCGCCTCGGACTCGGGCCCACCCGGGACGTCGTGATGATCGACGGGACCGTCGAGACCATCACCCGGGCCGAGTTGAGCCAGGAGGACGGGGACCGGTTCGCCTCGGTGACCGGCTTCGACCCCCGGCAACTCGCCACGCCCTACCTGTACTTCCGCGTCCGCCCCCGGCGCGTGCAGGCCTGGCGGGAGGTCAACGAGCTCACCGGGCGTGAGCTGATGCGGGACGGGGAGTGGTCGGTCGCCGACTGAATCGGCTGTGCCGGGATATCCGCAAGGTACAGGGCCGCGGGGCGCAGGGACCCCTTGGCCGGATCCTTCGGAGGAGACATGGCACTGGTGAAAGCGGGGGTCGTGGTGCTCGACTGTGCCGAGCCCGAGAAACTCGCCGTGTTCTACAAGGAGTTGCTGGAGGCCGAGGAGACCGACGCGTCCGCGAACCGCGTGGAGATCAGGGGAGCGGACGGCTTCCGGCTGGCGTTCCGGCGTGATGTGAACGCCACACCGCCCAGCTGGCCCCGCCCCGAGAACTCCCTCCAGGCCCACATCGACTTCGTGGTGGAGGACCTGGACGAGGTCGAGCGCAAGGTGGTGGAGCTCGGCGGGCGTCCACTGGAGACGAAGGACGCGGCGGGGCCGTTCGAGGAACGCGGATACGCCGACCCCGCCGGACACTCCTTCACCCTGCGCATGGTCGCCTCGACCGCGCCGAAGCAGGGCTGAGTCAGTCGCGGCCGCCCTTGTCGTCGGCCGGCCAGACTCCGGTGGAGCGTTCGATGGCTGTGGCGCCCGCGCGGTCCACCGCGCTGCGCACCACGGCGAAGATGGCGCCCTGGACCGCCGCAGCCAGCAGGATCTCTCCCCAGCCGCGGTCACGGTCCAGGGCGTCGGGGGCGTCGTCCTCGTGCCGGATGGCCTTCCAGGTCTTCTGGAAGGCCAGTCCCGCCAGCGTTCCGCTCGTCCAGCCCAGTACGAAACCGAGGGGCTTGTAGGCGAGGGGCAGCTTCTTCTTCTTTGCCACGATCAATCTCCTTGCTCAGTGGTGGGTCGGTGGTGCGCCGGGACCGCCTCGGCCGTCGGCACCGGGCCCGGCGCGGTTCCGTCGCCGAACGGACGGCCGCCGAGCTCCTCGCGGTGATGCGGCGTCAGCCAGCCCGCCAGGTCCGGCCCGAGCGGGACGATGCCGGTCGGGTTGATGCCGGTGTGCACCTGGTGGTAGTGCCGCTTGATGTGGTCGAAGTCGACCGTGTCACCGAAGCCCGGCGTCTGGTAGAGATCGCGGGCGTACGCCCACAGCACCTCGTTCTCCGCCAGCTTCCAGCGGTTGCACTTGAAGTGACCGTGGTAGACGGCGTCGAAACGCACCAATGTGGTGAACAGGCGGATGTCCGCCTCGGTGATCGTGTCCCCGACGAGATACCGCTGCCTCGCCAGCCGCGGTGTCAGCAGCTCGAGCCGGCGGAACACGCCCGCGCACGCCTGCTCGTACTCCTCCTGGCCGGTGGCGAAACCCGCCCGGTACACACCGTTGTTGACGTCCTCGTAGACCTCCGCCATCACCGTGTCGATCTCGTCGCGCAGCGCCCGCGGATACAGGTCGGGCGCCCCCTCCCGGTGCAGGGCCGTCCACTCGGTGGCCAGGTCCAGGGTGAGCTGCTGGTAGTCGTTGGTCACCAGCTTCCCGCTCGGAACGTCCACGAGCGCGGGCACGCTCACCCCGCCCGGACAGTCGCTCTCCCGCTTGTCGTAGGCCTCGCTCAGGTAGCGGATGCCGAGCACCGGGTCGCGGCCGTCCGGATCCAGGGTGAACCGCCAGCTGCGGTCGTCCTGGATCGGGTCGGCGACCGCCATCGACAGCGCGCCCTCCAGGCCGAGCAGCCGGCGCGAGATCACCGCCCGGCTGGCCCAGGGGCACGCGCGGCTGACGACCAGGCGGTAGCGGCCGGCCTCCACCGGCCAGCCGTCCCGGCCGTCGGCGGTGACCCGGTCCGCGAAATGGCTCTTGGACCGCTTGAACGCCTTGTGGCCGTACGCGCTGTTGCCGTCGTCGGCGCTGCCCATGCTTCCTCCTGTCTGACGCCTGTCCTGGTGGACGCGTTCCCCGTTTTCGCGAGTCGGCACGGTGTGAGTACCCCGGAGGCGGGCAGTCGGCGATGGTGAGCGGGACATCGACGAACGACAAAGCGGACCGGAAAACACGCGTCACCGTGCTGGTGGCGCTCGCGGCCAACCTGGTGATCGCGGTCGCCAAGGCCGTCGGCGGCCTCCTCGCGGGCTCGCCCGCACTGCTGTCGGAAGCGGCGCACTCCGTCGCGGACAGCCTCAATGAGGTCTTCCTGCTGGCCGCGCTGCGGCGCAGCCGCCGCCCCGCCGACCGGCGCCATCCCTTCGGCTACGGCAAGGAGCGGTTCTTCTGGTCACTGATCGCGGCCGTCGGGATCTTCGTGATGGGCGGCTGCTTCTCCTTCTTCCAGGGTATCGAGGCGCTCCGCAACGGCGCGGAGGAGAAACTCAGCGGCTATGTGGCCGGCCTGATCGTGCTCGGCGTGGCCTTCGTCGCCGAGGGGATCTCGCTGGTACGGGCGCTGCACCAGGTACGCAAGCAGGGCGGGGTCGCCCAGGGCATGCGCGACCCCGCCCTGCGCACGGTCGTCGCCGAGGACGGCACCGCGGTCCTCGGGGTCACCCTGGCCATGATCGGCATGGCGCTGCACATGGTCACCGGGCAGGTCGTCTGGGAGGCGTCCGCCTCCATGGCCATCGGCGCGCTGCTCGTCTACGTGGCCTTCCGGCTGGGGCACGAGGCCAAGGGGCAGCTGATCGGCGAGGCCGCGGACCCGGAGGCCAGTGCCCGGATCCGGGCACTGCTGGACGCGCAGCCCGAGATCGACAGCGTGGAGGCGCTGTTCACCATGAAGATGGGGCTGGACTCGGTCCTGGTGGCCGCCCGCGTGGACCTGGTGCCGGGCCTGGACAGCGAGCGGGTCGAGGAGGTCGCCGTACGCATCAAGCGGTCCGTCGCCCGGACCGTGTCCGAAGCGGACCAGATCTTCCTCGACGTGACCGACCGGCCGGCCGAGGAGGCAAGGGAAAGCCCCGCCGCGACGGGGGAACGCGGCGGGGCCTGACGCTCGGGTGCCCGGCGGTACCCGCGTCATGCATCCTTGGTTGAAAATTTTTCCGGAGAGCGGTCAGTCCCCGTCGACGGGCTCCAGAACGAAGACCGGTATGACCCGGTCGGTCTTCTTCTGGTAGTCGGCGTACGGCGGGTACGCCGCGACCGCCCGCTCCCACCACTCGTCCTTCTCCGCGCCGGTGATCTCGCGGGCCGTGAAGTCCCGCTTGACCGGGCCGTCCTGGAGCTCGACATGCGGGTCGGCCTTGACGTTGTGGTACCAGACCGGGTGCTTGGGCGCCCCGCCCAGCGAGGCGACCACCGCGTAACGCCCCTCGTGCTCGACACGCATCAACGGCGTCTTGCGGATACGGCCGCTCTTCGCGCCCCGGGTCGTCAGCACGATGACCGGCATCCCCGTGTCCAGCAGCGTGTTGCCCTCGGCTCCGCCGGAGCTCTCGTACAGCTCCACCTGCTCACGCACCCACTGCGTCGGGCTGGGCTCGTACTCGCCCTCAAGAGGCATGGTTTCCGTCTCCTCGTCTGTGCTACGGCGGTCTCGCACGGGACAACACCGACCCGCACGGGAATCATCCCCCTCGGGTTCCCCAGGGGGCCGCTGAGCATTACCAGTCGGGTGACGCCCCCTGCATGCTCTTCGGGCACAGCCCGGCCATCGGGGCGTACACCGTCCGAGCCCGGCATGGCCGGATACCGAGGTGGGCCGACCGAGCGCCGCAGCCGAGACGGCGAGCTCAGGCCGACCAGCCGTGACGGACGCCCTCCGCTTTTCCGCCCTACGGCGACGGTCTCCGGCCAGATTGCCGCCGCCACCGATCTGGCCGAACATCTCGTCGCCGTATAGATGCCCCGAGCATCTAATGAAGATCTGCACGACGCACCCTTCGTCTGCGAGGTCTTCCATGACGGAAACGCAACCCGTCGCCTTCCCCCAGGACCGGACCTGCCCCTACCACCCGCCCGCCGGCTACGAACCCCTGCGCGCCGACCGACCGCTGTCCCGGATCACCCTCTTCGACGGGCGTCCGGCCTGGCTGGTCACCGGACACGGCACCGCGCGCGCCCTGCTCGCCGACCCCCGGCTGTCCACCGACCGCACCCGCGACGGCTTCCCCGCGCCCACCGCGCGGTTCGCGGCGATCAAGAACCGCAGAACGGCGCTGCTGGGCGTCGACGACCCCGAGCACCGCGTCCAGCGGCGCATGATGGTCCCCAGCTTCACGCTCCGCAGGGCCGCCGAACTCCGCCCGCGGATCCAGCGGATCGTGGACGAACGCATCGACGCGATGGTCGCCCAGGGCCCGCCCGCCGAGCTGGTGACCGCCTTCGCGCTGCCCTTCCCCTCGACCGTGATCTGCGCCCTGCTCGGCGTGCCGTACACCGACCACGACTTCTTCGAAGGGCAGTCCCGGCGACTGCTGCGCGGTCCCGCGGCCGACGACGTCACGGACGCCCGCGACCAACTGGAGGCGTACTTCGACGAGTTGATCGGCCACAAACAGAAACAGCCGGAGCCGGGCGACGGCGTGCTCGACGAACTCGTCCACCGGCAGCTGCGCGACGGGGAGCTGACCCGCGAGGAACTGATCGCCCTGGCGATCATCCTGCTGGTCGCCGGTCACGAGACGACCGCCAACATGATCTCGCTCGGCACCTTCACCCTCCTCCAACACCCCGACCGGCTGGCCGAGTTGCGCACCGACCCCGCACTGCTCCCCGGCGCAGTCGAGGAACTCATGCGGATGCTGTCGATCGCCGACGGACTGCTCCGGACGGCCCTGGAGGACATCGACGTGGCCGGGACGACGATCCGCGCGGGCGAGGGAGTCGTCTTCTCGACCTCCGTCGTCAACCGCGACGAGGACGTCTACGACGCGCCCGACACCCTCGACTGGCACCGCCCCGCCCGGCACCACATCGCGTTCGGCTTCGGCATCCACCAGTGCCTCGGTCAGAATCTCGCCCGCGCCGAGCTGGAGATCGCCCTGGGCACCCTCTTCGACCGGCTGCCCACCCTCCGCCTCGCCGCCCCCGCCGACAAGATCCCCTTCAAACCCGGCGACACCATCCAGGGGATGCTGGAACTCCCCGTGACCTGGTAAGAGGCATCCGACGATGGACACGCAGCAGCTGCACATCGACATCGACAAGGACGTCTGCATCGGGGCGGGCCAGTGTGCCCTGGCCGCCCCGGGCGTCTTCACCCAGGACGACGACGGCTTCAGCACGCTCCTGCCCGGCAGGGAGGACGGCGGCGGCGATCCCATGGTCAGGGAGGCCGCCAGGGCCTGCCCCGTCGCCGCCATCACCGTGTCGGAGCCCGTGAGCTGACCCGGCTGCCACGCCGTACGCGGTGATCCGCCGGCACTCCACCGTGACGGTGAGCGCGAACAGCAGCCGTTCGCCCGGGGCGACGACGAGGCCGACGTCCCCGTGGACCGGGGCGTGGGGACGTGGGCGCAGCACCACGGTCGCCTCGGCGACGGCCCGGGCGGCAGGGTGGCCGGGTCCGGCGGGCAGCGCGTCCTCCGGTGCCGGTGCTGCGGCCGGTGCGCCGCCCGGATCACGCCCCGCGCGGCGCCCGGGGAGACCCCGCCACCTGCCGACGCCGGCCCGCCGAGCGCACTCCGGCCGGTCTGCTTCCGCCCCTGGCGGTTCCGGGTGAGGCCGCGAGCGGCCCCCTCGCGACAACCCGTGACGGAATCATGCCGCCCACCGCCGTCCCTCGCCTCAGCGCGAGTCCAGCAGCAGCCGCGCCGCCTCCCGCGCCTCGGCGGCCGGGCGGGTGCTGCCCGTGATGCCCGCCGTCACCATGGCACCCTCGGCGAGCAGGAAGAGCGGCCCGGCCAGCGCCGGGGGGCGGCCCGCGTCGGCCACGAGGGCGGCGAGGTAGTCCGCGAACGCCCTCTTGTGCGCCCGGACCTGGGCCGCCACCCGGTCCGAGGTCGCGCCCAGTTCGCCGTACGAGTTGATCCACGCGCACCCGCGGAAGCCGTCCTCGCCGAACCATTCCTCCAGCCAGTCGTAGACCGCGAGGACGCGTTCGACGGGAGCCGTACGACGTGCCACGTACTCGGCCAGCCGGCCCCGCCACCGTCCGTCCCGGCGCTCCAGATATGCCTCCACCAGCTGTTCCTTGGCCGGGAAGAGCTGGTAGAGCCGCTTGAGCGAGACGCCGGACGCGCCGCGTATGTCGTCCATGCCGACGGACTGGATGCCCCGGCCGTAGAACAGCTCCTCGGCGGCGTCCAGCACCCGGTCGCGGGCCAGTGCGCTGTCCATGGCCGACCTTTCCTTGACGCGAGAACGAGCGTTCTCCTACGGTAGCAGCGCCAGGGAGAACGCACGTTCTCCGGTCGCCGCTCCCGGAGGACGCCATGACCGACCGCCCACCCCTGCCGCCCTTCACCCGCGAGAGCGCGGCCCAGAAGGTGCAGGCCGCCGAGGACGCCTGGAACACCCGCGATCCGCAGCGCGTGGCGCTCGCGTACTCCGAGGACTCCGTGTGGCGCAACCGCGGCACCTTCGTCACCGGCCGCGCCGAGATCATCGGGTTCCTCACCGCCAAGTGGGCGCGCGAGCGGGAGTACGCGCTGCGCAAGGACCTGTGGGCCTACGACGGCAACCGCATCGCGGTCCGGTTCCAGTACGAGTGCCGGGACGCCGAAGGGCAGTGGTGGCGGTCGTACGGCAACGAACTGTGGGAGTTCGACGAGCACGGGCTGATGACCCGGCGCGAGGCGAGCA
Organism: Streptomyces sp. NPDC001668; assembly: GCF_042893155.1. NCBI lineage: Bacteria > Bacillati > Actinomycetota > Actinomycetes > Kitasatosporales > Streptomycetaceae > Streptomyces > Streptomyces sp. NPDC001668. The sequence continues at coordinate 610,815 of NZ_JBIAUQ010000004.1, forward strand.
TCAACGACGTGCCCATCGAGGAGGAGGAGCGCCGCATCCGCGGACCGCGCCCCGAGTCCGAGCGGGGACGGTCCTTCCCGCTTCAGTAGGGTTCCGGCGTGAGCGAACAGGCCGAGATACCGCCCTTCTTGTACGTCGTCGTCTGCGCCGCCGGCATCGCGGCGGACGTCGGCAAGCTGATCACCGCCGCGCGGGAGCGGGAGTGGCACGTCGGCGTCATCGCCACCCCCACCGCCATGAACGGCTTCTTCGACACGGCCGCCGTCGAGGCGCGGACCGGCTACCCGATCCGTTCCGCGTGGCGCCGCCCGGGGGACGCGCGGCCCTTCCCGGACCCGGACGCGGTCGTCGTCGCCCCTGCCACCTTCAACACCATCAACAAGTGGGCGGCCGGAATCGCCGACACCCTCGCCGTCGGCACGCTGTGCGAGGCCGCCGGACGGGGCATTCCGATCGGCGTCCTGACCTGCGTCTCCGACGACCTCGCCGCGCATCCCGCCTACCAGGACAGCCTGATCCGGCTGCGGGCCATGGGAGTTCGGTTCGGACACCCCTACCAGGGCGCCGACGGCGAGGAGTTCGGGTGGGAGCGGGCACTGGACCTGGTCGAGCCGGGGAGATGACGCCAGCCGGTCTCCTGCCTCGCCGTAGCCGGTCCACGTCGAGTTGGACATCGAGCGCACGCGAAGTCGTACGCTCCCCTTCGGACCCCTCTCGAAGGCAGGAGCAGCAACGATGCAGTACGTGAAGCTCGGTTCGACGGGCCTGGACGTCTCTCGGATCTGTCTGGGCTGCATGTCCTACGGCCTGCCGGACCGCGGCGTGCACGAGTGGACCCTCGACGAGGAGGCGTCGCGGCCCCTGATCCGGCAGGCGCTGGACGCCGGTGTCACCTTCTTCGACACCGCCAACGTCTACTCCGACGGCACCAGCGAGGAGATCGTCGGCAAGGCCCTCGCGGACTTCGCGAACCGCGACGAGATCGTGCTCGCGACCAAGGTGCACGGCCGGATGCGGTCCGGCCAGAACGCCGCCGGGCTGTCCCGCAAGGCGATCATGACGGAGATCGACCACAGCCTCAGGCGCCTCGGCACCGACTACGTCGACCTCTACCAGATCCACCGCTTCGACCCCCACACCCCGGTCGAGGAGACGATGGAGGCGCTGCACGACCTGGTGAAGGCGGGCAAGGTCCGCTATCTCGGGGCGAGTTCGATGTACGCCTGGCAGTTCTCCAAGATGCAGTACACCGCCGAGCGGCACGGCTGGACCAAGTTCGTGTCCATGCAGAACCACTACAACCTCCTCTACCGCGAGGAGGAGCGCGAGATGCTGCCGCTCTGCGCCGACCAGGGCGTCAGCGCCCTGCCGTGGAGCCCGCTGGCCCGCGGCCGCCTCACCCGGGACTGGGGCACGGTCACCGACCGCAGCGCCACCGACGACTTCGGCAGCCGCCTGTACCAGGAGGGCGACCGGAGCATCGTCGAGGCCGTCACCCGCATCGCCGGCGAGCGGGGCGTCCCGCGCGCCCAGGTGGCCCTGGCCTGGCTGCTGGCGAAGGACACCGTGGCGGCCCCGATCGTCGGCGCGGGCAAGCCGCACCACATCGAGGACGCGGTGGCGGCGGTCGAACTGGAGCTCAGCGACAAGGAGATCGAGGAACTGGAGGGGCCGTACACGGCCCGCCCCGTCGTCGGTCACAGCTGACTAGTGCGGTCCGTGCGGTGCGAACTCCGTGCCGCACGGACCGGCCCCCTCGCTCTCCGGCAACGGCACCCGCGCGCCGCTCATCGACAGGGTCCGGTAGTAGTGCCCGATCCGCTCGGTGGACGCTCCCACGTAGTGCCCGATGAACGACCGCCGGAACCGGTCGGCCGTACGGTTCGGCTGCGAGCCGTGCACCAGGCTGCCGTTGAAGAACAGGACGTCGCCCGGCGCCATGTCGACGGGAACCGCGGCGAGCCCCGGCGGCGGTGCCACGTACTCCCGCGCGAACGACACCTCGGAGTCCGCGAGTTCCGGGCAGAACAGGTCCATGCGGTGCGTGCCCGGGACCACCTCGAGACCTCCGTTGTCCCGGTCGATCACATCGCAGGCCACCCAGGCCGCGACACAGGTGCCCGGCTCGACCCGCAGATAGAAGTTGTCCTGGTGCAGCGCCTGCCCCCTTGCCCCGGGCGGCTTGAAGTAGAACATGCTCTGCGCGGCCAGCACCTCCTCCCCGAGCAGCGTCTCCAGCACCTCGCGCAGTCGGGCGTCCAGCAGGACCCGCAGCGCGAGGTCGTTGATCTCGTGCGGCTGCATCACCCGCGGGTACCTGCGCAGCGGATCCGCCGACTCACCCGGCGCACTCGGCTCGAAGTGCCCCGGCACGGCGCCGCCCGCGTGCAGTGCCGAGAACTCGCCACACAGCCGGTCGATCTCCTCGCGCCCGAACAGCCCGCGGACGACCGTGAAGCCGTCCTCCTCGAACTGCCGGACGCCCATCTCGATGCCCGTGACGGTCATGCAGGCCACTCCCTGGTCGTCCTCGGTCGGATGTGTTCCACTCGTCACGCTAGGCCGCAGCCCGTGCGAGGAGGATGCCCGTGACCGCCGACGGATTGCCCGAGAGTGCTGCACCCGGCGACCCGGGCCCGCCGCCGGGCCTCGTGGTCGTCGGCCGCTACGACGAACTCCCGGGCTACGCCGTCCAGCGCCCGCGCGGCGCCGACAGCTGGCTGTTCACCTGGACGGTGAGCGGCCGCGGCACCCTGCGCCAGGGACGGACCGAGACCGCGGCGGGCGCCGGGGACCTGGTGGTGCTCGCCCCCGGCGCCCCGCACCGCTACGGCGTCCAACAGGGTGCCGAACACTGGGAGTTCTGGTGGGCGCACTGCGCAGCCAGAGCGTCCTGGACCACCTGGCTGGGTCCGTACGGCAGGGGTGACGGCCTGTACGCGGTCACCCCGGACCCCTCTGACGACGGTCCGCACACCCGCGTCGAGGCGGCCTTTCGCCGGATGCTCGCCGACGCCCGCTGGACCGGCACCGGCACCCCGCCCGCGGCCGCCCCGCCCGATGACCGGGTCGCCGTCGCCGTGGCCCACGGCACCACGGCCCGTGAACTCGCCCTGGGCGCACTGGAGGAGGTCGTGCTGCTCACCGCGGGCGCCGTGCTCGGGACACGGACCGGGAACGGCCTCGACCCCCGGGTGCGGCGCGCCCAGGAGCTGATCACGGCCGACCCCGCGGCCCCGCACACCGTGCGGTCGCTCGCCGCCGAAGTGGCGCTGTCGCCCTCCCGGTTCGCCCACCTCTTCACCCGGCAGCTGGGCCGCTCGCCCATGCGGGCACTGCGCGAGGCACGGTTGCATCACGCCGCCCGGCTGCTGGAGAGCACCGACCTGTCCGTGGAACGCGTCGCCGCCGCCTCCGGTTTCGCCAGCCCCTTCCATTTCAACCGCGTCTTCCGCGACCGGTACGGGACACCGCCCGGGGCCTACCGGGCGGCCGGCCCAATGGTTGGGGCATGACATCACGGGGCCACGCGGATCCACTGTGTAGTGGACCTTCAATGGTTGCCTGGATCTCCTCGCGGAGTTAACTGAATCCTGTTTCCAATTACGGAATCAGGGGACCGGCAATCCGGCAGGCGTCAGTGTTGACGAATTGTCTATCTGTGCCGGGTGGGCGGGATGTGCAAAACCGAGGGGATCACTTGTTGGGCGTCCCTGACCTGTGTAAAGGTGTGCGTTGTCAGCACACAGACAATGCACATTTCAGACCTGTGTGCTCTTGACTCCCCCGTACGCCCTTCACGCTTCAAAAGAGCTGCCCCAGGCGGACGTACCCATTGGTATGGACTTATGCAACGCAGCATGCCCTCGGGAGGAAATGCCGCCGTGAATGACGCAGGCCTGTCGAATTCCCCGTCTCCGGTTCGCCCGTACGACGTCACGGACGAGCAGCTGAGCGCCGAGCTCAAGAAGTGGAGCGGCACGACGCCGGCCCTGCAGCCCGTCGGCGAACTCCTCGACCGGCACTGGGAAGCCGCCTTCGCCTACGCGCGGCTGTGCACCGACGGTCCCCGCCCCGCGGGCATGCTCACCACGTCCGCCTTCACCCGCCTGTTCGGCGAGTCCCTGCGCCACATCGGGCCGACCGCAGCCTGGCGGCCCCATCTCCTGGTCACCGTGCGCCGCATAGCGGCCGAATGGGACGCCGACGGCCGGCGCGAGATGCTCCACCCCGCGCTGAGAAGCGAGGCGGGCGGCGACCGGGCCGCGGCCCGACTGCTGCCCCCCGCCGAGCGGCGACTGCTGTCCGGCGCCTTCCAGCGGTTGCAGCAGTCCGCCCGCTGCCTGCTGTGGCACACCGAGGTCGAGGCCGAGCCGATCGCCGTCCCCGCGGGCCTTCTCGGCCTGGACGTGGAGGACGCCCGCGTCGAACTCCGCCGGGCCCGCGAGCGGTTGCGCGAGGAGTGCCTCCAGGTCCACCGCGAACTCGCCCCCGAGCAGGAGTGCCGGCACTACCTGCGGCTGCTCGACGTGACCTACCGGCGCGGCGGTGCCGATGTCGATCCCGATCTGCGCGAGCACCTGGAGCGGTGCAGGCACTGCATGCACACCGCCGACCAACTGCACCAGTTCAACGGGCAGCTCGGTCTCGCGCTGGCCGAGGCCGTGCTCGGCTGGGGCGCCGCCGCCTACGTGGAATCGCGGCTCAGCGTCGACGACACGGGTGCGGCCGAGGAGGCCCAACGGCACGCCCCGGCAAGGCCGTTCGTGGGTGAGGCCTTCGGTACGCCGATGCCGTTCGCCGCCCCGGACCAGGGCGCGCCCGCCGGCCCCGCCGACCCGGCGCCCGCCGTCCCCGGCCCCCGCGCCCGTGCGCGCTCCGGCTCCCGCCGCTCGGCCCACAAGGCCGCCCGCCGCGCCTCCCGGCGCAACCTCACCGTGGCCGTGCTGACGGTGAGCGGGCTCGTCGTCCTGCCCCTGGTCATGTGGTCCTCGTTCCGCTCGGACGGAGGCGGCCCGGCCGACGCCACCCCCTCCGAGGCGCCCGGCTCCGACACGGCCTCCTCGACCAGCGACCCGTCGTGGGCCGGCGCGAGCGAGGCGCGAGAGGGCGACCTGCACGGCCGTCTGCACAACGTCGAGTCCGGGCTGTGCGTCGGCGTCGTCGGCAAGAAGATCGCCCAGGGCGTCGAGACCCAGCTCGCCGAGTGCTCCGCCGCCGAGGGCCAGCAGTGGACGTACGAGACCGACGGACTGCTGCGCAGCGCCACCGACCCCGACCTGTGCCTGGACTCCCACCTCGGCTTCTCGGTACGGCTCGCGCCCTGCACGGGCGCCGGCTCGCCGGGCGCCAAGAACATCCGCTACGACTTCACCCTTCAGGGCACCCTCGTCCCGCGCTGGGACCAGGACCTTGCCCTGGCCCCCGCCGCCACCGACGGGTCCGGCGCGCTCGTCCTGAAGAACCGCGACGACAGCCCCGCCCAGCGCTGGGTGTTCGACACCTCGAAGACCGACCCCCAGATGCAGGCGGTCAACTGGGACGCGGAGAGCAGCCCCACACCGACGACGAAGTCCGCCCCCGCCCCCTCGAAGACGCCGACACCGACCCCGAAGGCGTCTTCCACCCCCGAGCCCACGTTCACGCCTCCGGCCCCGCCGGCCATGCCGAGCAGCCCCGCCACGAGCGGCAACTGCGCCACCAACCCGTACTACTGCACCTGGGGCGGCCAGAGCGGCGGCGGATACGGCGGCGGGTACGGGTACGGGTACGGCGGCTATGGCGGCGGTTACGGGCCCGGCAGCGGCTACGGACGCTGACCCCGGCGCAGGCTCGACAAGCCCTGCGAGCTTGACGCGCCTCAGACTCCCACGAGTTGGACCGAGCCCCACAGCGCCACCACCGAGGCGGCGAGCGCGGCCGGCACGGTCAGCAGGCCGAGCCGGGTGAACTCGCCGAGCCCGACCTCGTGGTCGTCCCGGTGCAGGATGCGCCGCCACAGCAGGGTGGCCAGGGACCCGGCGTAGGTGAGGTTCGGGCCGATGTTCACCCCGAGCAGCACCGCGAGGACCGCGCCGGGCCCGGCCGCGGCGGTCAGCGGCAGCAGGACCAGGACCGCGGGCAGATTGTTGATCAGGTTCGCCAGTACGGCGGCCAGTGCGGCGATCCCCAGCAGGGCGACGATCCCCGTCCCGTCGGGCAGGACGTGGCGCAGGGCGTCGGCGAGGCCGTTGTCGACGACCGCGCGCACCACGATGCCGAGCGCGAGCACGAACGCCAGGAAGGCCGGTGCCGCCGCCCGCACCACCGTGACCGGGGTGGCCTTCCGGCGGATGAGAGCGCGGCCCGCCAGGACGAGCGCGCCCGCGCAGGCGACCCACGCGGGATCGACGCCGAACGCGGAGGCCACCACGAACCCGGCCAGTGTGCAGCCGACGGTGACCAGCGCGAACAGCGGCAGCGCGGGCTCCTCGGACGGCTCGGGGGAGTGGTCGACGACGGTCAGGTCGGTCTCGAAGAAGCGCCGGAACACCGCGTACTCGACGGCGATCGCCGCCAGCCAGGGCAGCGCCATCAGCAGGGCGAAGCGGGTGAAGCTCACGCCGCTCGCCTCGAAGGCCAGCAGGTTGGTGAGGTTCGACACGGGCAGCAGCAGCGAGGCGGTGTTCGACAGATGCGCGCACGCGTAGACGTGCGGCTTCGCGCGGGCGCCCATCCGGGAGGCGGTGACCAGCACCACCGGCGTCAGCAGCACCACGGTGGCGTCCAGGCTGAGCACCGCCGTGATCGCCGACGCCAGCCCGAACACACCGGTCAGCAGCCGCCCCGGCGAGCCCGCCGACCGCCGGGCCAGCCAGGCCCCGCAGGCATGGAACAGTCCCTCGACGTCACAGAAGTGGGCGAGTACCAGCACCGCGGCCAGGAACCCGACCACCGGCCCCAGCCGCTCGGCCTCCGCCCACGCGTGCGCCGGGGAGATCGCGCCGGTCACGACCGCGAGCCCCGCCGCCGGGACCGCGACCACGGCCTCCGGCCGGCCGAAGGGGCGTAGGACCGCCCACACGAGTACGGCGACGAGCAGGGCGACGGACAGGGCTTCGGCGAGCGGGGTGTTCAGGGCGAATCCTTCGGGACGCGAGCAGATCGTGCCAGGTCATGAAACCAGGCCAGGGTAAGAAACCCGCGAGTGACCCCGGCCGGGGCCCCTCAGCCCGCCAGTGCCCCGATGGCGACCGTTCAGCCCCCGGTACCGGGGCTGAACGGGATCAGCCGTACCGACGACTCGTTGCCGGACACCGGGACCTCACCGGACTTCCAGGTGACCTTCAGCGGGTCCTCCTCGTCCGGCGGGGTCACCACAAGGGCGGCGGGGGTGGCCGTGCTCGCGCCGCTGACCTCGGGGTTCGCGAAGGACAGCCCGGCCCAGGCGCTCTGGCCCGGGGCCAGCCGCACGGTCTCCGGATCCCCGGAGGAGCGCTTGGGGTCAGGGCCCAGCTGCTTGCCGGACGCGTCGACGAAGGCGGCGCCCGGATAGCCGTACAGGGTGCAGGTGCGGCTCGACTCGTTCGTCAGGACGACCGGAAAGTTCTCCTGCCCGGCGCCCGGGTTGTTCCGGCCCACGGAGGCGCTCAGCTCGGAGGTGTGGCAGCGCGTCCCGGCGGCCGGGGACCTCGGTGCGGACGGCGTGAGGGAGTTGCTCACGGCGTCGGTCGGCACCCCGCTGGGCGCGCTGCCGGTGCCGTCACCGCCTGGCGTGCTCCCCGTGCCGGGGGCCGACGGTGATGTGCTGCCCGACTCCGTGCGCGGGGAGCTCGCCGTGCCGTCGCCGCTGCCGCAGCCGGCCAGCAGGCCGAGCATCGCGACCGCACCGGCGAGCAGGGCCGCCCGCCGCACACCCAGGGACCTGTTCGTCATGTCTCCACACTCCCGGAGATTCCACGCACGCGCGCGTACGGCGCCTTGTGCCCCGTCACCAGGTTCCGATGCGGCACGGCCCGGAAAAGTTCGCTCGCCCGAAGACTTCCACGGATTTCCGGACAGGCTCACTCCTCGTCGAGGAGTCCGATCTCCGCCCAGATCGTCTTGCCCTCGGCGGTGTGCCGGCTGCCCCAGCGCTGGGTGAGCTGCGCGACCAGGAGCAGGCCCCGGCCGCCCTCGTCCCAGGTCTTGGCGCGCCGCAGGTGCGGGGCGGTGTGGCTGGTGTCGGAGACCTCGCAGATCAGTGTGGTCGCGTCATGGATGAGCCGCAGCCTGATGGGGTGGGCGCCGTACCGGATCGCGTTCGTCACCAGCTCGCTCGTCACGAGCTCCGCGGTGAACGACGCCTCGCTCAGGTCCCAGCGGTCCAGCTGCTGGACGACCTGCTTGCGGACGGGCGCCACCAGCGCCGGGTCGGCCGGGATGTCCCAGGTCGCCACCTGGGAGGCGGGCAGGCCCAGGGTGCGCGCGAGCAGCAGGGCCACGTCGTCCGTGGAGCCGCCGGGCGGGAGCAGCGCGTGCAGGACCCGGTCGCAGCTCTCCTCCAGGGAGTCGGCGGGAACGGCCAGGGCCTCGCACAGCAGGGCGCGAGCGGTGTCCACGTCCCGCTCCCCGGACTCGGTCAGACCGTCCGTGAACAGGGCCAGCACGGTCCCCTCGGGCAGATCCAGCTCGGCGGACTCGAAGGGCAGCCCGCCCACGCCCAGCGGCGGCCCCGCGGGCAGGTCCACGTGGCTCGCCACTCCTCGCGGCGTCAGCATCACGGGCGCCGGATGCCCGGCCCTGGCCAGCGTGCAGTGCCGGGACACCGGGTCGTAGACCGCGTAGAGACAGGTGGCCCCGACCTCGCCGGGGCTGCCCTCACCGCCCGCCTCCGCGGACAGCCGTACGACGAGGTCGTCGAGGTGGGTGAGGAGTTCGTCCGGGGCCAGGTCGATGTCGGCGAGGGTGCGCACGGCGGTCCGCAGGCGGCCCATCGTCGCCGAGGCCTGGATGCCGTGCCCCACCACGTCCCCGACGACCATCGCGACCCGCATCCCGGACAGGGGGATCACGTCGAACCAGTCGCCGCCCACCCCGGCCCGCGCCGCCGGGAGATAGCGGGAGGCCGCCTCCACGGCGGCCGTCCGGGGCAGGGAGCGGGGCAGCAGACTGCGCTGGAGGGCGAGGGCGGTCTCGCGCTCGCGGGAGAAGCGGCGGGCGTTGTCGATGCAGACCGCGGCGCGTGCGGTGATCTCCTCGGCCAGCAGCACGTCGTCCGCGGTGAACGGGTCGGGGCGCCGGTACCGGGTGAGGACCGCCACCCCGAGGGTCCGGCCGCGGGCCTGGATGGGCACGGACATCGTGGCGTGGATGCCGTACTCCTTGACGCGCTCGCCGCGGGTCCTGTTCCAGTTGAGCCACTGGTCGAGGCGACCGGAGGCGACCGTGGCGGAGATGGTGCGGCCCGCCACCAGGGAGTCGGCCTGTGGGGAGGTGGCGGGATACAGCTCGCTGTGCCCCGGCTTCATCACCGCCAGCGGGTTGCCGGGGTCCACCGACTGGTGGGCGGCGCGGCGCAGCTCGATCGGCGCGGTGAGCGTCGCCGGGGCCTCGCCGTTCTCCGGCGGGTCCAGCAGGTCGACGCTGACGAAGTCGGCGAGCGCCGGGATGCACACGTCCGCCAGTTCCTGGGCCGTGCGCGTGACGTCGAGGGTGGTGCCGATGCGCACACTCGCCTCGTTGACCAGCTGGAGCCGCTCCCGGGCGAGGAAGTTGTCGGTGAAGTCGTGAGCGGCCAGGCACACGCCCCGCACCCGGCCCGCCGCGTCGGTGACCGGCGCCATCCGCGCCAGCCAGGCGTGCGCGACGGGCTCGCCGCCGGTCCGCATGTACGTCTGCACGTCCTTCGACCGGCCGGTGCTGAGCACGTGCAGCAGATGCGCCTCCAGCTCCTCGCTCTGCTGCTTGCCGCCGATCTCGGACAGCCTGAGACCCTGGATGCGCTTCTCGGGCAGCCCGATCACGTCGGCCATGGCGTCGTTGACCCGGCGCAGCCGCAGCTGTTCGTCGTACACGGCGACGGCACAGGGCGACTGCGCCAGGACGGCCGTGCTCAGCGGGTCGTCGGGGGAGCGGGGGCCGCCGGGGTCCAGCGGGGTGACCACGAGCCAGTGTCCGGGGCCGCCGTCCGCCGAGTCCTGGTGATGGGCGAGCAGCCACACCGACACGGCCGTGCCGTCGCGGTGGCACAGGGTGAGGGTGCCGTCCCAGCGGGCGCCCACGGGCCCGTCGGGTACCTCCTCGCCCTCGCCGACCAGGAGGTGCGCCGCCGGTCTGCCCACGACCTCGGCGGGCGACCAGCCCAGCAGCCGCTGCGCGCCGGCGTTCCACGCGACCAGCGTGCCGTCCTCACCGACGACGGCCCGGGCCGTCGCGGCGTCGTCGAACGGGTACACGAGGGTCATCGTCGCCACTCCATTGCGCGCACTCTCAGTGAACAAACAGGTCACTTGGGTTCCAGCCTAGTGCGTCGCGCTCGCACGCGAACGGCGAACCCCTGTGCACGCGAGACCTCGCGACCGGACCGTCGTCAAGGGGGAATTCCGGCCGAGGTGACGCACGGGACACAAGCAGCTCTCCGGACCCTTGACGGCCGCAAGTGGCTCACCGTCAGATTGTGTTTGTTCACGATCAGTTGTGAGTACTTGTGGGCCCTGATGAGGGAGAGCCGCCATGACGGTCACGCGCAGATCGGTTTTGCTCGCTTCCACGGCCGCACCGGCCGCGGGGGTGCTCCTGGCCACGCCGGCGGCCCGGGCCGCCGAGTCCGCCGGGGGCGCGTCCGGCCGCCGTACGGTCGCTCTGCGCGACGGCTGGCGCTTCGCGCTGGTCGACCCGGGCGGGATCAGCGACCCGACGGGGGAGTACGCCAACGCCGCCGCTCCCGGCTACGACGACTCGGGGTGGCGCGAGACCGCCGTCCCGCACGACTGGAGCATCGAACTCGCCCCGACCACCCGGAACGGCACCACGAGCGGCACCGGGTTCTTCCCCGGCGGCCTGGGCTGGTACCGGCTCGCCTTCACCCTGCCGCCCGCCCTCGCCGGCAAGCGGATCTCGGTGGAGTTCGACGGCGTCTACATGGACTCCTCCGTCTACTGCAACGGCACCGAGGCCGGCCACCACCCCTACGGCTACACCGGCTTCGCCCTCGACCTCACCGGCCTGCTCCACACCGACGGCACCACCGAGAACGTGATCGCGGTCAAGGTGCGGAACCAGCTTCCCAGCAGCCGCTGGTACTCGGGCAGCGGCATCTACCGCGAGGCCCGCCTGGTCGTCACCGACCCGGTGCACGTGGAGCGCTGGGGCACCCGCGTCACGACCCCGGAGATCACCGGCGAGCGGGGCCTGGTCCGGGTGGCGACGTCCGTCGCGAACGCGTCCGGCACCGGAACCGACGTCGAGGTCGTCACCCGGATCCTCGACCCCCGCGGCCGTACCGTCGCCCGTACGTCCTCCACGGTCGCCGTCACCGACCGGACCACCGTGACCCACGAACTGACGGTCCGCGAACCGAAGTTGTGGGACTTCGCGACACCGCACCACCGCTACACCGTGCGGACCGACCTGCGGGTCGGCGGCACCACCACGGACACGTACACCACCCCCTTCGGCTTCCGCACCTTCCGCTTCGACCCCGACGAGGGCTTCCACCTCAACGGAACCCACCACAAGATCAAGGGCGTCGACCTCCACCACGACCTGGGCGCCCTCGGCGCGGCCGTCAGCATCGACGCGATCCGCAGACAGATGACCCTCATGAAGTCGATGGGCGTCAACGCCTTCCGCACCTCCCACAACCCGCCCTCGCCCCAGATGATCCAGGTCTGCGAGGAGCTCGGGATCGTGATGCTGGTGGAGGCCTTCGACTGCTGGAAGACACCCAAGACCCGCTACGACTACGGCCGTTTCTTCGACGAGTGGTGCGAGCGGGACGCCACCGAGATGGTCCTCGCGGCCCGCAACTCGCCCGCAGTGCTGATGTGGTCGATCGGCAACGAGATCCCCGACTCCACGTCCACCGCCGGACTCGCCATGGCCGACCGGATCATCGCCGCGATCAAGGCCGCCGACGACACCCGTCCGCTGATCATCGGCTCCGACAAGTACCGCCGCCTGCCCGCCAAGGGGTCGGCGGCCGACCTGATGCTGGCCAAGCTGGACGGCCTCGGCCTGAACTACAACACGGCCAAGTCGGTGGACCAGCTGCACGCCGCCTACCCGCACCTCTTCCTCTTCGAGTCCGAGTCCTCCTCCGAGACCTCGACGCGGGGCGCCTACCAGGAGCCCGAGCACCTCAACACCGGCGAGAACCACACCCCCGGCAGACGGGAGACCTCGTCGTACGACAACAACCTCGCCTCCTGGACCATGAGCGGCGAGTACGGACACAAGAAGGACCGGGACCGCAAGTGGTTCGCGGGACAGTTCCTGTGGTCCGGCATCGACTACATCGGGGAGCCCACGCCGTACGACGTCTTCCCGGTGAAGGCGTCCTTCTTCGGCGCGGTCGACACGGCCGGCTTCCCGAAGGACATGTACCACCTCTTCCGCAGCCAGTGGACCGACGAACCGATGGTCCACCTGCTGCCGATGACGTGGAACCACGAGAAGGGCGACACGGTCGAGGTCTGGGCGTACGCCAACGTCCCCGAGGTCGAGCTGTTCCTCAACGGCAGGTCCCTCGGCACCCGGAGCTTCGACGCCAAGTCGACCACCGACGGCCGGGCGTACCTGGAGACCACGGAAGCCACCGGTGACGACAAGACCTTCACGGACGGCCCCTATCCCGGCAGCTACACCAGCCCGAACGGCAGCGCAGGCAAGCTCCATCTGACGTGGAAGGTGCCCTACGCGCCGGGCGAGCTGAAGGCGGTGGCCCGCAGGAAGGGCAAGGCCGTCGCCACCGACGTGCTGCGGACGGCCGGTGAGCCCCACGCCGTGCGCCTCACCGCCGACCGCACCTCCCTCGCCGCGGACGGCCGTTCACTGGTGTTCGTCACCGCGGACGTCGTCGACGCCCGGGGCGTGGTGGTGCCGGACGCCGAGCACCTGATCTCCTTCGCGGTCACCGGCGGCTCGCTCGCCGGTCTCGACAACGGCCGCCAGGAGAGCGCCGAGCGCTACCAGGCCTCCACCCGGACCGCCTTCCACGGCAAGGCCCTCGCGATCGTGCGCTCCGGCACCGAGGCGGGCGTGCTGAAGGTCTCGGCGAGGGCTGAGGGGCTGCGCAGCGGCACCGTGAAGGTGCGCACCACCCCGGCGCGGTCGGTCGCGGCCACCGAACCGGCTCCCTTCTCCCCGGATCTGCCGGTGCCCCCGAACTTTCCCCAGGTGGACGCCAGTTACTCCGGCCGGCCGGACAGCCTCCCGGCCGCCATGCTGGACGGAGACCCGGCCACCGGCTGGTCCAACGCCTTCAGCAAGGCCGCCACCGCCCTGCTGCCGGCCTTCAGCGGGGCGAGGGTGACGGACTGGGTCTCCGTGGACTTCGGACGGACCAGGACCTTCGACCGGGCGGAGATCTCCTTCACGTCGAGCGCGGCCCACAGCCTGCCCGCGGCGGTCGAGGCCGCGGTGTGGGACGGGCGGCGGTACGTGCCGGTCACCGGGGCGGCCGTCGCGTGGGCCGGTGCGTCGGACGCGCCGACGGTCCTCACCTTCGACGCCGTGCGCGGCTCCCGGATCCGGCTCACCTTCACCAGCGCCCACCCCGGGGAGACCCGCGGAGCGATACGGATCAGCGCACTGGAGGTACCCGCCACCTGAGTCACGGGTCGGTCCGGACGGACGGTTTCGGCGTCGGCGAAGCGGTTGGTCCCGTCCGGACCGTTGACTCGGTGTCATGCCTGCAACAAACATGGCCTGCGACCGTCAGCTGGGAGCGCTCCCATGGTGAGCGCCGACCGTACCTCCCCCGAGGAGCCCGGACGTGAACAGACGCACCACCGCACTGTTGTCCCTGACCGCCCTGCTGGGAGCGGCACTTGTGGCCTCGCCGGTGTCCCCGGCCGCCGCCGACGAGGTCGAGCAGCTCAAGAACGGCACCTTCGACACCACCACCGCGCCCTGGTGGACGAGCAGCAACGTCACCGCGGGACTGTCCGGCGGACAGCTCTGCGCGGACGTGCCGGGCGGCACCGCCAACCGCTGGGACGCCGCCGTCGGCCAGAACGACGTCACGCTGGCCAAGGGCGAGTCGTACAAGTTCTCCTTCACCGCGAACGGTTCGCCCGAAGGGCATGTCGTGCGGGCGATCGTGGGGCTCCAAGTGGCGCCCTACGACACCTACTTCGAGGTGAGCCCGCAGCTGAGCGTCTCCGGGAACTCCTACTCGTACACGTTCACCTCGCCCGTCGACACCGCCCAGGCCCAGGTCGGCTTCCAGCTCGGCGGCAGCGCCGACCCCTTCCGCTTCTGCATGGACGACGCCTCCCTGCTGGGCGGGGTCCCGCCCGAGGTGTACGAGCCGGACACCGGACCGCGGGTGCGGGTCAACCAGGTCGCCTACCTGCCCGCCGGGCCGAAGAACGCCACCCTGGTCACCGACGCCACGACGAAGCTGCCCTGGCAGCTGAAGAGCGCCTCCGGTGCCGTCGTCGCCCACGGCTGGACCCTGCCGCGTGGCACCGACGCCTCCTCCGGGCAGAACGTCCACTCGATCGACTTCGGCGCCTACAAGAAGCGCGGCGAGGGCCTCACCCTGGTCGCCGACGGGCAGACCAGCCGGCCCTTCGACATCGGCACCCGCGCCTACGAACAGCTCCGCCTCGACGCGGCGAAGTACTACTACACCCAGCGCAGCGGCATCGCGATCCGCGACGACCTGCGCCCGGGGTACGGCCGCGCCGCCGGCCATGTGAACGTGGCCCCCAACCAGGGTGACAAGAACGTGCCCTGCCAGCCCGGCGTCTGCGACTACACCCTCGACGTGACCGGCGGCTGGTACGACGCCGGCGACCACGGCAAGTACGTCGTCAACGGCGGCATCTCCACCTGGGAGGTGCTGAGCACCTACGAACGCGAACTGCTGGCCCGCACCGGGCAGCCCGCGAAGCTCGGCGACGGCACCCTCGCCATCCCCGAGAGCGGGAACAAGGTGCCCGACATCCTCGACGAGGCCCGCTGGGAGCTGGAGTTCCTGCTGAAGATGCAGGTGCCGGACGGGCAGCCGTTGGCCGGGATGGCCCACCACAAGGTCCACGACGAGCAGTGGACCGGTCTGCCGCTGCTGCCGAGCGACGACCCGCAGAAGCGCGAACTGCACCCGGCGTCCACCGCGGCGACCCTGAACCTGGCCGCGACCGCCGCGCAGGCCGCCCGCCTGTACAAGCCGTACGACAAGGCGTTCGCGGCGAAGGCCCTGGCGGCCGCCCGCAAGGCCTGGACGGCGGCGCTCGCCCACCCCGACCTGTACGCCTCGGAGAGCGACGGCGTCGGCGGCGGCACCTACGCCGACAACAACGTCACCGACGAGTTCTACTGGGCGGCGGCCGAGCTGTACCTCACCACGGGGGAGAAGGCGTTCCAGGACCACGTCCTCGCCTCGCCCGTCCACACCGCCGACATCTTCACTCCCGTCGGCTACGACTGGGCCCGAACCGCCGCCGCGGCCCGCCTGGACCTGGCGACCGTGCCGAGCAAGCTCCCCGGCCGGGACAAGGTCCGCCAGTCCGTCGTCAAGGGCGCCGACCGCTACCTGGCCACGCTGAACGCCCACCCGTACGGCATGCCGTACGCCCCGGAGGGCAACCTCTACGACTGGGGATCCAACCACCAGATCCTGCACAACGGCATCGTCATCGCCACCGCCTACGACATCACCGGCGCCTCGAAATACCGGGACGGGGCGCTCCAGGGCATCGACTACATCTTCGGCCGCAACGCCCTGAACATCTCGTACGTGACCGGCTACGGCGAGGTCAACTCCCACAACCAGCACGCCCGTTGGTACGCCCACCAGCTCGACCCGAACATGCCGAACCCGCCGAAGGGGACCCTGGCCGGCGGGCCGAACTCGGGCATCCAGGACCCCTACGCGCAGAGCAAACTCCAGGGCTGCGTCGGCCAGTTCTGCTACATCGACGACATCCAGTCCTGGTCGACCAACGAGCACACCATCAACTGGAACTCGGCCCTGACCCGGATGGCGTCCTTCGTGGCGGATCAAGGCTGACCCGAGCATGCTCCACCAGCTCACCGGGCCGCTCGTGCGCGGTGAGCGTGTGGAGCCGGGCCTGATCGAGCGGCTGGTGCACCTCGACGTACTCACCGTGCGGCAGCCGCTTGATCACACCGGTCTCCCGGCCGTGCAACACCAGCTCCCGGTCCCGGAGTTGAAGACCCAGACAGATGCGCCGGGTGGCGACGAGGACGACCGTCGGGACCACCAACACCCCGATCCGCACGGCCCAGGTCACGGTGTTGATCGACAGATGGAGCCGGGTCGCCACGATGTCGTTGCCGCCGCCGGCCAGCAGGATCAGGTACAGGCTGATCCAGGACGCGCCGATCGCCGTACGGACCGGGCGGTTGCGCGGGCGGTCCAGGAGGTGGTGCTCGCTCCTGTCCTTGGTGAACCGGGCTTCCAGGAACGGATACACCCCGATGAAGACCAGCAGGAGCGGGAAGACCACGACCGGGATCAGGACCCCCAGGATCAGCGTGTGGCCCCACAGGGTCACCTCCCAGCCCGGCATCACCCGCACCAGACCCTCCGCGAACCCCAGGTACCAGTCCGGCTGGGCGCCCGTGGAGACCTGGTCGGCGCGGTAGGGGCCGTACGACCAGACCGGGTTGATGCTCGCCACCGCCGCGATGAGGGTGAGCGTCCCGAACACCAGGAAGAAGAAGCCGCCCGCCTTCGCCAGGTACACCGGGAAGAACGGCGTGCCGACCACGTTGCGTTCGGTCTTTCCGGGGCCCGCGAACTGGGTGTGCTTGTGGTACACGACCAGGATCAGGTGGGCCACCACGAGCGCCGCCATGATGCCGGGGATCACCAGGATGTGCAGCGAGTAGAAGCGGGCCACGATGTCGTGCCCCGGGAACTCGCCGCCGAACAGGAACAGCGCGAGATACGTCCCCACGACCGGCACCGACAGGGTGGCGCCGTAGACGAACCTGAGGCCCGTGCCCGACAGCAGGTCGTCCGGCAGCGAGTAGCCGAAGAGGCCCTCGAACAGACCGAGGAACAGCAGCGCCCAGCCGAACAGCCAGTTGACCTCGCGCGGCTTGCGGAACGAGCCCGTGAAGAAGTGCCGCATCATGTGCGTGAGCATCCCGGCCACGAAGATCAGGGCCGACCAGTGGTGCAGCTGCCGGATCAGCAGTCCGCCGCGCACGTCGAAGCTGATGTCCAGCGTCGAGGCGTACGCCTCCGACATGCGCACCCCGTTCAGGGGCGTGTAACTGCCGTGGTACGTCACCTCGTTCATCGACGGATGGAAGAACAGGGTGAGCCACACCCCGGTCAGGATGAGCACGACGAAGCTGTACAGACAGATCTCGCCGAGCAGGAAGGACCAGTGGTCCGGGAAGACCTTGCGCAGGTACTTCGCGCCCAGCGTGCGGGTGCCGAGCCGTCCGTCGAGCCAGCCGGACAGCCGCTCGCCCTTCACCGGTTCGGCCCGGCGATCGGTGGCGGTCACGCCTCCTCCTTCTGCACATGCGTGAGTTTGTCGGGATTGGTGACGACGAAGAGGCCGGCGACCCGGTCGCCCTCCGGGGTGAGGTCCAGGACGATCACCGCGTACGGCGCGTCGTGTGCGAACAGCACGGCCGCGTCGTCGCCGTTGACGCGCCGGTAGCGCAGGTCCAGATCCAGCTGGGCCGCGCCCCGCTCCGCGTATCCGCTGAGGAGCCGGGCGGCCTTGTCCCGGCCGTGCACCGGCCGCAGCGCCTGCTTGCGCTTACCGCCGCCGTCCGTCCACACCGTCACGTCCGGCGCGAGGATCTCCATCAGCTCCCTGATGTCCCCGCCGAGGGCCGCCCGCACGAACCGTTCGGTCGCCTCCCGGCGGACCCGGGGATGCGCCTCGTACTGCGGGCGGCGGGCGTGC
Source organism: Streptomyces sp. NPDC001668 (assembly GCF_042893155.1). Taxonomy (NCBI): domain Bacteria; kingdom Bacillati; phylum Actinomycetota; class Actinomycetes; order Kitasatosporales; family Streptomycetaceae; genus Streptomyces; species Streptomyces sp. NPDC001668. The sequence goes on from NZ_JBIAUQ010000004.1 coordinate 628,898, forward strand.
ACATGGGCTCGGGCACGGTGTGCCACCTGCCGTACGGCGGCCGGGGTGCGGTCGAGGATCTCCGCGACCTCGGTGTGGGCGTACCCGAACACCTCGTGCAGCACGAACACCGCGCGTTCCAGCGGGGACAGCGCCTCCAGGACCACCAGCATCGCCAGCGACACGGACTCGGTCCGCAGCGCCGGGTCCTCGGCGCCGTCCTCGTCGGCGACCAGGGGCTCGGGCAGCCACGGGCCGACGTAGGTCTCCCGGCGGCGGCTGACCAGGGCCCGCCGCCGCAGCGCGTGGTTGACGGCTATGCGGACCAGATAGGCGCGGGGGTTGTCGATTCCGCCCACGCCCCGGTGCGTCCACGACAGCCAGGTGTCCTGGAGCACGTCCTCGGTGTCGGCGACGCTGCCCAGCATGTTGTAGACGACCCCGAACAACAGCTCCCGGTGCTCGACGAAGACACCGGTCGCCACCTCGGCGTCGGGGACGGGGATCTCGGACATCGCGTGTGACCTCCCAGTAGTGCGCTCACTACTGCGAGGCCTTGCGGCTCCCGAATGTGACATCCGGCGGCTGGAATGTGACCCACGCCTCACCCAGGGACTGCGCTCGGGGACGCTGCTCTTCGAGTGCGGGACTTCGCCCACCGCCCGGTACCGCATCACGGCCTCCTTGACCTGCGAATATTTACGGTCGAGTACCCGAGCGGTACCGTGAAGGCATGCCAGCTCTCAACGTGGAGTTCAGCGACCGCGAGCTAGAGGACCTGCGGCAGATCGCCAAGGAGCGCGGTACCTCGATGAAGGCCCTCGTCCGGGAGGCCGCCGCGGCCGACATCGCCCGGCACCGGGCTCTGCAGGAGGGCGCGGAAGCGTTCCGGCGGTTCTTCTCCGCCCACGCCGACGAGTTCGCCGCCGCCTTCCCCGAGGACGAACCGGCCGCCGCCAAGGGTGCGGGGCGGGTCGGCTGACCGATGGCTTCCGTCGTTCACATCGACGTGCCCTGGCTGCTCCAGCGGCACGAAGAGGTTCTGCCCGACCAGCCCACGATCAACGACTTCTCGGCCCTCGTCGCCGCCGTCGCCCGGCACCGCGTCGACCCGCCCCGCCTGGGCGTCGACTCCGACCCGGCCTGGCGCGCCGCCGCCCTCCTGCACACCCTGGCCCTGCTCAAGCCCTTACCGTCGGCCAACGCCCGCTTCGCCTGTGCCACCGCCGTGGCCTACATGTTCGTCAGCGGCGTCGGCATCGACCCGCCCTACGGAGCCCTCGTCGACCTAGCCCGCGACCTGATCTCCGGCAAGGCCGACGTGTACGGCGCGGCCGACCGGCTGCGGTCCTGGCAGATCTGAGCGGATCTGAGCGGATCTGAGCGGACCGAAGCAGACGCGGACGGATCCGGGCGGCCCAGGGCGGATCTGAGGCCGCCCCGGCCACCCCCACCAGGCGGGGGTACGGCGCCCCGGCCGGACGCCGACCGTCCCGCCCCGGGGCCGCCGACCGAGGGCGGGAGGAACGGGGTCGGCGGCCGGGGTTTCGCGCGGGAGAGCCGCCGTCCCACGCGGGGCCTCCGAGAAGGGCCGTCTCCACTGGACCACCGGTCGCCCCGTGGGGGGAGCGTGCGTGGCGCTCCGGCGCGTGCGCCGGTTTCACACGGGGCGCATGAAATGTCGAAAGCCGGTGCGAGTGTACGCAGTTGCGGCCCGGTCCGACCGTCTTTCAAAAGGCACGGATGTTGCCCAGGCGCCTTGTTGGGCGAGAGTGACTTGTGCAAGGGTGAACCACCTGTGTGGGGGGCAAGGCCGGGTCGTATTCGTCCCGTGGGGAACCGGGGCGGAGGGGCGTCGGCGAATTCGTGCCTCCCGCGCCCGCGCCCAAAAGGGATGCCCGTTACGGCACTTCTTTTCGGCAAGGAGAACTTCTGTGAGTCCCATGTCAGTGGGAAGGAAACCGCTCAGTGCCAACCCCCCACCCACCGCTCCCTCCTTACCCGCCGCCCGGCGGTGCCTCCGGAGAATCCGACGAGGATCTCGCCGCCCGGCTCAGGGGCCGTCCCGACGGCGAGGCCGCCCAGGCCGTCGCGCTGCTCATGGCCCGCCACTGGAAACCGGCGCACGAATACGCGGTGATCTGCCTCGCCTCCCCGTCCGAGACCGCATCCATGGTGGCCGCGGCCGCCTTCCACCAGGTCCTGGACCGGCTCGCGCTCGGCGAGCCGGCTCTCGCGCTGCGTCCCAGAACCCTCGTGGCCGTGCGGGACACGGTCAAGGAGTGGGCCGCCGAGGACCGGACGACCGGTGTTCTGCCGGACCTGGTGAAACCGAACGGCGGCCGCGGTATGCGGGCCGCGAAGTCCATGACGCCCGAAAACCGCAAGCTCGCCGAGCGGTCATTCCAGTCCCTACCCGGACTCGCCCGCTGTCTGCTGTGGCACACCGAGGTGGAGGGGGACTCGATAGCCGTGCCCGCCGCACTCCTCGGCATGGGTACCGACACCGCGTCGGCGGCACTCGAACAGGCGCGTGAAAAATTCAGAGAAGGATGTGTACATGCCCATCGGGAACTCGCGCCGAGCAAGGATTGCCGCTTCTACAACCGTCTCCTCGACGTTCCGATTCGCCGCGGCGGAGCCCTGCTGCCGGATGTCCAGCAGCATCTCGCCGAGTGCCCCTACTGCCGTTCCGCCGCGGAACAACTGAGCCATTTCGAGGGCGGCCTGGGCGCACTGATCGCCGAGGCGGTACTGGGCTGGGGTGCCCGCCGCTACCTCGAACTGCGCGCCGGGCGTACGCCCCAGACGGTGACCCGCGGCCGGGGCACCGGCCGGCACGGCGCGGCACGCCGCGGCATCCTCGACCGCATCCCGGCTCCCGGCCGCCGAGTGCTCGGCGAGGGCGGCGGCCTGCGGTCCTCACGCACCCTGCTCACCGGAGTGGGCCTCACCTCCGCCGGCCTCCTCGCGGCCATGCTCGCCGCCGGCCTGTGGTCGCACGACGGCGGCGCCGACCCGGCCGCCTCCACCAGTGCCACCGGCGGCAACACGGCCCCGGGCGCCGGAACCCGGACGCCGGGCACCGCCCAGCTGCCCACCGCGCCCGCGGTCACCCGGCTGCGCGACGCCGCCGCCGACCTCTGCCTCGACATCCGGGGCACGGTGAAGGAGGGCGCCGGCACCGAACTCGCGGCCTGCTCGACGGAGCGGACCCAGCAGTGGTCGTACGAGAAGGACGGGCTGCTGCGCAGCGAGGCGGATCCCGAACTGTGCCTGGACTCGCACGCGGACGCGGGCGTGGTCATCCTCGGCGGCTGTGCGGGGGAGCGGACGAAGCGCGCCGACGACGTGCGCTACGACCTCACCGTGCAGGGGGAGTTACTGCCCCGCTGGGACGAGCGGCTCGCCCTCGCCGTCACCACCGAGGACCCGGGAGCCGACGTCGTCGTCAAGGTCCGCGACGGCTCGGACCAGCAGCGCTGGCTGACCGACGCGGCCTCGACCGCGAGTCCCGGTTCGCTGTCGGTCACCGGGAACGGGGCCCCGCAGGCCCGGCCCGCGGACCTCAGGGACCCGGTCTAGGGACGGTCCCCCGCCGGCCTCGTGGAGGCCTCCCACGTGAGGTCCTCGACGAGGTCGGCGGGGCCGACCGTGGCCGGGCTCGCGTGCCCGGAGAGGGCGAGGGTGAGGTCCAGTTCGGCGAGCAGACAGCGGATCACGTGCTCGACGCCCGCCTGTCCGTCGAGGCCGAGGCCATAGACGTACGGCCGTCCCAGGAGCACCGCGCGGGCGCCCAGCGCGAGCGCCTTGAAGACGTCGTCGCCGGTGCGGACACCGCTGTCGAAGAGCACGGTCAGCCGGTCGCCGACCGCCTCCACCACACGCGGCAGGGCGTCGGCCGCCGCGACGGCGCCGGCCACCTGACGGCCGCCGTGGTTGGAGACCACGACCCCGTCCATCCCGGCGTCGGCGGCCAGGCGGGCGTCGTCCGGGTGCAGGACGCCCTTGAGGACGATCGGCCCGTCCCAGTGCTCCCTGAGCAACGCCAGGTCGGGCCAGCTCTTGCCGGGGTCCGCGAACATGCCGACGAAGTGCAGCACGGCCGCGTTCGGGTCCTCGTGCACCGGCTTGGCCAGGCCCGCCTGGAAGGCCGGGTCGGAGAAGTAGTTGGCGGTGCCCACGCCGTGCAGGAACGGCAGATACGCCTGGTCCAGATCGCGGGGCCGCCAGGACAGCAGCGGGGTGTCCAGGGTGACGACCAGAGCGGTGAACCCGGCCGCCCTGGCCCGGTTCAGGAAGCTCAGCGCCACCTGCGGGTCCTTCGGCCAGTACAGCTGGAACCAGCGCTCCGCGTCTCCCATGGCCTCGGCGACCTGTTCCATCGGCGTGCTGGAGGCCGACGACAGGATGTACGGCACGCCCTGCGCCGCCGCTGCCCGGGCCGCCGCCGGCTCCGCGTCCGGATGCATGATCGACAGGACGCCCACCGGAGCCAGCGCCAGCGGTGCGGGCAGGGCGCGGCCCAACACCTCGACGGACAGGTCGCGTTCGTGGACGTCCCGCAGCATCCGCGGCACGATCCGGCGCCGCTCCAGCGCCGCCCGGTTCGCCCGCGCCGTACTTCCGTCACCCGCGCTGCCCGCCACATAGCCCACCGGCCCCGGCCCGAGGCGCTGTTCGGTGAGCTCCTCCAGCCGGGTCAGGTCGGTGGGCAGCCGGGGCACGGCGCCGGACATGCCGTTCAGATAGATCTCGTACTGGAAGTCCGCCCAGTGCTTGGCCATGCGTCCCAGCCGCCTCTCGTCGTCGAGTGCGCCGACGATATCGGCGGGCGGGCGCCGGTCAGGAGGGCGTGGTCGTGGTCGCGGCGGATTCCGTGAGGATCCGGGCCAGTTCGCGGGGCCGCGAGAACATCGGCCAGTGGCCGGTGTCCATCTCGACCAGTTCCCACAGCTCGCTCTTCAGCAGCTCGGCCACGACGGGCATCGGTTCCTCGTCGTCGAGCAGGCACTTGATGTAGGTCGCCGGGAGTTCGCCCAGGGGGCGGTCGAGGACGGCCGGTTCGGTGAGCGTGGCGCCCGGGTGGGGAGACGAGTGGTCGATGATCCGGGCGATCTGCTCGCCCGTCAGCCCCTGGCCCGCGTAGTGCTCGGGGCCCGCCGGCGGCCAGAAGCCGTCGTTCTTCGCGATCTGCACGCGCACGTGGTCGCTCGGCCAGCCGGACAGGAACGACTCCCCGTCGACGGGCACACTGGCGTCGACGAACACCACCCTCGCGAGGCGGTCACCGATCCGCTCGGCCGCCTGCCCTACGGGTATGCCCGAGTAGCTGTGCCCGACCAGCACCACCTCGCGCAGGTTCAGCCGCTCGACCTCGTCCACGATGTCCCGCACATGAGTTTGCTGTCCCGCCGGGACGCCCCGCTTCTCCGCGAGCCCCGACAAGGTCAGCGGACGGGGCTGGTGCCCGGCCGCCCGCAGCTCGGCCGCGACCGCGTCCCACGCCGACGCTCCGAGCCTCGCGCCCGCCACCAGTACGAAGTTGGTCATGGCCGCAATGTAGCCGAGGCCACCGACGCCGCTCCGGGCCCGGCGACCGGTCGAGCGGGCTCCCCGGGGCGGTCCGCCCCGGGGACGCGGCCCACTGCCGACGGCCCGGGGCCGCCACGGGGTGCGCCGCGTGCACCGATGCCCTCCTGCCGGGGCGCGTCGGCGGTACGGCCCACCCGGGCGCCCCGGTCATCCGTCCTGCGGGTCCCCGCCGGAGGAGTCGCCCACCCCGTCGGCGTCCGGCCCCCGCTCCCGCACCCGTTGCACGTGTTCCAGGGACTCCCGCAGTTCGGCGAGCCAGTCGTCGGTGTGCCGCTGGACCAGCCGGACGCACCAGGCGAGCGCGTCGCTGCGGCTGCGGGCGACCCCGCCGGCGATCAGGGTGTCCAGGACCTGGCGCTCGGGCTGGCGCAGCCGGGTCATCACGGGCGCGGCCACATGCGTGAACAGGGCGCGCTCGCCGTCGCACTCCACTCCCCAGGACACCTTCCGGCGGAACTTGTGCTCGGCCTCGCGGGCGACCTCGACGCGGTCCTCGCGGGTGCGCTCACGGAACTCCTGGATCCGGCCCTGTACGGCCGCCTCCCGCTCCGCGGCCGAGGCGTCCTCGGTGAGCCGGGGGCCGGGGATGCGGCCGATCACGGTGATCTCCTCGCGGTCGACGACCACCTCGACCAGGGCCTCGAAGAGGTCGTCCGGCAAGCGGCCGGTGAACCAGCCGCGCAGCTTCTCTCGTTGCTCGTCAGTAATCATGTAATGACGATTACTCCCCTGTTCCATGAACGCAAGGGGTCGTGACGGTGTGCGCCGACAGCTGAAGCGGAATGTTTCAGGCCTATTGCCGAGGCGGGGTGATCAAGCCATCCGGCCGGATCGGGAGATCGACAACCGCCCGGTTGAGGGGCTCGCCTGTTCGGATGATGTGACTTCGCGCCACTGATTCAACACGCAAGGTTACTGAAAGCTGTGGGGTCGATGTGAAGTTCGGGCCAGGACTCGGCAGACTCGCGCTCGCCGCTCCGGCACCGACCGAGTCGGAGGGCACACCCTCGAATCCAGCGGAAGGATGCACACAATGCGGAACACCGCGCGCTGGGCAGCGACCCTCGGCCTCACGGCCACCGCCGTCTGCGGACCCCTGACCGGGGCCGCCCTCGCCGAACCGGCCGCCGCCTCGGGCCTCTACGCTCCCTCGGCCCTCGTGCTCACCCTCGGCCACGGCGAGAACGCCGCCTCCGTCACCCCGGAACGTGCCGTGACCCTGACCTGCGCCCCGACCTCCTCGGGCACCCATCCGGCCGCGAGCGCGGCCTGCGCCGAACTGCGCGCCGTACAGGGGGACTTCGAGGCCCTCGGGGCCGGATCCGACGCCATGTGCACCAAGGAGTACGCCCCCGTGGTGGTCACGGTCGAGGGCGTGTGGCGGGGGCAGCGCGTCTCCTACGAACGCACCTTCGCCAACGAGTGCGTGAAGAGTTCCTCCGGGACCGTCTTCGCGTTCTGAGAGACCGGGGTCGCGCGGTTCCCGTGACCTGTCCGAGGGGCCCGCAGTTGGGGAGTGCCGCCCCTCTCACGGAACCCCGTGATCCCGCACCGAGGTCCGGCGGACGGAGTGGGGCCGTCTGCCGGACCCTCGGGTCACTCGCCGTCAGGAGCCCGCGGAAGCTCCGGAAGCGGCGGGAACCGGTGCCACAGACCGCAGGCGCGCAACAGCCGGTGCAGCCGCGGACGGTCGCTGACCACGCGCAGCCGTCCGCCGCGCTGCTGGGCCCGGGACTCGGCGCGGCACAGCACCCGCAGGCCCGAGCAGTCGAAGAACTCGACGTGCCGGAGGTCGACCAGTACGTCCGGCAGGTCGGTCGCGGTCGCCGCGTCCAGATGCGCGGCGAGGAAGGCAGCCGTCGCGAGGTCGATCTCGCCGGCGGCCTCGACCACCGTGAAGCGGCCGTGCGTCAGGGTGCGGGCGTACGGATTCGCCGCGGGCGTTCCGGGGGTGAGGTCGTCGGACTCCGGCGTCATGGCCGCTCCACCTCGGCGAGGGACGCATTCGGTCTCGGTAGCTACCCCGCGGGGGCCCGGACCATCCATCCAGCGAGGTCCGCAAGATCTGGTTCACTCGACCCAGTGAATTTTTGTCAATTACATTGACGTCCTGTCTATGAGCGCGTCCGCTCCCGGTGACTGGTGTCGCACCACGGATAGCGACGGCTGCGCCGACAGGTGCACAGGGCGACCCGGAAGCGGTCGGAGGCGACCGTGCTGCCGTCCTCCAGTTCCACTTCCACGGGACCTTCCACGAGCAGCGGGCCGCGCTGCTGCATCCGGATGCGGCACGGCCGGTCGGCGTCAGAGGGGGAGTTCGGCACGGACGACCACCAGCTCTTCCTTCTTGTCGGCGGCGGACAGCAGGCCGCGCTCACGCAGCCAGTGCTGCCGCGTACGCAGCACGGGTCCGAACGAGATGCGGTGGCGGCGGGTCACGGCGGCCTTGAGGCCGGCCGCGCGCAGATGCCCGACCGTCTGTCCGGAGTCGCTGAGTTCGGAGTGCACGATCAGCAGCACCCCGCCGGGTCGCAGCAGGGCCGGGGCCTCCCGGCAGACGCGGTCCAGCACGAACCGTCCGTCGTGGCCCGCGTCCCAGGCCCGGGCCCTTCCGCGGGGAGGCCGGGCGCCTGTCGGTGCCGGTACGTACGGCGGGTTCGTCAGGATGAGGTCGAAGGACTGGCCCCGCACGGGGGTGAAGAGGTTGCCACGCCGGACCCGGACCGGCGCGCCGGCCAGCCAGGCGTTGGCCCGGGTCGTGCACACCGCCCGCCAGGACACGTCGACCGCGGTCACCCGGCTGCCCCGGCGTGCCGCCTGGAGAGCGAGGGCACCGGTCCCGGTCCCCACGTCCAGGACGTCCGCGCCGGGCGGCAGCGGTTCTTCGGACAGGGCTCCGGCCAGCAGCGCCGTGTCCTCCTGCGGGCGGTAGACACCGGGGAGGACCAGAGGGGGGTTCAGTGATCTCACCTCGGCCAAGTACCCCGACATTCAGGAAATATGGTGGATTTCGGAGAGGGCGGGAGTGCGCAGGGACGAGCGCCCGTCCGCCCAGTCACGCAACAGGCGCTCGGCGAGCCGGTCCTCGACATGTCCGGTGACGTCGATCCCGAAGGCGACGTCGGCGGCGAGATGCGGTTCCTCGGCCAGCAGACCGCCGATCACCTCATGGCGTACGACCTGTTCGTGGACGGCGTCGGCCTCGACGTGCTCGTCGTAGAAGTGCTCGGCGGCCGGTCCCGCGCCGGTGCGGCGCATCGCCTCGGCGAGTCGCCGGGAACCGGGCGAGGAGGTGATCTCGACCGCAGCGAAGTGGCCCACGAGGGCTCCGCGCAGGCTGCGGTGCAGGCCCAGCAGGGACATGAGGTTCACCGTCGCGAGCATCTCGGCGCAGGCCGCGTCCAGGTAGTGCCCGTAGGTCGTGTCCAGGCCCAGGTCCGTCATCAGGTTCGCGAACAGGAGGGCGTGCACGCGCTCGGGGCGGCCGCCGCCGAACTCGTCGAACTCCACCGCCGCCATGCCCGCCTTGGCGCGCCCCCACAGCCGCGGCAGCACCCACGCGTGCGGGTCGGCCTCCTTGAGGTGGTAGAGCGAGCGCTGGACCGCGTACTCGCGCACCTGCCACAGCTCGCCCTCCTTGCTCAGGAAGTGACTGACTCCGGTGCCGTCCACCGGTTCCACGAGAAGTTCGGCCAGCGCGTCCTCGACGCTGTCGTGCGCCGGGGTGTCCGTGCGCAGGGCGGACAGGAAGCGGTGTTCCATTGCGGCCCTGGTGCGCAGCAGGTCGGGGTCCCACTCGTGGTCGGAGGTGACGCCCGCGAAGCCGCGGTAGTGCAGTTCGTAGCAGATGTAGAGGGCCAGCTGGAGGTCGTCGCCGTACACGTCGGCCCGGGCGACGGACTCGTGGGTCGGCAGCGGTCCGGCGCCGAGGAGATATTCCTGGACGGCGGCGGAGACGGGGCCCCGGGCCGGCGGCAGCTGTGGTTCTCGAGGGTCCTGAGGCATGGGCCCCGGGTACCCGGGCGGCGGCGGGTCACCCACGCCGCCCGGGGCCGGCCAGGTCACTCGCCTGCGGCTTCCTCCTGGGCACGCTCGTTGGGGGTGGTCGCGTCCCCGGCCTCGCCCCGGTGCGCCCGCTCGTCGTCGGAGTCCCGGACGCGCTTCTCGGCGTCCTCGAACTCGTGCAGGACCTCGTCCAGGGCGGTGTCCGGCTTCTGCTTCTTCTCCGGCACGGCTGTCTCCTCTCGTTCCTCGTTCAGGTGGCGGCGGCCGCGATGCGCAGGGGCACCGTCTCGGAGGGAGCGGTGTTCTCCTCGTTGCGGCGGCCGATCTCGGCCCACCAGGCGGGCCCGTCCTCGATGTGCCGCAGCAGGACCCCCTCGCGGATCGCCCAGGGGCAGATGGTGACGGTCCTGATCCCGGTGAGTTTCATCGCCGTGTGCCCGACCACCGCGCCGGCCAGGCTCTGCGCGGCCCGCGGAGCGGAGATGCCGGGCAGTTCGGACCGCCGCGCGGCCGGGAGAGCGGCCAGGCACTCGATGGCCTCGCGCAGGTCGGCGCGGTGCATCCGGCGTTCCACGAACGGGCCGCGCCGCCCGGGCGGGGTCCCGCACAGCCGCCCCAGCTGCTCGAAGGTGCGCGAGGTGGCCACCGCGGTGCGCGGTCCCTCCCAGCGGATGCGTGAGGCGACGTCCCGCAGTTGGTGACGGACCTTGCGGCGCAGTGCCCGCACCGCCTCCGGGGGCGGCGGGTCCTGCCCCTCGAAGAACTCGTGGGTCAGCCGGCCCGCGCCCAGCGGCAGCGAGGCCACGTAGTCCGGCAACCGGCCGCGGCCGAAGGCGACTTCGAGTGATCCGCCGCCGATGTCGAACAGGGCGAGCGGCCCCGCGCGCCAGCCCATCCAGCGCCGCGCCCCGAGGAACGTGAGTTCCGCCTCCACCTCGCCCGGCAGGGTGTACAGCCCGATGCCGGTGCGGGTGCGGACGGCGCGGAGCACCTCCTGACGGTTCGGCGCGGAGCGCACGACGGCGGTGGCGAAGGCCAGCGGTCCTGCCGCCCCCCACCGGGCGGCGGTCCTGCCGGCCCCTTCCACCGCCTCCACCAGGCGTTCCACGGCCTCCTCGGGGACCGGGCCGCCCGGCCGCACATGATCGGAGAGTCTCAGCCGCCACTTCGCCGTGTGCACCGGCAGTGGCACCCCGTCCTCGGCGTCCGCCACCACGAGACGGACCGTGTTCGAGCCCACATCCACCACGCTTATCCGCATGGCCCTGTGGGTACCCGCGCAGAACCCCTTCCAACGTCGGCGATGGCGCAGGAGCGTCGCTCTCGGCCACCGGCCGGACACCACCGGTCGGCATCGCGCCCGGGGGTGACGTGGAAGGGCCGCCGTCTCCCTGCTGACGGCGGCCCTTCGGTACCGGCGGCTCCGGCTGCGGCGGCTACATGTGTACGACGGGTGCGGCGTCCGCGTCCTGCTCCGGCACCCCGCGCCGGAAGAGCAGGAGGGCGATCACCGCGCCGGCGGCGAAGAGGCCCGCCGACCACCAGAAGGCGGTGGTGTAGCTCTCGATCGTCGCCTGGGCCTGGACCAGCTTGTTCGTGGGGTCCTTGCCGGCCAGGTAGTCGGTGGCGGCGCTCGCGGCCAGCGTGTTCAGCAGCGCCGTACCGATCGAACCGCCCACCTGCTGCATGGCGTTGACGGTGGCGGAGGCGACTCCCGCGTCCTCGGCCACGACGCCGCCGGTGGCCAGCTGCATGGCCGGCGGCATGACCAGGCCGAGGCCGAAGCCGGTCACGATCAGCTGCGGCAGCACGTGGGACATGTAGCCGGAGTCCACGCCGATCCCGGTCAGCCAGGCCATACCGAGCGCGGCGACCGCGAAGCCCAGCGGGATGACCACCTTCGGCCCGATCCGGGGAACCAGCATCGTGGTGCTGACCTGGGCCGCGACCATCAGCGCGGCCACCATGGGGAGGAACGCCACACCCGTCCTGGTCGGGCTGAAGCCCAGGTTGAGCTGGAGGTAGTAGGTGAGGAAGAGGAAGACGCCGAACATGCCGCCGCCGGAGATCAGCACGGCCAGCAGGGAGGCCCCCCGGTTGCGGTCCAGCAGGATGCGCAGCGGCAGCAGCGGGTGTGCGGCGCGGGTCTGCCACCAGGCGAACGCGGTGAGCAGCAGGCCGCCCGCGATCAGGAAGCCCCAGGTCTCGGGGGAGCCCCAGTCGTGCGTCTCGGCGTTGGAGAAGCCGTACACCAGGGAGAAGAGACCGGCGGCGACCAGCAGGGTGCCGGGCACGTCCAGCTTGGAGTTCGCGGCGTCACGGTGGTTGTGCAGGAGCAGCCAGCCGCCCGCGAAGGCGACGACGGCGATGACGACGTTGACGTACAGCGTCCAGCGCCAGTCGAAGGCGTCGGTCAGCAAGCCGCCGAGCAGCAGGCCCACCGCGCCACCCGCGCCGGCTATCGCCCCGTACACGCTGAACGCCCTGGCCCGCTCGCGGGCGTCGGTGAACGTCGTGTTGAGCAGGGAGAGCGCGGCCGGAGCGAGAAGCGCGCCGAAGGCGCCCTGGAGGGCACGGGCGGTGACCAGCATCTCGAAGTTGGTGGCGGCACCGCCGAGCGCGGAGACGGCCGCGAAGCCGGCGACACCGATGAGGAAGGCCGTCTTGCGGCCGAAGAGGTCGGCGATCCGGCCGCCGAGCAGCAGCAGGGAGGCGAACGCCAGCGCGTAGGCCGTGACGATCCACTGCCGGTTGCCGTCGGAGAAGCCGAGGTCGGCCTGGGCCGAGGGCAGGGCGATGTTCACGATGGTGGCGTCGAGGACCACCATCAGCTGGGCGAGGGCGACGACGGCGAGAATCCACCACCGCTTGCCCGATGCAGCGGCCGGCGCCTCGGTGAGGCCCTCCGGCCCGCTCTCGGTCAGAGTCTTCTGGGACATGGACAACTCCAGGGAAAGTCGGGTACTCGTCCGGTCCTTAAACGAAACCGTTTCGTACACGTAGAGGCTAGAGCACTTCGAGCGAAACGGCAACGTTTCGATGGGGGGGGGGCGATCGCGGCGGGAGCTCTACCAGGCGTACGTCGGCGCCGGGATCTCCTCCGGGGCGCCGGTTCCCGGCATGGACCGACCTTTCACGCCATCTGCCGTCGCACCAGCTCGTGCAGCCGGCCGCCGGTGTCCGCGAGGAGCTGCGCGGGCGGCCCCTGCTGGGCCACCTTGCCGTTCTCCATCACGATCACGCGGTCGGCGTCCAGCACCGTGGACAGGCGGTGGGCGATGACGATCCGGGTGGCGTTGAGGGCCTTGGTGGACTCGATGACCGTGCGCTGGGTGTCGTTGTCCAGGGCGCTGGTCGCCTCGTCGAAGAAGAGGATCCGGGGCCGCCGGATCAACGCCTGGGCGATCATGAGCCGTTGGCGCTGGCCGCCGGAGATCGCCCCGCTGCCGGAGACGATGGTGTGCAGCCCCATCGGCATCCGCTGGATGTCCTCCGCGAGCCCCGCCATCGCGGCCGCCGCCATCGCCTCCTCGGGCGTGTAGGGCTCGGTGCCGCAGATGACGTCCAGGATGGAGCCGGTGAAGGGCTGGGCGTGCTGGAGGACGACACCGCACTGCCGGCGCACCGCCGACTGGTCGAGCGCGGCCAGGTCCTGGCCGTCGTACAGGACGCTCCCGGACACCGGGCGGTCGAAGCCGATCAGCAGCCTGAGCAGGGTCGACTTTCCGCAGCCGCTCGGGCCGACGATCGCCACGAACTCGCCCGGCCGGATCTCGAAGGACACGTCGTCGAGGATCAGGGGACCGTCGTCGGAGTAGCGGAAGGAGAGCCTGCGGGCCTCCATCGCCCCGGTGAGCGGTCCAGGCCGGGTGCTCGCGGTCCGCACCTCCGGCTGGGCCTCCAGGACCGGCTTGATCTCCTCGAAGAGGGGGAGTGCGGCGACCGCCGAGACGAAGGCGCCGGTGAGCTGGGTGACCGCCGTCAGCAGCATGGTCACCGAGGTGTTGAAGGTGAGGAACTCCGCCGCCGACATCGACCCGCGCGCCGGACCCGCGAGCAGCATGAACATCAGCAGGGTGCACAGCGGGAGATAGACCGATCCCATCACCGAGGTGAGGTTCTTGATCCGGCCGACCTTCTGCTGGAGCTCACGGCTGCGGGCGAACTCCGAGGCCCAGGCCGCGTACGCGTAGTTCTCCGCCGCCGCCACCCTCAGCTTGGGCAGCCCGCGCAGGGTCTGGAAGGCCTGGTTGTTCAGCTTGTTGCTGAGCACGACAAGCCGCCGCTGCCAGCGCACCTGCCAGAGCCCGAGGCCGAGGAAGCCGGCGGCGATGACGACGAGCATGCCGATCGCCGCCATGGCCATCGGGACGCTGTACCAGAACAGCAGGCCCAGGTTCATCGCGCCGACGGTCACCGACTGGGCGACCGTCGGGCCGATGCCCGCCATCATCCGGCGGATCGAGCTGATGCCCATGGCCTGGCTGGCCAGTTCACCGGTCGAGCGCTCGGTGAAGAACTTCGTCGGCAGCCTCAGCAGCCGGTCCCACACGGCCGGCTGGAGGGTCGCCTCGATACGGCCCTCCAGGCGCAGCATGGTGAGGTTCTGCAGCAGCATGAACGCCGCCGTCACCACACCGCTGACCATCACGGCTAGACACACCTGCACGATGAGACCGGTCTGCGCCCTGGGCACGAACTCGCCGAGCACCTTGCCGGTCGCGATGGGGACCAGAGCACCGATCGCCACCGTCACCAGACCGCTGAGCAGCAGGTTCGTCACATCGCCGCCGGTGCCGCGCATGCTGAACCGGACCAGCCCCAGCGGGCTCAGCTTCCGGTCCGGCAGCGGGCGGTAGAACATCACCGCGCGCGGCTCGAACTCCTCCGCGTTGTCCTTCTCGATCGGCGTCTCGCGGCCGGTCGCCGGGTGTACGGCCACGTAGCCGCCCCGCCGCCACAGCAGCGCGACCGGCGCACCCGACAGGGCACGGTGGCCTACCAGCGGCCCTACGTTGTCCCGCCACCAGCGACCGTCCAGGCGCACCGATCTGATGCGCACCCGGGAGGCGAGGGCGATCCGCTCGACCGGGTCCAGGCGGTCGCTCTCGGTGCCGCTGTGCGCGTTCTCGGCGAGCGGGATCCCGGCCGCGTCGGCGACCAGCTTGCAGGCCGCGTAGCTCGCGTCGGCGTCGGCCGTCGTCGCGCGCTGCTTCGACCTGCCGATGGACGCCAGCAGGGTCCGGTCGGCCTGGGCGCGGACGGCCTCACCGGCCTTGATGCCGGCGGCCGTCCGGGTCTCATGGGTGCGCTCCAGCTGCTCGATCCAGCGGTCGAGGGTGGTCAGCAGCCGGTACTGCTGGTCCACCATGGACTGCCAGACCCCGGGGTCCATCAGCAGGTCGGCGGCCGCCTCGGCGCCGTACAGCGAGCCGTACTGCACGCTGCCCGGCGGCACCTGCATCCAGAACACGTCGTCGTCGGTCGGCGCGGCGGCCCGCTCGTCGGCCATCGGCGCCTGGAAGAGGATGGACAGGCTCCGGCCCACGCCGAGCGCGAGGGCGTACTCGAGCGGGCTCGTCGTCGGCGGCACGTATTGGGGGTTGCCGTACTCGTCGTACGACCAGGTCTGGGTGTGCGCGGGCTCGTACAGTTCGCGCAGGCCGATGCGGTGCACCACGCAGTCCCGCAACGGCCGTGCCACCAGGGTGTGCTGGGGCCCCGCGACCGGCCCGAGGAGCAGCGCGCCGGGCTCCAGTCGGCCCAGATGGTGCCAGTGGCCCTGCTGCTCGGCGTCGACCGCGAACAGGTCCACGGCACCGGAGGCGACCAGCCACAGCACCTGCGGACCCTCGAGGTCCAGCCGGCTGAAACCGGTGCAGTCGATCCGGGTGCCCATCTGGCCGAGGGCGCCCAGGACCACGTCCCCTTCGTGTGCGGTAGTCATCTCACCGTTCCTTGACCAGCGCCGCGTACGCGCCGCCGAGCGCCACCAGCTCCTCGTGCCGCCCGCGCTCCACGATCGTGCCGTGCTGGAGTACGACGATCTCGTCGCTGTCGCGCACGGTGCTGAGCCGGTGCGCGATCACCACACAGGCGCAGCCGCGTTTGCGCAGGTTGTCCATGACGACCTGCTCGGTCTCCGCGTCCAGGGCGCTGGTCACCTCGTCGAGGACCAGGATGCTGGGCCGGCGCACCAACGCCCGTGCGATCTCCAGGCGTTGGCGCTGGCCGCCGGAGAAGTTGCGGCCGTCCTGCTCGACCCTGCTGTGGATGCCGCCCGGCCGGCGCATGACCACGTCGTACAGGGCCGCGTCCCGCAGGGCGTCCACCACGGCGTCGTCCGGGATGGACGGGTCCCACAGCGCCACGTTGTCGCGCACCGAGCCCTCGAAGAGGAAGACGTCCTGGTCGACGAAGGACACCGAGGAGGCGAGCGCGCCGCGCGGGATGTCGTCCAGGCGCTGCCCGTCGATGCGGATCACGCCCTCCCAGGGCGCGTACAGGCCCGAGATGAGCCGGGACACGGTCGACTTGCCGCTGCCGGAGCCGCCGACCAGCGCCACCTGCTGACCCGGACCGACGGTCAGGTCGAAGCCCGTGAGCAGCGGCTTGTCGAGCGGGTTGTAGCCGAAGGTGATGTTCTGCAGCTCGACATGCCCGTGCAGTCGGCGCGTGGAGTCGCCGGCGCCGGGGCGGCCGTAGAGCGGGTCGGCCTTGAAGTTCTCCACGTCCTTGAGGCGGGCCACGTCGGCCGCGAAGTCCTGGATGCGCCCTGCCACGCCGTTGAGGCGGGTGATCGGCGCGGTGAAGCGGGTGACCAGGGCCTGGAAGGCGACCAGCAGGCCGACCGAGATGCCGCCCTCGATCGCCCGCATGCCGCCGATCCACAGGATGAGCGCACTGTTGAAGGTGGCCAGCATCGGGGCGACCACACCCAGCCACGCGCTCGGCACCCCGAGCCGCTGCTGCTCCTCCAGTGTGGTGGCGTGCTGGCCGGCCCATTTGCGGAAGTAGCCGTCCTCGCCGCCGGTCGCCTTCATCGTCTCGATCAACTGGAGACCGGTGTAGGCGGTGTTGGTGAGCCGGGCGCTGTCCGCGCGGAGTTTCGCCGTACGGGTGGCGCGCAACCGGATGACGACCCGCATGGCCACCACGTTGAGCAGGGCCACCCCGATGCCGACATAGGTGAGTTGCGGGTCGTAGGTGTAGAGGAGGATCGCGTACAGGACGACGACCACCGCGTCGACGCCCGCCGCCGCGAGGTCGCGGGCCAGGGTCTCGGCCACCTGGTCGTTGGACTGCAGGCGCTGCACCAGGTCGGCCGGGCTGCGCTGGGAGAAGAAGGTCACCGGCAGCCGCAGCAGGTGGCGCAGGAAGCGGGCGCTGGACAGGGTCGAGGAGATGATCCGGCCGTGCAGCAGGTTCGCCTGCTGGAGCCAGGTCAGGGCCAGGGTGAGGGCCACGCAGGCGCCCATCGACGCGAACAGCACGCCGAGCAGCGAGGTCTGGCCGCCGATCAGGAACATGTCGATGTAGGTGCGGCTCAGCGCGGGCGTGGCGGCGCCGACCAGCACCAGCAGCAGGCTCGCCAGGACCGCCGTCGGCATGGTCCCCGCGGTGCCGCGCAGCCGGGCCGGCATCGCCCCGAGGACACCCGGCTTGCGGCCGCCCCGGGTGAAGCCCTCGCCGGGCTCCATCACCAGCACGACACCGGTGAAGCTGCCGTCGAAGTCCTCCATCGGGACGAAACGGCGGCCCTTGCCGGGGTCGTTGATGTAGACCCCGCGGCGGCCGAAGCGGCGGCCCATGCCGTCGTAGACGACGTAGTGGTTGAACTCCCAGAACAGCACGGCCGGGGTCTTCACCTCGGCGAGCGCGGCCGTGTCCATCTGCATGCCCTTGGCCGTCAGACCGTAACTGCGGGCCGCCTTCAGGAGGTTGCTGGCGCGCGAGCCGTCCCGCGAGACACCGCAGGCGATCCGCAGCTCCTCCAGCGGGACGTGCTTGCCGTAGTGGCCGAGGACCATCGCGAGGGAGGCGGCGCCGCACTCCACGGCCTCCATCTGGAGGACGGTCGGCGTACGGACCGTCTTCGCCCTGCCCTTGGGGACCGGGCGCTTGGGCGGGGCGGAGCGGCGTCTGCTCCGGGTGTCCTGTGCGGTGCTCACGGCAGCAGCCAATCGACGGGACGCTGATCGGCCAGCCGGATGGAACCCGAGGCCACGGTCATGGAGGTCAGGGCGAAGGGCGGGCCGTCCGCGGAGGACCACTGGTAACCGCTCTTCGTGCCCTTCGACTTGTCCAGCCTCACCAGGACGGCGACCGGGCGGCCGTCCTTGGTGAACTGCTCGCCGAGCTGGCTGTCCCCGAGGAACGCGGCGATCTGCTGGGCCGACTGGGCCGTGCGGTCCACCGACTTCACATGGCCGCGCAGCACGCCGTACTCCTGGGTGGGCACCGAGGAGACGGTCAGGTCCACGGCGGCGTTCTCGGGAATGGAGGCCGCGTTCTCGGCGGGCACGTACACCGTGGCGTACAGCGGATCGGTGGCGTGGGCGACCTTCTCCACGGCGGCGACGTTCGCGCCGGTGGAGATGATCTGCCCGATGGTGGCGGCGAGCGCGGTGACCCGGCCCGCGGCGACCGTGCGGACGACGGTGTCGCCCTCGGAGGTACGGACCTTCAGTACCGGGGAGTTGGCGGGCAGCTGGGTGCCCTCCTTGGCGATCACCTGCGTGACCTGCCCCGCGACCGGGCTCTGCAGGATGTAACTGCCCTGTCCGTGCGTGAGGATGGCGGGCGCGCTCACCGTGGAGGCCACCGAACCGGTCACCGCCCACACGGAGGCGGCGGCCATCACGACCACCGTCACGGACATCACCAGCCAGCCCTGAGGACGGGCGAAGCGCACCGGAAGGTCGAGTTCCTCCGGCGACTGGAGCTTGGCGAGGGCCTGTTGGCGGAACTGCACGGGACTTTCCCTCACCTGGAGAGATGTTCTAGGGCACCCAAGAGTCCCGGAACCGCCGGTTTGCGGCTCCGGGACGGGTCGACCACAAGAAAGTGATCAGATCACAGAGAATGTGATCAGAGACCGGCGACCAGGCCGGTGACCGGGGCGGTGTTCAGGCCGGTGACACCCTCGACCGTACCGACGGCCGTGTTGACCAGGCCGGAAACCGGGGCAACGCCGTCCACCAGGTCGGTGACGGTGCCGAGGGCGTTCAGCTGCAGGCCGCCGGAGACGTTGTCGAGGTCGGCGTCCGAGATCTCGACGGTCTCAACCTGGGGGGTGGAGTTCATGATGGAACTTCCCTTCGTATGGGTATTTCACAAGGGGGGAGCGGCCCCCTCTGGGGACAGACGACGGCCGCGATCGCATGGCGCCGGATCCCGTTTCCGGGAACCCCGACGGCCTTGCGGTGCGATGGATCAAAGCACGCCGCCGCTCCGCCCTTCCAATCAACCACCCCTCTCACCAGGGAACTTGAGTCACAGAAAGCTTCATCCGTGCAGGCTTGCGCACGCCTTGGTGCCGACTTCTTCACAGGTGGTGTTGCGGCGAGGTGAAGAGGCCCCTGCCGTTGCCGCGGCGAATGCGACACACCTCGCCAATGACACGGCCGGCGGTCCGCGCTTGTGCAGAACTTCCGCTCTCCGTGACCTGGTTGCGCATTCGATGTGCAGGTTTGCTGGAGAGAGGATTCGGAGCACGGTTCACAACAGACCGTCGCTGACCCTTTGCTGAGCGTGTCAGCCCAGAAGTGCGTAGACGGTGCTCGCGCGGGCCGCCAGGTCACCCGTCGCGGAGTCGGTCATCGTGATGTCCGCGAACGCCATGCGGCGGCCCAGCTTGGTGACGACCGCCCTGATCAGGACATCCGAACCGGTCACCGCCCGCTGGAACGCGGTGGACTGCTGCACCGTCGTCATCGGCACGTAGGCGCCCCGGGCCGCGGCGACGGCGATCACCGTGGCGGTGTCCGCGGCCGCCATCAGGGCCTGGCCCGAAAGCGCGCCGCCCTCCCGGGCCAACCGCTGTGACCAGGGCAGACGCAGGACCGCGTGGTCGTCGCCGAGCGACTCGACGCGCAGCGCGAGGTCGAGGACCCAAGGGGCGAAGTTGTCGGCGAGGATCTTGTCGGCTTCGGCGGGCGTCATCGTCATATGGGGGATTGTTCCCGCCCGCGGCACGCCCGGCACGGCCCGTGGCCGAATCGGCCCGGCAATCGGCCTGGCAATCGGCGTGCAAAGAAACGGCATTGAACGCCCCGCGCACACCGTGCGTACCCATGACCATCCAGGCGCCCAGAACAACCGACTGCCGCACGGCGGTCACAAGACTCCGGTCCCCCCAGGAGGTCGAGAAGTTTGAGTCACAAGCGAATTCCGAAGCGCAAGGCCGCGTTTGCGGCAGGCACCGTGGTGGCGCTCGGAGCGGCCGCGATTCTGCTGCCCAACGCCAACGCGTCCCAGGACGGCTCGTCGAACGACGCGGCGGCCATCGCGCCGAAGACTCTGAAGGCGTCGGACGCCTCGGATCTCGCCTCGCAGCTCGAGAAGTTGCTGGGCGACGACTTCGCCGGGTCCTACTACGACTCCGACAGCGGCCAGCTGGTCGTGAACGTCATATCCGGCGACAACAACGTCGTCGTGCAGGCGAAGAAGGCCGGCGCCAAGGTCCGCGAGGTCGAGAACAGCCTCCCCGAGCTGGCGGCCGGCGCGAAGACCCTCAAGGAGGAGGCGACCATCCCGGGCACCGCCTGGGCCGTCGACCCGCGCACCAACAAGATCCTGGTGACCGCCGACAGCACGGTCACCGGCGCCAAGTGGAACACCCTCGAGTCGACCGTGAAGAGCCTCGGCTCCGACATGGCGACCGTCAAGAAGTCGGCCGGCACCTTCAAGACCTTCGTCTCCGGCGGTGACGCCATCTTCGGCGGCGGCGCCCGCTGCTCGCTCGGCTTCAACGTCACCGCGGGCGACGGCAGCCCCGCCTTCCTGACCGCCGGACACTGCGGGGTCGCGGCCGAGCAGTGGTCGGACACCCAGGACGGCCAGCCGATCGCCACCGTCGACCAGGCCACCTTCCCCGGCGACGGCGACTTCGCCCTCGTCAAGTACGACGACCCGGCGACCCAGGCGCCCAGCGAGGTCAACGTCGGCGGCGGCCAGACCGTCGCGATCAACCAGGCCGCGGACGCCGAGGTCGGCCTCCAGGTCTTCCGGATGGGCAGCACCACGGGCCTCGCCGACGGCCAGGTCCTCGGACTCGACGCCACGGTGAACTACCCCGAGGGCACCGTCACCGGGCTCATCCAGACCGACGTCTGCGCCGAGCCCGGCGACAGCGGCGGCTCGCTGTTCACCCAGGACGGCTCGGCGATCGGTCTGACCTCGGGCGGCAGCGGCGACTGCACCGTCGGCGGCGAGACCTTCTTCCAGCCGGTCACCACCGCCCTCCAGGCGGTCGGCGCCACGCTCGGCGCGGGTGACGCGGCCGGCGGCGCGGGCGACCAGGCCGGCGGCGAGGAGGCCGGTGCGGGTGCGGGTGCGGGTGACGCGGGCGCCGGTGCCGGCGAGGAAGCCGGCGCGGGCCAGGAGGCCGGCGCGGGCGGTGACGCCAGTGCGAGCCCCGGTGAGGAGGCCGGCGCCGGTCAGGAAGTCGGCGGCGAGGAGGCCGGCGGTGACGTGATCGGCGGCCAGGACGCGGGCAACAGCCAGGACGTCGGCAACGGCCAGGACGTCGGCAACGGCGCGGGCGACGCCGCGGACCAGTCGCACAACTGACCCCGTCGGTCCGGCACTTCGGTCCGGCACCACGGTCCCGCACCACACCTTGAACCGGCCGCGTCGGCAGCGGCTTCCCCCCACGCACACCCTCCGCTGCCGACGTCGGTCCGCAGGACCACCTCCCGGCCACACCGCGGTTCCGGCCCGGGAGGTGCCACGGTCCGGCCCTCCGGCGGGAGGGCCGGACCGGCGTGTTCTCAGGACGGGCTGTGATCAGGACCGTCCGGCAGGTCAGCCGGCCGCCCGCAGCAACAGCAGCGCCACGTCGTCGATCCGCTCCCGCGCGGCCGCGCTGCGGCGGACGAGTTCGTCGGCCAGCTCCTCGAGCGGACGGTCACCGGCCTCGGCGAGTTGCCGGCCCAGCTCCGCGAGCGCGTCCTCGATGTCGACGCCCGGGCATTCGATCAGACCGTCGGTGTAGAGGGCGAGGACGCAACCGGGCGTGAGATCCACCTGTGTCGTCGGGTAGACCGCCGAGCCGTCGATCCCCAGCAGCGGGCCCCCGGCCAGGTCCAGCACCCGCACCCGGCCGTCCGGCCGCCGCAGCAGCGGCGGTGGATGCCCCGCCCGGGCCATGACCGCCCGCCCGCGCGCAGGGTCGAGCCGCAGATACAGGCAGCTGGCGAACAGGTCGGCGCCGAGGTCGATCAGCAGCCGGTTGGTCGAGCGCATGACCTCCTCCGGCGCCTGGCCGACGGTCGTGTACGCCCGTACCGCCGTCCGCAGCTGT
The DNA here is from genome assembly GCF_042893155.1 of Streptomyces sp. NPDC001668. NCBI lineage: Bacteria > Bacillati > Actinomycetota > Actinomycetes > Kitasatosporales > Streptomycetaceae > Streptomyces > Streptomyces sp. NPDC001668. The sequence continues at coordinate 651,003 of NZ_JBIAUQ010000004.1, forward strand.
CCCATCAGCCCGGCCGCGGTCACGTTGTGGCCCTGTACGTCTCCGATCACGGCGGCCGCCGGCCCGCCCACCGGCACCAGGTCGTAGAAGTCGCCGCCGATGTCCATGCCCTGGGTGGCCGGCAGATAGCGGGCCGCCGCGTCGATGCCGGGCAGCGAGGGAAGGGTGTGCGGCAGCAGGGCCGCCTGCAGTCCGTGCGCCAACTGGTGCTTGGCGTCGTAGAGGACCGCCCGCTCCAGGGCCTGCGCGATCAGCCCGCCCAGACTCGTCAGCACCGCCCGCTCGTCCGCGGGGAAGGGATGCCGCTCGGAGTAGGCCAGCACACAGGTGCCCACCGGGCGCCCGGAGGCGATGAGCGGAAGATAGGCCCAGGCCGCGAACCCGTCGGGGGTCTCGTGCCGCCGCGGATACAGACGCTCCAACTCCTCGCGGGACTCGAAGAACGCGGGCACTCCGGTGGTCAGGGCCTGGGTGCCGGGCGTCGGTTCGGTCAGCGGCAGCCCGTCGAACCGTTCCACGACCCGCGCGTCCGAATACCCGCGATGTCCGAGCACGTGCAGCCGTCCCGCCCGTGATCCGAGCACCACCAGTGCCTGGCTCCCGACGGCCGGGGCGACCTCGTCCGCCACCAGCTGCACCACGTCCTGCACGCCCACCGCCTCGGTCAGGGCCCCGGCCAGACTCAGCACCTGCGAGATCGTGACCAGCCGGGACGGGGAGTCCCCGGGCCGCGGACCGGTCCGGTTCAGCTCCGCGACCCTGCGGGCCCGGCTGACCCGGACGCTCAGCCCGGTCGTGCTCGGGTACAGCCGGAACGACAGCCAGTCCCCGGGCGGCCGCAGCGCCACGAACGACGTGCTGTGCTGGCTGAGCAGCGCGGCCCGGTAACGGTCCTCGTAGACCGGGTCGTTGAGCCAGGGCACCGCCGCCCACAGCTGCGAGCCCAGCAGCTGGGAGACCGGCACGCCGATCAGTTCGGCGGCCGCCGCGTTGGCGAAGGAGATCCGCCCGTGCAGATCGAGCGAGCACAGCCCGTACGGCAGCCGCGCCACCATCCGCGCCGCCTCCACGGTGCCCAGCGTCCCGGCCGCGCCTCCGACCTGGGCGGCGGCCAGCAGATCCGGTTCCGCGTGCGGCGACGACACACTGTCCTCCACCGCCCGCTCCAGCCGCACCGCGAGCCGCCCGCAGGCCGCGGTCAGATGATCTCGCTCCCGGTCGGACAGGTCCGGCGGGTGCGCACCGGGCCAGGTCACGAAGACCGCGCCGTACACCTTGGAGGCGGTCGCCACCGGCACCGCGGCCAGCGCGAAGGGATACGGCAGCACCACGGCGATCCGCGGAAAGCGGCGCGCCATCTCGTGCTCGCCGCCCACCCACACCAGCCGCCGCGTCCGCACCGCCTCCGCCACCGGGATCGGCGCGCTCAGCCCCACCCGCTCCCAGGGCGCCGCGAAGGCCCGCGGCAGGCCCGCCATCACCGCCATCTCCAGCACCGGTTCGTCGGCGGCCATGAGGTAGACCGCGCCGGAGTGGGCGTGCACCTCGTCCATCATCGACGCCAGCGCGAGGGAGAGCAGCGGCCGTCCCACCCGGGTCCGGGCGCTCGCCGACGCCGCGGACATATGCCCGTCGGACACGCCGACCACCTCCTCGCACGGGCGCGTCCCGGAAAAAGGGCGGGCCGCTGTCGCATGCCGGGTCCCCAGGGATCAAATCTCCTCCCACATGGCGGGCCCCGCACGGCGAGCGTCGCCTCGCGCGGGCACACGGGTGCCCGCGCGACGGCGAGGACGGCCGCGTACCCCCTCGGCGCCGGACCATGCCCCCACAGTGGAAGCGCGCGACGGCACACGGGCGCCCTATGTGCGCCCCCGCGCACCCTGATGGCCAATTCTTCGCGCCCAAGGTCGGTCCAGGCCCCGAACAATGGGGCACGCGTTCATGCCACGGAAACAAAGAGGCGAGTCGAGGGGGACGAGCAGTGATCCGGGTGCTTCTGGTGCACGACGCGTGTCTGGTGAGATCGGCCCTGGCGGAGTTGCTCCGCCGGGAACCCGACCTCGAGGTGTTCGACACCCCGTGGCACAGCGCGGCCGGCCGTCTGCGATCCGTACGTCCCGACGTCTGCGCGGCCGACCTCGAATGCTCGGACGCGTACGGCATCCCGCCGCTGGGGGAGTTGTCCCCGCGCGAGCCGGACCGGAGGCCGCCGCGCTTACTGGTGATGGCCAGCGCCAACCGGCCGGGGCTGCTCAAGCGCGCGGTCGAGGCGGGAGCGCTCGGCTACGTCGACAAGGAGGGCGCGGCGCCGGACAGGCTCGTGCGCGGAATCCGCAGCATCGCCGAGGGGAAACGTTTCGTCGATGACTCGCTGGGCTTCGGCTTCCTCCAGGCCGCGGAGATGCCGCTGACCAGACGGGAGCTGAGCGTGTTATCCCTCGCGGCCGAGGGGGCCTCCATCGCGGAGATCGCCGGGAACCTGTGCCTGTCCCACGGGACCGTGCGCAACTACATGGCCGCGATCACCCGCAAGACCGGGGCCCGCAACCGCATCGACGCGATCCGCATCTCCCAGGGACAGGGCTGGCTGTGAACGACGTGGGGCCACGGCCGTCCAGCCGCCCACCAGTTCGCGGTACGCCGGTGAGTCGCGCACCAGCTCGTCGTGGGTGCCGTACGCCGTGCGCGGACCGTCCATCAGCAGCACACGATCGGCGCGCCGGGCCGAGCTGATCCGGTGGGCGACGACGACCAGCGTGGTGCCGGGCCGGTCCGCGAAGGCCTGCTCGGCGCGCGCCTCGGCCTGTGGGTCGAGATGACAGGTGGCCTCGTCGAGCAGGACGAGGGGGGCGTACGACAGATAGGCCCGGGTCAGCGCGACGAGCTGCCGCTCACCGGCGGACAGCGCGGCCGGGTCCACGGGCGCCAGCGGCCCCCCGAGCGCTTCGAGGAGCGGGGCGAGACCGACCGCCTCGGCCGCCGCGAGCAGCTCCGGCTCGGGCACCTCGTCCGCGCGCAGATGGCCGAGGTTCTCGGCGAGGGTGCCGGTGTGGACGTACGCCTCCTGCGGGATGAGCACGCGCAGTGCGGCCGCCCCGGGCGAGGGGACGGGGTGTCCGCAGAGCCGGACGCTCCCGCCGGTGGGGCGCAGGAGCCCGGCGACCAGGGCGGTGAGCGTGGACTTCCCGATCCCACTGGGGCCTACGACGGCGAGGTGGGCGCCGGGCGGGAGGTCGAGGTCGAGGCGGTCGACGACGGGGGTGGCGGTGGGGCCGTAGGCGAAGGAGAGGTCGGTGAGGGAGAGGACGGGGGCGGGGCGGCGGGTGAGGGCGCGGTCCGTCGTGTGCGGTGTGGTGTCGCGAGGGGCTTCGGCCTCGGTGGGGCTGGTGCGGGGCGACGGTGCGGTGCGCGCAGGCGCAGGCCGTGCGCCGGCGGGGGTCTCGTCGGTCGCGTCGTCGGTCGTGTGCGGTGTGGTGTCGCGAGGGGCTTCGGTCTCGGTGGGGCTGGTGCGGGGCGACGGTGCGGTGCGCGCAGGCGCAGGCCGTGCGCCGGCGGGGGGCTCGCTGGTCGCGTCGTCGGTCGTGTGCGGTGTGGCGTCGCGAGGGGCTTCGGTCTCGGTGGGGCTGGTGCGGGGCGACGGTGCGGTGCGCGCAGGCGCAGGCCGTGCGCCGGCGGGGCACTCGTCGGTCGCGTCGTCGGAGGTGTCCGCCTCCGCGGTGGCCCCTGCGGTTCCGGCGTTGTCGTGGCCCCCTGGGTGCCTCCCGTCGCCAGGGCCGAGGGTACGGCGGGACGGCGGATCCGCCGTGTCGGACCCTGCCCGGGGGGCCGGACCCGAGGCGTCCCGCTCCTCGGCGGGCTCGCGGACCAGCCGGCGCAGGACCACCACCAGCCGGGAGCCGCTCGTGCCCAGACCGTGGACCAGGTTGCGCAGGGCCGGGAGCAGGGACTGGGTGACGTAGGCGAGGGCGCCGACCAGGGCGCCCGTGGTGACGCCGCGGGCCAGGAGCCAGGGGGCGCAGGCGAGGAGGAGGACGATCGGGAGCTGGCCGCCGATCGCGAGGGCGGCCACGCGCAGGACGGACCAGCGGGCGAGGGCGTACGCGGCCCGCTGCTCGGTGTCGACAAGTCGGCCCGTGTCGGCGGCTACCCGCCCCTCCGCACCGGCCGCCGTGATGTCCCGCAGCCCGGGGCACACCCTGCCGAGCCCGTCGGCCAGTGACTCGTCGGCGACCAGGAACTTCTCCTGGCGGCGGGCCAGCGGACGCAGCGTGGCCGCGAACAGGCCCAGTCCGGCGGCCAGCGGCGGTCCCACGACCAGCAGGAGCAGCGGGTCGAGGGAGGCCAGTCCGACGGCGGCGCCGACGGCCGTGAACACGAACGAACGCGACACCATCACCAGCCCGGCGAACGTGTCCCGCGCGATCTCCACCTGCTGGGTCAGCCCGGACAGCGCCCCCGGGTCCGCCTCCCGCACCCCGCGCTCCACCACCCGCGCGACCAGGGCGTCCCTCAGCGGCTCGACCAGCGCGGCGACGGCGGCGTACACCCGCACCGTCCCCCACGCGCCGACGAGCACCCCGATCCCGGCCACCCCGAGCCACCCGAGTCCGACGCCCGGCCGGCCGGCCAGAAACCCCTCGTCCAGGGCGCGCGCGGGCGCGTACCCGGTGAGGAAGGTCTGCCCGGTCTCCAGCACGGACCACCCGCCGAGCCGGACGAGAACCCGCCACCGGGCCCGCAGGAACCGCAGACCGCGTCCGTACGTCCCGCGCCGCCATGCCGAGCCGTCGCTCATGACAGCCCCCCGTCCGAGCCGTCGCTCATGACAGCCCCCCCGTCCGAGGCCTCCGCCCCCTCGCCCCCGAACACCGCCCGGTACTCCGCCAGCCGCCACAGCTCCTCGTGCGGCCCCACCGCCCGCACCCGCCCCCCGTCCAGCCAGGCCACCGCGTCCGCGCGGGCCGCCGTCGCGGCGCGGTGGGCGACGAGCAGGCGGGTGCCGCCCGTCCCGCCGCCCACCAGGGCCTCGGCGATGCGGGCCTCCGTAACCGTGTCGAGGCTGGAGAGGGCGTCGTCGAGGATGAGCAGGCGGCCGCCGTGGGCGAACGCGCGGGCGAGGCCCAGCCGTTGGGACTCGCCGCCGGAGCGTGGGGCGTCGGCGACGAGGGTGTCGTAGCCGTTGGGCAGCCGGCGCACGAAGTCGTCCGCGTGGGCCGTGCGGGCGGCCTCCCGGACGCGGGCCGGGGAGGGGGAGGGGAGGGCCAGGCCGATCTCCTCCTCGACGGTGCCGCCGAGCAGGGCGGGGCGTTCGAAGGCGTAGCCGATCGCCCGGCGCAGTTCGTCGTGGGTGAGGTCGCGCAGCGGCACCCCGTCGAGCAGGACCTGACCGGCGTCCGGGTCGGCGAGCCGCCCGGCGACCGCGGCGAGCAGGGACTTGCCCGCCCCCGACCGGCCCACCACCGCGAGCGTCGTCCCGCCCGGTACGACGAGGTCGACCCCGTCGAGGACGGCACGGGCGCCGCGCAGGGCGGTGACGCCGCGCAGTTCCAGCCGTCCCGGCCCGGGCGGCAGCCGGCGTGCCCCGTGGGAGACGGCGGGCTCCGCGAGGACCTCGTCCAGACGTGCGGTCGCCGCGCGGGCCCGGGCCAGTCCGGAGAGCTGTCCCACCAGGACGCCGACGCCGGCCGCGAGGACCGCGTAGCGGGAGGCGGCGAGGACCTCGCCCACCGTGACCCGGTGCCGGGCGAGCAGGACTCCGGCCACGGCGACGACGCCGAGCTGGAGCAGCGGGGCCACGGCGACGGACTGGCCCGAGGCCCGGCCCTGCACCCGCCACATGCGGTGACCGGCCTCGGACAGCTCGGGCAGCGGGCGCAGGACGCGGGCCGTCTCCCGGTCCTCGGTGCCCGCGGCGCGGATGGTGCGGTGTCCGCCGACGGCCTCGGAGAGGGCCTGCGCGATCCGGCCCTGCACCTCCTGGTAGCGCGTCACGCACTCCCGGGTGTCCCGGGCGAAGGCGCGCAGCAGCAGGGCGAGTACCGGTGCTCCGGCCAGGAACACCGCCGCGAGCCAGGGGGAGACGAGGCCGAGGGCCACCACCGCGCCGACCGGTCCGGCGAGCGCGGCGAGCAGGGCGGCGCGGGCGGTCGGCGCGGTGCCGGCCTGCGCGGCGTTGCCGACGAGGCGGGCGACGAGGTCGCCGGGCCCGAAGCGGGCGGTGGCGCGCGGGCCGACGGCCAGGAGGTGCCGGGTGAGGCGGCGGCGCAGCCAGGCGGTGGTGCGGGCGTCGACGGTGCCGCCGAGGATGGTCTCGGCAGCGTCGAGCAGGGCGATCAGCAGGACCAGGGCGGCGCAGTACAGGACCCAGCGGGCCGCTGGTGCCTGCGCGAGCAGCAGGTCCAGGGTGCGGCCGAGGGCCGCGGGCAGCAGCAGTCCGGCGCCGGTCGCCGCCGTGCTCACCAGGCACAGGGCCAGACAGCGGGCGGGGGCCGGGCCCAGGAGGCCGTGCGTGGCCGGCGGCGAGGTGCGAGTCGTCATACGGCGGCCTTCCCGAGGTGTGCAGAACCCCGGGCGGTCCCTCCCTCGCGGGAGTGGACCGCCCGGAGTCATGGGCGCACGGTGCCTGTCAGAGACAGAGCGTGACGCTCGCGGCGCTGACGCACGACAGCAGGCTCAGGGTGCTGTTGCCGCCGCCGGTGTGCTCGTCGGACTCCATCGTCTGCAGGTCGAGAAGTGCCATCTCGGTTTCCTTTCCTCGGTGTCGTCCACCCGTGGGGACGGGGTTGGGTCACGGCTCCGTCAGATCGCGGAACCGCGTATGGGGGGCCGCCGGAGCGGCGGCAGGAACGGCAGGTGCGCGGTGGCCGGGTCGCCGGGGGCCGCGTGGGCCGCGCCGAGCGCGAGCAGGCACCCTGCCGTTCCGGTGCCCAGGTCCATCGACAGCCGCATCATCTGGTGGCCGGGGAAGGCCAGTTGGCCCTGGTAGTCCATCGAGAACCAGCCGAGCCCGTCGATCTGTTCGGCGAGCCGCTCGCGGGTCGCGCCGGGCGTGTCGGTGCGCGCGAGGTGCAGGATCATCCCGGCACGGCCCTGGAAGAGACCGGGCTGGACGTAGAAGCGGCTGGTGGCGGCGGTCAGCACCCCGGCGCGCGCCCGCTCGAACTCGCCTTCCGTGTCGGCGCCTTGGGCCAGATAGTCGTCCAGGACCATCCCGATGCCGGCGCTTCCCTCCCCGAGGTAGGGCAGCGTCCGCCAGCCCTCGTCGACCTCCAGCGAGCCGCTCGGATGCGTCACGCAGCACTCCAGATCCCTGCGCAACGCCACCTCGGCCGCCCTCAACAGCAGGGGCTCACCGGTGTGTTCGTACTGCCGCAGCAGGAACAGCGCGGGCCCGGTCCACCCCTTCAGCAGCCCTGCCCGGCGCCGCTTGGTGTCCGCGGGGGGCTGCGCGAGCCGTCGTACGAGGACGTCGGCGGCCTCGGCGGCACGCTCCCGCAGCTCCGGCTCGCCGGTCGTGCGGGCCAGTTCACCGAGGACCAGGCCGAGTCCGGCCAGGCCGCCGTGCAGGTCGGAGGAGAGGTTCTGCCAGCGTTCGGCGAGGACCCGCTCCACCAGGTCGAGGGCGCGCTGCCGGTGACCGAGCCGGTCCAGGACGTGGGCGACGCCCGCGAGACCGTCGTAGAGGCCGAGCGGTGTGCCCGTGGGCGGCGGTGCGGTGCGGGCCAGGAGCCAGCGCTCGCCCTCCTCGTAGCGCTCCGCGCCGACCGCGTCCAGCGCGTACAGCACCCCGGCCGCGCCGTGCGCGATCCCGAGGCCGCCGCCGTCGTTGAACTGCGTGATGTCACCGGGGAAGAGCCGGTCCTCGCGCTCCGGAGTCGCCGAGGCGAGGAGCGCCTTGACCATGGAGTCGCGGCTGTAGGGCCAGTCGCCGGGTTCGACGAAGGACGGCGCCGGCTTCGGGACCGCGCGTCCGCCGCCGGTGTCCGTGGCGATGTCCCGGGTGATCTCCGCGACCGCCTCCTCCAGGAACTCCTTCGGCACGTCCGGGAACTGACGCAGGATCACCTCGGCCAGATGGGCCGCCTTCCCCCGGTCCACCACGAACAGCGTGGTCACCGGCAGGAACAGGGCGATCCGCAGACAGGCCAGGGCGTAGCGGTCGACGTCGACGCCCTTGCGGTCCGGGGGCGCGAAGAAGCCGGGGTGGGCGACCACCTGGCGGCCGTTCTCCTCGACCGGCGCCGCCGCCTCGAAGTCGAGCAGGGACACCGACTCCTCGTCGGGGCCGACCATGATGTTGAAGACGTGCAGGTCGTTGAAGACGATCCCGCGCGCGTGCACCGCCTCGACCGCCCGCTCCACCGCGCCGTGGATGCGCACCGCCCAGGCCGTGTAGTCGGCCACGGCCCGCGGATCGGGGTCCGGACCGAGCAGCGGGTGCCGCTCGGCGAAGAACGAGTTCAGCGGGCGCCCTTCCAGGAAGTCCATGACGAGGAAGCGGTGGTCGCCGAGCGTGAACCAGTCCCGCACCTCGGGCACCACACCCGTGCCGGCCACCCGCTCCAGGGCGTCCTTCTCCCGCTCCAGGCGGGTGATGGCGTCCGCCCCGTCGGCGGCGAGTCCCGCGTACGGCCGGCCTTCCTTGAGCACGACCTTGCGGCCGTCGCGGGTGTCGGTGCCCGTGTAGACCCCGCCGCCGTTGGAGAAGTGCAGCGCCTTCTCGATCTTGTACGGCAGCTCACCGACCGTCGTGGTGTTGCGCGCCTCCAGATGCGGCTCCAGGAACTCCGGGAGCGTCACCCAGTCCGGCACCTGGAAGGACGGCGCCCGCCGGTCCGGCACCAGCTTGCCCTCGCCGTCCCGCACCGCCGGCACCAGCGAGCCCCGCTCGTCCACGACGAAGGTGCGCGCGAACGCGCCGTAGCGGACGTAGAGCGGGCCCTCGTACCAGCGCAGATCGGTGAGGATGTACGGCCCCTCGAAGCCCTCCAGGAGCTTGCCCAGCTCCCGGAGCACCTCGTGCAGCTGCTCCTCGTCCGCCGGGTAGATCGTGACGAACTTGCCGCTGGTGTCACGGGCCGCGTACTTGGTGTTGCGCAGGTGCAGCAGATGCGGACCCGGCACGAACTTGAACGAGATCCGCCGGGGCACGCAGTAGTCCCACACGATCGCGGCGATCCGCTCCGCGTTCTCCCGGGTGGCCGAGGCATGGATCTTCCAGCCCTGCGACGGGCCCGGCGCCGGCCTCCCGTCCTCGCCGAGCGGCGTCAGCGTCAGCCAGTCGCCGATGCGTGCCGCGTCCCAGCCGTCCGGCACCGCGCGGCGCGCCGTCTCGTAGACGGGCGCCTCGCCGGCGGAGATCCGGTCGGGCGTCTCGTAGAAGTGTCTGTCGGCGAGCGCGTACACCTCGTAGCGCTTGTCCATGCGTCCCCTCCTTGGCCCACCACAGACCCTTCCAGCGGGGCGGCGGCCACGGACAGTCACGGCTGTCATGAGAGCACCGTGCGAAACGCATGCGTCAAGAATTGTTCGACGGGTTTCGAGCGCGGCCACCGCGGTTGCTCCACGGAACGCACACAGGGGCTGCGCACGTGCCGTATTAGCGCTGTAATGGCGAACGTGGTGAGTGAGGGCGCTGCGGGACGCGGAGCGAGAACGCTGCGTGCGGAAAGCGCTCTGACCTCGCTCACGGACGGTCCCGCATCGCAGGACAGACTGCGCCGAGTCCTCGAACAGGCGCTCGTCTTCGCCGGGGCGGCCCTCGCGGCCGTGTACACACCCGGTGAGGACGGGGACGTGCTGTGCCTCGTCGAGTCGGTGGGCGTCCCCCGGACGGTGTACGGGCTGCGCGACAGCTATCCGGCCGCCGGCGGCTCCCTGCCCGCCGAGGCGCAGCGCTCGGGCCGGCCGGTCTTCCTCGGCCCGGAGGAACTCGCCGCCTGCGCCGAGACCCGCAGGGTGGCCCGAAGGGACTTCCACCTGGCCGTGCTGCCCGCGCACGGCGAGGACGCGCGGGCCTGTCTGGTCGCCGTCAGCGAGGGCCCGCACGGCTTCGACGACGAGAACCGCAAGTGCCTCGAACTGATCGCCGACGCGATCGTCTGCCCCGTCCCCGCGATGCCCCCGGACGGCGCGGAACCGCGCGCCAACGCGTTCAGCCTCGCCATCGACACCGGCCATGTCGAGGTCGGCGACAAGATCCTGGAGCTGTTCGGCATGAGCCGGGCCGCCTTCGACGGCAAGATCGAGACCCTGCTCGGCCTGACCGTCCCCGAGGACCTGCCCTCGCTGATGTCGCTGTTCGAGGCCGGTCACATGTCCATCGGCGACCGTGAGCTGGAGTTCCGCATCCTCCAGCCCTCGGGCCCGCCCAAGTGGCTCAGGCTGCGCGGCCGCATGCTGGCGGGCGGTGAGGGCCGGCCCGCCCGGCTCGTGGGCACCGTCGCCGACGCCTCCACCCTGCGCTCCGACGTCACCGACGTGGCCCGCGTCCAGCGCCTGGCCGCCGCCCTCGCCATGGCCGGCACCGTCCGCGACGTCAGCCAGGCCGTCGTCTCCGCCCTCCGCGTCCCGCTCAGGGCCGACCGCATCGCCCTCGCCGAACTGGAGAACGACCGGCTCGTCGTCACCGTCCTCGACCCGCCCGAGCCGGAGTCCTGGCCCGAGCTGTGGCGCCTGGAGTGGCGCAGCGAGTGGCCCGAGGCACCCGTGCGGGCGATGCCGACCCTGGCCACCGCCCTGCGCGAGGGCCGCGCCCAGATCTGGCCCGCCGGCACCGTCCTCGAACCCGCCCTCGCCGACGTCGGCCCCGGCGGCCTCGCCGTCCTGCCGCTGCCCGCCGCGGGCCGCATGGCCGGCGCCTGCCTCATCGGCTGGGACGCCCCCCACCACTTCGACCCCGACGAACGCGCCCTGCTCACCGCCTCCGCGGGACTCGCTGGGCAGGCCCTGATGCGCGCCCACGCCCTCGACGCCGAACACGAACTCGTCGGCATGCTCCAGCGCCAGCTCCTGCCCCGCCGCCTGCCCAAGCTCCCCGGCGCCGTCGCGGTGGCCCGCTATCTGCCCAGCACCGCGGGCCTGGAACTCGGCGGCGACTGGTACGACGTGATCCCGCTGCCCGACAACCACGTCGCCCTGGTCATCGGCGACGTCCAGGGCCACAGCGCCGCCGCCGCCACCCTCATGGGCCAGATGCGCACCGCCCTGCGCGCCTACGCCGTCGAGGGCCACCCCCCGGACGTCGTCGTCGCCCACGCCAACCGCCTCCTCATGGACCTGGAGACCGACCTCTTCGTCACCTGTACCTATGTGGACCTCGACATGGAGGAGGGCACCGCCTGGTGCGTGCGCGCCGGGCATCTGCCACCGGTGCTGCGCCACCCCGACGCCACCACGGAGATCGTCGAGAGCGACGGCGGGCCCCCGCTCGGCGTGGTGGCCCAGGCCGACTTCCCGATGACCCCGCTCCGGCTGCGGCCCGGCACCCTGGTCGCCCTGACCACCGACGGCCTCGTCGAGTCCACCGAGGCCGACATCGACGCGGGCATGGACCGCCTCGCCCACGGCCTTGCCCGCTCCGACCCCTCCCACCTCGGCCTCGTCGCCGATGTCCTGCTCGGCGGTGCCCGCCGCAGCGACGACGTCGCCCTGCTCCTGCTGCGCTACGACGGCATGGCCACCCAGCCGCTCCGGGAGGGCTGGACCGTCTGGCGGGTCCCCGAGGCCGCCCGGCACGCCCGCCGCTTCACCCGGCGCACCCTGCGCCTGTGGGGCGTCCCCGAGGACGCCATGGACACCGCCCTGCTCGTGGTCTCCGAGCTGGTCACCAACGCCCTCGTGCACACCGGCGGCCAGGTCCGCCTCGATCTCACCCTTCTCGGCAGGCGGCTGCGCGTCTCCGTCGCCGACGTCTCGCCCCGCACCCCCGCCAAACCCACCAGCATCGGCTGGGAGGCCACCGGGGGCCGCGGCATCCTCCTCGTCGAGGCCGTGTCGGCGGCCTGGGGCAGCGTGCCCGTCAGCGGCGGCAAACAGGTGTGGAGCGAAATCGCACTGGACGCCTGAGGAGGGGTACCCGGAGCGGACCATCCCCGCAGCAGAGAGGTACGTCATGACTCAGCACGTCAGCGACATCATGACCAGCGCCCCGGTCACCGTGGAGCCGCAGACCTCCGTGACGGCCGTCGCGAGGATCATGCGCGACCAGGACCTCGGCGCCGTCCTGGTCACCGACGGCGACGAACTGCGCGGCCTGGTCACCGACCGGGACCTCGTCGTGCGCTCCCTCGCCGAGGGCGGCGACCCCGAGCAGACCACCGTGGCCGGCGCGTGCAGCGACGACCTGGTGACCGTCACGCCCGAGGACGACCTGGACCACGCGATCGAGCTCATGCGCGAGCACGCCGTGCGCCGGATCCCGGTCGTCGACCACGGCCACGCCGTCGGCATCGTCTCCCTCGGCGACACGGCCATGGAACGCGACCCGGGATCGGCCCTGGGCGACATCAGCGTGGCACGGCCCAACACCTGAGCCGCGTATGCCGGTCGGCCGTCAACCTCCGGTGTGCCGGAGCCTCGGTGAAAGTGTGTGCGTGGCGGCGGGCTGACGGGCCGGGCGGTCCGTTTGCCCCCCGCCCGCCTGGGGACCCGGAGCCCAGCATGGAAGGACGGTGAACCGCCGTGACCCCGCAGACCGTTGCGAAACCCCTCATACGCCGGCCCGAGACGGGCTGGTCCAGGGCCCGCCGCCTGCACGGCAAGGGAGACCTGCGGACGTGCCTGCCCGCGGTAGAGGACCGGGGCGTGAGCACCACGGCAGGCACGGGGGAGGGCAACATCTTCCGCGGCGAGGACTGAGCGTCGTCCACGTCGGGTAACCCCCAAGTCACCCCCCTGCCTTGGCCGGTTCCTCCGGTTCCGGGCTATGGTGACGCAGATGAAGGCTCTCGTGCTGCCCGGCGGGGCCGGTACCCGGTCGCGGCCGAGCACGCGCGTCTCGGCCGGACATCCGGTGCCCGTCGTCGGCAAGACCGTCCCGCGCATCCGCGATGAACGCCGGTTCGGGTCCGCGCTCGTGGTGCGGACCGACTTCTTCGCCGCGTTCCGCGGCCGCCGTCCCGGCGCCCCTCGCGCGTTCAGCCGCGTGCCGGTCCCGCGTCCCCTCGTGATCGCCGAACCCGGCCCGGACGGCCGGGTGATCGGCCTGCCGCGCGGGAGCCGGCTCGCCCTCAGGTCTCCGCGCCGCCCAGCGCGCCCGTGCCGACGAACCGGGCACGCGACCCGCACCCGGAGCGCCACCCTCCGTCTTTCCGCACTTTGCACGCCTTTTCCCTCAGGATCATGCTCCTCGGCGCGAAGTCCTGTCATGGGGAGCTCACAGCAGGTATGTTCCACGGAACCGGTTCCGACCCGGGCAGCCGGTACGGACCGGTGCCGGGAGCGTTCCGGCACCTCGGTCGACCCCGGCCGGGTCGGCCCCACCAGCAGCCGGGCCTTCCACGGGCCCGCACCACGTCCCGCCCACAGCGCCCTCGGGCACGACCGGTGGACGGAGGTCGCGCCGGCCTCGCACCGGGACCGGCGGCCCGCCCTGCACGAAGCACTGCCACACATCCGCAAGGAGATTTCCCAGTGAAACGTCACGAGTTCCTGCGGGGGCTCCACAAAGCCAGCGCGAACCGCAACTACCTGGAGATCGGCGTCAACGACGGCCGCAGCCTGACGTTCTCCCGGGTTCCGAGCATCGCGATCGACCCGGCGTTCAAGGTGGTCTCGGAGATCCGCTGCGACGTCCATCTGGCGAAGGCCACCAGCGACGACTTCTTCGCGCGCGACAACCCGCTGCAGCACCTCAAGGGCGGCCGCCACCCGCTGCGCAACATCGTCCGCAACCGCAGCCCCTTCGGCTACTGGCAGGACGTCACGCTCGACCTGTCGTTCATCGACGGCATGCACCTCTTCGAGTACGCGCTGCGCGACTTCATCAACGTGGAGAAGTACTCGGACTGGGCCAGCGTGATCGTCTTCGACGACATGCTCCCGCGCAACGTGGACGAGGCGGCCCGCGACCGCCACACCAACGCCTGGACCGGTGACGTCTACAAGGTGATCGAGGTCCTCAACCGCTACCGGCCCGACCTGGTGACGGTCCTGGTCGACACCGAGCCCACCGGGCAGCTCGTGGTCTTCGGCGCGGACCCGACCAACACGGTGCTCAAGGACAAGTACGACGAGATCATCGCGGAGTACGTGGTCCCCGACCCGCAGAAGGTGCCCGAGACGGTCCTGGACCGGACCGTGGCGATCAAGCCGGAGACGCTGATCGAGGCCCCCTTCTGGAAGGCGCTGGTCAACGCCCGCAACCGGGGCAGCAAGCGGTCCCGCAGCTGGGAGCACCTGCGCACCAGCCTGAAGCAGCTCAGCGACGCGGGCTGAGCCCCGCGCGGTGAAACCGGGGAGGACGCGTCGGCGTCCTCCCCGGTTCTGTTCCTACCTGCCGCGTGCCCTGAGCCGGCGGACCAGCTTCCCGGCCAGCCGTCGCGCCCTGCGCACCAGCGGCCGGCCCACGGCGGGCCGGGGCGCGCGCACGGCTACGACCTCGACCCGGCCCCCCTTCACCCGCAGCGCGAACGGCAGCGGATGAAAGCGCGGCTGATCGGCGTCCGGCGCCGGGCTCAGCGCGACCCGCCAGGCGGCTCCGGCCAGGTCGCCGACCGGCAGCACCGCCTCCAGGAGGGCCGCGGAGCCCTTCGGACGCAGCGTGCCCGGGACCTTCTTGGACGGTGCGCCTGCGCCACGGGTGAGCTCCAGCAGCACCGGCGTGTCGCCGGGCACGTGGAACGGCACCGGCACCTCGACCCGGTCACCGGAGACGGTGACCTCGCCCGGTGTCAGACGGCCGAGCTCCAGAAGCTTGGTCGCGGTGTCCACGTCCAGGGCGAGGGTGCCCTGCTTCGCGGTCCAGTACGGCAGCGCCACCCGGCCGTCGGCGACCCCGGCGTCCGCGGCGGTACGGCCCTTGAGGGTGACCGGACCCAGGCGGCTCTGCTTGGTCCAGCCACCGAGCTTGACGCGCACGAACACGTCGTACCGCCCGGCGTCGAGCGGACCGCCGTCCGCAGCGGTGGCCGGGTCCACGGTCGCCGTGCCCCGCAGCACGAGCCGCACCCGGCCGTCCCCCTCCGCCGGGACGGTCTCGCGGGTGAACTCCACCGGCTGGAAGAACTGGGCGGAGCTGGTGCGTTCGGTCAGCAGCACTTCGACGGTGGCCCGGCCGAAGCCGGCGACGCTGTGGGCGCCGACCCAGTCCACCGCCTCCCGCACGGAGGCCGGCGGTCCGGCCAGCGGCTCCTTGCTGCCCTCGGCGGGGAACGTCATCGGCGTGCCGTCGGACGCGAGCTCGGCGGACAGCCCGATCCGCAGCACACCGCCCTCCCACTCGACACCGTCCGGCTCGACCTTGGAGGTGACGGAGACCTCCCACTCGGCGAACGCGACCAGGTCGTCGAGCCGGCCGTCGGCGATCAGCGCGGCGACGACCTGCTGGGTGGGCTGCAGACCGGCCGAGACGCCCGGCCCGAAGCGCTCGACGACCACCCCGCGGATCTCGGTGAAGAGCTCCTTGCGGTAGTCCTCCGGCGCGGCGAGCAGACGCTTCCCGCGCATCCGCTCGACCATCTCGTTGCGCAGCCAGCGACGGAACAGCCGGTCGCGGGTGGGCCCCGGCTCGGTGTACTTCTCGACGACGTCGAGCGCCTCGCGCAGGTTCGCGAAGTAGCCCACCGGGTCGAAGCGCTGGAAACCCGCGTTGGAGGCGTCGTCGCGCTTGAGGTGGTAGTAGCAGACGTAGTCGCTGAGCACGGAGACGTTGTCCGCGCGCAGATACGCCTCCGTGACGAAGACGTGGTCCTCCAGCCGTCGCCTGCCCTCGGGGAAGCGCAGGCCGATCCGGTCGAGGAAGGCCCGCCGGAACATCTTGTGCGGCGTCAGGCTGTCGATCAGCGGGGCGTTGTCGACGGTCGCGCGGGGGTGGTTGCGGCGGAACAGCTCCACCGGGACGCCGCGCCCCTTGCCGGCCATCTTGCCCACGACCACGTCGGCGCCGTTGGCGACCGCGTTGTCGTACATCCGCTCCAGGGCCTCGTCGCCGAGGTAGTCGTCGTTGTCGACGAACATGACGAACTCGCCCTCGGAGGCGGCGATCCCGACGTTGCGCGGCTTGCCCGACCAGCCGGAGGCCTCCTGGTGGATGACCTTGAAGTTCGCCGTCTCGGCGGCCACCGCGTCCAGCCGCGCCGGGGTGTCGTCGGTCGAACCGTCGTCGACGAAGATCGCCTCGAACTCCTCCGGGGGCAGGGACTGCCTGCGCAGCGAGGCGATGCAGTCCTCGATGTAGGTCCCCGGGTTGTAGACGGGGATGACGACGCTGACCTTGACCGGCATCGGTGTCCGGACTCCTTGGGTGGCTTGTGGCTTGCGTCACGGATCGACGCTTTGTCGGCCGATGTTAACGCCGTTCGGTAAGTGCCGTGTCGGCAGGCCGTCTTGGCGAGCGGCTCCCGGCCGGATTTCCCGCTGATAACGCGGGCGTTCGGGCATAGCGTGGGCTCCTCGGCGGACGGACGGCGGCGAGGGGAGCGGTGGTCGATGCAGGAGCACCCGACGGGCGGGATGGCGGCGGTCAACTCCTCGGTGGCCCACCCCGCGCGCGTCTACAACGCCTGGCTGGGCGGCCGCGACAACTACCCCGCCGACCAGGAGGCCGCCGAACTGGCCGTCGCGGCCAACCCGCGGATCGTCCCCGCCGTCCGGGCCAACCGGGCCTTCCTCGGGCGGGCCGTGCGCGAACTGGCAGGGAAGGCGGGCATCCGCCAGTTCCTCGACATCGGCACCGGCATCCCGACCGCCGCCAACACCCACGAGGTCGCCCAGGGGGTCGATCCCGGTGCCCGGGTCGTCTACGTCGACAACGACCCGATCGTCCTCGCCCACGCCAGGGCACTGCTGATCAGCACCCCCGAGGGCGCCACCGACTATCTCCAGGCCGACCTGCGCGAGACCGACCGCATCCTCACGGCCGCCCAGGAGACCCTGGACCTGTCCCGGCCCGTCGGCCTCATGCTGGTCGCGGTGCTCCAGTACGTCCCGGACGCCGACGACCCCCACGGCATCACCCACCGCCTCCTCGACGCCCTCGCCCCCGGCAGCCACCTCGTGCTCTCCCACCCGGCCGCCGACATCGGGGCCGAGGAGGTCGCCGCCTCCATGCGCGTCTACAACGACCGCGCCGCCGGACACGCGGGCGCCACACCCCGCACCCACGCCGACGTCATTCGCTTCTTCGACGGCACCGAACTCCTCGACCCCGGCGTCGTCCAGCTCCCCGCGTGGCGCCCCGAGGACGACTCCGACCCCGGCGCGCTGCCCATGTGGTGCGGGGTCGGCCGCAAGCCCCTCTAGGGTGATCCCGTGCGCCTGCTCCTCATGTCCGACACCCACCTCCCCAAGCGCGCCAAGCAGCTCCCGGCCCCGCTGCTCGACGAACTCCCGCGTGCCGACGTGGTGTTCCACGCCGGCGACTGGGTGGACACCGCCACACTGGACCTCCTGGAGAGCCGCAGCGCACGGCTCATCGGGGTGTACGGCAACAACGACGGGCCCGAGCTGCGCGCCAGGCTGCCCGAGGTGGCGTACGCCGAACTGGGCGGCCTGCGCTTCGCCGTCGTCCACGAGACCGGCGCCGCCCAGGGCCGCGAGGCCCGCTGCGCCGCCCGCTACCCCGACACCGACGTCCTGGTCTTCGGCCACAGCCACATCCCCTGGGACACCACCGCCCCCGGCGGACTGCGGCTGCTCAACCCGGGCTCGCCGACCGACCGCCGCCGCCGGCCCCACTGCACCTACATGACGGCGACCGTCGCCGACGGCCGCCTCACGGACGTGGAGCTGCACCGCCTGCCGCCACGGACCGTCTCGCCCTAGGGGCCACGGGCACCGGGACGAATGCCTTCTGGTGCTGCTCGACGTCACCGTCGCCCTGCCCGCGATCGGCTCGAGCCTCGGGGTCTTCGGTGCCGGATCCCCCGCCTGCGGTCTCGTCCAGAATGTCGGCGTGCTGGTGGCGGCGCGGGTGGTCCAGGGCGTGGGCCCGGCCCTGCTGCTGGGCACGCTCGCCCTCATCGGCCGGGCCTTCCCCGACGAGGCGGCCCGGGCCCGGGCGATCGGCGTGTGGGCGGGCATCGGAAGTCTCGCCCTGCCCGCCGGGCCCCTGCTGGGCGGCGCGCTGGTCGACGGACTCGGCCGACGGTCCGTCTTCCTGATCAACGTGCCGGTCGTGGCGTTCGGGAGGCCGAACACGGCGCGGCAGACGGGCGGCGCGATCGGCATCGCGGTGGCGGGTGCCGTCGTGGGAGGGCCCGGCGACCAGGCACGTTTCCTACGGGGTTTCCATGCCGTCGCGCTCGGCTCGCCCTGCTTCTACGTGGCCCCCGCGGCACTCATGAGGTCCGGGCCGCTCCGCGTACAGGGGAGCGGCCCGGATGCTGCGAGTATGCGCTGTTCACGGACCTCCTTCCCTTTCGGAGGTGAGGCGAGGGCTCGGACGCCCTCTCCATACGTCGGCGCGTACCCCTTGGGGCGCGTCTCACACCCGTCGATTCCGCCGCCGTCGTATCCGCGTGAGCGCGAGCACCACGACGGCGGCCCGCTTGGCCCCGGGACGCCGATCGCGCGCACTGGGTCGAGCGGCTCGTCGTCGGCCTCCCCGCTCGCCCCGGCATCTCCGGCCTCCCCGCTCGCCCCGGCATCTCCGGTCGTCCCGGTCGCCCCGGGGGTCTCCTCGTTCTCGCTCAGCCGCTCAGCCGCTCAGCCGCTCAGCCGCTCAGCCGCTCAGCCGCTCAGCCGGACACCGGGCGAACTGGCCGGTCAGCCGGTCGCCCACCTCGGCCGGCACACCCCGCCCGAACTGAGCGGGCCGCCCGGTCACCGCCACATCCGTCCGCACCGACACGGCCGCACCGCCGTCCTGCCCGGTGAGCGTGCCGGTCACCGCGGCCCGCGCGGTGTGCCCTGGCCGCGCATCTCCCGGCCGCCGGCGATCAGCACCATGCGGTGCGCGGTCTCGTCCCGCTCCTCGAAGACTGCGGTCCCCCTGTAGTTCCATGTCTCCCTCCAGACGGGCTTCAGGAGGACGGGTGGATCGCCCCGGCCGTCGCCGTCAGCGGGGTGCCGGTGCCGCCCCAGCGCAGCGCGACGATCTCGGCGGCCACGGACACGGCGACCTCCTCCGGCGTACGGGCCCCGAGGTCGAGTCCGACCGGCGAGCGCAGCCGGGACAGCTCGGCCTCGGTCAGCCCCGATTCGGCGAGCCGCTTCATCCGGTCGTCGTGGGTGCGGCGGCTGCCCATCGCCCCGATGTACGCGGCCGGCCGGCGCAGCGCCTCCTCCAGCAGGGGTACGTCGAACTTCGGGTCGTGGGTCAGGACGCAGATCACGGTGCGCTCGTCGGTGCCGGTGCCGCCGAGGTAGCGGTGCGGCCAGTCCACGACGACCTCCACGCCCTCGGGGAAGCGCTTCGGTGTGGCGAAGACCGGGCGGGCGTCGCAGACGGTGACCCGGTAGCCGAGGAAGTCACCGATCCGGGCGACCGCGGCCGCGTAGTCGATCGCGCCGAACACCAGCATGCGGGGCGGTGGGGCGAAGGAGTGCAGGAAGACGCCGACCGCGTCCTCGCGCCGCTCGCCGTGCGGGCCGTAGTGCCTCAACCCCGTGGCACCCAGGGCGAGTTCGCCGCGCGCGTCGGCGGTGACCGCGACGTCAAGGCCGGTGGTGCCGAGGGTGCCCGCGACCCGGTCCGGCCACACGGCGAGCGTGGCACCACGGGGTGCGGGGCCGTCGGTCACGGTCGCCACGGTCACCGGGCGGCCCGCGGCGACCGACTCCGCGAGCTCGCCGAACGCGGGGTCGAGGACGGCCGTCACGGGCCGTACGAGAAGGGTGATCTCACCGCCGCAGGTG
Organism: Streptomyces sp. NPDC001668; assembly: GCF_042893155.1. NCBI lineage: Bacteria > Bacillati > Actinomycetota > Actinomycetes > Kitasatosporales > Streptomycetaceae > Streptomyces > Streptomyces sp. NPDC001668. Next base: position 671,022 of record NZ_JBIAUQ010000004.1, read on the forward strand.
AGGCCCACCGCGAACGCGTCCTCGTCGCTGTACCCGAACGTCTCCAGACGGGCCTCGCCGCTCGCCACGACCTCCTGGGCCAGCTCGAACACCGCCCCCTCGACGCAGCCGCCGGACACACTGCCGACGACCTCGTCGTCCGGCCCGACCGCCATCGCGGCACCCGGATCCCGCGGCGCGCTGCGGCTCGTCGAGACGACCGTGGCCAGGCCGAACGGCACTCCTGCCGTGTACCAGCCGTTCAGCACCGGGAGGATGTCACGCATCGTCGGCTCCTTTCACCACCGCCGCCAGACGCTCCGGCGCGGCCAGGCTGTGCCCCTCGACGAACGCGTCCGCGCTCGGCAGCGCGGCCGCCATCCCGGCGGCGAGGGGCGCGTAACCGGGGCGCGCCTCGCGCGGATTGGCCCAGATCACCCGGTGCGCCAGCCGGTGCAAGCGTCGCATCTGGGCCGCGAGCAGCTCCGGATCGCCACGCTCCCAGCAGCTCACCGAGCCGGGTACCCCCGCGCCAGTCGGGCACGGCGGCGGCGAGCGCGGCCGTCGACAGGTCCGGGTCGCGGTGCGAGAGCTCGCGGGTGACACGGGCCGGCCTGGCGGCGATCGTGAACACCTCGGTGCGGGTGCCGCGGCCGCCATGGGCCGCCGCGTGGGCGAAGCGCGGCAGCGCGCCGGCGTACGGCGCCATCGAGCCGCTGACGTCCACGAGCAGCACCACCCGGCGGGGTCGCTCGGACCGGGTGCGGTGCCGCAGCCGGGTCGGTTCCCCGGCCTGCCGCAACCCCTGCCGCAACAGCTCCCGCACGGCCCGGCGGGGATCGGCCGTGCCGCGTCCCGCCGGCCGGCGACGGGCCGTACGCCGTGCCTGGCCGTGCAGCGCGAACGCCGCGAGCGGCGGCGCAGGGCCGCGCGTGCGGCGGGGTCCAGACCGGACCCGACTGGTTGAGCGTTAATCCGTTGCCGTCGTCGGCGGGCACCTGCTGCACTTGGGGTGTCCTTGCCGTCGCGCGATCCAGGAGCCGTCATGCGCACTGCGTCCATGTCCATCCCGGAAGGAATCTCCCTCTCTCCAAAGGACATGACGCTTCGTGCACGTGCTCAACCTCGGGATCCTCGCCCACGTCGACGCCGGTAAGACCAGCCTGACCGAGCGGCTGCTGCACTCCGTCGGAGTCATCGACGAGCTCGGCAGCGTCGACGCCGGCAGCACACAGACCGACACCCTCGCCCTCGAGCGGCGTCGCGGTATCACCATCAAGTCCGCCGTCGTCTCCTTCGCGGTCGACGACGTGACCGTCAACCTCATCGACACCCCCGGCCACCCGGACTTCATCGCGGAGGTGGAGCGGGTCCTCGGCGTGCTCGACGGCGTCGTACTGGTCGTCTCCGCCGTCGAGGGCGTCCAGGCCCAGACCCGGGTCCTGATGCGCACTCTCCAGCGGCTGCGCATCCCGACCCTCCTCTTCGTCAACAAGATCGACCGGCGGGGTGCCCGGTACGACGGGGTCTTGAGGGCCGTCGCCGAGCGCCTGACCGAGGCGGCCGTACCGATGGGCACGGTCGCCGGACTCGGCACCCGTCAGGCCCGTTTCACCCCGGGGATCCCTGCCTACGACGTCCTCGCGGACCACGACGACGACCTGCTGTCCGCCGTCGTCGAGGGACGGGCCGGCGAGGACCTGCTGCGTGGGGCACTGGTCGCGCAGACACGGCGGGCCCTGGTGCACCCGGTGTACTTCGGCTCGGCCGTCACGGGCGCGGGAGTGCCCGAACTGATCACCGGGATCAGGGAGTTGCTGCCCGCGGCCGACGGCGACCCGGAAGGGCCCGTCTCCGGCACGGTGTTCAAGGTCGAGCGGGGTCCGGCCGGGGAGAAGGTCGCTTACGCCCGCCTGTTCTCCGGCACCCTCGGCATCCGCGACCGGGTGCCGTGCGGCGAGGCGGGCGCCGAGGGCCGTGTCACCGCGATCAGCGTCTTCGACGGCGGCACCGAGAGCCGCCGGGACGCGGTCGCGGCGGGCCGGATCGCCAGGCTCTGGGGCCTGACCGGCATCCGCGTCGGCGACACCCTCGGCGAACCCCGCAAGGCCCCCGGCCGCTTCTTCGCCCCGCCCTCCCTCGAAACCGTCGTCGTCCCGGGCCCCGGCACCGACAGCACGGCCCTGCACCTCGCCCTGACCCGGCTCGCCGAGCAGGACCCGCTGATCGGCCTGCGCCACGACGAGGCGCGCCAGGAGACCTCCGTCTCCCTCTACGGCGAGGTCCAGAAGGAGGTCGTCCAGGCCACGCTCGCCGAGGAGTTCGGGCTCGACGTCACCTTCCGGGAGAGCACGCCGCTGTGCGTCGAACGGCCCGCCGGCACGGGTGCGGCCGTGCGGTTCAACAAGAAGGACGGCAACCCGTTCCTCGCCACCGTCGGTCTGCGGGTCGACCCGGGACCCACCGGCTCGGGCGTCGAGTTCCGGCGGGAGGTGGAGCTGGGCGCCATGCCCTACGCCTTCTTCAAGGCCGTCGAGGACACCGTGCACGAGACCCTCGGCCAGGGCCTGTACGGCTGGCGGGTCACCGACTGCACGGTAACCCTGACCCACTGCGGCTACTCGCCCCGCCAGAGCCACGCCCATCAGCGGTTCAACAAGAGCATGTCCAGCACGGGCGCCGACTTCCGTGGCGTGACCCCGCCGGTCCTGGTCGAGGCCCTGCGCCGGGCGGGCACCCGGGTCTACGAGCCCGTGCACCGGTTCCGCGCGGAGGCCCCGGCCGACACCCTCGGCGCCCTGCTGCCGGCGCTGACCGCGCTGCGAGCCGTTCCGGAGACCACCGGGACCCGGGGAGAGACCGGCACGGTGGAGGGCACCGTACCGGCGGCCCGGCTCCACGAACTGGAGCAACGGCTGCCAGGACTCACCAGGGGCGAGGGCGAACTGGAGAGCACCTTCGACCACTACGCGCGGATCACCCACGGCGATGTCCCGATTCGCCCGGCCCCTACCCGGAAAAGCTGAAACTTACTCATCAGTCATAAGTGTTGACGGTGTGCCGGATGAGTCGGACTGTAAGGGACATGCCGAATATGCGCGCGCGTCTGCTCGTTGTTCTGGTTGTCCTCTGTGGATTCCTGACGGTGGCGGGTACCCCGTCCGCCTCCGCCGCCACCATCGCCGACTCCCTGCCCTTCGACGGCACCGCCCTCACCGTGGCGAACGGCCGCTTCGTCGACGGCAACGGCCGCGAGGTCGTGCTGCGCGGCTACAACGTCTCCGGCGAGACCAAGCTCGCCGAGAACAAGGGCCTGCCCTTCGCCTCGGTCGCCGACGCCAAGAAGTCGGCGACCGCCCTGAGAGCACTCGGCGGCGGCAACTCCGTCCGCTTCCTGCTCTCGTGGGCCTACGCGGAACCGGTGAAGGGTCAGGTCGACACCGCCTACCTGGCGAACGCCACCGCGCAGCTGCGCGCCTTCCTCGACGCGGGCATCCGGGTCTACCCGGACTTCCACCAGGACCTGTACTCCCGCTGGCTGTTCAACTCGGGCAGCTGGTACACCGGCGACGGCGCCCCCGCCTGGGCGGTCGCGCTCGGCAACTACCTCGCGGAGTCCTGCGGGATCTGCCTCATGTGGGGCCAGAACATCACCTCGAACGGTGCGGTGAAGGCCGGCCAGTACGACTTCTGGCACAACAACTACGGTCTCCAGGACTACTTCCTGGCCACCGCCCAGAAGACCATGGCGTACCTCAAGGCGAACCTCAGCGCCGAGGAGTTCGCCGGCGTTGCCGGCTTCGACCCCTACAACGAGCCCTACGCCGGCACCTACGACTCCGGCCAGAACAGCCGCACTTGGGAACGCGACGTGCTGTGGCCCTTCTATGTGAAGTTCCGGGCCCGGATGGACGCGGCGGGCTGGACCGACAAGCCCGCCATGGTCGAGCCGAACCTCTTCTGGAACGGCAACGTCAGCAAGGAGGAGGGCGGTCTCCTCGACGCGGGCACGATCGGCTCCCGGTACGTCTTCAACACCCACTTCTACGACCAGAAGGCCATCTCCGGCATTCTGATGTGGGGCAACGCCTCCGACGGCCAGTACGTGGGCGACTTCGGCACGGTCCGCGACCGGGCCTCGGCGCTCGGCACCACGGCCGTCGTCAGCGAGTTCGGGCACCCGCTGAACGGCTCGACCGCGGGCAAGGCGCCGACCGTCCTCAAGGCCATGTACCAGGCCCTGGACTCCCGAGTGAAGGGCGCCAACTGGTGGGCCGCGCCCGCGGGTTCGGGACCGGTCCTGTCCGGAACGCAGTGGCAGTGGGACATCTACAACGGCCGCCACCACGAGCTGATGAACGACAACCCCGACAAGGTGCAGACCTCCGGCGACGCCTGGAACGACGAGGACCTCTCCGCGGTCAGGCTCGACGACTCGGGCACCGCGGTACTCCGCCAGGACGCCCGGCTCCTGGACCGGATCTACCCGAGCGCCACCTCCGGTACGACCGTCGCCTTCACCTACGAGGACCGCTCTCGCGACGGCTCCACGACCCTGACCTGGAACCCGGTGCCGAGCAGCCTCCCGAACGTGGCGTCGCTGGTCGGGTCCGGCCAGTACGCGGTGCTGGTGTGGCGCTCGTCGAGCGGCTCGGCGCCCACCGAACTGCACCTGCCCGCCTCCTTCCCGACCGCGACCACCACCGTCGTCTCCGACCTGGCCACGGTGTACGGCCCGCCGTCGTACACCTCGTCCACCCCGGTCGGCGCGGCTGCCGAACCGGGCGGCACGGGCAGCCGGCGGCTGCTGCTCGGCGACTCCGACTCCGGCGTCCTGCACTACGCGCTGGTGACCAACGGGGCCTCCGCGCCCTCCGGGTCCGTGCTGAGCGCGGCCAGGTCCGAGCTCGCGGCCTGGACGGCGCAGAAGTTCGGCTGACCCCTGGGTACAGCGGAAAGCCGGGCCGGTACCACCCCTCAGGAGGGGGTGGTACCGGCCCGGCTGTGGCATCCGCCCGAGCCGGCCGGCCCGTTACGAGGAAGGGCTCGTCCAGTCGGCGGCCACATGTCCGAGGCGCACCCGCTGCGGGTGGTCGCCCACCGGCACGGACACCGTCTTCTGCCCGGTCGCGAAGTCGATCGCGGTGACCTGGTCGGCACCGCTCTCGGAGACCACACAGCTCTTGCCGTCGCCGCTGACGGTCGCCCAGTAGGGCTTCGAGGCGGGGACCAGCGGGCCCTCCTGGAGGGTGGCGCGGTTCACGACGGTCGCGTAGTCGTCCATCGTGCCGGCGACGCACAGCTTGCTGCCGTCGGGGCTCATCGAGAGGCCATGGTGGCGCGAGTCGTTGACCATGGTGGTGCGGTCGTCGCTGGTCGCCGGGTTCTTCGGCAGGGTCTTGGTGCGGGTGATCTTGTCGGTGGCGACGTCGTACTCGAAGAAGCCGTTGAAGAACGACACCTGGAAGTACAGCTTGGACTCGTCCGGCGAGAACACGGCGGGCCGGACGGCGTCGGAGTAGTCCGTGAGGCCGATCGCGTTCAGCTTGTCCCGCATGTCGATGATCTTGACCTGCTTGTAGGTCGTCGCATCGACCACCGTGATGTGCCGGTCGCCCTTGGTGAAGTCCTGCCAGGGGGCGTCGGAGTCGGTGTTCACGTCACCGATCGCCATGTTCCAGATGTACTTGCCGTCCTTGGTGAAGATGTTCTCGTGCGGCTTGTCGCCGGTGGCGAACGAACCCAGCTGCTGACCGGTGTTGATGTTCAGCACGTGCACGGTGTTCGCGGTCGAGGCGGAGACCGCGACCCGGGTGCCGTCGGGGGAGACCGCCATGTGGTCCGCGCGGTAGCCCGACACCGGGAAACGCCAGTTGATCTTCCCGGTGGCCAGGTCGATCGACACCACGTCCGCGAAGCTGGGCCGGGAGACGACCACCGACTTGCCGTCCGGCGTGGAGTACATGTCGTCGGCGAACTGGTCGTGGCCCTCGCCGACGCTGTTGCGGATCGCCATGAAGTAGATCCACTTGATCGGGTTGGCGTTGATCTCCGCCATCCGCGCGTCCTTGTCGGGGATGACGTTGATCCGGCCGATCTTCGCCAGGTCGCCGGAGGACTTGAGGACGTCGGCGGTGCCGTCCCAGTTGTTGCCCACGAACAGCACCTCGCGCAGGGCGGCGGTGTCCGCGGCGGAGGCGGTGGTGGCGGGGGCGGTGACGGTCAGGACGACGGCGGCGGCCATGGCCCACAGGTGTCTGGTTCCTCGAACAGGCATGACGGGTCTCCCTCAGGGCGGCTCATGACGGGGGCATGCCAATGCGGCAAAACTGAAGATGCGTGCTTTCAGAGTGAACTTACTGCAAAGTAAGGAAGGGGCGCCCTTCTCCACAAGACTGCGTGCACGACAAAATTGGCGCTCATACGGGAGGCCGGACGTTCCGGCCCGGGTGGGAGGTGCGGTGACGGGCAGGCTCAGGGCCCCGACCGGTCGTTACGGCGGCAAGACGGCCGCGGAGCGGCAGGCCGAGCGGCGCCGCCGTTTCCTGGACGCGGCACTCCAGCTGTTCGGGGACGCTCCCGGCTACCGCGCCACGACCGTCGCGGCCCTCAGCGAGGCCGCGGGCCTGTCCACCCGCCAGTTCTACGAGGAGTTCCGCACCCTCGAGGACGTCCTCGCCGCACTCCACCTGGAGGTCAACGACTGGGCGACGGCGGCCGTGGTCACCGCGGTGGCCGACACCGACCACCTGCCGCTCGCCGAGCGCGCGGCGGCGATCTTCCGCGCCTACGCGGCGAACGTCACCTCCGATCCGCGCCGGGTGCGGATCACGTTCGTGGAGATCATCGGCGTGAGCCCGCGGCTGGAGGAGCAGCGGCTGGCCCGTCGGGCGCACTGGGTCGACCTCGTGTGCGCCGAGGCGGAGCGCGCGGTGGCCCGGGGAGAAGCCGCCCCCCGCGACTTCCGGATCGCGGCGACGGCGTTCATCGGCTGTGTCAACGGCCTGCTGCACGACTGGAACGCGGGCTGGGTGGACGCCACGCTCGACGAGGTGGTGGAGGAACTGGTCCGCCAGTTGGTGGGGATCCTGCAGCCGCCCGGCTGGGAGCCGGCCGGAGCATGAGCGGCTCGGCGGGCGTGTCCCTCACCCCCGCATCCGGTCCACCGCCGCCAGCACCGGCGTCACACCGTCCTCCGCACGGATACGCGCCCCCAGCGCCCGCGCCCGCTCCCGGTGCCCGGCATCCCGCGTGACCCGGACCAGTGCCGCCCCCAGGGTGTCGGCGGTCAGCCGCCGCAGGGGCAGTGCGCCCGGTGCCACGCCCAGTGCCACCAGCCTCGCCGCCCAGAAGCCCTCGTCGAACTGGATCGGCACCGGGACCGCCGGCACCCCCGCCCGCAGGCCCGCCGCGGTCGTCCCCGCGCCCGCGTGGTGGACCACCGCCGCCATCCGGGGGAAGAGCGCGGAGTGCGGCACCTCGTCGACGGTCAGCATGTCGTCACCGGTCGCCGCCAGGCCCGCCCAGCCGCGCTGGATCACACCGCGCAGCCCGGCCCGGCGCAGGGCCCGTACGATCTCGGCGCTGATCCGCGCGGGATCGGGCACGGTCGCACTGCCCAGGCCCACGAAGACCGGAGCGGGGCCGGCCTCGATGAACGCCCGCAGCTCCTCGGGGAGCGGTGTGCCGCCGTCGTACGGCCACCAGTAGCCCGCCACATCGAGCCCGCGCCGCCAGTCGCGGGGCCGGGCGACCACCCGTGGGCTGAAGCCGTGCAGCACCGGCCAGCCCTGCCGTTCGCGGGTGCGCAGTGCCGCGGCCGAGCCCGTCCGGGGCAGGCCCAGCCGGGACCGGACCGCCGGCAGGGCCGCGGCGAAGACCTGCTCCACCGCCAGATTCAGGCCGAGCCCGGCGACCCGGTTGCCCAGCGGGCCCCAGGAACCGACGCCCAGCATGGGCGGGGCGAACTCCCTTGTGGCCGCGAGGGGTTGCAGGTTGAGACCCAGGCTGGGCAGGCGCAGCCCCTCGGCGATGGCGTGACCCAGCGGGGCCACCGACCCGGACAGGAGCAACGCGTCGCTCACCCGGGCGGCGGCCACCAGGTCGTCGGCCATCTCCACGGCCAGCGCCCGCGCCATCGCGACCACCCGCGCCAGCTTGCCCACGCCGGTCGTGCTGCGGTGCAGGGCCCGTCCGCGCGAGGACTCCAGCTCGGCCCGGGGGTCGACCGGCAGGGCGTGGAAGCCGAGGCCGGCCCGCGCCGCGAGCGGCTCGAAACGGCCGTGGGTCACCAGGGTGACCTCGTGTCCGGCCCGCGCCAGACCGTGGCCCAGTCCCGTGAACGGGGCCACGTCGCCTCGGGAACCCGCTGTCATGATCGCCACCCGCACGACCGACAGTATGGCGCCGGACGCCCCGTCCCACGCGAACGAACCGCTGACATCGGCCAGTTCCGCCCGGCAGATCCGATCAGGAGGGGACGCCGGACCCAATCTGCCGGGCGGCCGCCGTCACCGTCTGCTCCAGCAGCGTCGCGATGGTCATCGGACCCACCCCGCCCGGCACCGGCGTGATCAGCGCGGCCCGCTCCACCGCGGAGTCGAAGTCGACGTCACCGACGTTGCCCTCGTTGTACCCGGCGTCGATCACGACCGCGCCGGGCTTGATGTCCTGGCCCCGGACGAGGCGGGGCCGGCCCACCGCTGCGACCACGATGTCCGCCTCCCGTACCGCCGCCGACAGATCCGCCGTACGGGAGTGGCAGTAGGTCACCGTGGCGTCCCGGGCGAGCAGCAGCATGCCGGCCGGCTTGCCGAGGATCGCGCTGCGGCCCACGACCACGGCCCGCTTTCCGGCCGGGTCCACGTCGTACGCGTCGAGCAGCCGCATGATCCCGCCGGGCGTGCACGACACGAAGCCCGGCAGGCCGAAACTCATCGTCGCGAAGGAGGCGAAGGTGACCCCGTCGACGTCCTTCTCCGGCGCGATCGCCTCGAACGCCGCCCGCTCGTCGATGTGCGGGCCCGTCGGGTGCTGGAGCAGGATGCCGTGCACGGTGGGGTCGGCCGACAACTCCCGCAGGGTGCCGACGAGTTCCTCGGTGGTCGTGGCCGCGGGCAGCTCCACGTGCCGCGACTCGATGCCGGCCCTGCGGCAGCGGTTGCGCTTCATCCGGACGTAGGTGACGGAGGCGGGGTCCGCGCCGACCAGGACCGTCGCGAGACAGGGCGCCCGTCCGGTGCGCGCGGTGAGGCCGGCGGCCCGCTCGGCGGTCTTCTCGACGATGCGCTGCGCGAGCGCGGTGCCGTCCATGAGCCGTGCCTGAGACATGATCCACTCCTGAGCCGATCGGGAAATCGCCCAGGCGCACGGCATCGAGTCCGCGGACCGCTCCCCGGTGGTGCTCCACCTCAGCGCCAGTCACGGTCCGGACATCAGACTAACCGACCCGTTACGGCGCTCTGCGCCGGCCGGCTCCCGGCGCTCACCGTGTCGGCGCCCGCGCCGGAAAGGTCCAGGTCGGCCGCGGCGTGATCTGGACCTTCGGCTCTCTTCCCGCTACTCGTCCCAGGCCTGGATGATGGTCTGTTCGACGATCTTGCCGTCCCGGAGCGTCAGCATCGACTCGGAGAGGACGCGTACCCCGTCGGAGTACAGGCAGGACTCGCTGAAGGCGGCGTGGTCGCCGTCGACGACGCACTGTTCCAGCTTGTGCGTCATGTCGCGGCTGTAGACGTCCTCGAGCATCGCGCTGATCTCGTCCCTGCCGTGCAGCACCATGGGGTGGCTGGGCTGGGTGTTGCGGTCCACGACGCGTATCTCGGCGTCGTCCGCGTAGAGCGACAGAAGAGCCGCGGAGTTTCCTTCGATGCCGCTGCGGAGGGTATCGGTGGGGAAGCCGGAGCTTGCCATGGTGCCCATGGTGACCTCCTTCGAGGGCGCGCGGCCCGAGGGGGAGCGGGCCGCGCAGGGCCTGTTTCTTCGAGACTCCTCCGACCCGGCGGCCACGGCAAGCGCAGGCCGCGCGCTCCGCCTGACGAGTGAGGGGCACGGGGCGGCCGTGTCCGCGAGGGCCCCGACCGCGTTGCTGGAAACATGATCTCAACTCGACGTATCGTCGCCGCCGTCGGTCTCGCCGTCGGCGTCACCGGTCTCACCGCACCCCTCGCGAACGCGGCCGACGCGGCCGCCCCGGACGCCGGGCAGCTCAACCCGATCGCCGTGATCGACTCGCTCGCGGTGAGCGACATCCCCGCGGAGCACAAGGACGAGATCCCGCCGGTCTCCCGGCAGCTGGCGGGCCTCAACCAGCTCAACGACCTGAACAAGCTGGACCAGGTCACCGGCCTCGTCGCCCCCGTCACCGGCCTGCTGCCGGGCATCGGCGGCTGAGACCCCCCGCACGGACACCGAGGGCCGCCCGGATCACCGGGCGGCCCTCGACGTGTGTCCGCTCAGGCGTTCAGGAAGTGGAAGCCGGGCCGCGGATGCATCAGGAAGTCATGGTGCGAGATGTTCCACGCGTAGGCTCCCGCCAGCGCGAACAGCACCCGGTCACCCGCCCGCAGCCCGGGCGCGGGCACCCGGCGGGCCAGCACGTCCTTCGGCGTGCACAGCTGTCCGGCCAGGGTGACGCTTCCCCCGGCCTGGACCGGGGCGGCCCCTGTCCCGTGGGGGGCTGCCCCCGTCCCGCCGGGCTCGCCGGTGGTGGCGGGCCGCGGCCAGGGATGCGGCCAGTCGTCCACCGCCAGCACCGAGAAGGGCTGGTCGTGGCCCTTGGCGGCCGGGGTCCGCAGATGGTGGGTGCCGCCGCGGACGACGGCGAACTCCTCACCGTGACTCCGCTTCACGTCCAGCACCTCGGTCACGTACCAGCCGCAGTACGCCGTCAGCGCCCGCCCCGGCTCGATCCGCAACGTCAGCCCCGGGTGCGCCTCGGTCAGCCGGGCCAGCCCGTCGCCGTACGCCGCCCAGTCGAAGCGGCGCTCCGGGTCGGCGTAGTCGACGCCCATGCCGCCGCCGACGTTCACCTCGGTGAGCGGCACGCCCAGTCCGGTGGCCCAGGAGACGACGGCCCGGGCCACCCCCAACTGTTCAGCCGCCTCCAGGCCACTGGCCAAGTGCGCGTGCACGCCCCGCAGTTCGAGGTGCGGGTAGGTGCCGTCCGTGAGGGCCACCACGACCTCGCGCGCCCGGGCGGGGTCCAGTCCGAAGGGCGTCGGGCGGCCGCCCATCGCCAGCGAACCCCCCTCCAACGACCCGTCGGGAACCGGGAGATTGACGCGTGGCAGCACGCCCACCCGGCGCCCCGGTGCCACGCGCCGCGCCAACTCGGCCAGCATCCGCAGCTCGTGGGCGCTCTCGACGTGGAACCGCTCGACGCCGCGTTCCAGGGCTATCGTGATCTCGTCCGGCGTCTTGCCCGGGCCGCCGAAGGCGAGCGGCCGGCCCGGCACCGCCTTGGCCACATGGGCGAGTTCACCGCCCGAGGAGACCTCGTACCCCTCGACGTACGGCGCGAGGGCGGCGAGGATCTCCGGCTCCGGGTTGGCTTTGGCGGCGTAGTACATCTCGACCCGTTCCGGCAGCGCCTGCCGTACGGCGGCCGCGTGCGTCCGAAGGGCCGCCAGGTCGTACACGTAGGACGGGAGGCCGGTGGAGTCGAGGGAGCGGACGTGGTCGGTGAGGTCGGTCATCGGTCGCTCCCCGTCCGGTCGCGCAGGATGTCCTCGGCCAGCGGGGACGGCAGCCTGACATAACCGGCCTCACGGTCGGCCTTGCGCTCCCAGCGGGTGAGCAGGTTGGCCTTGGCGGGCAGCGGCACACCGGCGAGCAGGGCGGCCAGCCGGGGCGGGCAGCCGTGCCGGTCGGCGTACGCCTGAAGGGTGTCCCGCACCCGGGCCCACAGCTCGGCCTCCTTGTGCGGGTGCAGATCGGCGAGAGCGGCGAGCAGTTCGGCGACATGGTTGACCAGCAGGCAGTACACGACCCGGTCCCAGCCGCGCTCGGCGTCGTACGTCAGCGGGCCCGCGACCTCGGGCGGCAGTGCGGCGAGGGTGTCCTCGTGATGTTCGGGGAGCAGCTTGGAGCCCTCCAGGTCGCGGAAGAGCACCTGGGCGGGCATGCCGTCGGCGTCCAGGCCGACGAGGACGTTCTGGAGATGCGGTTCGAGGACGAGTCCGTGGTCGAAGAAGGCGGCCAGGACGGGCGGCACGAGCAGGCCGAGGTAGGCCGACCACCAGGTGAGGGGGTCCGTGCCGCCGAGGAGGTGGGAGATGTGGGCGGGGCCGGTCGGGTACTCGTCGGCGACCGCGGCCGCCAGCAGGGCGGTGGTCGCCGGTGCGAGCCGCCGGGGCAGGCCTTCGCGCACGATGACGCCGAAGCCCTCGAACAGGGCGCGGTCCGGGCTGCCGTCCGGTCCCGGCAGGGCGAGGGTGCGGTAGGCGGGCTCACGCAGGACCGCGCTGCCGGGGAAGTTCTCGGCGAGACCGGTGAGCGCGGGGGCCAGGGCCCGGGTGAGGGCGACCGCGCCGGAGAGCTCGTAACTGCTGTTCTTGCGCAGGCAGTTGGTGATCCGCACATTCAGGCTGAACTTCAGGAAGGTCTCGCCGTCGTACAGGGTGCGCACCGACGCGGTGGCGGCGAAGGGCCGCCCGCCCGGACCGAGGTCGATCACGTCACGGCGGTCGAGCGCCGCACACAGTGCCGGGTGCGTGCGGAGCGACTCGTACTGCCAGGGGTGGACGGGCAGCAGCCGGTAGCCCTCGGGTACGTCCGCGCGCTGTCCGTCCAGTACGGCCGTGGCCCAGGGGGCCGCCGATTCCTCGGCGATCAGGTGGGCGCGGACCGCGAGATGCCGCAGTGGGAAGGACGCGCCGGCCTCCGGGGCGTACGCCGCCCAGGACCGCGGATCACCGGTGCGGGCCTTGGGCGTGGGGTGGAATCGGTGGCCGAGGAGCAGGGACTGCTCCGAGGCGAGGTAGGCGTCCCGGGCGGCCTCGCCCCTGGTGGCCAGGGAGGTGGAGATCGCCTGGTGGCTGGAGGCGATCTGCTCCAGGAACTCCTCGTTGCGCACCCCCGTGCGCAGGGACAGTTCGTCGTGCGTGTACTCGGCGAGCCGCCGCCAGCCGAGCTCCGACCAGCCGGAGTCCCGCTGTTCGCTCACCGGGCCGGTGAAGCGGTGGGAGCCGAGGAGTGAGGTGCGGCGCAGGGCGACGCGCAGCAGGACTCCACGGCGGGGGAGCCGCACCAGCAGATGGCCGTCGGCGACCACGGTCTGGTGTTCGGGTCCTGACACCTCGCGCAGCAGGCAGTTGAGGAGGGTGTGGGCGACCGCGTCGTCGGGAGTGGGCAGGGTGGTCGCGGGTGGGCGAAGCGGGCGGGGAGTGCCCGCGGACGGAGTCTCCGGGCGGGTCAGCGAGGGCATCGACGGCTCCAGCGGATACGGCGGTTCAGTGGGGGAAGCAGGGTCGCGAGGGCGGTGACGGTGGCGGCGGCGCTGCCCGTCAGCACGGGGGCGGCCGGGCCGAAGCGGGCGCTGCCCGCGGCCGCGGCCACGCCGGCGGCGACCGCGCCGGCCTTGGAGAAGAACTCCAGCGAACCGAACAGCCCGCCCGGTGCACGGCCCTGCACGCACTCGGCGGCCAGCACCTGCAGACACACCAGCCCGAGCGTGAGGCCCGCGCCGAGCAGCAGCCGCAAGCCGATCAGGGCGGCCGGCGAACCGGCCGGCCCGTGACCGGCGAGACCGAGCGCGATACAGGCGAAGCCGAGGGTGATCCCGGTGCGCGGCCGGTCCCGGAAGGCGGAGTGCACGGCGAGTGCCGACACCAGATAGACCAGGTGGGGCAGGGCGAACAGGGTGCCGGACAGCAGCGGGGAGGTGCCGGGCAGCCGTTCGTCCACGAAGGCGATGAGGTAGGGGAAGGAGACGACGGTGGAGAACACGAACGCGAACTCCAGGGTGTACAGCGTCTTCAGGGACACCGAGGGCCGAGTCCCGGTCACCGGCTCGGGTCTGCTCGCCGGCGCCCGGGAGGGCGCCGGTTCGGGCAGGGCCGCCAGCAACAGGGCGGCCGTGAGCGGGAGTACGGCGAGCAGGGCGTACTGGCGGTGCGGCGACAGCCAGCCGGACAGTGAGCCCACCACGATCGGCGCGCACACCAGCGCGGCCCGGGCGCTGCCCTGCATGAGGGTGAGCGCCCTGGACAGGGCGGGCCCTTCGAGGGCGGCGCCGAGATAGCCGTTGGACGCGGCGAAGGTGCCGCCCAGGATGCCCTGGAGGATCAGCGCCAGCGTGAAGGTGACCAGCGAGTTCGCCCAGCCGGCGAGCAGGAAGGACAGGGTCAGCCCCAACTGGGCCCGCAGCAGCAGCCGTTTGCGGCCGAAGCGGTCGGCGAGCCGCCCCCACAGCGGGGCGAACAGCGCGCCGAACACCGTCGGGACGACATACAGCACACCCGCCCAGCGGGCGTGCCGGTCGCCCAGCTCCGGGAGGATCTCGGTGAGATACGGCGGCAGCCCGAGTGCGGCGAAGGACGCGACGAAGTAGCAGCCCGCCACGGCGTGCACCTGGCCGCGGCCGAACACCGGGCGGGGGATGCGCAGTGCGGCGCCGCTCATGCCGTACTCCTTTGCCGCAGCAGGTAGTTGGGGCCGGTCGTGTAGTGCTTGTTGATGTCGGCGGCGCCCGTGCGCTCCTTGGACAGCAGCGTCCCGGCCGAGACCATCGCCTTCACCGGCAGCCGCGGAGCCTTGAGGACCCGGGCCCGCAGGACCTCGCCCGCGTCCCCGCCGAGCCGGTCCACGGCCTGCGTCAGCCGGTCGCGGACGAGGGAGAGCAGCCTTTCGCGGTGCGGCGTGAGCCCGAACGCGAAGGCTCCCGCGCACAGATGGACGGTGATGGTGGTGAACAGGTCGGCGACCGGGCCGTCCTGCGCGGTGAAGGTGCGCGCGTCGTCGAAGCCCCAGGGGCCGGGCAGTGCGGCCGCGAGGCGCTCGGTGTTGATGCGCGGCCCGTCGTTGTCCTTGAACAGCAGCCTCAGGCTCCGGGGGCGCAGGACCAGCGAGATGTTCTGCTGGTGCGACTCCAGCGCGATGCCCAGCCCGAACAGGGTGGTCTGCCAGTCGAAGAGCAGCGTGAGGAAGGCGTCCAGCAGGGCGAGCGGATCGCCGTCGAAGAACCGGTCGGCCAGGTGGTCGACGATCAGCCGACCGTCCGGTGCCGGGGCGAGCAGTGCGGCCGGCGGCACGACGACCGCCCCGTCGAGACCGGCCGGGTAGCGGCGGCACAGGACGGCGAGGAGTTCGTGGCCCGCGTGGGCCCAGGTCGTCTCGTCGGCGTGCAGGATCACGGCCCGGAACCGGTGCTCACGGGCCGCCGCCGTCTCAAGGAGCCGCTGTCCCGCCGCGCCGTCGGCCAGGGTGCCGGGCTTGATGGTGCGCTTGTTGCGCAGGCCCAACGTGGCGGTGGCCAAGGGCAGTTTGAGATGCACGGCAGGGTCCGCGAGGGTGGCCACCGTACGCATCGACAGCGTCGGCACGACGTCCAGGTACGACCGCTCGGCGAGCCGCGCGCTGTCGGTGAGGCCGGTGGCCCGCAGAGCCTCTTCGAGCGGGGCGCCGACGGTCAGCGGGTGGACGGGGAGGGCGACATGGGTGCCCTGCGTCTCGGGCAGCCCGAGTTCTGCCGGGGTCGGCCAGAACTCCGGGAGCGGGCCCGTCAGGGTGACCGCCTCGCGTGGCACGGCGAGCCAGCGCAGGGCGAAACGAGGGTGGAACTCCGGTGCGTAGGAGCGCAGTTGCTCCGTGGTGAGCCCGGAGCGGCCGCGTGCCGTCGGGTAGACGGGGTGGTCGGTACGGGCGGCGAGGGTGTCGTACGCGAGAGAGCCGGAGAGGCCCGTCCAGCGTGCGGGGTCGGAGCCGTACCGTGCGGTGAGTCGCCCGGCGATCTCCGTCCGTGTCCCGGCGTGCAGCCGCATCGTCACCAGCGTCTGCCGGCACTCCTCGGCGAACGCGTCGAAACCGCCCCGGTCCTCGGGCTCGGCGAGTGCGCGCAGCGCGGCGAGCACGCTCTCGCAGGAGCTCAGCCGGGTGCCCTCCGGCTCGCGCACGAGGAGCGGCAGCCGGGCGGCGTACTCGCACTGGAAGCCGTCCTCGGCGACGGGCAGCAGCAGGGCCCTGCCCTCGGGGCCCGCGAGCCGCAGCCAGGTGCCGTCCGCACGGTGGGTGAGGACGCTGCGGGTGCGCAGGCCGGCCACGTCCTCGCGCAGGAGGGCGCTGAGGACGCGGGTGAGGAGTTCGGCCTCACAGGTGTCCGGCGTGGGCGTCTCCCGCTCGCCGGTGTGCGTCCGTACCGGGGCCGGCGCCTCGCCCGTACCGGTGTCCGGTCTCGTCGGCGCGGTCACGGCTGGATCTCCCAGCGCCGTGCCGCCAGGAACTGGGCCGAGACCCGGTCCACCGTGGGCTGGTCGGTGCCGGTGGCCCGCAGGACGCCGAGGTAGTCGCGGTTGGTGCGGTACAGGCCGTGCCGTTCGCCGGTCGACCGCAGCGGACGGTACGTCAGATGCACGCCGTCGACGGTGAGTTCGGTGGCGGCGGGCGCCTCGGTGAGGGTTCCGGCGCGGTCGGCGCACGGGTACTCCAGACGGGCGGCGCCGTCGCGGCGGACGCCCAGGTCGGCCGGGAGCGGCTCGCCGAGGTGGGTGCGCAGGATGTGCTCGAAGAGCGGGACGTCCAGCAGCCGGGCCAGCAGCAGGTCGCACTGGTCGCCGATGGCACGGTAGTTGACCTCGATGATCCGCGCCCGCCCCGCGTGCACCACGAACTCGGTGTGACAGGCGCCGAACCCCACGCCAAGCGCGTCGAGTTGGGCGAGGACCTGTGCCTGGACGGGCTCGGGGTGGGCGGGGACGAAGACGAGGCTTTCCTCGATGAAGTACGGCGGCGGCGACAGCTCGGTGTGGAAGCCGCCCAGGACGTGGCGGACCTGGCCGTCGCCGAGCGTCTCCAGGGTGTGGAGCTCGCCGGGGAGGTACTCCTCGACGACGAGGACGGTGCCGGGGCGCCGGTCGAGGATCTCCTTGGAGCGGGTGACGAGGTCCTCCGGGCCGTCGACGAGCACGACGTCCTCGCTGGCCACGCCCTCGCGGGGCTTGAGGACGCAGGGGTAGGGGGCGTCGAGCGCCACCGGCCGGGTGATCTCGGTGGACCACACGGTGTCCACGCCCGCGGCGGCCAGATGTCTGCGCATCTCCGCCTTGTCCTTGGCGCGCAGGGTGGCCCGCCAGTCCTTTCCGGGCAGTCCGAAGTAGGCGGCGGCGAGGGCTGCCTGGGTCTGGAGGTGGTCGCTGTTGGTGAAGACGGCGTCGGGGCGGTGGTGGGTGGAGATCCGGGTGATCACGGCCCGGAAGTCCCGGACGTCGCACTCCAGGACCTCGGCCTCCGGATACGTACGGCGGTGGGCTTCGGGCCGGTCGGTCAGGACGGTCACGTCCAGGCCCAGGCGGGCGGCCGCGGGCCGGAAGCCCTCGGTGACGGAGTCGGTCGGATTCAGGGCGAGCAGGTAGAGACGCATGGTCGAGAGACGACTTCCGCTAGTGGGTGGGGGGTCGGGGCGGGCCGCACGCGTGGTCGAGGCCCGCCCCGGTCAGCGGGAGTTACTCCTTCGGCAGGGCCACACCGGTGGCCTTCGCCACGTCCGCGAGCATCTGCTCGGCGGCCTGGACCCCGATGCCGGACATCCAGGTCTCGTCCGGGACCTCGAAGACCTTGCCGTCCTTGACGGCCCTCAGGGACTTCCACACCGGGTTGGAGGTGACCTGCTTCTGCTGGGTCTTGTCCGGGGTGTCGGCGGTGGTGACGAAGATCAGGTCGGCGTCGGCCTGGTCGATCTGCTCGGGGCTGACGTCCTTCATCGTGACCTCGGGGTCGTCGGAGACCTGGGACTTCGGCCGCTCGAAGCCGATGTCGCCGAGGACGACACCGCTGTAGGAGTTCGTCTGGTACAGACGGGTCGGACCGGCGATGAAGCGGACCACGGACGCGGTCGGCATGGTGCCGCCGTCCTTCTTCCTGATGGCCTCGCCCAGCGCCTTGGCCTGTGTCTCGTACTCCTTGAGCTTCGCCGCGGCCTCCCTCTCCAGACCGAGGGCCTCGGCGTGGATCTTCAGGTTCTGCTTCCAGACCCCGCCGGTGGTCGCGGTGAAGACGGTCGGGGCGATCGCGCTGAGCTTGTCGTAGACCGCCTCGTGGCGCACCTTGGACGACAGGATCAGGTCGGGCTTGAGCGAGGCGATCTTCTCCAGGTTGGGCTCGAGCAGCGGGCCGACGTCCGCGGTGCCGCCGAGTTCACCCTTCAGGTACGTGGGGAACCCGCCCTCGGTCTTGAAGTGCGGGGCGACCGCGCCCACCGGGTCGATGCCGAGCAGGGTGACGTCGTCCAGTTCACCGGTGTCGAGCACGACGACCCGCTTCGGCTGGGACGGGATCTTCACCTCGCCCATCACGGTCTTGAGCGTGCGCGGGAAGCCGGACGAGCCGGCGGCGGCCTTCGCCGAGGTGGCGGTGTCGGAGGAGTCCTCGCTGCCGCAGGCGGCCAGCACGGCGGTGCCGAGGAGGACGGAGAGCAGCACGGCCACCAGACGGCGGATGCCGCCGGTTCCGGGCAGGGGAGAGCGCTTGGGCATGGGGGGTGGGTCCTTCTGGTCGGGATCAGGGATTCGGGATCTGGGGTCGGGTCAGGCGGAGGCAGCCGGGCGCCGTGCCGCACTGCTTCTCGGGACGACCAGCGGGGTGCCGGTCTCCGGGTCGGGAATCACCCGGCACTCCACGTCGAACACGGACCTGACGAGGTCGGCGTCCAGGACGTCGGACGGGGTACCGGCGGCGGCCAGCCGGCCGTCCTTGAGGACCACCATGTGGTCCGCGTACCGGGCGGCCTGTCCGAGGTCGTGCAGCACCATCACCACGGTGCGGCCGGCCTCGGCGTGCAGCGAGGCCACCAGGTCGAGTACGTCGAGCTGGTGCCGCAGGTCGAGGAAGGTGGTGGGCTCGTCGAGCAGGAGCAGCTCGGTGTCCTGCGCCAACGCCAGCGCGATCCAGGCGCGTTGGCGCTGACCGCCGGAGAGCCGGTCGACCGGCTGGCCGCGCAGCGCGGTGGTGCCGGTCCGTTCCAGCGCCTCGTCGACGGCTTTCTGGTCGGCCGCCGACCAGGGACTCAGCAACCGCTGGTGCGGATACCGGCCCAGCCGTACGAGTGCCTCGACGGTGATCGCCTCGGGGGTGACCGGCTGCTGCGGCAGCAGCCCCATCCGCAGGGCCAGCGCGCGGGCGGACATCCGGTGGATGTCGGCGCCGTCGAGCGTGACACTGCCGGCGGCCGGGGCGAGCAGCCGGCTCAGCCCGCGCAACAGGGTCGACTTTCCGCAGGCGTTGGGGCCGACGATCGCGGTGACCGCGCCGCCGGGCAGGGTCAGGTCGAGGCCGCCGACGACGAGCCGGTCGCCGTAGCGCAGGTCGAGGGACCGGGTGGACAGCTGGTTGGAGGACACCCTCGGCTCCGGTTTCTGTGTCGTGGTCATGCGTGACTCCTGCGGACGGGCGAGCTCTGGCGGAACATCAGCACCAGCAGCCAGGGCGCGCCGAGGGTGGCGGTGACCGCGCCCACCGGCAGCCCTTCGACCGGCAGCAGGTGCTGCACCACCAGATCGGAGGCGAGCAGCAGCACCGCCCCGGTGAGCGAGGCGAGCGCCAGGGACACGGCGGTCGGCGGCCCGGTGACGAACCGCACGATGTGCGGGACGGCGAGCGCCACGAAGGTCACCGGACCGGCGAGCGCGGCGGCCAGCGACGCCAACGTGACCGCGATCAGCAGGAGGTGGAGCCTGGCCGCCGAGGTGTTCAGACCGAGGGCACCCGCCGAGTCGTCCCCGAGGTCGAGCACGGCGAGCCTGCGGTGCAGGACGAGGGCGACGGCGAGCGCGAGCACCATGGCGCCGCCCGCGCCCCACACCTGCGTCCAGGTGCGGCCGTAGACCGAGCCGGTGGTCCACTGGAGCGCGGAGCCGGCGAGTTCGGCGGGGAAGCGCACGATCATCAGGTTCACGGCGGCCGCGAGTCCCGCCTGCACGGCCAGCCCGGTCAGCACCAGCCGGGTGACGGCGAGCCCGGAGCGCCAGGCGAACACGCCCAGCAGCAGTGCGGAGAGCAGGCCGCCGCCGAGCGCGCCGACGGGGATGAGGGCCTGCGAGGCTCCGGCGGCGATCAGCGAGACCGCGCCCAGCGAGGCGCCGCCCGTCACGCCCATGACGTCGGGGGACGCCAGCGGATTGCGGAAGAGCCGCTGGAGCACGGAGCCGGCCGCTCCCAGCCCCGCCCCGGCGATGATCGCCGCCACACAGCGGGGCGCCCGGAACTGCTGCACCACCAGGACGTCTCCCGCGTCCCCGAGCCCGACCAGGGCGCGCAGCGCGGTGGGCGCGGGCATGCTCATCTGACCGGTGGTCAGGGAGAGGGTGAGCAGCGCGAACAGGGCCACTAGACCGACCCCCGCGTACAGCGCGGACCTGTTGCTCATCGGGCCACCCTGCGGGCCAGGAGTGCCAGCAGGGGCGCGCCCAGGAAGGCGGTGACGAGGCCCGCCTCCAGTTCCGAGGGGCGGATCACCAGCCTGCCGATCACATCGGCCGAGAGCAGCAGCAGCGGACCGGCGATCAGACAGCCGGGGATCAGCAGCCGATGGTCGCCGCCGAGCAACGGCCGTACCAGATGGGGCGCGGCGAGTCCGATGAAGGCGACCGGCCCGGCCACGGCCACCGCGGACCCGGCGAGCAGCACGACCGCGATACCGCCCGTCAGCCGGATCCGGGCCACCGGAACGCCGAGCGACTGCGCCGCATCGTCGCCCAGGGCAAGGGCGTTGAGGGCGGGGGAGAGGGCCAGGGAGGTGAGCAGGCCGAGCACGAGCGTCGGCAGGACCGGCCACAGGACGTCGAGGTCCCGGCCGGCCAGCGACCCGGCGAGCCAGAACCGGGCCTCGTCGAGGGTGCGCTGATTGAGCAGCATCACGGCGGACGTCCAGGAGAGCAGGACGAGTTGGAGCACGGTTCCGCCGAGCGCGAGGCGTACGGGATCGATGTCCCCGGCTCTGCGGGCCAGCGCCTGGGCGAAGAGGGCGGCGGCGGCCGCTCCGGCGAACGCGAACCACACGTACTCGCCGGGGCTGTCGAGCTTCAGCGCGAAGATCGCGACGACCACGGCGAAACCGGCGCCCGCGTTGATGCCGAGCGTGGTCGGCGAGGCGAGCGGGTTGCGGGTGATTGCCTGCGCAACGGCCCCGGCCACGCCCAGTGCCGCGCCGACCGCGAGTCCGAGGACCGTCCGCGGCAGCCGCAGACCGGTCACCACGAGCGCGTCTCTTCCGTGCGCGTCGCCGAAGAGCGCGTCGGCCACCGTCGGCAACGGCACCGATCGGGCGCCGAGCGCGAGGCTCAGGGCGGCGCAGAGCGCCAGGGCGCCGCAGCCGGCGAGGAACAGGGGTATGTGCCTGAAGGCACGGAGGGGCACACCTGTGGCAGGTACGCCCCGTTGGGTCGCAGTCACGAACCGTGAGCTTAGGTTAGCCTTGCTTTACATTTCAACCGTCTGTGCGAAGGCGTGACGTGGGCATACCTCGATCAGGCCTCGTTGATCATATGGGTAAGGTGAGCCTTACCTGTGTTGTTTTCTGTGAAATCTCTGTGGGAGTGCCGATGTCCCTGGGCCTGAAGTCACCTCCGGCCGACGCGGTCGCGAGTGCGCTCGGTGATGTCTACCGACGGCTGACCGGCATCTGCGAGGCCCTGGCGGTCCGGGTCGAGGAGGTGCCGGGTGCGGGGGTGACGGCAGCGGAGCTGGCGGCCGACACGGACGCGCTTCACGCCTACGTCGCCGCGGAGTCCGCGAGAATTCACGATCGCTACGGAGTGCGGGTACGCCCGGACGTCGCCGCCTCACGGGCCCTGCACGACTACGCCTGGACGGTCGGCGTCCTGATGGGCGGAGCCTGGTACCTCGAGCGGAGGGTCCCCCGGATCCGCCCCGAGGACCTGCGGGTCGACCTCGCCGCGGGGACCTACGCCATCACCCCGGGCTCCGAACTCGCCTGTCTGACCGGCGACCGGCTGGCCCAGCTCCCGGGCGCGCTGACACTCCCTCAGGAAGCCGGTCTGCGGGCCCGGTTGCGCAGCTCGGTCGCCGAGCACATGCGTCCGCTGCTCGCCGCGATCGCCCCTGTCGCCCGTCGCCGCTCACGCGCCCTGTGGGGCATGGTCGGCGACGATCTGGTGTCCGGCATCTGGTACCTGGGCCGGATGCTCGATGAGGAGGCGGCGGCGGTCGGGGCGGCCACCGAGGTGCTGCCGGTCGCCGTACCCCCCTACCCGGCCGGAGCGGACTTCCGCCGGCTGGCGGACGGGAACGGCGACCACCACACCACCCGCACACGCACAGGCTGCTGTCTGTTCTACGCGATCCGCCCGGCGGAGGCATGCGTGACGTGCCCGCGCACAGGAGACACGGAGCGCCTTCGGAGACTGGCCGGCTGAGAGCGCCCTTTCAGAGCCCCATCGAGGGGCCCTTTCGGACCCCTCGAACTCACCCCTGCGTGGCGAGGAACTGCGTCGCCGCGAGCTCCGCGTACAGGGGATCCCCGGCGACCAGCTCCCGATGCGTCCCCACCGCCCGCACCCGCCCGGCGTCCATGACCACGATCCGGTCGGCCATCGTCACCGTGGACAGCCGGTGCGCCACGACCAGCACCGTGGTCGTACGCGCCACGTCCGCCACCGTGTCCCGCAGGGCCGCCTCGTTCACCGCGTCCAGCTGCGACGTGGCCTCGTCCAGCAGCAACAGCCGGGGCCGCCGCAGCAACGCGCGGGCGATCGCCACCCGCTGCCGCTCCCCGCCCGACAGCTTGGTCCCGCGATGCCCGACCAGCGTCTCCAGCCCACCCGGCAGCTTGGCCACGAGAGCGTCGAGCCGGGTCGTCTTCAGGACGCGCGCCACCGCGTCCTCGTCCGCCTCCGGATTCCCGAGCAGCAGATTCTCCCGCAGCGACCCCGACAGCACGGGCGCGTCCTGCTCCACATACCCGATCGCGGAGCGCAGGTGCGGCAGATCCCACTCCGCGAGGTCCCGCCCGTCCAGCGTCACGACCCCTGACTCGGGATCGTAGAACCGCTCGATCAACGAGAACACCGTCGTCTTGCCGGCCCCCGACGGCCCGACGAACGCCGTCATGCCCCGCGCGGGTACCTCGAACGTCACCCCGTGATGGACGTACGGCAGATCGTCGGCGTACCGGAAGCGGACGTCCGTGAAGGCGACGGACGCCGGCGCGGCCCCGTCGGCGGGCAGCGGGGCCGGCAGGGCGGCCGGCTCGGCGGGCAGCAGCAGCGCCTCCTGGATACGGGCGAGGGCCGCGGCCCCCGTCTGGTACTGCGTGATCGCCCCGACGACCTGCTGGATCGGGGACATCAGATAGAAGACGTACAGCAGGAACGCGACCAGCGTGCCGACGTCGATGGCGCCGGTGGCGACCCGCGCCCCGCCCACCGCGAGGACCGTGATGAACGCGATCTGCATCGCAAGGCCCGCCGTGTTGCCCGCGGCCGCCGACCACTTCGCGGCGCGCACGCTCTGCCGCCACGACTCCTCGGCCGCCGCGTGCAGCGTCCGCTCCTCGCGGTGCTCGGCGCCGGAGGCCTTGACCGTGCGCAGCGCGCCGAGGATGCGTTCCAGTGAGGCGCCCATCACCCCGACGGCGTCCTGGGCCTGGCGGCTCGCCCGGTTGATGCGGGGCACGATCACACCCAGCACCGTGCCCGCGACCAGGATCACGGCCAGCGTGACGCCCAGCAGCACCGGATCGACCAGGCCCATCATCACCACGGTCGCGACCAGGGTGAGACCGCCGGTCCCGAGGCCCACGAGCGAGTCGGTGGTGACCTCGCGCAGCAGCGTGGTGTCCGAGGTGATCCGGGCCATCAGGTCGCCGGGTTCGGTGCGGTCCACGGCGGTGATGCGCAGCCGCAGCAGATACGACGACAGGGCCCGCCGCGCGCCCAGCACCACCGACTCCGCTGTACGGCGCAGCACGTACGAACCCAGGCCGCCCAGAGCGGCGTTGGCGATCACCAGCCCCGACATGACGAACAACGCGCCGGTGATCGTGCGGTCGTGGGACAGGTCGTCGATCAGCTCCCGGGCCACCAGCGGCAGCAGCAGACCGGTGGCCCCGGTCAGCAGCGAGAGCACGGCACCGGCCAGCAGGGTCCACCGGTGCGGCCGTACGTATCCGAGGAGCAGCCGCCAGGTCGGCGGGCCGGTCTCCGTCTCGGTGGTGCTCACGCTGCTCCTTGGGGCCCGACGGCGTGCGGAGCCTTCAGGCTACGTCGGCGCCGGGCGCCGGCGGCCACGGGTACCCCCTGGGGTATGCCCCGTCCTGGGTCCGGTGCCGTTACTGATCAGTCACGCGTAGGGTCGAAGGGACGTACACCGGGCGACAGAAGGGGTCAGGCCATGGCGCAGGAGGTACGCGGGGTGATCGCACCCGGCAAGGACGAGCCGGTGCGGGTGGAGACGATCGTGGTACCGGACCCGGGACCGGGCGAGGCCGTCGTACAGGTGCAGGCCTGCGGGGTCTGCCACACCGACCTGCACTACAAGCAGGGCGGGATCAACGACGAGTTCCCGTTCCTGCTCGGCCATGAGGCGGCCGGTGTGGTGGAGTCGGTCGGCGAGGGGGTGACCGATGTCGCGCCCGGCGACTTCGTGATCCTCAACTGGCGTGCCGTGTGCGGCAATTGCCGGGCCTGTCTGCGCGGCCGGCCCTGGTACTGCTTCGACACCCACAACGCGAAACAGAAGATGACCCTGACCGACGGCACCGAGCTCTCGCCCGCCCTCGGCATCGGCGCCTTCGCCGAGAAGACGCTGGTCGCCGCCGGACAGTGCACCAAGGTCGACCCTGCCGTCTCGGCGGCGGTCGCGGGGCTGCTGGGCTGCGGTGTCATGGCCGGCATCGGCGCCGCCATCAACACGGGGCAGGTCGGCCGGGGCGACACCGTCGCCGTCATCGGCTGCGGGGGCGTGGGTGACGCGGCGATCGCCGGATCGAACCTCGCGGGCGCGGCGAGGATCATCGCCGTCGACATCGACGACCGCAAGCTGGAGAAGGCCCGCACGATGGGCGCGACCCACACGGTCAACTCGCGCGAGAACGACCCCGTGGAGGCGATCCGCGAGCTGACCGGCGGCTTCGGCGCCGACGTCGTCATCGAGGCGGTCGGCCGCCCGGAGACCTACCGGCAGGCCTTCTACGCCCGCGACCTCGCCGGCACCGTCGTCCTGGTCGGGGTGCCCACCCCCGAGATGAAGCTGGAGCTGCCGCTCCTCGACGTCTTCGGGCGCGGTGGCTCGCTCAAGTCGTCGTGGTACGGCGACTGCCTGCCCTCCCGCGATTTCCCCATGCTGATCGACCTGCATCTGCAAGGCCGCCTGGACCTGGAGGCGTTCGTGACCGAGACCATCCAACTCGACGAGGTGGAGAAGGCGTTCGAGCGCATGCACCACGGCGACGTCCTGCGCTCGGTGGTGGTGCTCTGATGGCCGCCCGCATCGAACGCCTCGTCACCTCAGGGCAGTTCAGCCTCGACGGCGGCACCTGGGACGTCGACAACAACGTGTGGATCGTCGGCGACGACCACGAGGTGATCGTCATCGACGCCGCCCACGACGCCGACGCCATCGTCGAGGCCATCGGTGACCGCAGGCTGACGGCGATCGTCTGCACCCACGCGCACAACGACCACATCGACGCCGCGCCGGCCCTCGCCGACCGCACCGGCGCCACGATCTGGCTGCACCCCGACGACCTGCCGCTGTGGAAGCAGACCCATCCCGACCGCGACCCCGACGCCCATCTGCGCGACGGCCAGGTCATCGAGGCCGCGGGCATCGACCTCCAGGTGCTGCACACCCCCGGCCACGCCCCGGGCGCGGTCTGCCTCTACGACCCCGGTCTCGGCACCGTCTTCACCGGCGACACCCTCTTCCAGGGCGGACCCGGCGCCACCGGCCGCTCCTGGTCGCACTTCCCGACGATCATCGACTCGATCCGCGACCGCCTGCTGGCCCTGCCCCCCGAGACGGAGGTCCTCACCGGTCACGGCGACCCCACCACCATCGGCGCGGAGGCCCCGCACCTCCAGGAGTGGATCGCCCGTGGCCACTGACGACGTGGTGCACCGCGGCGGCGTGAACGTCCTGCACTGCGCCCCCGACGGACCGCCGCTGGACGGTGAGCGGGCGGCCCTCGACCTGATCGGGGACGCGATGGGACGCGACGCCCAGGTGGTCGCCGTACCCGTGGCCCGGGTCGCCGAGGAATTCTTCCGGCTGCGGTCGGGTGTCGCGGGCGCGGTGATGCAGAAGTTCGTGACCTACCGGGTCCGTCTGGCGGTCGTCGGCGACGTCACCCGCCACCTCGACGACAGCACGGCCCTCAGGGACTTCGTCCACGAGACGAATCAGGGCGGCCACATCTGGTTCCTGCCGGATCTGGACACCCTGGACGAGAAACTGCGCGCGACCGGGTGACCCGCCCGTAAATCACGACAGAGGTTGTCCGGCTTCCCGGCCATGCTCGAAGAGTCATCGGGCACCACGGGAGGTCGGACATGTCACAGCCGCTGGAAGGCAAGGTCGCACTGGTCGCCGGGGCCACACGAGGGGCCGGGCGCGGGATCGCCGTCGAACTGGGTGCGGCGGGCGCGACCGTCTACGTCACCGGACGCAGCACCCGCGCCCGCCGCTCCGAGTACGACCGTCCGGAGACCGTCGAGGACACCGCCGACCTCGTCACGGCGGCCGGCGGCCACGGCGTCGCCGTCCCCACCGACCACCTGGACCCCGCGCAGGTCCGCGCGCTCGTCGACCGCATCGCCGACGAGCAGGGCCGCCTCGACGTCCTCGTCAACGACATCTGGGGCGGCGAACACCTCTTCGCATGGGACAGCCCCGTCTGGGAGCACGACCTCGACAACGGCCTCAGGCTGCTCAGGCTCGCGATCGACACGCACGCCATCACCAGCCACCACGCCCTGCCCCTGCTGCTGCGCCGCCCCGGCGGCCTGGTCGTCGAGATGACCGACGGAACCGACGCCTACAACCGCGAGAACTACCGCGTCTCCTTCTTCTACGACCTCGCCAAGACCTCGGTCATCCGCATGGCCTTCGCCCTCGGCCACGAACTCGGCCCGCGCGGCGCCACCGCCGTAGCGCTCACCCCGGGCTGGCTGCGCTCGGAGATGATGCTCGACCACTTCGGCGTGCGGGAGGACAACTGGCGCGACGCCCTCGACCGTGTCCCGCACTTCGCCATCTCGGAGACCCCGCGCTACGTGGGCCGCGCCGTCGCCGCTCTGGCCGCCGATCCCGACGTGTCCCGCCGGAACGGCCAGTCCCTCGACAGCGGCTCGCTCGCCCGGACCTACGGCTTCACCGACCTCGACGGCAGCCGCCCCGACGCCTGGCGCTACCTGGTCGAGGTGCAGGACGCGGGGAAGCCGGCGGACGTGTCCGGCTACCGGTGATCCGGCACACCGCGAGCAGGACCGCACGGCATCTGCCCCGTTGATCACCGAGGGTCTGTCCTCGGCCCATGACCCACACCGAGCGCTTCGAGGGATACGCGGCACTGGTCACCGGCGCCGCCCGCGGCATCGGCGCGGCCGCGCGCCTGCGGGAGCAGGGTCTGACCGCGCAGGCGGTGGAGCGCGACGTGGCGGACCTCCCGGCCGTCGAGGCGGCCGTCGCGCACGCCGTGGCGACGAGTGGGCGCTGGTCGGCCTCGGCTCGCTGACCCGCACCCCGGCCGGGCACGCGGCCGCCCGCGGGGGTCGCGTCAACCTGGTCGTGCCGGGTACGGTCCGTACCTCCGCCCGGGAAGGGCGCGAGAGCGAGCTCGCCGAAATGCGGCGGCTGTATCCTCTCGGCCGGGTGGGAGAACCCGAGGACGTCGCCGCCGCCGTCGCCTTCCTCGCCTCCCGCGACGCCGCGTGGATCACCGGCACGACCCTGGTCGTCGACGGAGGTCCCACCGCGGTCAACACC
Organism: Streptomyces sp. NPDC001668; assembly: GCF_042893155.1. NCBI lineage: Bacteria > Bacillati > Actinomycetota > Actinomycetes > Kitasatosporales > Streptomycetaceae > Streptomyces > Streptomyces sp. NPDC001668. The sequence goes on from NZ_JBIAUQ010000004.1 coordinate 699,153, forward strand.
GGCTTCCACGCCGCGGTCCATCCGGACCGCGGGGCCGCGACCTGAGCATTGTCACCGTTTCGTCCCAGGGGGGCCGGCGGTACAACGAAGTGGCGAGCGGCCCCGTCTAGAGAGTTGAGATCGCAGGACCTATGAAGGGGACAGGGGCCATGGGGGACATACGCAGACGGGGTGCGGTCGCACTCGGGATCACCGGACTCGTCGCACCGCTGACGATCGCGCTGGGCGCCGCGCCCGCGCAGGCGGCGAGCTGCACCACGCAGGCAGGGCCGTACCAGAAGCAGGTGGAGAAGTTCCTCGGCCGTCCGGTCGACGGCAGGCAGTCCACCGCCGACTGCAAGGCGATCCAGGCCTTCCAGACCAAGCACGGCATCACGCCGAACGCCGGCTACGCGGGCTCCGTCACCTGGGGCGTGATGGACCTGATGAACAAGCAGAAGGCCGTCGGCAACAACCCCAACAGGGACGGCAAGTGCCCGACGAACAAGGGCCGCATCGCCTGCGTGAACCTCACCCTCCAGCTGAGCTGGATCCAGGACGGCAGCAGGCTCGTCTACGGCCCCGTCCCGGTCCGCACCGGCCGCGACGGCTACGAGACCCGCACCGGTCTGAAGAAGATCTACTGGCGTGACATCGACCACGTGTCGTCGATCTACAACGTGCCGATGCCCTACAGCCAGTTCTTCGACGGCGGCCAGGCCTTCCACTCGGTGAATCTCAGCATGTGGAACCCGCCCGGCTCCCACGGCTGCACCAACATGACCCCCAAGGACGCCAAGAAGTACTGGTCGCTCCTGAAGAAGGGCGACGACGTCTTCGTGTACGGCCGCAAGCCGGGCACCTGAGACACCAGGCGCCCGGCGCGACGGCCCGGTCACGCCTCGGGCGCGTCCCCGAAGTCCGGGATCTCCAGCCTCGCCCCACCCTGTCGCGCGGAGTCGTGCGCGACGATGCCCGGCAGGGTGTAGCGGGCGGCCACCCAGGCGTTCACCGACGGCAGGGTGCGGGAGTTGACCGCGGTCACGAAGTCGTCCACCAGGAAGTGGTGGCTGCCCTCGTGGCCGTTGTGCAGGTGGTCGAACTCGCGCGGCAGCCGCGCCCGGTCGTGCACCGGAGCCGAGCCCGAGGTGAAGGCGGCCCGCAGGTCCGGCGCGATGTGCTGGAGTGACGGGTCGTCAGGGGACAGGGTGGGCTTGGGCTCAAGGAGCTCGCTGATGTCCTTCACGCCCTTCTTGTCCTGCCAGAGGGCGACCGTGGCCAGCTGCTCCATGCTCGCCTCGGTCCCGAAGAACCGGAAACGCGACTCCCGGATGTGCGAGGGGTAGCCCACCCGCCGGAACTCGTTCGTGCGGAACGACCCGCCGCCCGCCACCTCGAACAGCGCGGTTGCGTTGGAGAAGTCGTTGCCGAACTGGCTGACCTCCCTGTCGAACACACCGTCCCCGCGGTCGTCGACCACACCGATCGCCGAGACGCTCACCGCGTGCGTCTGCCAGGCCCCCAGCACCCCGCCCACCGAGTGCGTGGGGTAGAGCAGCGGGGGATAGCTGGCGGTCTCCTTCCACTTCTCGCCGCCGCTGTACTGGTACGCCTCGTAGAACCCGAGGTCCATGTCGTGGACGTAGTCGCCCTCGGCGTAGAAGAGCCGCCCGAAGGCACCCTCGGCGATCTGGTTGCGGGCGTGCACGGTCGCCGGGTTGTACTGGCTGGTCTCGCCCATCATGTACGTCAGCCCGGTCGCCCGGACCGCGTCGATGATCGCCGAGATCTCCTCCGTGGTGATGGCCATGGGCACAGCGGAGTACACGTGCTTGCCGGCGTTGAGCCCCTGGAGCACCAGGGGGCCGTGCGTCCAGCGCTGGGTGAAGATCGCGACCGCGTCGACCTCCTTCGACTCCAGCATGGCCTCGTAGGTGGGGAAGGTGCCGGCCAGCCCCTGCGCCGAGGCGAGCTGCTCGGCCCGTTCGGGCAGCAGATCGGTGACGTACACGTCGCCGACGCCGGGGTGGGCCTGGAACAGCGTGGCGAACTGGCCGGAGAACTGGCCGGCGCCGACGATGCCGAGGGAGAACGTCATGAAGTGCGTGCCCTTCACTGGTCGCGGGATGACTCGTCGCGGGATCACTGCGAGAGGATCAGGTTGATCTGGTCGTTGGTCTCGTCGAGGCTGTGCACGGACTTGCCGTTGCCGAAGATGTCCTGCATGGCGGGATGCATCAGCGCGAACACGTCCGCCGCGTAGTTGGTGATGGGGTAGGAGAAGGTCGTGAAGTCCTTCTTGTCGGCGACCGGCTTCGTGAAGGCCGTGACGTCGATGCCCTTCTTCCTGTAGGCCGCCACGGCGGCAGCCGTGCCGTCAGGGGTGGCGGGGAAGACGATGCCGTAACTTCCCACCGTCCTCTGGCACTCGTCCGAGGACAGGTACTTCACCCACTTGCGGGCACCCTCCTTGTTGCGGGCGTTCTTGGTGATGGAGTCGGCGAGGCCGTTCATCATGGTCGCCCGCTTGCCGGTGGGACCCTCGGGGGTGACGGCGGTGCGCATGTCGAGGCCCTTGAACCCGGCGTACGTCGAGATCATCCAGGCCCCGTCGAAGGCGGTCGCCGCCTTGCCCGCCGCGACCTGGGTGTTGGCCTGGTTGGACTGGGAGTTGTAGTCGGTGAAGGGCGCCATGTAGCCCTTCTTCGCCAGTCCGAAGTACCACTTGACGGCCGACTGGAAGGCGGGGCTGTCGTACCGGTACTTGGTGCCCCACCGCTTCTTGTCGGTGTAGCTCCAGCCGGCGGAGGCGGTGAAGGTGCTCCACTGCGTCTGGCCGTCCCCGTCGCCGCCGCCGTTGGTGGCGAGGCCGTACACCTTGACGTGGTGCTTGTCGAAGCCCGGCTCGTCGCCCCGCTTGCCGTTCCTGTCGACGGTGAGGTGGGCGATGGCCTTCTCGAAGCTGCCACCGTCCTTCGGGTTCCACGCCAGGTCGTTCAGCTGGTCCGCGGTGAGCCCGGCCGCGTCGGTCATCTTCTTGTTGTAGAAGAGGGCGACGGTGTCCCAGTCCTTCGGGGCGCCGTAGCGGTGGCCGTCCTGGCCCATCCAGTTGGCCGCGAGACCGGGCTGGTAGGCGGAGGCGTCGATGCCCAGGTCGTCGAGGGGTTCGAGGACCTTCAGATCGGCGAACTGCCCGAACTTCTGGATGTGGTCGGTGAACACGTCCGGCTCGGTGCCCGCGATGAAACTCGCGGTGAGCTTGGTCCAGTAGTCGTCCCAGCCCAACTGGGTGATCTTCACGCGCAGTCCGGGGTTCTGCTTCTCGAAGTCCTTGGCGCAGGCCTGGTAGGCGGGCTGCTGGTTGGAGTCCCACAGCCAGTACGTCACCGTGTGCGAGGAGGACCCGGCGGAGCCGCTCCGGGCACACCCGGTCAGGCAGAGGGCCAGGGCGCCGGCCACCGCGGTCAGCGTACGAAGTCGCATCAGGAGTCCCTCACTTGATCCCGGTGAAGCTGATGGTGGACACGATGCGGCGGGCGAAGAACCCGAACAGCGCCAGCATCGGCAGCGCGGCGATGAGGGTCGCCGCCATGAGGCCCGACCAGTCGACACCGGTCTGCGGGGTCTGGGCCCGGAAGATGGCCAGCGCGACGGTCAGGACGCGTGAACTGTCGCTGTAGGACACCATCAGCGGCCAGAAGTAGTCGTTCCAGGAGGTGATGTACGTCAGCACGGCCAGGGTGAGCACCGGTGTGGACGCCATCGGCAGCAGCACCCGGAAGAAGATCCGCACCTTCCCGGCGCCGTCGAGCAGGGCCGCCTCCTCGACCTCGCGGGGCACGTTCATGAAGAACTGCCTCAGGAAGAACACCGCGAACGGCGTCATGAACATCGTCGGCAGCGCGATGCCCAACAGGTTGTCGATCAGGCCGAGTTCCTTGATGAGCACGAAGTTCGGCAGCAGGGTGAAGATGGTCGGCACCATCAGCCCGGCCAGGAACAGCGCGAACACCTTGTCGCGGCCCCGCCAGCGCAGCCGGGCGAAGGCATACGCGGCCATCGCGGAGAAGAAGATCTGACAGACGGTCACCAGCGTCGAGACGATCACCGAGTTGAGCAGATAACGCCAGAACTTCAGCCCGCCGCCCGCGCCGCCCTGTGCGATCGCGTCCTTCGTGGACTCGAGCCCCAGCGCGCGGGCGAACCCGGTGCCGGTCGGGTCCACCGGCAGCGGGTCGGAGGCGTGGGCGGCGAGTCCGGAGTTGGTGGACAGCGCGGTGCGCAGGATCCAGTAGAACGGCAGCAGGGTCACGAGCACGATCGCGGCCATCGCCGTCCAGGCCAGGACGCGGCCGGGGGAGAGGGGACGGCGCCCGGTGGGCCGTACGCGTGTCGTCGTGGTGGTGGTCACGGCAGCCATGTCGACTCCTTCCGGGTCAGCCGAGATCGGTCTGGCCGGCCCGGGTGAGCCGGTACTGCAGGACGGTGATCGCGCTCAGCACGACCAGCAGGGCCACGGACATCGCGGACGCGTAGCCGAACTGGAAGCGGCCGAAGGCCGATTGGTAGATGTAGAACTGGAGCACGTTCGTGGCGTTCGCAGGGCCGCCCGCCGTCGTCACCGCGACCGTGTCGAAGACCTGGAACGAACCGATCACCGTCATGATCAGTACGACTGCCAGGACCGGCCGCAGCAGCGGCATGGTGATCCGCCAGAACATCCGCCACTCGCTCGCGCCGTCCACCTTCGCCGCCTCGTACATGTCGTTCGGGATGGCCATGAGGCCCGCGAACAGCAGCAGCGCGGTGTAGCCGACGTGCCGCCACACGTTGATCAGGGCGATCGTCGGGATCGCCCAGGTCTCGTTGGCGAGGAAGGGAATGCGGTCGAAGCCGAGCCCGGCGATGATCTCGTTGCCGATGCCGAGCTGGTTGTCGAGGATCCACAGCCAGACCAGGCCCGCGACGACGTTCGACATCAGATAGGGCGTGAGCACGATCCCGCGCAGCACCGCGGACTGCGTCAGCCGCTGCAGCAGGACGGCGATGGCGAGGGCGGAGACCGTCTGGACGCCGATGTTGATGACCACGTACTCGACGGTGACCTTCAGCGACTCCCAGAAGATGGGGTCATGGACCATCCGGTCGTAGTTGGCGAGGCCCACCCACTCCGCCGGGGTCAGCAGATTGAAGCGGGTGAAGCTCAGATAGATGCCCCGCAGCGTCGGCCAGAGCAGGAAGACCACGAAGCCCACCAGGGCCGGGGCGATGAACACCGCGGCCAGGCGCCCGTCGCCCCCGTTCACCGCGCCCGGACCCCGGTCCGTGCCCGGTTTCACCCGTTCCTTTTCCGCGCCGCCGAGCGGCAGACGCGACGGAGGGCTGCTGGAGGCGATGGTCATCGGGAGACTCCCTCGTCTGCGGTGGCTCGTCCTCGACCAGTTACTTTTGTCGCGAAAGAATCCAGGCGTCAAGAGGCCTGCGAACATCTTTTCAGGGGGCCATGGCGGCCCTAGTCTGGGCGTGTTGGTTTTATGGCGAAAGAAATCATGTGGGAGTCTGACCTCCATGACCGCAGTTGCCGCCAGCTGGCTCCCCCTGAGCGCCGGTGAGCGCTCGGTGGCGATCGAGGTGCTCGTCCACGGACCGCTGTCGCGCACCGAACTCGCCCGCCGCCTCGACCTCTCCGCGGGCAGCCTCACCCGGCTGACCAAACCGCTCATCGAGTCCGGCCTGCTGGTCGAGGTCCCCGAGGCGGGCGCACCGTCCGAAGTGCGACAGGGGCGCCCCTCGCAACCCCTGGACGTGGTCGCCGAGTCCCGCTCCTTCATCGGCTTCAAGATCACAGAGGACATGGTCTACGGCGTCGTCACCACCCTCAGGAGCGAGATCGTCGCCCGCCACGACCGGCCTCTCACCAGCCATGACCCCGCCGAAGTCGCCGACCTGCTCGCGGAGATGACGAACGAGCTGGGCCGCGGGTATCCGCGGCTCGCCGGCATCGGCATCGGGGTCGGCGGCTTCGTCCAGGAACGTGCCGTCGTCGGCGAGTCCCCGTTCCTGAACTGGCGGGACGTCCCCCTCGGTGAACTCGTGGAGGAACGCACGGGGCTGCCCGTGGTCGTCGAGAACGACGTGGCCGCGCTCGTCGAGGCCGAGACCTGGTTCGGCGCCGGACGCGGCCTCGACCGCTTCGTCGTCCTCACCATCGGCGCCGGCATCGGCTACGGCCTGGTCCTGGGTGGCCGGCGCGTCCCCTACGCCGAGGAGGACCGGGGTTTCGGACGGCACTGGATCATCGACCCCACCGGGCCCCTCACACCCGACGGCAACCGCGGCAGCGCCGTCTCCCTGCTCGCCATCCCCAACATCCGCTACCAGGTGCAGGCCGCCACCGGACGCGACCACGGCTACGAGGAGATCCTCGCCCTCGCCGCGGCCGGCGACCCCGTGCCCGCCCGCGTCATCGAGGAGGCCGGGCGCGCCCTCGGCATCCTGGTCGCCCAGATCGCCAACTTCGCGATGCCGCAGAAGATCATGCTCGCCGGGGAGGGCGTCGGACTGATGGACGTGGCGGGCGGGACGGTCGAGGACACCATCCGCTCCCACCGCCACCCCCTGGCCGCCCCGATCGACCTGGAGACCAGGGTGTCCGACTTCCATGACTGGGCCCGCGGAGCGGCCGTCCTGGCGATCCAGGTGCTGGTCCTCGGTGTGGCCGAAGTGTGAACGGGGCCACACCCCTTGACAGATGGACGTGATCAGTAACACGGTCCGATATGCCCTTTTCTGGTGTGATTACTCACGGCGCCTTCACCTCCGTGGCCGTATGCTTCACACCATGTCCACCACTGTTGAACCCGTGACCGATCGATCGGCCGACGAGGTCAACGAGGAGATCCGGGCCCTGTGGCGCCGGGCGGGCGGGACACTGAGCGGCGAGCAGCGCGAGGAGTACCAGCGCCTTGTCCTGGAGTGGGCCGCCGCCGCTCCGCAGCCGGTCCGGGCGGCCTGACCCCGAGGACCCCCGAGGGGCATCACCGCCCCGTCCCAGGGCACCCCTGACGGGATGGGTCCTCTCCTCGCACTGGCCTCAGCGGTCTGCTATGGCATCGTCGACTTCTCCGGCGGCCTGCTCTCCCGCCGCGCCCACTTCGCCGCCGTCACCCTCCTCGGCCAGATCGGCGGCCTGCTCCTCGCGACCACCGCCGCGCTCCTGCTTCCCGCCGACTCCGTACGGTCCGTCGACCTCCTGTGGGGCGCCCTGTCGGGCGTCGGCAGCGGCGCCGCCATGCACTTCCTCAACCGCGGCCTCAGCCACGGCGCGATGAGCGTGGTCGTACCCGTCAGCGCAGTGACCGGGGTCACCCTGTCCGTGGTGTGCGGAGTGATCCTCGGCGACCGGCCGACCGCCGTGGCCTGGCTGGGCATCGTGCTCGCGGCGCCCGCCCTCTGGATGGTCTGCGGCGGCGGCGAGGACGACGGCGGGGGCGTCCCCGCCGGGCTGCTGGCCAGTGCCGGCGTCGCGCTCCAGTACATCGCCCTCGCCCAGGCCGGTGCCTCCAGCGGGCTGTGGCCGGTGGCCGCCGGACGGGTGGCCGCCGTACTCGTGCTGCTGCCCGCGGCGGCGCGGCACCCCCGGCGCCTGGGCCTGCCGCCGGTGCGCGCTCTCCAGGCGGTGCTCGTCGGAGCGGGCGCCGCTCTCGGGCTCATCCTCTATCTGCTCGCCGCGCAGCGGCAGTTGCTGGCCGTCGCCGTCGTCCTGGCCTCCCTCTATCCGGCCCTCCCCGTGATCCTCGGACTCGCCCTGCTGCATGAACGGCTCAGCCGGAGACAGGTGGCAGGTCTCGTGGGAGCGGGGCTGGCCACGGTCCTGCTCAGCCTGGGATGACCCGGGGTCTCAGCTCAGCCCCAGGTGGCCGAGTAGTACCGCTGGTACGCCTTGCGGTCCTGTTCCGAGCGGATGTACCGCGTCGCCACCAGCGCGATCAGGCTTCCGCCGACGACCAGCAGACCGGGCCCGACGTTCCGGGTGTCCGTGAGCCGGCTCAGCAGGGGCGTGCCCTGCGCCCCCTCCACCGCCGCCGAGGAACCGGGGGAAGCGGCGCCGGGAGCGATCGAGCCCTGGGCGGAGGTGGCCGACGGCGCGGGGGAGGACCCGCCCGCGGCGGGGGCCGGGTTCGACACGATCAACCGCATCCCGAGGTCCGCCAGCGCCTTCGTCACCGGCTGGAAGAACGTCGTACCGCCCTGGGTGCAGTCACCGCTGCCGCCCGAGGTGATGCCGAGCGCGATCCCCTCGGAGAACATCGGGCCGCCGCTGTCCCCGGGCTCGGCGCACACGTTCGTCTCGATCAGCCCGGTGACCGTGCCCTCCGGGTAGTTCACCGTCGAGTTGACCCCGGTCACCTGGCCGTCGCGCAGCCCGCTCGTGGAGCCGCTGCGGAACACCCGCTGCCCGATGGACGGATCGCCCGCGCCGGTGATCTGCACGCCCTTGCCGTTGCCGATGAACACGACGCCGGCGCCGTCACCGGCCTTCCCTCCGGCGTACTGCACCAGCGAGAAGTCGTTGCCCGGGAAGCTCTGCGTGACCGTCCTGCCGAGCTGGTTGGTGCCCCCGGTGTCCGCGAACCAGACCGAACCGGCGGGACCGCAGTGCCCGGCGGTGAGGATGAAGTCGCTCTGCCCGTTGGTCACGTTGAAGCCGGCCGAACAGCGTCCGCCGGTCGACAGGATCGGCCGCGCCCCGTTGAGGCGGGGGGTGAAGGTGCCCTCGGTGCGCTCCATGCGGACGAAGCCGCCGATGCCGTCGGCGACCTTCGTCATCGCGGCCCACTCGGACGCCGAGACGGTGCTGTCGCCCTGCACCACCACCTCGTTGGTCCGGTAGTCCATGGACCAGGCGGTCCCCGCGACCCGGGGCGCGGAACGCAGCGTCTTCGCCGCCGACTTGAGCTCGTCCATGCTGTGCCCGACCATCTTGGCCTTGGCGCCCGCCTCCCGTACCTCGGCGGCCGCCTGCGCGTCGGTGACCGCGACGACCGGCCGGCCGTCGGCGCCGATCCAGGTGCCGGCCGTACGGGAGGAGCCCAGCCGCGCCACCAGATCCGCGCCGGTCTGCCCGGCCTTCATGGCGTAGGTGTGCGGTACGGCGGTGGTGGCGGGAGTCTCGCTCGCGACGGCCCGCGTGACCATCACACCTCCCAGGAGGAGTCCGCCGACTGCCGCCAGCCGTGTCACTCGCCGGACGACCCGTCGTCGTGCGTGCCTCATGCATGGCTCCCGAACCCGAACAAGCGGTGTCTGCACCGCAGGGCCCTCCGGTCGTTGAGTGCCCTCCATGCATACGCGGCCGGGGCCGGGCGCGTTCACGACAGCCGGTGATCCGGTGCCGGAGTTCCCTCCGGGGGTGCCTCAACCAGCCACGCACAGACCGGTGTTGGCCGGGTCCCGGCCCAGCCGGCCCAGCCGTCGGACCCGGCGGAGCCGGACTCGTCGCGCCCGTCGAGCGCGTCTGCCTAGACTTCCCTCATGGACGACACGCCGCTGGAGCGGCTCGGCGCGGGCAAGTACCTGCTGCTCACCAGCTTCCGCAAGAACGGCACTCCGGTCGCCACCCCCGTGTGGGTGGTCCGTGACGAGGACGCGCTCGGTGTGTGGTCGGCCGCCGACGCCTGGAAGGTGAAACGGATCCGGGCCCGCGCGGACGTCCTCGTCGGCCCCTGCGACCTGCGGGGCAACCCGACCGGCGACCAGATCCCGGCCAGGGCGGAGATCTGCGACGCGGCGACCACCGCCCGCTACCGGCAGCTCCTGGCCCGCAAGTACGGCGTCCTCGGCCGGCTCACCCTCCTCGGCAGCAGACTGCGCAGGGGGCTGGACGGGACGGTCGGCATCCGCGTGACCTTGTGAAGTGCGGGGCCCGGACAGGCCGGACCCCGCACGGGACGCTCACGGCCGGTCGAGCACCGTCCCCGTCAGCGCCGGCCGGTCAGGCAGCGGCTCGGCGTTGCGGTCGGTCAGCGCGAGGCGCATCGACTCGGTCGGCTCGGCCAGCTGGTCCTGGACGGTCGGCACGACGAAGTCCACGCTGGTGCTCCCCGCGGGGATGTTCATCCAGACCCACAGGTTCGCGTCGGACAGCGGCCGCTCGGGGTCGGGCACGTCACCTGACCAGTCCTTGAGCCACTGCGCGTCCACGTCCTTGGTGGACAGTTCGGTGCCCTCGGTGACCGGAAGCACCCGCACCGGCTCCCACAGGTCCACTGTCGTGGGCGCGTCGATGGACAGCCGCCAGGTCAGCGTCTCTCCCTCGGTCACCTTGTCCGCGACCGGCGACAGGGTGAGCACCGGCTCGGGGTCGTCGTTCTCGGCGGTGACCCCGCCCCGGTGCTGGCCGACGACGGAGTTGCGCACGGCCTTGACGGCGATGTCGTGCTCCACGTCCTCGCCGTAATTGGTGTCACCCTTCACCTCGACCGGTACGTCGATGGCGTTGCTGCCGGGCCGTACCGTCACCAGCCTGCTCGTGGACCGGCCGCTGCCGGGGTCGAGGACGTACACGCGGACCTGACCGCTGCCATGCCCGGAGATCGTCACCGGGACGCGGTAGGTACGGGTGCCGGAGTCGCCCTCCTTGACGACCGTGCGGCCCACGTCGACGCGGGGGAGTGCGGCCGCCCTGACCGCGGGAGTGCCCGGCGCCCAGCCCCAGGCGTCCATCAGCCAGGCCCGTCCGGAGTGTGAACGGGGTGTCAGCTCAAGGGACTTGACGTGCCGCAGATCGAGTCCGGCCCGGGTCGCCGCCGTGAGCGGGACGCGTAGTTCCTGCGCCCAGTAGGACGCGGTGTACTCGGAGCCGGGCAGGCCCGCCATCTCGACCCGGCCCAGCGTCGCCCGGCGGTTCGAGGAGTCGGTGACGGACACGTCGAACTTCGTGCCGGTCGTGTTCGGCGGTACGAAGACCCGCAGCGCGAGCTTCTGCGCACCGCGCAGCGAGAGCGGCTTGGCCGGAGTGACGCGCGCGGCCGTGCCCGGCGCGGACCACTTCAGGGCCACCGCGCCGCGACCGGTCTCCTTCTCCGTCTCCCACCACGCGAAGTGCGGGGACGAGCCCGGAGTGTCCGGGCCCAGACAGGCCACGGCCGGGTTCGGGTCGATCGCGGAGCACAGCCGGGCACCGGCACCGGCCACCTTGGTCCCGGCGTCCGGCAGGAAGCCGCCGCCCCGGCGACCGCCGACCGCGTGGGTCAGCACCCGCGCCGGGTCGGCGGACGGGGCGCGCCTGCCGGAACCGTCGAGCAGCGGAAGCACCCGGTCGTCATCGGCGAGGAAGAGCCGGGCCGCCGCGGCGATGTAGGTGGAGCCCGCCTTGTGCTGCTGTGCGGCGGTCAGGCGGGTCGCGGCACCCGGCGAGCAGACCGGGTCGGGCTGCTGGTCGGGGTCGGACCAGAAGTCGTCCTGGGCCGGCGCCTCGGCCTCGCCCGGCGTCCACTCGCTGTTGAAGAAGTTGTGGTTGGCGCCGACCATGTAGACCGCGCTGTGCAGCGCGGTGCCCTTGCTGACGCCGCGGGTGCCGTCGACGAAGTCCTCGCCCTGGAGGTCCGACACATCGCCGTCGCAGCCCGGCAGCAGGGTCACGGACGGAACGTCGGCGACCGGATTCTGGCCGAAGATCGTCGGTCCGATGAGCACGGTCCCGCGCACCTTCCAGCGCACCGGTCCCCGGTAGCCGTCCTGGGCGGCGGGCGGCGGGTAGAGGCTGTCCATGGCGGCCCGGTTGACGCCCTCACCGCCGCGCGAGTGGCCGACGAGCAGGACCCGGGACAGGTCGGCCCTGGCCGCCTCGCGTACGACGGCCGGGGCGGTGGAGCGGTGGGCGGTCCAGTCGGCCCAGTGGGCGAGATGCTGCCGCACCAGCGAGGAACGCGCCTGCGCGCCGGCGTCCTCGGGCTGCCAGTCCTGGGCGTTGATGCCGTTGGCCGAGATCGACACCGTCACATAGCCCTGGGAGGCCAGGAGTTTCTGGTCGCGCAGGTAGCCCTTGTCGCTGGGGATCGGCTTGTAGCCGTCCGCGCAGGGCCAGTCGATGGTCACGTCGTCCTCGCTGCCCGGCTTGTAGCAGGTCGCGTGACGGCCGTGCAGGAACAGTGCGAGCGGCCGGCTGCCGGTGGCACCCTTCGGCGCCACCACCTGGGCACGCATCTCGACCGGGGTGGCGAACCCCGGCAGGCGTACGGGGTCCAGGTCGTACTCGCCGGTGACCGTGCGGTACGAGCCGGGCTCGCCGGGGTCGACACCGTTCGCCGGTGCCTGCGCGGGGAGCCGCGCCCCTCGCGCGCCGGACTCGCGCGGCCCGTCGGCCGCCGCGTCCAGCCGGCGCCCGGCCGCGGTCACCTGAAGGTTCGTCAGTTCGGTGGAGGCGGCCTTGTCGAGGGCGAGCCGGAAGGTCCGCCCGTCCTTCGCCGGCTTCGGCACTCCGAGCAGCCGGTTCCCGGTGCGGAACTCGACCCGTGCGTCCCCCATGGGCACGGCCTTCGGCGCGCGCCAGACCAGCTCACGCCCCCCGCGCTCCCCGTCGATCCGCCACCCCGGCGGAAGTCCGTTGTCGTTCCTCGCGCTCAACGGCCCCGCGTGGGACGGCTGTTGAGCCTGTGCCAGTCCGGGCGATCCCGCCAGGGCCGCCAGTACGGCCACGGCGGTCACACATATTCGCCGGGCAGGGTTCAATGGTCTCTCCTCAAAACCCCGTGCGCAGACGTCCCGTCGGTCCCGGGCGCCTCTCGCGTCACGTAGGACGGGGGAGGGGTGTCTGTGGGTTGTCTGTGCGGAGCGGCCGTTCGCGGGCGAACGACACGATCAAGCCAGCGAGCCGAGGAGGACGACCGCCATGCACCATGCCACCGGGGACTAGCGGATCACCGGACGGGGGAAGCGCTTTCCATGAGCCGAACTCCCCCTCTCCGCGCGGCCGTCGTCGGTACCGGCCACCGCGCCCAGCTGTTCACCCGGGCCCTCGCCGCCCGCCCCGGCCACCGGGTCGCCGCCCTGTGCGATCCCAGCCCGACCCGCATGGCCTTCCACAACCGCCTGCTCGCCGAGGCCGGCGAACCCGCCGCCGCCCAGTGGGAACCCGACCGGTTCGCCGAGTCTCTCGTCGAGGAGGGCATCGACGAGGTCGTCGTCACCACCGTCGACGCCGAGCACGACCGCTACATCGTCCCCGCGCTCCAGGCCGGCTGCCGGGTGGTCACCGAGAAGCCGATGACCGTCGACGCGGACCGCTGCGCCCGCATCCTCGACACGGTCAGGGAAACCGGCAACTCCCTCACCGTCGCCTTCAACTACCGCTTCAACCCCGTGCACGAGAAGGTCCGCGCCCTGCTCGCCGACGGCGCGATCGGCGAGATTCTCTCCGTCCACTTCGAGTGGCTGCTCGACACCCGGCACGGCGCCGACTACTTCCGCCGCTGGCACCGCGAGAAACGGCACAGCGGCGGCCTGATGGTCCACAAGGCGAGCCATCACTTCGACCTGGTCAACTGGTGGCTCGCCGACGAGCCGCAGGAGGTCTTCGGCTACGGGCGGCTCGGCTTCTACGGCCGTGAGGCGGGCGAACGCCATGGCCTGCGCCACGACTACAGCCGGGCCCACGGGGCGGAGGCGGCCGCCGACGACCCCTTCGCCCTCGACCTCGCGGCCGACGCCACCCTGCGCGCCCTGTACCTCGACGCGGAGCAGGACGACGGGTACCTGCGCGACCGCAACGTCTTCGACGGGCCGGTCACCATCGAGGACGACATGGCGCTGCTGGTCCGCCACGCCCGGGGCGCGACGCTGACGTACCACCTCACCGCCTACTCCCCGTGGGAGGGGTACCGGGTGATGTTCAACGGCAGCGCGGGCCGTCTCGAACTGGAGGTCGAGGAGAGCCGCTGGCAGGCGCCCCGGACCAGGATCACCTCGGCGAGCGGCGCACTGCACGGGGACACCGCGGCCGACCACGCGGGCGGCGCCCGGCTGACCCTGCGGCCCCTGTGGCAGCCCCCGGCCGACGTGCCGCTCGTCACCGCCCACGAGGCGCACGGCGGGGGAGATCCGCGGATGCTCGACGCGCTCTTCGGGCCCGTGGACCCGGGTGCGGGGCGGGTGCGCGAGGACACCGGTCCCGCGACGCATCCGACGGCCACCGAGCGGGACGGTGCCCTGGCGCTGGGCGTGGGGCTCGCCGCCAACCGGTGCTTCGAGACGGGCCGGCCGGTGCGGGTGCGCGATCTGCTCCCCGGACTGTGGACGGGCTCGAAGGCCCGTGACACCGACGGGAGTTGAAGGCGCGTCAGCTCCAGGCGCGGTAGGGCTCGTCGAGCAGTTGGAAGACCGGCTCGCCGCGCACCGGGTCCTTGGCCGTCGACATCCGCACCCGGTCTCCGCTGTGGATCGCGGCGGGCGGGCCCATGACCCGGCCCCGGACGACGAAGCCCTCGGCCAGCTCGATCAACGACACGTTGCGGGCGGCGGGGGTGTTGCGGTGGACCACCGTGGAGTGGCGGACCGTGCCCACGCCCTCGCTGCGCTCGGTGCGCAGGTCGCCGCCCTGGCAGACCGGACACAGCAGCCGGTGGTACATCGCCGTACCGCACCAGGTGCAGCGCTGGAAGAGGATCGCGTCCGTGGCCGGGGCGGCGGGCTCGAGTACGCCCGTCCCGGAGCCGGCTGCCTGACGAGCAATGCCTGAGTGGTGGTACACGCTTGGTCAACTCCCTGCACTCGGCCGGAATCCCACGTGCCCGGGTAACCGTGCACGGACGTGCGCGGCTCCCTGTGCCGCCGTGCACATCGTCAGCGTATGGCACTGAGTGTCAGCCGTAAAGGTACTCGGTACCCTCATTTTGGGCGGGCGGCCGGCGCGCCTCGCCGTACGGCCGTCCGGCTCAGTCCCGCTCCAGGGTGGACTCGATCTCCTGGACCACCCGCCACAGCGGGGCCCCGCGACGGGAGACGATCACCACCACGTCCTCGGGCGGCTCCTCGGCGGACGGGGCCCGCGGCGCCCCGAAGGCGGCCTGCACATAGCCGAGCGCGTGCTCCACCTCCCGCTCGGCGTCGCCCTGGCCGTCCGAGCGCAGCCAGGAGCGCAGGGCGTTGTTGTGCGCCGCGGCCACGGCGGCGGCGATCACGTCGGCCCGCAGCGTCCCGTCGTGCAGGCCCTTCAGACGCCCGCGCAGATACTCGGCGAAGGAGCGCTCGTAGCGCCACACCACGGACAGCTCGTAGGCGCGCAGGCCGGGCACCTGCTTGGTGAGGCGGTAGCGCTGCACGGAGAAGGTCGGGTTCTCGGTGTACATGCGCAGCACCAGCCGCACCGCCTCGCAGACCCGCTCCAGCGGGTCGCAGCCGGGCTCGCTCGCCGCCAGGAAGGCCGTCATGTCGGCCAGGCACCGCTCGTGGTCGGGGAAGACCACGTCCTCCTTGGACGGGAAGTACCGGAAGAACGAACGGCGTCCGACCCCGGCGAGCGCGACGATGTCGTCGACGGTGGTCTGCTCGTAACCCCGTTCCAGGAACAGCTGGAAGGCGGCCGCGACCAGCGCGTCCCGCATGGCGGGCTTGGTGGAGCTCATGGTCGCGAACGTAGCATCCGAACCGCCCACATGGCACTAAGTGCAGCCCTGTGAGGGAACTGAGTGCACTTCTTTGCATGGTCCGGTGGGTGTCGGCATACGATCGGCGCCCGCCCGCCGAGGAGTCCCGCATGCCCCGCCGCCCCGCCCTCCTGTACGTCACCGACCTGGCCTACCAGGCCCGCGGGCGCCGCTACTGCGACGAGGACATCCTGCTCACCTCGCGCCTGAGGGAGGACTTCGACCTCGCCCTGTGCCATCCCCGGGACGCCACCGCCCTGGCGGACGGCTTCGACGCCGTCGTCGTGCGCAACAGCGGGCCGGTCCTGGCGTACCAGGAGGCGTACGAGGCGTTCCGCGAGCGGGCCCTGCGAGAGGGCACACGCGTCTACAACCCGCTGCACGGCAGGGCCGACATGGCGGGCAAGCAGTACCTGCTCGACCTCACGGCCGCGGGACACCCCGTCATCCCGACCGCCGACCGCGCCGAGGACCTGGACCGGCTGCCCTCGGCGGAGCGGTACGTCGTCAAGCCCAGGCTCGGCGCCGACTCCATGGGCCTCAGGATCGTGCCCGCCGACGAGGTGCGCGACCACCTCGACGGGCATGTTCTCGTCCAGCCGCACGTCGACTTCGCGTACGAGGTGTCCTTCTACTTCGTCGACCACGACTTCCAGTACGCCCTGTACGCCCCGCACGCCGACCGGCGCTGGGCACTGGAGCCGTACCGGCCCACCCCCGCGGACCTGGAGTTCGCCCGGCGCTTCATCGACTGGAACGGCCTCGGCCACGGCATCCAGCGCGTGGACGCCTGCCGGGCCCCGGGCGGCGCACTCCTGCTGGTCGAGCTGGAGGACCTCAATCCGTATCTCTCCCTTGACGCCCTGGACGACGACGGCAGGGACGCCTTCGTCGCGGCGACGAAGGCGTCCCTGCACGGGTTCCTCGCCTCCGCTCCCCGATGAGCGGCAGCGCGGGGAGAGCTGAACTCCTGGGCCTCCGACGCCGTATCACTCCCCGGGGGACGGCCGAGACCCGTGTGCGCGGGACGGAAGGAGACCAGGATGCCGACACCGTCGGACCGAGGGGCGCCGCCGGACGGGACACCCGTCGAACCCATCCGGGTGCTGCGCCCGCGCCGCACCGACGCGCTCGCGGAACTGATGAGGGACATGCCGCCCCGAGCGGCCGTCGGATACGAGTCCTTCACGCTGCCCGCCGCGCCGTCGGGAGCCGAGGAGGCCACCGAGCAACTGCCGCCCGTCAGGGACGACCGCGACCGCGCCCGGCGGTCCCGTGACATCCCGCGCGGGCGGGTGCCCGGACTGCGCCGCACGGCGATCGCGGCGGCCGTGACCGCGGCCGCGGTGATCGGCTTCGGCTGCGCGCTCCTGCTCGCCGGCCGCGGGGAGAGCACCGCCGCGGCGGCCCCGCAGCCGACCGCGACCGCCTCCACGACCCCGCCCCCCACTCCGACGGCCTCCGGCGCCGCCGACCCCGACGGCCCCGGCACCCTCCGCCAGGGAGACAGCGGCCCCGACGTGAGCGACCTGCAGGAACGCCTGCGGCGCATCCCGGACGTCTACGACAACGGCTCCACCGACGGCACCTACGACACCACCCTGACGGCCGCGGTGGCCCGCTTCCAGCTCTGGTACGGCATCCGCGGGGACGAGGACGGTGTGTACGGCGACGACACACGGCGGGACCTGGAGTCCCGCACGGGCGGCGGCTGATCGAAGAGGATGGCGGGCATGGACACGTTCATCGACCGGCTCGACCCCGACATGTGCGTCGTGACCGCCGCCGCGGACGGCGACCGTGCCGGCTGTCTCGTCGGATTCGCCTCCCAGTGCTCGATCGAGCCCGTGCGGTACGTGGTGTGGCTGTCGAAGGCCAACCGCACCTACCGGGTGGCCCGCGCCGCGGACCGCCTCGCCGTCCATCTCCTCACCCGCGAACAGCACGGTCTCGCCGAGCTGTTCGGCGGGGAGACGGGCGACCGGACCGACAAGTTCGCCCGGATCCGCTGGCGGGAGGAGGCCGGCGGGGCGGTCGTACTGGAGGAGGCGGCGGCCTGGTTCGTCGGCACGGTCGTGCTGCGCGCCGACGGGGGTGACCACGTCGGGTTCGTCCTGGAGCCGCAGGCGTGGGGTGAGCGCGAGGACACCGGGGGCGACAAGCTGCTGCGGCTGTCCGACGCGACCTCCATCTCGCCGGGCCACCCGGCCGACTGAGCCCGGCAGCGGGTACCGCGCGCGTCCCGGCGGCTCACTCGGGCCCGGACGGCACCCGGATGTCCACGGCGCAGACGTCGTCGCGCCGCTCGCCCTCCAGCAACGAGGCCAGCAGCGGGGTCAGGGAGCCGGGCTCGTCCGTGTGGTGGGCCGCGACCGCCGCGGCGAGCCGGTCCAGCCCCTGGTCGATGCCCTCCGAGGGCCTCTCGACCAGGCCGTCGGTGTAGAGGAGGACACGGTCTCCCGGCTCCAGGACACAGCGTGCCTCCTGGAAGTCCGGGTCGGAGCACGCCCCCAGCAGCATGCCGAGCGGGCGGTCGAGGTAGCGCACCTCCCCGTCGCGCACCAGCAGCGGCGGCGGATGGCCGGCCTGGGCCCACACCAGACAGCGCTCGGCGGGGTCGTAGCGGGCCAGGACCATGGTCGCGGTGCCGTGGGAGTCGCGGGAGTGCAGCAGCAGGGTGTTGAGGCGGGTGAGCGCCCCGGTCAGCGACGAGCCGGTGATGACCATGCCCTTGGCGGCGAAGCGCAGTTGGGCCATCGTGGCCACCGCGTCGATACCGTGCCCGGCGACGTCACCGACGACGAACAGGGCGTCGCCGTCGGGCAGTTCGATGGCGCTGAACCAGTCGCCGCCGACGTGGATCCCCGACTGGGCGGGCAGATAGGCCACTTCGACCCGCAGCCCCGCGAGGCTGACCGGGCGGGTGGGCAGGGGAAGCAGTGCGTGCTGGAGGCGCGCGGCCAGGGTCCGCTCGGCGTGCAGCACGCCGTGCTGCGTCACGATCGCCTGCTCGCTCTCGACGAGGGCCAGTTCGGCGCTGCGCTGGGCGGTGAGGTCCTGGACGAAGCCGTGCACCTCCACGGGTTCGTCGTCGGTGTCCTTCACCACTTCGGCGACCATCCGCAGATGGCGGACCTCGTCCCCGGCCCGGATCCGGAACGGGACGTCGAACTGGAGCCCCGAGCGCACGAGGTGCTGCACCGCGCCGGCCAGCACCGGCGCGTCCTCGGGCAGCGCGAGCCGCGGCAGGTCGGCGAGGGGGACCGGTCCGAGCACCGGATCGCGGTTCATGACGAGGAAGGTCTGGGAGGACCAGCTGCCCTCCCCGGTGACCAGATTCCAGTTCGCCCAGCCCAGGTTCCCCAGCCGCTGCACGTCCGCCAGCCGCTGTTCCTGCCGGTCGGACGAGTCGTGCCGGACCCAGGTGACGACCAGCGCGCCGCCGAGCCGGGCCGAGTGCACCGCGTACGTGGACAGTTCGGCGGCGCCGTCCACGACCTCCTGGTGGGCGAACGGCTCTCCCTCGAAGCGTTCGCCCGTGGTCAGCGTGCGCAGACAGCCGTGCCACACCGCCTCGTCGGCCATGCTCGGGAAGCACTCCAGGACCCGCCGGCCGAGCAGCTGCCGGCCGGTGCGGCCCATGACGTCGACCGCCTCCCTGGTGGCGGCGTCGATGCGGTAGTCCTCGACCTCTCCGGAGGGACCGCGCAGCGGGGTGAGCAGCAGCGCCGAGCCGGGCAGCGAGTCGAACACGGGCTGGGCGGCCGCGGCCGAGGCGGCGGCGCTGTGCTCGGGACGGGCGCCGAAGGAGCGCAGCCAGCCGGCACACAGCCGGACGACGGCCCGCAGCAGCTGCCGTGCCTCGGGTGAGAACGGGCCGCTGCGGGTGCGCAGGATCCCGATGCAGACCTCGGCCCCGTCGCCGGTCGGCACCGGCAGCCAGGCGCGGGACAGCCAGCGCTCGGGCGGGTCCCCTATGAGCAGGTGCCGCTCCCGGTCGGTCGCGAAGTCCTCCAGCCAGCGCGGCTCGCGCGTCCGGAGCGCGTCGAGCGCCGCGAGGCCGCTCAGCGGGGGGACCCGCGCCCACTGGGCGGCCAGGGTGGCGTCGATACCGGCATGGCCGATCAGTTCGAGCCCGCCGGCCGGCAGCGACCGGAAGAGCAGGAGCGCGTCGGCGTCGACGTCGGCCGCGAGCTCCTCCAGGAGACAGGCGGCCAGGTCCCCCGGCGTGGCGACATGGACGAGGGCCTTTCCGAGGCGGCCGAGCGCGGTGAAGCCGTCGTCCAGGTCGCAGGTGTCCTGCCCGGCGGGCCCCGCGGGGACCGGCCGCCCGGATAGCGGGCCGGGCGGCCCGGGAACCGCGGACAGGGGTGCGCCGGGAACGTCACCGACGCCGGGCTCCGTGGCGGCGCCGAGCGGGGGCAGGGAACCGAGGGCGATCCAGCACTGCTCGAGCAGGGTGCGGTTGCCGGCCTTGGCGCGCTGGAGCAGCTCCTCGCCGGCCGCGTCCGGGGTGCAGCCGGTCAACGCCATGAGCGCGCCCCTGGCCCGCTCCAGCACCGCCGAGGTGGCGGCCTGATCCCGCAGCCGGTCCATTTCGGCACGTTGACGGGCCACGACCTTGGCCAGCGCGGCGATGTCGGGCGTGGTACCGGCGTGCGAAGGGCCGGCGGACTCGCTCGTCACGCGTTGAGCATCGCACATGCGCCCCGTGTCGATCGCGGTCTTGTGAACACATCCCACACACCGGTGACCCCGCCGGTTGACGTAACCGGCCGGGCCCCCGGTTCCCGGCGGGGTCAGTCGGCGGGCGGCGGGTACAGCCACCTTCGCAGCAGCCGGCTCAGCAGGGGCATCACCAGGTAGGTGAGCACCGGCAGCAGCACCACCGGGAACACCGCGGCCCGCAGCGGCAGGGGCCAGGCGGCGGTGTGGGGGGCCACCAGCCACTGGATGAGCAGGGTGCAGGGGAAGGCGCCGAGGAACGTGGTCAGCACCATCTTCCAGCGGACCGGGGGCCGCACGGTGGTGCCGGGCAGACTGAACCAGGTCTCGAGCCCGGTGGTCGACTGCCGTTCGCTGCCGAGCTCGGTGGCGATGTCGTCGATCCGCGCGTGCCAGGCCGCGCGCTCGTCCGACTGCAGCCAGGCGGTGAGCCGGTGGGAGTCGGACCAGCGCAGCACCGCGTGGAAGCGGTGGCCGTCCTCGGGGCGCAGCCAGGAGACGCCCTCGTTGCCGGGGAAGCGTCTGGCGCAGTGGGTGATCCCGCGCGTCCAGTGCTCGAACTCCTGCTCCCGGCCGGGGCGCACCTCCCATGTGAGGACCGTGGTGACCGGGTCGCCGCGTCGTACTTCGGTGGTGCTCATGTTCACCACGGGTCCCACGTCCGGCGCGGGTCATGCCCTGCGGGAGGGTCAGCGCCCTTGGTGGTGCTCGACCAGGGCCTGGGTGACGGCGCGGATGCTGCGGGCGATGTGCTGGAGCTGGAGCACCTCGGCCGCGTACAGCTTGATGGTGTGCTCGATGACCGACTCCGGCAGACCGAGCGAGGGCAGGTCCGCCCGGGCGGTCTGCAGCGCGGTGCGGGCGACCCGGATCTCGTGCTGGACCTGGATCTGCGCGTGCCGGGCGAGGAGCACGGTGTGCCGCATCAGGGCCGGATAGCTCGCGTACCGCGCCGGCACCAGCTCACGCAGCCACTTGACCGCGGAGCGCTCCCAGTCGTAGCTGCCGGGCGTCTTGACCTGGCAGGGCCAGTCCGGGCCGGGACGGGTGGTGGTGCGCGGGGTCGTCATCAGGGCCATGGTGTTCGCTTCCGGGTGTGCGGCGTCGTGCGGGTGGTCCGACGGGTTGGGCGGCCCCGGCCTAGGGGATGACCGGGACCGCCATGGGCTCGCGTGCAGGCGAGGCCCTACCGAACACCCCGAGCGCCGACGCGGGTAGGTGACGACGGCCCGGGATGTCCGTAACAGGAGCCCTCTCGGGCGGTGTGGGGGTGGGGACGGGGACGGGGGTGCGGATGTGTCCCGGAGGTGTCCCGGGTGATCCGTGAGCAGTATTTATATATGCCGTCGGCTTGGCAAGCAGTATGAAAACATTCATGCTCGATTTATTACGGCTGGTCCCGTTGCGAAGGCGTTTGACCGGGCGTGCGCGAGGGTCAGTCCCTGAGGAAGAACTGGTGCTGGTCGGAGATCTGCTCGTACTCCTCGAGCCGCGCCTGGGTGCGCTCGGGATCGGCGTCGGTCATGGCCTGGAGCAGGGCGGCGGCGATCACGCCGGGCGCCGCGTAGGAGTCGAAGACCAGCCGGGAACCCGTGCCGGTGGAGAAGACCACGTCCGCCTCGTCGGCCACGTGCCCGAGCGCCAGGTCCGTGACCAGGGCGACCTTCAGTCCGGCGCTGCGGGCGACCCGCAGGGCGGTGAGCGTCTCCTGGGCGTGCCGCGGCATCGAGAACGCCAGCAACCAGGTGCCGCCCGCCTCGCGCGACTGCAGCAGGGCGTCGTAGGCGACGCTGCCGCCGCGGGTGACCAGCCGTACGTCGGGATGGATCCGGCGTGCCGCGTAGGCGAAGTACTCCGCCAGCGACGCCGAGATGCGCAGCCCCAGAATGGTCAGCGGGGTCGATGCGGAGAGCTTGCGGCCGAGCTCGATCATCTGGTCGGGGTCGGCGAAGTCGCGGCGCAGGTTCTCCAGGTTCTCGATCTCCGCGTCGACCGCGGCCTGGAGCTCGTTGCCGCGTGACTCGTCGTCGGCGACCGGGCCGCCGGCCAGCGTGCCCAGTGCGATGGACTGGAGCTTCTCGCGCAGGGCGGGATAGCCGCTGAAGCCCACGGCCGCGGCGAACCGCGTCACCGAGGGCTGGCTCACGCCCACCCGCTCCGCGAGATCGGTGATGGAGAGGAACGCCGCTTCGGTGATGTGCTCGATCAGGTACTGCGCGATGCGCCGCTGCCCCGGGGAGAGCCGGGGCCGGTCGAAGAGCGTCCTGAGCTGGGAGGCCGGGGCCGCCTCGGCTTCCGGTGCGGTCTTGCCCGAGGTGATCGCGGATGCCTGGGCGCGTGCCTGCTGCGGCGATGACACCGGGACGCCTCCTTTGTCTGCCACGGGGAGTCAACATAGCTCACACCCCCCGGTGACCAGCCTTTGTGCGAATCCTTCCGGCGACCGCCGATCGGGACGGGTACGCCGCCCCCGAGCGGGAACCCGCCGCTGGGCAAGACCTTCGACGACACCTGAGGAGCAGCCCCGTATGACGGTCCCCGAGGAGAACCGGCGCAAGACCGACACCACCGACGAGCTCCTGCGCCACCACGAGGAGAACGGGGCCTCCGCCCCCGGCGGCAGCGGACGCACCCTGCGTGAGGCCTTCGAGGAAGCGCGGGTGGAACCCGACGACTTCGCCCAGGAATGACCCCGCACGCGAAACCAGAGCTTTCGGCAGGTGAGAGGGAATGGGTGCGCTGAGCGCGCTGGAACAGGCAATGGAGCACGGCTGGGAAGCGCTGTGGGCGCGGGTCGTCGACCGGGAGCCCGTCGAACTCCTCGACGCTCTGCGGCGCGAGTGCGACAGCAACGTCGTCGTGTGCAGTGAGACCCGGGTGGTGGTGCCGAACGCGTACGACGTCGAACTCGCGGACTTCGCCTACGACGAACTCGTGCGCCGGGGCAGCGACGTGGGCCAGGAGCTCACCGACACCCTGGCCCGGCACGGCGAGCGGCACGGCTATGAATGGGCGGGTCCGCTCACGGTGCACATCACCAGGTCGGGCCAGGTGCCCAACGGCCGTTACCGGGTGGCGAGCAGGGCGATGCCGCACGTGAGCGCCGAGGGGTTCCCGCACGCGGTCCGCTGAGCGGACGCGTCGCACGCCCGGTGCGCCGGTCATCGGCGGTAGATCGTGATCGAGTGACCGACCTCGTCGACGGGACGGCTGCTGTCGATCAACTTGGCCAGCCGTCCCTTCGCCTTGGCGACCGAGGAGTCCGACACCACCAGCAGCCCGCGCACCTCGTCCGCCGGCACCTCGCGCGGATCGGACGCCTCGATGCCGTAGGCGGACGGCACCCCGCTGCCCTTGTAGACGAGCCAGATCCGCTCGTGTGGGTAGCGCTCGCGCAGCCGGTCGGCGAGCCGGCCGAGGTCCTGGCCCCAGTCGACGTTGGAGTCGTGCAGCCGCAGATGGGTGCGGTCCGGTCCGCCGAACGCCTCGTTGGAGTACGGCAGGTAGTAGGGATAGGTCCGCACCGAGCTGACCGCGACGAACAGCACCAGCACCGCGGTCGCGACCGTCGCCCAGCGTCGGCGTACCGCGAGGACACACCCCGCGGCCACCGTCAGGAACATGGGCAGGAAGAGCGCGTACCGGGTGCCGAAGTCGCGTGAGCCCGTCATGGCCGAGGCCAGCAGTACCCCGGCGGGCACGAGCAGATAGGGCGCGGCGGGCCGCAGCCGCCGTACCGCGACGAGCGCGACGGCACCGGCGGCCCACAGCGCGAGCAGCCCCAGCGGGGTCTTCACCAGGAGCGCGGCGGGCAGGTAGTACCAGAGGTGCCCGGTGTACAGCCGCCCGAAGAGGAAGCCTTCCCACGGGTGGTTCTCGAAGCGGAACTGCAGGCGCATCCCGTCCGCGTAGGCCTGCGGGAACGGCAGCAGGTCGGCGAGGGTCCCCCGCAGCCCGTGCACCACCGGCACCGGGTCCTGGGACGTCCACCGCAGCCGCGGATCGACCACCAGATACGAGGCCCATACGACGGCGACGGCCGCCAGCGTCAGAACGGCCGTCCCCGCCAGGACCTGCACCAGACGCCGGCGCGTCTCGTCACCGCGACACGCGGTCCATACCGAGAGGGCGGCCAGTCCCAGCAGGACCGGCACGGCCGGCAGCGCGCTCATCTTCGTCGCCAGCGCCGCCCCGAGCGCGAGCCCGGCGAGCGGCACGTACAGGCGTGGCCGCGCGCGGGCCCGCCACAGCAGCCAGACCGAGGTCAGCAGGAACCCGGCCATCGGCACGTCGAGCGTGGCCAGCGAACCGTGGGCGACGACATCCGGGGAGAAGGCGTACAGGGCCAGTGCCGCGAGGCCCGCCGTCCGTCCGGCGAGTTCCCGGGCGAAGGCGAACACGACCAGCCCGAACAGCAGCGTCAGCACGATCACCGGGAGCCGGGCCCAGAACATCAGCCGCCAGGGGTCGTTGCCCGACTCGTACAGCAGATGGGGGCCCAGGTCGATCTGGGGGCCGTCGAACGCCGTGTCGACGTGCGGGTCGGCGATCGCCACCCCGGCGGCGACCACGAGCTTGCCGAGCGGCGGGTGCTCGGGGTTGTAGCGGATGCCCTGGCCGTGCAGGTACTCGGCGGCGGTGGCCACATAGACCGGCTCGTCGATCGTGGGGGTCTGCTGCACGGCGGTCGTGATCATCACGGCGGCCATCTGCGCGAGCAGCACGACGACGAGGAGCGGCACCAGCCACCGCCGGACCGGCCGCGGGTGCCGTACCTCGTCGTCGCGTGACCCGGACCCGGTGGCCGGGTCCAGGACCGTCTGCTGCTCGCTCGCCATCATCCGCCCCGCGGTGAGCCCGGCCGGGCGGTGGCGGGAGCGATCCGGAGCCACCTCATGAGGGCCACTCTCGCATCAGCTCCCGCACCGGGGGCGTCACCGCTTCAGGAGTCGTACCGACAGACCTTCCGCCGTGTAGACGGGTACGGCCCGCAGGGTGCCGGAGTTCAGCTCGACACGGTCGAACTGGCCGCGCAGTCCGTGGCAGCCGAGGACACGGACCGTCTGCCCGGCCTTCGGCGGCTTGTTCGCGTCCAGCTTGAGCGAGAGGACGCTGCCGGCGCCGAGCACCGCGCGCCGCGTCACCTCCAGGACCGGCTCCTGGCCCGAGCGCAGGGTGAGCTCCAGCGCGCCGGCCTCCTGGCTGTACGTGCCGTGCACCTGGAGCGACGTGCCGCCCACCGTCAGTTTCCCGCCCTGCACCCGCACGTCGCCGTGGCCGAGCGCGTGCGCGGAACCCGCGACCAGGGCGCCCTCCTTGAGCACGGTCCCGCCGGTGTACCGGTTGTGCCCCGTCAGGGTGAGGGTGCCGCTGCCCCGCTTGGTCAGACCGCCACAGCCGCCGATGTCGTTGCGCCAGGCGTCCGCCGCGTGGAAGCCGCCCGCGGCCGCGTCCAGCGTGACGGTGACGTCGGTGTCGAAGGAGCCGTAGCCGTCCGCCGCCGCGAACAGGTTGAGCCGGCCCCACTGCTCGAAGCCGTCCAGCAGGACGTAGCCCGAGGGCAGCCCGGTGGTCCGCAGCACCTCACGGCGCTGCGCCGCGTCCAGGTACGGCAGCCGCGTCTCCAGCAGCACCTCCGCGCCCTTGGGCACGGTGAAGGGCTGGTTGCCGCCGTCACGGTGCAGTACGTAGGTCAGTCGGGGGCTGACGGAACGGGCGTTGGCGTCCCGGTCCGCGTAGGCGTCGGTGGCGTCCGAGTGGGCGTAGCCGAAGAGGGTGTCGGCCGTGGTGCCGGTCCGCTCGGTGAAGTACGTGAGCGCCTGCGCCCGGGCCGCGGCCTTGAGGCCGGCGTTCGCGGGGTCGGCCAGCGTGGCGGCGGCCAGCGCGGTGGCCATGATGCGGCCGCCCATGACGTCGACCGTCGAGTGCATGCCGGACATGATCCGGGTGTGGCTCAGCTCGAAGGCGCGGGTCACCAGCTCCTGGAAGCGCTCCGGAACGGCGTACGCGAAGGCCAGGCCCGCCAGGTGGAAGGCGTTGGTGTGGCCGCTCGGGAAGCCCCCGTCGTCCACCGGCGAGGTGCTGCGCTGACGCAGCAGCTGAGGGGCGACGATCACCTCGGAGTCGTAGACCGGGTAGCCGAGCGCGTCCTTGGCGCCGGTGTCGACGACCTGGCTGTCCTCGTTCATGCGCCACGGGCGCGGGTACTGGAAGGCGTACTTGCCGGGGTTGCCCGAGGCGTACGGGCCGCGCACGGTGTCGACCAGCTTGGCCACCAGGCCGAGCGAGGAGTCGTAGGAGCCGGCGCCGAGCGCGGAGCCCGCCGGGGCGTCGGCCGGGACGGCGTCGCTGATAGTGGTCGCCGGGGTGGAGTCGGGGGCGCTGGTGATCGAGGTGACCGCCTTGGCGCCGGAGCGGTAGAGGCCGGCGAGCGGGCCGAGGCCGCCGATCATGGCGTAGCTCTGGTGCTGGCGGTCGTAGAGGAAGGCCTCCTTGGCCTGTGCCTCGGTGCGCGCCTGGGTGATCCGGGCGCAGTAGCGCATGTTGGCGCGCAGTATCTCGGGCCGCAGCGGGGCGCCGGTGTTCCAGGCGTCGCCGGTCTTCCACACCCGGGCGAAGCCGCCGAGCGCCCGCACCACCGCGTTCGTCTCGGGCGTCAGGTTCGCCATGACGTTGGACTTGTAGTCGTCCACGAACGCGACGGGAGCGGTGGCCGCCTTGGCGTCCGCGGCGCCCAGCCAGGAGGCGAAGGTGGGCGCGGCCAGGACACCCGCCGAGGCGCCCAGGGACGTCTTGAGGAATCCCCTTCGCTTCAGGGCGCGTTCGGTGAGCGGCGCGGGGGAGTGCTGCCCGGCGGATGACGGCATGGGTGGGCCTCTCTGGAGTTCTGCGGCCGTACGGCCGGGGGCTGGTGCGGATGCGACTCATGATGCGCCGGACGACGTGTGCGCCGAATGCGCTTTCCGAAGACGTACGAGCGAAGATCTACGGGCGAGTCATGTCGGACCGGAGGAGACTCGGCGTCCGGCGGATGTCACAGAAGTGAACGGGCCATCGCGACCGCGCCGTTCACCGGCGGCGCCCGCAGCGGGCGCGGGCGGGCCGACGGCACGCTGTCGGCCAGCGCCGCCGCGAAGGCGTCGTACAGCGAGGGCTGGGCGAGGACGGTGCTGCCCGCGACCACGACGTCGTCGACCACCACCCCGCGGGCGGCGAGCCGTTCGACCAGTGCGGCCAGGGCCCGGCCCGCCTCGGCGATCACGGTGCGGGCGAGCGGGGATCCGGCCTCGGCGGCGGCGAAGACGGCCGGGGCGTGCCGGCCCCAGTCGGCGGAGGCGGACGTGGCGTGTTCCAACGCGGCGCCGAGCGTGGGTACTTCGGGGACGTCGAACCCGGCGAGCAGCGCGAGGGCCAGCGCGTCGGGCTCCTCGCCGCGGTCGTGCGCCGCCCATACGGCACGCACGGCCTCGCGGACCAGACCGGCGGCCCCGCCCTCGTCACCGAGGAGGGCACCCCAGCCGCCCACCTGGACCGCGGAGCCGTCGGCGAAACGGCCCACGGCGACGGAACCGGTGCCGGCCACCAGGCCGACCCCCTTGTCCAGGCCCGCCGCGGGAACGAGCAGTTCGGCGTCGCCCACGACCAGCGCGGGCGCGTCGAAGTGGAGTTGGAGCGCGGTGCGGATCTGCTTGCACTGGCGCGGGGTCTCGCAGGCGTGGCCGCCGACGGCGAGGGCGGAGGGGCGGACGCCCGCGGGCAGTGCGGCGGCGGCCAGCGCGGCCAGCCAGCCGGCGGCGGCCACGGGGTCGTGCGGCCGCCAGCCGCTGCTGGAACGGACGTAATCGGCCACCAGGGCGTCGCCCGCGTACGCGCGGAACTGGGTCTTGGTGCCGCCCACGTCGATGCCGACAACCAGGGGTGCGGTGTCCTGCACGGAACCTCTTTCGTCGTTGCGCTGTGTGCTGCGACGGTGGGCGAACCGGGCCGGAGGGCAAGGCAGTTGGAAGGCTAGGGAAGCCCCGGGACGGGCCTCTGACGGACCACGGCAGGCGAGTACCGTGACGTTCGTTAGGAAGTTAACTAACGAAGTACAGTGCGTGTCAATAGCCGTCGCGTCGTCGACTTCCCGGGCCTTGCGCCCGGGGCGGGCACGCGCGACGCCGGAGCAACCCATCGCCGCCTCCCACCGAGCCGCTCGGCCCGGCAGAGCGGCCTGTGACCTGGGGGAACTGTGGAACGTGACGTGGTGAGAGCCCCCCGTCTGACCGACAGCGCGAGCGCCGTCTTCGCCGTGCTGGCCCAGGCCGGCACCGCGACCCGGCCCCAGCTGGCGAGCCTCGCGCGCCTGTCCAAGCCGACGGTCTCCTCCGCCGTCGCCGAACTGGAGGGCGTCCATCTCGCCGCCCACTCCGGCACCTCCTCCGGCGCCACGGGCCGCAGCGCCGCCGTATACCGTCTGGGTCCGGCCGCGGGTGCCGTCCTCGCCGTGGACCTGGGCCCGGCGCTGACCAGGGTCCGCGGCTGCGCCCTGGACGGCACCCTGCTCGCGGAGGCCACCGGGCCCCGGGAGGACGCGGCCGACGTCGTGCGGGACGCTCTCTCGGCGCTGCCCGCCGACGCTCCGCTGCGCACCATCGTGGTGGCCGTCGGTGACGTCACCGCGCCGCAGCGGATGCGCCCCGCCACGGCCAAGGCCGGCCCCGTCTTCGACGCGGTGGCCGTCGCGCTGCCGTCCGGAGTCCCCGTCCACCTGGAGAACAACGTCAACTGCGCCGCCCTCGCCGAACTGCACGAGGGTGCCGCGCGCGGCCGTGACACCTTCGGCTATCTGCGGATCGGCGTCGGTATCGGTCTCGGCATCGTCGTAGGCGGCCATGTGCTGGCGGGGGCCAACGGCGCCGCCGGAGAGCTCGCCCGGCTGCCCTACCCCTGGGACGACGATCTGGAGCCCCGCCACGAGGCCCTGGAGGAGTACATCGGGTCCCGCTCCCTGCTGCGCCGGGCCGCGGCGGCCTGGCCGGAATCGGACGGCGCCTGCCCGCGCACCGCCGAACAGCTCTTCACCCTCGCCGGACAGGGCAGTGCCGCGGCCCGCGCGATCGTCGGCAGACACGCCGTGGACGTGGGCCGGCTGGCCGCCGCCGTGACCGCCGTACTCGATCCGGGACTGCTGGTTCTGGGCGGCAGCACGGGTGCGTTTCCGCAGCTCCTGCCCGGGGTCAGGGCCGAACTGCAACGGCTGAGCTGGCCCACCGAGGTGGTCAGCAGCCAGGTCGGCGATCTCGGCACCGTCGTGGGGGCCGCCCGCCTCGCGGTCGCCAGAGGAGTCCAAACCGTGACCCAGGCGGCGCGGAAGAAGGATTGACGGTTTCGGACTCGGTCTGCCAATGTCCGGACAAGCGCTTTCTAAGTCGGCCGGGACGTCGGCTTGGAGCGAGCGTCCCGCCCGTACTTCGACGTACGGCAACCGCACCAGGGCGAGCTTGTGCGGCGACGGCCACGACGGCCGGGGACCCTCGCCCGTCAGGATGACGCGGCCGGGCGAGGCCGCGCCCTCGGAAAGCAAACCTCCTGCAAACTGCACCTGTGCCGCCTCGGTCGGCGCCGTGCTCCGTCCCCTACGACGAAAAAAAGGGATCGAAGATGACCACTGTGGGTGTGCGGCGCTCTCGCCGACTCGGCCGCGGCGGCATGCGCCGCCTTGTTCCCCTCGCTGCCGCTGTCGCGGCAGGTGCTCTGACGCTCACCGCCTGTGGCGGGGACTCCGGCTCCGGCGGAACCTCCAAGTCCCTGACGTTCTGGATCTCCACGGTCCCGGGTCAGGACGCGGGCTGGAAGAAGATGGTGGCGCAGTACAAGAAGGAAACCGGCGTCAACCTCAAGCTCGTCAACATCCCCTACGACGGCTACACCACGAAGCTGCACAACGCCGCGCAGGCGAACTCCCTGCCCGACGTGGCGGCCGTGCCGGCCCTTGACCCGATCTGGTCGAGCAAGCTGCTCGACCTCAGCTCCATCGCCAACAACAAGAGCAACAACATCAACGCCAACTTCCTGGCGAAGGACTCGTCCGGGAAGGTGCTGTCCATCCCCTCGGACGTCACCGCGTCCGGCCTGTTCATCAACAAGTCGCTGTTCGAGAAGGCCGGCGTGTCCTTCCCGACCGAGCCGTCGAAGACCTGGACCTGGACCGACTTCATCGCCGCGGCCAACAAGGTCCGCGAGAAGACCGGCGCCAAGTACTCCCTGACCTTCGACCAGTCGCCCTCCCGGCTGCGCGCCATGGTGTACGAGATGGGCGGCAAGTACGTCCACGCCGACGACTCCGGCAAGTTCTCGGTGGACGCGGCGACCAAGAAGGCCGTGAACACCTTCGTCGGCTGGAACGACGACAAGACCATGCCGAAGTCGGTGTGGACCAGCGGCGCCGACCCGTCCGCCATGTTCCAGAGCGGTGACGTGGTCGCGTACTGGTCCGGCGTCTGGCAGGTCGCCTCCTTCGCGGACAGCATCAAGAAGTTCGAGTGGGCGAGCGTCCCGACCCCGGCCCAGCCGGTGCAGGCCAGTGACGTCAACAGCGGCGGCATGGTGGTCGGCTTCAACAACAACGGCGACGCGTCCAAGGCCGCGACGAAGTTCCTGTCCTGGCTGTACGAGCCGGCCCACTACAAGACCCTGTGCGAGACGTCCGGGTTCCTGCCGGTCGAGAGCGGTCTGAACCCGGCGTACCCCTTCAAGTCCGAGGCGGCGCAGGCGGCGTTCAAGCTCTACAACGAGGAGATCCCGCTCTACGCCCCGATCTCCGGCTACTTCAACAGCGCGCAGACCAACTGGGTGCTGAAGGGCAAGAGCCTCACCGAGGACCCGACCAAGACGGAGCTCGGCAAGGCCATCAACGGCCAGCAGTCGGCCGACAAGGCCCTGCAGAACATCGTGGACGGCTACAACCAGCAGGTCGGCGGCTGATCGCAGGCCACCAGCGCCCGGGCGGCGGTGTCCCGATCCCGCCGCCCGGCCCCGGCCCTCCACGAGATGCCGGGCTCATGGCCCGAGCCCACCGCAATCCCTTCCACCAGCACGGAGTCAGGAAGATGACAAAACGCGCCTCGGACGTGTCTGTGAGCCCGCCGAGTCCGCCCAGGAGACGCAGTAAGTACACTCTCGCGCCGCTCGTCCTCATCGCGGCCAACGTCGTGCTCTTCGCGCTGTTCTTCGTCTGGCCGGCGGTGATCGGGCTCGTCTACTCCTTCACGAACTACACGGGCGTGGGGGTGTTCCAGTGGGTCGGGCTGGACAACTACCAGAACCTGTTCGGGGACTCCACGTTCTACGACGCGCTGAGCAGGACGCTGCTGTACACCGTCCTCTTCGTGCCGCTCAACTTCGTGGTCTCGCTGCTCGCCGCCAACCTGGTGGTGAGCAAGCACGCCAAGGGCGGCTCGGTCGCCCGCGTCGTCTTCTTCATCCCGTGGCTGCTGTCGCCCATCGTCGTGGGTGTCCTGTGGCGGTGGATGTTCGGTGAGAACTTCGGTCTGGTCAACTACGTCATAGAGAAGTTCGGCGGAGACGCCGTTCCGTGGCAGTCGAACGCGGACCTCTCGTTGCTCGTGGTGGTGATGGCCGCCGCCTGGGCCTGGACCGGCTTCACTATGCTGCTGTTCATCGCGGCGATCAAGAACGTACCGGTGTCGTACTACGAGGCCGCCTCGCTCGACGGCGCCGGCCCCTGGCGCCAGTTCTTCAGCATCACCCTGCCGAGCATCGCGCCCACCTCGTTCATCGTCATCCTGCTCAACACGATCAACGCGATGAAGGAGTACCCGGTGTTCGTCGCCCTCAACAACGGCGGACCCGGCACGTCGAACAACCTCCTCGTCCAGTACATCTACGAGACCGGCTTCAAACGGGGCCAGATCGGCTACGCGAGCGCAGCGTCGTTCGTGCTCATGCTCATCCTGATGGCCGTCGCGGTCATCCAGCTGATCGTCAACCGGCGGGTGGAGAACCGATGACAACCACTGACATCCCGCGCCCGGCCGACGTCGGCTCCGGACGGAGCGTCTCCAGGAAGCGGCCCCGCAAGACGGCCACCGGCGGTCTGCGGCAGGCGGTGTCCGCCACGACACTGCTGTGGATCATGGCCTGCCTGTACGGGTTCCCGGTGCTGTGGTTCATCCTCAGCTCCCTCAAGCCGGCCAGTGACCTGTTCTCCTATCCGCTGACGCTGATCCCGCACAATCCCACCCTGTCGGGATTCAAGGCGGCGTGGGACAGCGCCAACTTCTCCCAGTACTTCATCAACACGGCCATCGTGTGCGTGATCACGACGATCCTCACGGTGGGTGTCAGCTGCTGCACCGGGTACGCGCTGGCCAAGTACGACAACAAATGGCTCAAGGCGTTCTTCCTCTGCATCCTGGCCACCACGATGCTGCCGAGCGAGGTCATGCTGGCCCCGGAGTTCCTGGTGGTCCGCAACCTCGGCCTCTACAACTCGTTCGCCGGCATCATCCTCCCGGCCGTGCTCACGGCGACCGGATGCTTCATGTTCCGCCAGTTCTTCCTGACGGTTCCCGACGAACTGGTCGAGGCCGCACGCATCGACGGGGCCCGCGAGCTGTCGATCTTCCTGCGGATCATGGTGCCGCTCTCCCGGCCCATCATGCTGACCCTCGCCATCCTGTCCTTCCAGTGGCGGTGGAACGACTACATCTGGCCGCTGCTGATGCTGAACGACCCGAACAAGTTCACCGTGCAGATCGGTATCCAGAGCATCGTCGGCGCCCAGAACATCAACTGGTCGGTGCTGCTCGGCGCTTCGGTCATCTCGATGATCCCGCTGATCGCCATCTTCCTGGTCTTCCAGCGCTACGTGATGGGCGCCGACATCAACGCCGGTCTGAAGGACTGACCTTGCCCGCTCCGATCGACCACGAGTTCGTCCGCGCGGCAGCGCTCGCCGCCGACGGGTCGGCCGACCCGTCGGCGGAATTCATCGAGCCGCACCGCGCCCTGGCTCGGCGGGTGAAGACCCTGGTCGCGGCGTACCGTTCCCCGGACTCGGCCCTGCACGGCAGCGAACGGGCCGTCGCCGCCGCGCTGACCCACCTGCGTGCCCTGCGGGCCGTCCAGACCGGCACCGGCCTCTTCGCCGGCGGCGACAACGTGCAGTCGCCGCCGGACTCCGCGTTCACCGTCAACGACGTGTGCGACGCGCACGTCCTCGCCGCGGGCGCGGGGCCCGAACTGGCCGACGTCACGGCGGCGCTCGCCGAGATCGCCGACGCCGCCACCGAAAGCCTCCTGACCGGTGGGGTGCACACCCCGAACCACCGCTGGGAGCTGAGCGCGGCGCTGGCCCGGCTGCACCGGTCCTTCCCCGACGACCGGCTGCTCCAGCGCGCCGAGGAGTGGCTCGCCGAGGGCGTCGACATCGACGCCGAGGGCCTGTACTCGGAACGCAGCGCCGTCTACGCGTCCCACGTGACCAACCCGTCGCTGCTGTTGCTGGCCGAGGTGCTCGGGCGTGCCGACCTGGTGGACGCCGTCGAGCGCAACCTCACCGCGACCCTGGACCTGATCAGGCCGGACGGCACGGTGGAGACCGTCCACTCGCGCCGCCAGGACCAGAAGCAGTCGTTCCCGCTGTGGCCCTACCTGCCGCACTACCGGCTGCTCGCGATCCGCACCGGCCGGGGCGACTTCGCCCGCGCGGCCCGCCTGGGGGCCGCCGGCGGCATCCACGACCCCGACCTGCTCGCCCAGACCCTCCTCACCCCGGATCTGGCCCGCGCCCTGCCGTACCCGGACGCGGAGCAGCTCCCGCGCGACCGGTACCTCCCCACCGCACGCCTCGCCACACACGCCTCGGCCACCGCGCACACCGTGGTGTACGGCGGCTCCGACGTGCCCGAGCACCGGCGCATCCGCTCGGGCCTCGCCTGCAACCCCACCTTCCTGCGCCTGTTCGCCGGCGCCGCCGTCCTCGACGCCGTCCGGCTCTCGCGCGGGTTCTTCGACCTGGGCCCGTTCCGCGCCGCCGACATGGAACAGCTCGCCGGCCACCGCTACCGGCTCACCCAAACCCTCACCACCGCCTACTACCAGCCGCTCCCCAAGGACCGGAGGCGCGACGACGGCGCCTACCGCCTGGTGGACGAGGGCCGCTTCTCCGCGGCGATGGCCTTCCCCGACCGCCCGCAGGACGAGGTCTCCCACACGACCCGGGTCGAGGTCGACCTGCGGGAGGACGGGGCCGATCTGCGGATCGACATCAGCGGCCCGGCGGTGCCCTGGGCCCTCGAACTGACCTTCCGGCCGGGCGGCGAGCCGCAGGGTGCCGTACCGCTCGCCGACGGAAGCTGGTGCCTGACGACCGAGCCGTTGACCTACCGCGTCGGCGACGACGAGATCCGGGTCGAGGCCGCCGTCGAGACGGGCGCCCCGCTCGCCGGACCGGACCGGAGCGATGTACTGCGCTATGACCCGGGGCAGGACTACACCGTGGCGGCCGGCACCGACGCGACCACCGGGAACCGCGTCTACCTCGGTGGGCACGGCCCGCACACCCTGACCGTCGCACTGCGCGCCAAGTCCGTCTCAGGCACGAAGGACTGATTCCCGTGTACCTCCCCCGCCAGCTGGCCCCGCTGCACGACCTGCCGGACACCCCGCAGGCCTACGACGCCGTCCTCGCCGACGTCACCGAGCAGGCCCTCGCCCGGCTGACGCCCGAGGGCAACCTCGAACACCCCGACTGCGTCGACGACATCGGCGACACCTCCCTCGGCATCACCTCCCTGCTCGCGTTCGCCTGGCAGCGGAGCAAGGACCCGAGGCTGCCGGAGGCCGTCGGCCGCAGCCTCGCCTTCCATCTGCGCGAGCGGGTCTACACCGACGACAACCCGGGCTACCCGAACCTGAAGCTGCGCAACTCCGGTCTGCCGTACGCCCGTTACACCCTCGCGGCGGGCGCTCACCCCATCGGGGACTGGCCGAGCACGGTGTGGGCGCTGCTCCAGGCGGTCAACGTCCTCGACGCGGCGGAGGGCCTGGTCGAGGACGGACAGCGCGCCGAACTCCTCGACCTGGCCCGCGGATACTGGCGCTGGCTGACCGAGGCGACCTTCTTCAACCCCCAGGAGGCCGGCAACCAGGCGATCGGCTGCGTCGTCGGCGGCCTGATGCTGGCGGCCCATCTGCCGGACCCGGAAGCCGATTCGGTGCGCGGGCGGGCCCTTGAGCTGTACCGGGACGAGATCCGCGCCCACCGCGTCGAGGACCGCGGCGCGGCCCTGCCCCCCGAGCACGGCGGCGCCTACGACAACAACTACGGCCCGATCTCCCTGTCCTTCCTCGCCCAGGCCCACCGGATCAGCGGCGAGGAGATCTTCGCCGAGGACGGCGACACCCTGGCCCGCTACATCGACGCCCGCCTGACGGGCGGCGGCTTCGACAACGGCGGCCCGCGCTACAGCGAGCAGCACTCCGCCTTCGAGTCGGTCCTGGGCCTGCGCTACTTCGGTGCCCGCATCGGCGCGGACCTCGGCCGCTACCGGGGCGACACCCGCTGGGGCCGGCACGCGGTCAAGGAGGACGGGGGAGTGGACGGCCACTTCGCCTGGATGCTCGTCTGGCAGATCCAGGACACCACACCCTGGCACCGGGAACCGTCCACGACGACCGCCCGCCACCAACTGCGGGCGGGCACCGTCTCCGTGGCCTTCGACAGCAGGATGACCCCGGCGGTCGTCGAGGCGGCGGGCACCTACTACCTGCCCGCGGCCGTCAACCGCCAGCACGGCTTCGGACCGGTCGTCGACGGCTTCGTGCTGTGCCGCCCCATGGGCGAGGTCCGGGTGCGGGACACACGCGCCGACGGCCTCGCGGCCAAGCTGGTCACCAAACCGGTCGTGGGCCGCGACCACGTCCTGCGCCACATCCAGTCCCTGTACGTCACCGACGGCACGAGCCTGTGGACCACGGTCTGCGTGGAACGCCTGCCCGGCACGCCCTACCTCCTGGCCGGGCTGCCGTACGCCGAGGACGACGGCGACCGGGTGCGCCGGACGGCCGAGGGCGAGGTGACCTCCGTGGGCACCCTGCGGCTGACCCACCCCGAGGCGGAGGGTGCCGACCACTTCGACGCCCGCTCGCCCATGACCCAGGAACAGGCCGCCTTCGCGCTCGCCGCCGACCCCCGCGGCTACGGCAACCCCGACGAGGGCTGGCGCCACCTGGTCAGCTCCACGGCCCTGGAGGCGGACCCCGCCCCGGACGCCCCGGACGACCTGCACGCCTTCGCCGTGCGCTACGGCCCCGGCAGCGCCCCGCTCACGGCGGCCTTCGCCCGCGACGGCGCCGGACTGACGGTACGCACCGAGGCGTTCACGGCACGGATCGGCGACCCGGCGGGTGACGCACAAGGAGAGCCGGAACTGACGCTCTCCGCCTGCTGAGGCACGACAAAGAGCGTCACGCGTCCACGCGCGGCAGCGCCGACACCGGTACCAGAAGGTCGGCCCGCTCCCGGGTCGCCGCCACCAACTCCGCGTTGCGCTGGTCCGAGCGCGTCACCCAGGCCACCGCCTCGTCGTGGGACTTGCCGAACTCCTCGTGCCGGGCGACCAGTCGGCGCACCCGCTCGTCCTCGTCCAGCTCGCAGAACCACACCTCGTCCAACTGCGGCCGGACCCTGGGCCACACCAGCAGATAGTTGCCCTCCGTCACGACCAGACGGGCGGACGGCAGGACCGGGATCGCTCCGGCGATCGGCTGCTCCAGGACCCGCTCGAAGCCCGGCGCGTACACGACGTCGTCCGTCTCCTCGCGCAGCCTCCGCAGCAGCGCCGCGT
Source organism: Streptomyces sp. NPDC001668 (assembly GCF_042893155.1). Classification (NCBI taxonomy): domain Bacteria; kingdom Bacillati; phylum Actinomycetota; class Actinomycetes; order Kitasatosporales; family Streptomycetaceae; genus Streptomyces; species Streptomyces sp. NPDC001668. Next base: position 736,354 of record NZ_JBIAUQ010000004.1, read on the forward strand.
ACCCGGCCGCATCGAAGGTCTCCGGCGCCCCCTTGCGGTCGCGCAGCCCGAGCCGGTCCAGCTCCACGTCGGCCAGGTGGAAGCCGTCCATCGGGACGTGCGCCACCCAGGGTTCGCCCGAGCCGTTCAGCGTCCCCACCAGCCGCTCGGCGAGGGTCGTCTTGCCCGCGCCAGGGGCGCCGGCGACACCGAGCACGGTCCGTCTGCCGGGCACGGCGAGGGAGCGGGCGCGGGTCACAAGGTCGTCGAAGGTCAGTGGCACACGCCGAGTCTGTCATTCGAGGACTTCAGGTCGGCCAGGCACCCTGGATGGGGAAGGGGGAGAAAGGAGGGCACGCCGTGCTCCACGACTCGGACATGTCCGACGAGGCGCGGATCCGCGCCCTCATCACCCGGTGGGCCGCGGCCGTCCACCGCGGCGATCTCGCCGGCGTGAGCGCTGACCACGCCCAGGACATCGTGATGTTCGACGCGGCGTCACCGCACCACGGCATCCGTGGCCTCGCCGCCTACCGCGCGGCCTGGCCGCCCCTGTTCGCGTGGCAGGCTCAGGGAGCCCGCTTCGACATCGAGTCCCTGCACATCACCGCGGGCACGGATGTCGCCTACGCGCACGCCCTGGTGCGCTGCGCCACCCCGGAGGAACTCGCCGCGCACCCCGGATTCCGGCTCAGACTCACCTTCGGTCTGCGCAAGGAGCGCGGCCGCTGGCTGGTGGCCCACGAGCACCACTCGTTCCCGCACGACTGAATCCACCTGTTGACGAAGCCAAAGCCTGGGAACCGTGTCCTGTATGACGGAGCTCGGTCTACCCGAAGAAATCAAGGCCTGCCTGTTCGACCTCGACGGGGTCGTCACCAGGACGGCGGTCGTGCACGCGGCCGCCTGGAAGGAGATGTTCGACGCGTTCCTGCGCGCACGCGAGGGCGAGCACTTCCGCCCTTTCGACGACAACGACTACGACGAGTACGTCGACGGTCTGCCGCGGGCCGACGGTGTGCGCACCTTCCTCGCCTCCCGCGGCATCGAACTGCCGGACGGGAACGCGGACGACCCGCCGGGCGCCGAGACCGTCCACGGCCTCGGGAACCGCAAGAACGCCCTCGTCCTGGAGAAGATCCGCACCGACGGCGTCGAGGCCTACGACGACACCCTGGCCTACATCAGGGCGGCCCGCGCCCGGGGACTGCGCACCGCGATCGTCTCCTCCAGCGCCAACTGCCGCGACGTGCTGCGCGCGATCGACGCCGAGGACCTCTTCGACGTACGCATCGACGGCGTGGTCGCGGCCGAGCGCCGGCTGCCCGGCAAACCGCGCCCCGACACCTTCCTCGCCGCCGCCGCCGACCTGGGCCTGGACGCGCCCCGGTCCGCCGTCTTCGAGGACGCCCTGGCCGGCATGGACGCCGGCCGCGCGGGAGGCTTCGGATACGTCGTCGGGCTCGACCGGGTCGGGCAGGCCGACGCCCTGTACGAGCACGGCGCGCACATCGTCGTCAAGGGCCTCGCCGAGCTGGGAGGACCCGCGTGATCACCCAGCGCTCCTACACCGTCGAGCCCTGGGCCGTCCGCGAGACCTCCCTGAACCTCGACGTGCTCGCCCAGAGCGAGTCCGTGTTCGCCCTGTCCAACGGCCATGTCGGCTGGCGCGGCAACCTCGACGAGGGCGAACCGCACGGCCTGCCCGGCTCCTACCTCAACGGCGTCCACGAACTGCACCCGCTGCCGTACGCCGAGGCCGGCTACGGCTATCCGGAGTCCGGCCAGACCGCCATCAACGTCACCAACGGCAAGATCGTGCGGCTCCTCGTCGACGACGAGCCCTTCGACCTGCGCTACGGCCGTCTCGTCACCCACGAGCGCACCCTCGACCTGCGCCGGGGCGTCCTCGAGCGGTCCTGCGAGTGGATCTCGCCGGCGGGATCGCGGATACGGGTGCGCTCGACCCGGCTGGTCTCGCTCACCCAGCGGGCGGTGGCCGCCGTCGCCTACGAGGTGGAACCCGTCGACAGCCGCACCCGGGTGGTGATCCAGTCCGAACTCGTGACCAACGAGAGCCTGCCGGGGTCGAACGGCGACCCGCGCGCGTCGAAGGTCCTCAAGTCGCCGCTGGAGCACGAGGAGGGCTTCGCCGACGGCACCCGGCTGCGCCTGGTGCACCGCACCCGGAACAGCGGACTGCGGGTCGCCGTGTCCGCCGACCACGTGATCGACGGACCCGAGCGCACCACCACGAGCAGCGAGGAGACGGTGGACCTGGCCCGGCTGACCGTCACCTCCGTCCTGGAGCCGGGACAGCGTCTGCGGGTGGAGAAGCTGGTCGCCCACGGCTGGTCCGGAGCCCGCTCCCGGCCCGCGATGAGCGACCAGGTCGACGCCGCCCTGGCGGCCGCGGCCCACAGCGGCTGGGACGGACTCCTGGACGAACAGCGCGGCTACCTCGACGACTTCTGGGCCCGCGCCGACGTCGAGGTCGACGGCGACGAGGAGATCCAGCAGGCCGTCCGCTTCGCCCTCTTCCATGTCCTCCAGGCGGGCGCCCGCGCCGAACAACGGGCCATCCCCGCCAAGGGACTGACCGGTTCCGGCTACGACGGTCACGCCTTCTGGGACACCGAGACCTTCGTCCTGCCGCTGCTCACCTACACCGAGCCGGGCGCCGTGGCCGAGGCCCTGCGCTGGCGGCAGAACACGCTGCCCGCCGCCCGCGAGCGCGCCGCGCAACTGGGCCTGAACGGCGCCTCGTTCCCCTGGCGGACCATCGAGGGTTCCGAAGGATCGGCGTACTGGCCCGCCGGAACCGCCGCCTTCCACGTCAACGCCGCCGTCGCGGACGCCGTGGTGCGCTACGTCGAGGCCACCGGCGACCTCGACTTCGAACGCGACACCGGTGTCGAACTCCTCGTGGAGACGGCCCGGTTGTGGCGCTCGCTCGGCCACCACGACCACCACGGCGTCTTCCACATCGACGGCGTCACGGGCCCCGACGAGTACAGCGCGGTCGCCGACGACAACACGTACACCAACCTCATGGCCCGCGCGAACCTGCTCGCGGCCGCCGACGTCTGCGCCCGCCATCCGCGGCAGGCCGCCGCGCTCGGCGTCGACGACGAGGAGAGCGCCGCCTGGCGGGACGCCGCCGAGGCCGTGCACATCCCCTACAACGACGAACTCGGCGTGCACGAACAGCACGCGGGCTTCACCCGCTACCAGCACTGGGACTTCGACGCCACCCGCGCCGACCAGTACCCGCTGATGCTGCATTTCCCCTACTTCGACATCTACCGCAAACAGGTCGTCAAGCAGGCGGACCTGGTGCTCGCGATGTACCTGTGCAGCGGCTGGTTCGAGGAGTTCCACGACGAGGAGCAGATCGCCCGCAACTTCGCCTACTACGAACCGCTCACCGTACGCGACTCCTCCCTGTCGGCCTGCGTCCAGGCGGTCGTCGCCGCCCGCGCCGGACATCTGTCCCTCGCCTACGCCTACACCGCCGAGGCGGCGCTCATGGACCTCGCGGACCTGGCCAGCAACACCCGCGACGGACTCCACATCGCCTCCCTCGCCGGCACCTGGACGGCGCTGGTCGCCGGGTTCGGCGGGCTGCGGCGCGACGGCGACTCCCTGCGTTTCGCGCCCCGGCTGCCCGAGCGGTTCAGCCGCCTCGCCTTCAACCTCCGCCTCCTGGACCGCTGTCTACGGGTGGAGATAGGCCCCGACAAGGCGACGTACACCCTGATGTCGGGCGCTCCCCTGACCATCCGCCACCACGGCGAGGCCCTGACCGTCAACGGCGACGGCCCGGTCGTCCGCCCCGTCCCGCCCGCGAGGGACCGCCCGGCCCCCAGCCAGCCGCCGCACCGCGGCCCGCGCGCCCGCTGACAGCGAAGACGCGATCCGGACAGGCGCCGCTTGGCCGAACCCCACCCTGCACCCCCCGCTGCCTCGGGTTACTTTGTCCATGCTTTTCGGACGGACGGGTCCCCTCGGCAGACGGGGGTGGAGGGGTGGACATGGCTCACGGGGACAGTGCCTTGCTGGTGGGAGCCGGACGGCGGACGCCGTCGCCCGCCTTCGGCGCGTTACGGCGGGACGGCGGCTCCCGGCCGCTCGCCGCGGTGGCCGCCGCCTTCACCCTGGCCCAACTCCTCCTGGTCCGCCCCGGCATGGGCCTCGGCTGGGACGAGACCGTCTACGTCAGCCAGGTCGGCGTCCAGGCCCCGGCCGCCTTCTTCAGCGCCCCGCGCGCCCGCGGCGTCTCGCTGCTCGTCGCGCCGGTCGCGAGCTGGTCGACCTCGACCGAGCTCCTGCGCGTCTACCTCGCCGTCCTGTCGGGCCTGGGCCTCTACCTGGCCCTGCGCGCCTGGCGCGGCCTCTTCCCGGCCCGTGTCCTCGCCGTCGGAGGCGCCCTGTTCGCCTCCCTGTGGATCACCGTGTTCTACGGCCCGCAGGCCATGCCCAACTACTGGGTCGCCGTCGGCGGGCTGGGCGCGGCCGGCTGCTTCCTGCGGGCCTCGCAGCACCCGAGGGCACTGTGGGGGGTCGTGGCGGGCACCGCGCTCATGGCGTGGATGCGGCCCACCGACGCCGTGTGGGTCAGCATCCCGCTGCTCGTCGCCGCCGCCGTCGGCCGCCGTCCGCGCTTCCTCCTCGCCCTCGTGGCCGGGCTGGTGGCGGGCGGAGTGCAGTGGGTGATCGAGGCGTACGTCAGTTACGGCGGCCTGGCCGAGCGCCTGCACGAGGGCTCCCGGATCCAGGGCGGCCTCGGCCCGCAGTTCGCCGTGGACGACCAGCTGCGCAGCCTCAGCGGCCGGAGCCTGTGCCGCCCGTGCACCGGGCCGCTGCCGGACCCCGCCGTCATGGCCTGGTGGGCGGTGCTCCCGCTGCTGGCCGCCGTGGCACTGGTGGTCGCCGTGCGGGCCGGGCGCGCCCGAGCCACCCTCGTTCCGCTGGCCTGCGCCACCACGGCCGCCGTGCCCTATCTCTTCCTGATCGGGTACGCGGCCCCGCGCTTCCTGCTTCCCGCCTACGCCCTGGTCGCGATCCCGGTCGCCGACGCCCTGTTCCACCTCGCGACCACCCCGGCCGGCCGGTGGCGTCCGGTCGCCGCGGTGCTGCTCGCGATCGGCCTGACCGGCCATCTGGCCGTGCAGTACGTCGTCCTGGAGCGCACGGTGCGCCGCACCACGGCCCATCACCAGGACTGGGCCGACACCGCGGCCGAACTGCGCCGCCTCGGTGTCCGCCCGCCCTGTCTGCTCAGCGGCCACCTGTCGGTCCCTGTCGCGTACTACGCCGGGTGCACGTCGGCCGCGGCCTACGGCCCCAACACCAACAGCAGCGCGTCGGCGATCGCCGACGCGTCCCGCCGTATGCCCGTCGCCGCCCTCACCCGGCCCGGCGGCCGGCCGCCCGCCTACGCCCGCGACTGGCGGACCGTCCCCGCCGCCGCGATGGACATCCACCTCGCCCCGAGAGCGGCCGGGGACGGTTCGCCGTGACGTCCGGGCAGGCCGTCGCCGCCCCCACCCGCAGACGCCTCTGCGGGCAACTCGCCCTCACGGTCGCCGTCCTGACGGTCGCCGGGTGTCTGGCCCGGCGGCACTTGCCCGTGCTGGAGACCGGTGCCGTGCGGCTCGCCGTCGCCGACCAGGGGTGGCTGCTCGCCGCCGGCACGGCCGCCGCCGCGACCTGGATGTGCTCGGCGCTCGCCCAGCAGGGCGCGGTGCTACGGCCCCTGCCGCCCAGGCGCCTGGTGGCCGCGCAGTTCGCCGCCTCCGCCGCTGGCCAGCTGCTGCCCGCGGGGCTCGGCTCCGGCGCCGTCAACCTGCGCTTCCTCATGCGCTGCGGGCTGTCGGCGGGATGTGCGGCGACCGCGCTCGCGGCGAAGGCCACGGTGGGCGGGCTGGTGCGGGCCGCCCTCGTCGCCGTACTCGCCACGGCCTGCCCCGGGGTCCTCGGACTGCCGCGACCGTCGGCGCTGTGGCCGGCCGCCGCGCTAGCTGCTCTCGCGCTCGCCGTGCTCCTGGGGACGGCGCTGCGGCCGCGCTGCCGACGGGCCCTGGCCCGTGTGCGGGCCGACATCCGGGCGATCCACGCGCGCCCGCACCGGGCGGCGGCCCTGTGGGGCGGCTCGCTGGGCTTCGTAGTCCTGCACGCGCTCGTGCTGATCGCCGTCACCCGGGCCGTCGCACTGCCGCTGGCCCCGCCCCTGGTGGCCCTGCTCTACCTCGCCGCGAGCAGCGCGGCCGCCCTGCTGCCCACTCCGGCCGGATTCGGCTCCCTGGACGCCGCGCTCGCCTTCGCCCTCACCGCCTCGGGAGCGCCCGCCTCGGCCGCGGCCTCCGTGGTGCTCGGCTACCGGCTGCTGACCGTGTGGCTGCCCCTCGTTCCCGGCCTGCTGGTACTCGCCGTGCTCGTGCGGCGCGGGGCGCTTTGAGCGCGACCGGTGTTTCCGGTCCCGGTGCTCCTGGTAGGACTTGGGACGTCGGCCCGTGGGCGAGGGGGAGTGCCATGACGTGGAACGAGAACGGCGGACGGCTGGGGGAGGAGTTCTTCACCCCGGGGTCCTCGTCCTTCACCGAGTTCCTGGCGGCCCACCGCCCCGAACTGCTCAGCACCCGCCGTGTCCTGCCCGACGGGGTGCGGGCCGCACCCGGCCAGGTTCCGCACGGCACCACGGTGCTGGCCCTCTCCTACCGCGACGGCGTGCTCATCGCCGGCGACCGCAGAGCCACCATGGGCAACCTCATCGCCCAGCGCGACCTGGAGAAGGTGCACCCCGCCGACGACTACACGGCGGTCGCGTTCGCCGGCACCGTCGGTCTCGCCCTCGACATGGTCAAGCTCTACCAGGTCGAACTGACGCACTTCGAGAAGATCGAGGGCGTCTCCATGACCCTCGACGGCAAGGCGCGCCGCCTGGCCGGCATGATCCGGCAGAACCTCGGCCAGGCCATGCAGGGCCTCGCCGTGGTCCCCCTCCTCACCGGCTACGACCCCTCCGCGCCCGAGGGTGAACGCGGCCGCATCTTCAGCTACGACATCGCCGGCGGCCTCTACGAGAAGACCGGCTTCCACGCCGAGGGCTCCGGATCGCCGTACGCCCAAGGCGCCCTGAAGAAGCTGTACCGCAAGGGACTCGACCGCCGCGAGGCCTCCCTCGCCGCACTCCAGGCGCTCTACGACGCGGCCGACGACGACTCCGCGACCGGCGGCCCCGACATCAACCGCCGGATCTTCCCGATCGTCTCCGTCATCACCGAGGACGGCTTCGAGCGGCTCTCCGAGCCGGAGACCGAGGCCCTCAGCCGCGAGATGGTCGAGCGGCGCCGCACCCGGCCGGACGGGCCGAACGCGACGCCCTGACCGGGCGCTTTCCCGACTCGTGGGGAAGACCTGTCACGGGCTTTACTGCACATGACTTGCAGGTACCCGAGGATGGCACAAGGCTGCTGATCGCGGCCGTACGCACCCCCTGAAGAAGGACCCTCCGCCCGATGACGGTCGCCCCTGACCCCGCTCCGCCCCTCCTCCCCGCCGTCGGCCCCGCGAGGGGTTCGGCATGGCACCGCGTCCGTGGCTCCATGACGCGGCAGGAGTGGGTCAGGGCGGGCGGCATGGCCGCGGTCGTGGTGGCGCTGCACGTGATCGGCTGGGTCACCCTCGTCGCGATCGTCGCCCCGCACCACTACAGCGTCGGCGACAGGTCCTTCGGCATCGGCATCGGCGTGACCGCCTACACGCTCGGGATGCGGCACGCCTTCGACGCCGACCACATCGCGGCGATCGACAACACCACCCGCAAGCTGATGGGGGAGGGGCAGCGGCCCCTGTCGGTGGGTTTCTGGTTCTCGCTCGGCCACTCCAGCGTCGTCTTCGTGCTGGCGCTGCTGCTCTCGCTCGGCGTGAAGGCCCTCGCGGGGCCGGTGCGCGACGACGACTCCCGGCTCCACGACGTGACCGCGTTGATCGGTACGACCGTCTCGGGCGCGTTCCTCTATCTGATCGCCGCGGTCAACCTGGTCGTCCTGGTGGGCATCTGGAAGGTGTTCCGGCGGATGCGCTCCGGCCGCTACGACGAGGCCGCGCTGGAGGAGCAGCTGAACAACCGCGGCTTCATGAACCGCCTCCTCGGCCGGGTCATGAGGTCGATCACCAGGCCGTGGCAGATGTACCCGCTCGGCCTCCTGTTCGGCCTGGGCTTCGACACGGCGACGGAGATCGCCCTGCTGGTCCTGGCCGGGTCGGGCGCGGCCTCCGGGCTGCCCTGGTACGCGATCCTCACCCTGCCCGTCCTCTTCGCCGCCGGCATGTCCCTCCTCGACACGATCGACGGCTCCTTCATGAACTTCGCCTACGGCTGGGCCTTCTCCAAGCCGGTCCGCAAGGTCTACTACAACCTCACGATCACCGGCCTGTCCGTGGCCGTCGCCCTCCTCATCGGCACGGTCGAACTCCTGGGCCTGCTCGCCGACAAGCTGGGCCTGCACGGCCCCTTCTGGGCCTGGATCGGCGGCCTCGACCTCAACCTCCTGGGATTCGTCATCGTGGCGCTGTTCTTCGCCACGTGGATCGTCGCGCTGGTGGTGTGGAAGGTCGGCCGGATCGAGGAGAAGTGGACGATGGTGCCGATGGTGCCGACGGGGCCGGCGGGGCCGGCGGGCGGGGCGCCGACCGAACAGACCGCACCTGTGAGACCGCCCACCGCTCCGGCGGACAAGAACAGCCCGACCGGCTCGCCCTGTTGACGAGCGCCGCGCATCTCTCGGGACGCCGGGCGTCATCCGACAGGCCGTGCAGCAGCGCTTCCACGCACCCCACAAGCGTTACGGCCCCGAGGAGATGTCCCCGGAGCTGCGGGAAGCCATGACCCACGTCAAGCGGGCCGCCGTCCAGCACCGCAACAACCACATCGGCACCGAACACCTCCTGTTCGGTCTCACGGCCGAGCCCGACAGCGCCACCCGGCTGCTGGAGAGCGCCGGCGTGTCCCCGAGCGACGTCCACGACGATGTCGGGGCCCGCCTGACCATGGGCGCCTCCCAGGCGGCCGAGCGGATCGCCTGGACCCCCTACTCCCGCAAGGCGATCGCCCTGGCCGAGGCGCGTTCCGAGGAGGCCGGCGCCGGGCGGATCGGCTGCGACGACCTCCTCGTCGGGCTCGCCCTGGTCGGCCGGGGGTCGCGGCCGGTGTCCTGGAGGACGCGGGATTCAGGCCCTGAACCACTCCGGCCCTTCGGCTTGATCGCTCGTTGGTGAGGGCATGGGGCAGCGTCAGTCGCGGCCGTGGATCGTGTCGGACGGACTGTGGTCGCTCATCGAGCCGCTGCTGCCTGAACCACC